>JANNPW010000098.1:0-39305 GCA_031400405.1 Mariniblastus sp.
TTTATCTTTCAGATGGCGTCGTACGATCTCGGCCTTTTGCTCAGCGGTAAATTTTCTTCGGTTTTTGGTCATGGAATTTCTCCTGGGTTAGCATTATGTTAACCCAAATCAGGAAATTCCAAATCCTTTAGAGGCAAGACACACCCAACAACTCAACCGTTGCGATGGAGATGAAAATCCTGGAAAAAATCAGTACCCGAGGCGGGACTTGAACCCGCACGACCTTAACGGTCACAGGATTTTAAATCCTGAGCGTCTGCCATTCCGCCACTCGGGCCTGAGTCGCTGCTAACTTGGTAAGGTGTCCAGGGGCGTTGGCAAACGCTGAAGGATTACTTCAGATTTCCGCTACACGGAAGTGGATCAACTTTCCTGTGACTAATATCTTTACCGGCACGAATTTCGTCAAGGTCCGGGACCGGGAAGCTAGAATCTTGACCGAATTTGGGTCATCACTGTTTCGCGACGACGGCTGAGACCAATCGCAACGGACTTCCGCCAAATTTAGCCGCAAGATTCAGTTTGATTCGTGGAAAGAGCGGGAATCCCCCAACGGACACAATGGGTAGTGGATTACTGGCGGGCTCGCGAAGGGGGATGGGAAGTCCATCGGAGTCGAATTAGCCGGGTTGTCTTGGCGGCGGTGTTGATTCTAAACTCACGTTTCCCAAGCCAATGATGATACCTTAAAGAAACGAATTCACTTTGTTGCTAGCCGAAGGATTTTTGCCGACTCGCGGATCGTATGTGTTGGATGCAGTCTTCCTCGCGATGTTCGTGATTTGTCTGGTGTTGACGATCAGCATTTACCTGGTCCGCCGCAGCCGCCAATTTGCGACTCATCGCCGCCTGCAAATTGTCTTGGCGATCGTGTTGGTGATTGCAATCTTGATTTTCGAGATCGATGTCCGGTTCGTGACCCAGTGGCGGCAACTGGCTAAAGAATCGCGATTCTATGAAAGCGGACTCGTCGATCGCGCGCTGTGGATTCATTTGGCGTTTGCGATCCCGACGCCTTTCGTTTGGGCCTACGTGATCCTGATGGCATTAAGAAAGTTCCCTCAGCCGGCTCAACCCAACGCCCATAGTGTCTCCCACAAATTTTGGGGCTGGACCGCCGCGATTATGATGTGGCTTACAGCGGTCACCGGTTGTACGTTCTATTGGCTCGCGTTCGCTTGTTAACCCTACTCGCGATTCGCCTGGTTCTGTGACAATTCGATCTTGAGCTCGACGGGTTTGCCATCGCGACTAACGACGACGGTGAGTACTTCGCCGACCTTGTGTTGGGCAATGTGCAAGCGCAAATCTTCAAATCTCTCAATCGGTTGACCATCCACCGACTCGATTTGATCGCCGACCAACAACCCGCCTCTTTCGGCACCGGAGTCCGCCACGACTTCAGAAATTTCGCAACCGGCTAAATCATCATAATTTAGTGCGCCGCCGCGAACTCCCAAAAATGCTTGCGGCGTGAAGGCGATTTGCAGCATCGGCCGTGCGGCTTCGAATTTCCGATAGGCAGCCGTTTCAAATTTGCAAATCGACATATTGACGTAATTCAAATTTTCGAGACGTTCCAGGGCCAGGAAAATGGGCGATTCAATTTGCATATCCTGGAAAAAAATCGACCGCAAGGCCGGATATGTCGCCAATTCGTTGAGAACAGTTGGGCCTATTTCGCAATCGGTAAACGAAAGATGACCCAAAGACTTGGAAGCGGAAAACCCCTTCAGAACTTTTGCGTCGATCACCCGGCCAACGAATTCAAGTTCATTCAATTGACTCAGCTCCGCCAGCGGGGCAAACTCGTCAACCGGGAGTTCGGTTCCCACAATTTGGAGGGCAGTTACCGATGACAGTTTGGACAACTCGGCCAATTGTTCGGCACCGGGATTGAAATTGCTCAATTCGATTCGGGAAAGTCCGGTCAGTTTTTGCATTTCTCGCAAATCGTCGACAGTTCCCTGCCAGCGTTCGTCCAATGAAACGGTAAGCCCGCCGCCGGAACCAACATTCAGGAAGTCACCATTTTGCCGGGCCGCAAAGATTTGCATTCTTTGAATTCGCATCTCAATCGGTAACAATTGCGCTTGATCAATATCCGTTGGGGCCAAATCGACGGCTTCGCTCGGGTCGGCCGAGTCAGTTAGAATGCGCTCACGATTTTCCGCCAATGAGGCCGACAAAATCTGATCGATCTGGCGAGTCGTTTCCACGGTATTCAAGGTCGACTTTTTGAATTCGGGACGCGGTTTGAAATTGCTTTCCGGCAACGTCGGATCGCCGGAAAAAACTATCTCTGCTTGCGCCGGTATCAAAAAATCATTCGCAAAGAAAGGACCGCCGAGATTGTTTAGCTCATTCGCAAAAGCCGGAGCGTTTTCTAGAGGATCCAGTACAGTTGCGCCGAGGGTCCGCAGTCGAGCAATGGCGTTCTTTTTTTGTTCGAGTCGCCATTGTTGTTGCAGTTGAGCAATTTTTCCGCGCAACGAATCGCTGCCGGCGAGATAGAACAACTGCAACACGCCAATGGATTTGTAAAACGTATCTTCGTTCCCCTGCGTCCCGATTAATTCCAACGAATGCTTCGCGCGCCAGGCCGCTTCCGGTGAACCTTTGAGTACTTTAATGGCCAAGGGTCGAATTGCCGGACAACCGATGACAGCCAATTCTTGCATGGCCTTTTCGCGAGCCACAAAACTCAAATCGTCCAGTTGAGCAACGTAACTGGCAATTTGGTTATCCAAGCTGGCGGCGTCGAAAGGAAGCTGGTCGTCCGCCGCTACGCTGGAGACGAATATGGCCGAAAAAATGAACAGGAAACTGGCCAACCGCCACCACCGGCAATCCAGTCCACGAAACCCATCAGATGGGCGCGGTGGGTGTCGGGCGGAGATTAACGAAAATAACATGGCGAACTTGGCGAGCAGTTTTGAATTCCAAAATTGATGACGCAGCACTTGAGTAATCCTATACCAGTTTCGGTAAAAATGTCGAGCTCGAATGTTCGGGAATCGGATGGCAGCCGGATTCCGGCCCAAATCTACAGCAAGTGAGCCCCTATTCCCGGCGAAAAATCCTTCGCCAGCGTTGTTTTCAATTGCACACTATCAATCCGACACAGCCAATTCGGGAACTTCGAAATCCTCACGATACTCCCGCTTGAGAAACCCGTTGGCAACCGAGGCATGTTCTCCGATGAATCTTCCGGTCGCAGCGTCCAACTCCAAAGGAGGGCCTAAGCGAATCGCTTCATCGCCCAGTTGCATTCCATGAGCCTGGACGTGGGTCTGCATTTCATCCAGTAGAACCTGCCATGACTCCACGCCGATTTCGCGGGCATCAGCCAGGGAGAACCCACCACCAGCTCGAAAGGCGATGTTGGCAAGATTGCACCAACCGGAGCTATGATGACCAATCTCGACGGCGGCATTCAACTGGGTCGCATCTCGGCTGCGAACCGCGTCGATGAAGTTCTGTTGATGGCGACCATCGCCATTATCGCCCTTAAATTCCTGGACCAACTGACCAGCTTGGTCGAACGCCTTCGCGCGCCCCCGTTGTCCTTCCAAACGACCTCCTTCGCAATATACGAGATAGCCACTGTCAGGACCTGGATGCGGTGGAGTTGTCTTGCCGTCGGGTTCTGCTGGTAAATTGCTTAACCCAATCACGACAGGAATGCTCCCGGTATCGAAATAGATAAATTGCACGTTGGGCGTTTGGCCAGCGTCATTCCAACTCAATCTTCCGCCGCCGCCGAAAATTTTCGTCGGCCAGATGACCGCATCCTGAAATACGTTATTGCGCACATCATCCAGCACGTGGACTCCCCAGTTGCCCATTTCGCCCGAGCCAGTATTCCAATCCCAATGCCAATCGTAATGCAGGGCGCCACGAAAAATCGCTTCGTCCTGGGCCGGGCCAAGCCATAAATCGTAGGCAATATTTTTCTCAATCTTCAGCGGCGCAGCTCGTTTCCCAATCGCTGCCCGCAAGCCGATTCGATTGACCCGCACGGCTGTGATTTTGCCTAGTGCACCTTGTTGGTGCAGGAACTGCTTGATCGCGGCTTGCATCGGATCAGATCGCTGTTGCATACCAACCTGACAAATTCGATTGTAACGACGTGCGGCATTGATCGTTTGCTCCCCTTCCCACTGTGAATGCGAAAGTGGTTTCTCAACATACACATCCTTGCCCGCTTCCATCGCCCAAATTGAAGCCAAGCAGTGCCAGTGATTGCAGGTTGCCACAACAACCGCGTCGATGCTGTCCGCAGCCAACATTTCACGTAGATCGCTCCACGTTTGAGCCCGCGGATATTTCTGTTGCATGATTTCCAGGCGGCTGCTGTCGGGGTCACAGAATCCAGCCAGGTTGACGCCGGCAATCTTCTCGAATTCGCTGGCGAGTTGTCCCGCGCGTCCGCCGCAGCCGATGAAGCCAAGATTAATTGAGTCGTTACAATTGGCGGCCCACAACGATCTCGCGGGCGACGACAACATAACTCCCGCCGAAATCCCCGTGCCAATAAATTTTCGCCGAGAAAATTGCTTCATGATCGTTCCGATTTTCTAAACTTGGCCCCTTAACTACATGACGAGCACCAGTTTACCAAACTGGTGGCCAGCTTTCATTCGCTCGAGCGATTGATTGCATTCCGTCCATGGTCGCACGCTATCGACAACTGGTTGAATTTGATGCAGATTTACGAAATCCAACATCGCACCAAAGTCCAACTCGGAACCCATGGTCGAGCCAAGTAAGTTCAATTGCTTCCAAAAAACTTGAAATAAATCCAATCGCTCCGGCGCTCCGGCGGTACTCCCGTAACTGACAATACGTCCTGCCGGTGCTGCCAGCTCAATCAATTTGGCATAGCCCGGACCCCCGGTGCTGTCGATGATAACATTCATCAGACCGCAGCGACTTTGAAGCGTTTGGTGCCACTGCGGATCGGTATAATTGAATCCAGCAATTGCACCCAGTCCAATCGCCGCATCAATTTTGGCATCGGATGACGAAGTCACGTACACATTCGCACCAGCCGCCACAGCGAATTGGACAACAAACATCGCGACTCCTCCTCCCACTCCGGTGACCAAGATGTTTTGCCCGGCTTGCAATCCACCACGCCCGAAAAGTGCCCGATACGCAGTCACTCCTGCCAGCGGCAATGCCGCCGCCTGAGTCGAGGATAAATGCCACGGTTTGGCCCAGAGATGCTCGGCGGGAATCTGCACCTCCTCGGCCAATGTGCCATCGTGAGGCAGTCCCAGAATTTGAAATTCGTTTGACTGAACCTGTAAGTTCTCACCCCAATGCCAACCTGGGTTAATAATAACTTCACCTGCACCAAATGTGTTTTCGACTTCCGATCCTCGTGCAGTCACGATGCCTACTCCGTCCGAACCCAACACGATGGGGAGTGTGATGTTAGGATATTTTCCTTGCGTGATCCAATAATCACGTCGGTTCAACGCAGCGGCTCGCAGACGCACCACGACATCCTTTGCTCCGATCGCTTCCGCGCTCAAGTCGGGACGTGTTTGGAGTTCGAGAGGCGTTTTCAGTTCGGATAAAACAAGTGCTTTCATGGTCTGATCCGCCGGGAGAAACAATTGGATTATGTATCTCTGAGTTTTAACAGATTCCTACCGCCAGAACATGGTTTTGATAAACTATTGGTTTAAGCCGAACCATGCGATTGCTGGCCGGCGGCCGAATTCGGGACACCTACGGCTTGCCGGTGAACGTCGTGACCGGCGGTTGTTGGAAAACTGATCGACTATTGCTTGCGAGACCTGATATTTTCAAATTCATCCACGCCGCTGACATTCACCTCGATAGCCCGCTGAAGGGACTGGAGCAGTATGATGGTGCGCCAGTCCAGGAAATTCGGCGAGCACCACGAAATGGGCTGGTGAATTTGGTTGACTTGGCGATTCAACAAAGCGTCAACTTCGTTTTGATCGCCGGCGATTTGTATGATGGAGATTGGAAAGATTTTAATACTCCCTTGTTTTTTGTGCTGCAGGCCAGTCGGCTGCGCGAGGCTGGTATTCCGCTTTTCCTGATCGCCGGAAACCACGACGCTCGCAATCGGATGACGCGGTCGATGCAGTTGCCGGATAATGTTGTATTCTTTTCAGCGAATGCGCCGCAGTCGGTTCAGCTTTCCCATCTCGATGTCGCGATACACGGCCAGAGTTTTGCGACGGCAGCGGTTGCTGAAGACTTGTCGGCGGGCTACCCGATAGCGGTTAAAGGCTGTTTCAATATCGGAATGCTGCATACCAGTGCGGATGGGCGTGCAGGCCATGACACCTATGCGCCCTGTTCGGTTGAAGGCTTGAAGCTCAAAGGCTATGACTATTGGGCACTGGGACATATTCACCAACGAGAAATATTGGCGCGCGATCCGTTCATCTCGTTTTCAGGAAATATTCAGGGACGCCACATTCGCGAAACTGGGCCCAAGGGTTGTTGGTTGGTGACGGTTGCGGATGATCATACGGTAGCTGCCCAGTTTCAAGCTCTGGATGTAATGCGGTGGGAAATCGCGGCGGTAGATGTTTCATCCGTGAACGATGGTGATCGGCTACTGGAATTGGTCCACCAGGAATTGCAACGGCTGCATAGTCAATCGAATGGTCTGCCACTGGCTGTGCGGGTCGAGTTCCATGGCCAAACCCGCTTGCATCGAGAGTTGGAGGCTCATCGAGACCACTATATCAATCAAGTTCGCGGAGTGGCGATCGATGCCGGTCGCGGGGAATTGTGGATCGAAAAAGTCAAATTTCTTACCATCGACAGTTCGTTTCAACAGGCCTTTCGACCAGTCGACGAAAGCGCGATGGGTGAACTGACGGAACTATTTGCCCAACTTCGACGCGAACCGGATCGTTTGCTTGACATCGGCGTTGATCTCGATAGCCTGCTGAAAAAACTCCCGTCGGAATTGCGCGCAGGGATTGACGCTGGAAATGACCAACACGCTTGGCTGACAGCCGTTTTGCATCAAGCCGAATCATTGTTGCTGAATCGGATGCACAATCCAACCGCCGCCGCACCGATCCCTTCTTCGAAGCGCTTGGTCCCGCCGCGCGGATCAAAGAAGAGTTCCCCATGAGATTTCTGGAACTGAATCTGATCGCTTTTGGGCCGTTCACCGAGCGGCGAATTGACCTTGCTGCGGGTCGGCAAGGATTGCATTTGATTTATGGCCCGAACGAAGCTGGCAAGAGCTCTTCTTTGCGAGCCATCACCGATTTTTTGTATGGATTTCCCACGCGAACATCCGACGATTTCCAACATCCGTATAGCAATTTGCGAATCGGGGGGCGTTTGCGCCATCGCGACGGCACGGAATTGAATGTCATCCGCCGCAAGGCAAATCTAAAATCTCTACGGTGTCACAACGACCAGGATCATGTAGAAGATCAGCAATTGGCAAGCCTGCTGGGTGATGTCGATCGTGAGTTTTTCACAACGATGTTTGCGATTGATCACCAACGGTTGCGTAGTGGAGGACAAGAAATTGCCGCCGGGAAAGGGCGCCTCGGAGAAATGTTGTTCGCAGCGGGAGCGGGCTTGGTCGATTTGCAAAACTTACAACAAGGGTTGCAAGCGGACATCGATGGACTATTGAAATCCAGTGGCCGCAGCGGAGTGGTGCACGCGGGGATTCAGGAGTACCTGGTCGCTCGAAAAACCGTCAGTGACAGGCAGGTCACGGTCGAAACCTGGAATCGATTTGACGGTGAGCTGCAAGCGGCCCTCAAGAGACGCACATCCCTGGAAGAACACATTGGTAACTCATGCCGCGAACTGGATCGTCTGACCCGAATCCACAACGCTGTACCCGTAATCGATCGCTGGAGGATCCGCTCGTCAGCATGGGAATTGTTACAGGATGCCCCCAAACTGGATCCCGATTTCGCTGAACAGATCAACCCCTTGCTGATTTCCTTGCGAACCGCACAAACGCAACAAAGTGCCGCCGAGGCGGCTTTGAGATCCGTCGAAGAGCAGCTCGCACTGTTGGCGATACCGATTGATTTGTTGCAAAGATCCGAAGCGATCGAGGCGCTGCGAGATCGAATCGGGCCCTATCGAAAGTCATTGCTCGATCGCCCGGGAGTTGCCGCCAAGCGAGAGCTATTCGAACAGGAGTCCAAGGAGATTTTGCGCGACTTGGACCGACCAACCGAGTTAAGCGAAATCGAACACTTCCGATTGTCTCCCGATAAATCACTCCGCATCCATGAACTGGGAAACAGGCAGGAACGCTTATTCGAACGGCTTCAAGCCGAACGCAAGCGTTGTGAAAAAATACGTGTGGAAATCACACAAGCGGAAACGAGCCAGCAGTCGTTTCGAGTGTCCGCCGAATTCGCCAGCTTTCGGGCGACTTTGCGGGTCGTGCAGGAACAGGGGAATTTGGAATCCGATTTGGCCAACGCGATACTTGAACTCGAAAGAATGCAACAAAAATCGACACTCGCGATTCAACAACTGCCGCTATGGAGCGGTGACGTGAGGCGGCTGGAGTCAATCGCAGTTCCCTTCCCGGCCAGTGTGGATCGCATCGATGAACAACGGAAGATCGCCCAACATTCAACGCAGACATTGCGCCAACGGTTGTTCGAAACGGGAGAGCAACGCGAGTCGTTGCAGCAACAACTTAGCGACCTTGAGTCGGGCCAAGCAGTTCCGACACAGGACGATCTGGTGCATTGGCGACAAGTTCGCGAAGTCGGTTGGTTGTTGGTCCTGTCCGAATGGCAATCCAGAACATGCGATTCGACCTTGCGTGAAGATTTTGCGAAGCAGTTTACCCCACCGCTGGATTTGACGACCGCCTATCAACACGCAGTTGCCCAGTCCGATCGGATTGCAGATGACTTGCGGAATGATGCCGAACGGGTGGCCTTCAAAGTCAAACTGCAATCCGACTACGAACGAGCGGTTCGGTTGCAGACCAAACTCCAGCAACAGTTGGCGATCGCAGAAACTGAATCTCGCGCCGTTGAAGCAGACTGGCTGGCCCTCTGGAAACCGTTGGGAATCACGCCACTTTCGCCCGCTGAGATGCAGGACTGGTTGAGAAAACACGAGTCCATTGTCCAGACCGCCGCGCAAATTTCCGACAAGGAACAGCGCATCGAGCGACTCAAACTTCAAATTGCCGATTGCTCTCAACGTCTGATCTCCGCCCTTCAGCAGTTAACACCCTCAACCAATCTAATGGGTAAATCGTTGCAGGAAATGTTGCGATTATTGAGTGACCAATGCGAGGATTTGCAAGCCGCCGTCAATCGCCAGGAGCAATTGATTGAACGCTTGAACTCCAATCGGCAGGAATTGATGGAAGTAGAAAATCAGTATCAGGAAACCAATGCCGAATGGGCTCAGCTGCGGGCCGACTGGTCCGCCGAAATGAAACATCTGGGTTTGGAAAAAAATGCACTACCTGCGCAAGCCAATTTACGGCTGTCCAGCATCAACGAGCTGTGGGAAAAAAACCGGGAGATGGAACGGTTTCGGACGCGATTGGAACACATCGATCGTGACGCGCGGTTGTTCGAATCGGAGGTGCAGCAATTGCTGGAACAGGTGGCACCCGAGTTGGTTGGCCAACCCACCGAACAGGCTTTCCAGATTTTGCTGTCCAAACTTCAATCGACCCGATTGCTCTGCCAGAAACAAGAATCGCTGATTGATCGCCAATCGGAGTTGTTTCAACAGAAACAACTGGCCACGGAACACATCGAGGGGACAACTGCCATCCTCGAAGTTCGAATGCAACAGGCTAACGTAACCGCGTTGGAACAATTGACGTCGGCGGCGCAACGGTCGCTTGACCGTCGATCGGCGGAAGCGAATTTGATGGAGCTCGAGGGCCAAATCGCCAGTTTTTGTGCCGGTTCGAAACTGGCAGACTTTCTCGCAGAGGTCGAAACCGAGCTCCAACTGGGTGAATCGCTTTCGCATCGGATTGAACAATGCAGTGCCGCGATTGATCGTTTACGTGACCAACGAGATCTGGTATTGGGGGAGATTTCCCGATTCGAAAGCGAAATGCAAAAGTTTGATGGTATTAGTCTGGCGTCGGAACAAAATGCGGTTTGCGAGAGCATCGCAGCGCGCCTGGATGAACAATTTCAGTCGTTGGCTGTACTCAAGGTTGCATCCGCCGTACTGGCCACCGGTATCGAACAACATCGACAAAAAAACCAGGGGCCGATTTTGAATCGCGCCAGTCAGATTTTTCAGGAAATCACTCTAGGGCAGTTCTCTGATTTGCACGCCGAGTTCAACCTTCAGGGAGAGCCCATCTTGGCGGGCGTCCGTCGAGTTGACGGCGGCGGGCGACCAGCAAAAGTGCTGGTTGACGGCCTGAGCGATGGTACCTGCGATCAATTGTATCTGGCCTTGCGGCTGGCAAGTCTGGAATCCTGGCTGAAGGTTCACGAACCGATACCCTTTATTGTGGATGATGTGTTGCTTAATTTTGACGATGGACGAGCCGTGGCCACATTGAAGGTACTGGCCGAGTTTTCGCAGCAAACCCAGATCATTTTTTTCACCCATCATCAACATGTGGTCGATTTGGCACAAGCGAATTTGTCGTCACAGGATTTATTCGTGACGTTGTTGGGATCGTTGGACTAGCGGCCATGATCGGACCAGCTCTGGATTTGATTTGCCATATCGTCGCGGTAGGAATCGGCGGCGTGCAAATCAACCGGCTCGAGACCCACATTGTCGCTGGTCGAACCTTGATCAGGAAACGGCGGACCCATTCCAGTGGACTGTGGATCGCCTTGGGCAATTTTGTTTTTCGTTTTCGACGACCGCTGGTACGCGTGCTGCCAACCGACGAGTGGATCGAGTGGGAGCGGATCGTTGGACTGGCGATGCAGTGTCGAGCCCGTGACGACGACTGCCTGGCGGGCAGCGGTTTGGTTTCCGAGAAAATTCCCGGTGAACCATTGATCAAATTATTGCAAACCCTCGACGCAGATGATGTGCAAAAACGAGTTTGGGTGAAAACAGCTGCGTGCGCTTTGCAGGAGTTCCACCGCCAGAGTTTCTTGGCTGCAAACCAAACTGAAATCCAACTCAGTCATGCCGATGCGACGATTACGAATGTCCTGATCGATTGCTCCACTGGTCAGGCTACCTGGTTTGATTTTGATTTGCGACATGACTTGGCTGCGGCGGCGAGTGATCGGCAGGCCGACGACCTGCGCGCGTTGCTATTTTCGTTGGTCGCTTGTTGCGAGTGGGGCAGCATCGACGACCTGGTAAATGCGGTCCGAGAGGGATACGAAAATTCCCGCGTTTGGAACACCCTCGCTGAACAGGTCTCACGAACGCAATTTCGGTACGATTTATTGCATTTGGCACAGCTGAAACGCGCGCAAGGAGCTTGTTCCAAAAAAATTCTTAGACGGCAGATTTTGGAACTGCCAGTGTTATTGGCGGCGAGTCGCACAACGGCCGAGCGCGATCCGAGTGGGTTCCGTTAGATCGCGCCGGTTCGACGACTCCCAGAGACGTCGGTCGCTTGGCAAATCTCTCCGAGACCTGCTCGCTGTTGGGTTCAGATTATGTCAATAACTGAAAAAAAACCTCTCGCCAATTCTCGACGAGAGGTTCAGGTTTGGTAAATCGAAACCAGATAGACGACGCGAGCGATCCTTGCCGATTGAAACAATTAATCAAATTTCAACTACTTATCAGCTTTGGCTTTTTCAGCTTTGAGTTGCTCCAAGAAGGGCTCAATTTCAGCTTCTTGACCACCGGCATGTTTGAGCGCTTGTTCCTGAATTTCGATCGCGCGATCAAGATCGCCATTGGCGTGCAGATAATGGGCGAGCGTATCCAGCACAGCACCATTTTCCGGGTCGGCCTTGACGGCCATTTCGGCAGCTTCGGTCGCCGCGGCCAGCATGTCGGCATCAAGTGGTTCCTCAGTATGTTTTTCAAACAACGTCCAAGCGACCTGATTCAACATTTCCGGGTCGTCCTTGTTCTTTTCAACCAGTGCCTTCAATCCCTTCACGCCCTCGGCGCCCCCAACATACATGATCACAATTTGTTCACGCATTTGTTCCAACCTTGGTTTGGCAGCTGCAAATTCTTCGTCGGCGATTAACTCATCGAGCATCTTCACACCTTCTTCGGCTTCACCCTCTTCAATTTTGGCTTGAATTGACTGCATTTTCTTGCCGATCTGTTGTTGCATTTTCATCATCGCTGCTTCTGCTGCCTGCTCTTCTTTCATTTTGACGGCATAAGCGTCACGATCCCATTTTCCTTCCAGAACTTCCGCCAGCGGTTTGTCCATTTCCATTGGGTGTCCGATCCATTCAACGAATCCTTCTTTGCCGACGATGAAAGCGCAGGGAATTCCCGATTGGTCCGCCGCTCGAAAATAATCGTTGTACACGGAACCGTCCGGGTCGACCGTCAAACAATAATTTTTGGTCAGCTCGGCGTACGTTAGGTCTTTCTTCGGGACTTCCTGTTCGAGAAACGTTTCGACAGTTTTCAAGTCTTCATCGCTGATGCTGATAATCTGCACGCCTTTGTCGGCGTATTTGAGCTGCGTTTCGCTCAGGTGTGGCATCGAGGCAATACAAGGAGGGCACCAAGTTGCCCAAAACTCAACCACATATACTTTGTCAGATTTCAACGCCGTGGTGTGGTCAAACTTTCCCTCACCATCATTCATCCAATGCTCGATATCCAAAGCGGGCGCTTTGGAACCAATCGTGAACTTTGGCGTCGAGTCGTCATCGTCGTCGTCTGCCAACACCGGGCTGGCAATGGCGACCGTGGCCACTAACAGGCCCATGACAAAAGTTCTAAGGTAAAAAACTGTTGATGACACGATTGATCTCCATCGAGTAAAGTGAACGGTTGCAAACCGTCGATTTTAGCCCTCCGCCGGACTAACGTGCAAGCTTTGGACCAAGAATACCGGCCCTGGGGCACAAACGTTGGCCATTTAACCATTGTTGCATCCCGGCAACGTGTGCGACCAATGTCAATCATTTCGTAAGACCCGACCAACTATGGCTGCTCAAATCGATATCGGCAAACTAAGGGAAGCCTGTGGTTTGCTTTATAACGCCACCAAGTCGATTCGTGTATTGACGCACATCTCCTGGTCATCGCGCGTGCGGGAGCGATTTTTTTCCGAGGGCGGGAAAGAATTGCCGGTCGTTCGTTACAAAAAATTCGAAGCCAATGAAACCATCGAGTTGTTGCGGGTTGCGCGCCGAGCCATTGATTTCTCTCCTGAGATTAACGTGTGGTTGGAAAAAATAGCGTTTAACATTGAGTCGAGTGCCAAAATGCTGGCGGCCTGCGGCAAGCCGGACTTTTTTCTGTACTCGCAATTGTTGTATGGAGCACCCAAAGATCAATTGCTCGACGAGGCCAACACGTCGCTGGGACTGGCACGGCAATTCGACGAAGTGTTTAGCGAGTTTCAAAAAATTGATCTCGGGTTTCCGGATATCGCGACGATCCCTGCGCGTTCGGTTGCTCGCGCGATGCGCGTGGCCGTCAAGGAATTGTTTGGCGCCGATGCACCGGCGGTCACCGTGGTCAAAGAGTTGTCAGCCAACGCGCTGGCCGGCCCCACGCGCATTCGAATTCGCTCCGGTGCCCGATTCACGAAAAAAGATATCAATCAACTGATTCATCATGAAGCCTCGATCCATGTGGCAACTTCGTTGAACGGATTTTCGCAAAACAATTTGCAGATTCTGGCCGCCAGCCACCCGGGGGTCACGAAAACCCAGGAAGGCTTGGCGGTGTTCGCGGAGATCATCACAGGTTCGATTGATCTCGATCGGTTTCGCCGGCTGTCCGATCGAGTGTTGGCGATTCAAATGGCGATCGACGGCGCTGATTTTCTGGATGTCTACCGGTTCTTTCTGGAACGCACTGGCGAAACAGATCAAGCCTATGAATGCGCCCGACGAGTGTTTCGTGGCGGCGTGCTTACCGGCGGTGCACCATTTACCAAGGACATCGTTTACCTGGACGGCCTGCTGCGTGTGCACAATTTTTTGCGAACGGTTGTCTCGGCCGGACGCGCCGATTGTTTGCGATTGTTGTTTTGCGGAAAACTGGATCTGGAGGACTTGCCGATCATCGGCCATTTCGCGGAGCAGGGAATTTGTCTGGCTCCCAAGTACCTGCCCGGCTGGGCTAAAGACGTCCGGTTTCTATTGTGTTATCTGACCTATTCGTCCTATCTGAACAAGATCGATCTGGGCCAGGTGAAGTCACACTATTCGCAAATCCTGTCTTCAATTCCGCGGATCGGCAGTGCTTTCCCGTTAGAGGGATAGGTTGTCCAATTACCGAACACCCGGAAATATGACACAATGCCACACGGAAATTGACGCCCCAGGATTGAGCGCTACCATGAGACTTTGCCCGATTTCATGGCTATCCGTGACCAACACCTATTCGTGAGTCGACAATCCCTCGATCCCCGAACCAATACACTGGAGACCTTTGATGACAACTCAACTGATCAACGCCCGCGCTGGTGCGGTCACACCCGAGATGGAGTTTGTCGCAATTCGCGAAAACTTGCCGGTGGAGCTGATTCGCGACGAAGTCGCGGCGGGCCGAATGGTGATTCCGGCCAACATCGTGCATCTGGCAAAAGGCCTTGAGCCGATGTGTATTGGCATCGCGGCCAAGACGAAAATCAACTCCAACATTGGTAATAGTGCGGTCACCAGTGATCTCGCCGGTGAACTGCAAAAACTCCACACCTCGGTCCATTTCGGGGCCGATACCGTGATGGATTTGTCGACGGGCAAAGACATCGACAATATTCGCGCCGCGATCATCAACGCCTCTCCCGTCCCGATTGGGACGGTCCCGATCTACCAAATGCTGGAACAATTGGGTGGTAACATCGAAGACATGCGCGCCCAACATTTTCTCGATATGGTTGAACACCAAGCCCAACAGGGGGTGGACTATATGACCATTCACTGTGGTGTGTTGATGGAGCATTTGCACCTGACGACGCAACGCGTAACCGGAATTGTTTCGCGCGGCGGTTCACTGATCGCCAAATGGATGATGGTCCATCGGAAACAAAACCCGTTGTATACCGCTTTCGATGATCTGTGCGACATTATGAGACAGTATGACGTGACCTGGAGTTTGGGAGATGGGCTGCGTCCCGGCAGTATTGCCGACGCCAGCGACGCGGCCCAATTTGCCGAGCTCGATGTGTTAGGTGAATTGACTCAACGGGGCCAGGACAACGGCACGCAAGTCATGGTCGAGGGACCTGGTCATATCCCCATGCACCAGATTCAAATGAACGTCGAGCGACAAATCAAGGTCTGTAATGGTGCCCCGTTTTATGTGCTCGGTCCGTTAGTCACCGATGTTGCTCCCGGATACGATCACATTACCAGCGCGATTGGCGCTGCGATGGCTGGCTGGCACGGTGCGGCCATGTTGTGCTACGTGACGCCCAAAGAACACTTGGGACTGCCCAACAACGACGATGTGAAGGCCGGCGTGATCGCCTATAAAATTTCTGCCCATGCTGCGGATGTCGCGCGCGGGCGTGTGGGTGCACAGGACCGCGATGACGCACTTTCGAGAGCTCGATTTGCTTTTGACTGGAACGAGCAGTTTCGGCTTTCGCTCGATCCCGAAACGGCGCGGGCCTATCATGACGAGACGTTGCCCCAGGACACGTTCAAGAGTGCCCACTTTTGCAGCATGTGTGGTCCGAAGTATTGCAGCATGAAGATCACGGAAGACATTCGCAAAATGGCGGCCGCCGAAGGACCCTTGGTGCCACTGGAAAACTAACTCCTGGAATACCGCTCGATGTCATTGATTTACAAGATTGTCGATGAATCGGCCTGGAAAACAGCGGAAGCGGCGGGAGTTTTTTATGGTGCCGAAATCGATTTGGCCGATGGCTTTATCCATTTCTCGTCTGCGGAACAACTCGCCGAAACCGCCGCCAAACATTTTGCTGGGCGGACCGATCTCCTGCTGGTTGAAGTCGAATCCGCAGTGCTGGGGATCGATCTCAAATGGGAACCATCGCGCGGCGGGGCGTTGTTCCCGCACTTGTATGGTGAATTGCCGCTCTGCCAGGTCCGATCGGTACGAAAATTTCCTTCCGTTTGAAGAATCTAACGAATCAGGTGGATGCATTCCGCGTCGATCCATGCTGAAGCCGTTCGATAATCTCCGGTAATGGATATTCGAGAATCGAAACTTCGCCCAGCGAAGTAATCTCCTTTAACCTTTGCCAGCCTCGCGTAACGAGCAACTCCCGCTCGCGAACGTATTGTGGATCGAGTTCGATTTTTGAAAAATCACCCTCCACTGCGATCGGCTCAAAATCGTCCGCCACAATAAATTGGGCCAACAACGGATTGCAACGGACATGTTTTTCCGGGGAGGCATGCAACAATTCCGGATCCAGAAAACCGATCACGAATCGCAAATACAAATCGCTATCGGTGACATTGGCCACATCTCCGCCGCAGACGCTGCACAGGTATCCCTCATCGCATTTGGCCATGTTGTTTAAATTCCCAAAACATCCATCATATTATACAAGCCGGCCGGTTGATTGACGACGAACTTCGAGGCCGCAATCGCACCGGCCGCGTAGCAGTCCCGGTTGCTGGCCGAGACAGTCAGTTCGATCGTTTCGCCAAGCATCCCAAATACAATCGTGTGCTGTCCCGGATTGTCACCCAGGCGAACCGCATGGTAACCAATTTCAGTTTGCGGACGCGCGCCCACCAAGCCGGTTCGACCGTGTCGATGTTCCGTTTGTCCCATCGCCGTCGCGATGATCTCGCCAAACTTCAGTGCCGTGCCGCTGGGTGAATCCGCTTTGAAGCGATGATGGCGCTCAATGATTTCAACATCGACACTAGTGCTTTGATTTTTTAAAGCTTGTCCAGCCATTTCGACCAGCTTCATGGACAGGTTAACCGCCAAGCTCATACTCGGAGCCCATACGAGCGGAATCGTTTGAGAGGCCGCCTGAATTTTGTGGATAGTTTCCGATTCCAAACCAGTCGTTGCCAGCACCAAAGGGACTTGATTGGATTGGCAATATTCAATCGCGAATTCAGAGCCGGACGGATGGGAAAAATCAATCAAAACCGCTGGCGGTTTTTGAGACCGGGCAAATGCTTGATCGCAAATCAAGACCTCAATCGGGCCGATCCCAGCGTTGATCCCCGCATCGATTCCTAGTTTCGGATGGCCGTTGGATTCGATCGCGGCCACGATTCGCAGCGCAGGGTCGGCGTAAATCAAGTCCACTAAACGTAGACCCATCTTTCCTGCGGCTCCGCAAATGGCGATTTCCAGCATAACAATTTCCAATCAAAAGGACGTTTTTCAAAAACTAGATCGAATCGAAATACTGGCTTACCAGCTGAGATTTCGATTTGGGCAACAAATGGGTCGGCGGTGACGTAGATAGGGCATTGCTTTTTTGATCGGGCAAGCTTGGAATTCCAGAACTTCGTCGATAATGGGGTTAAGACGTCCTGTTTAACAGGATTAGGTCGCCACAAATCCCTTGGTAGCAACGATTTAGGAAAATAGTGTCTCAAAATTGAACAAATTTGTTTGACTGTCAATAATCCCGCTCATAGAATACCACGCTCGATTCGGAGGTAGAGGGGGTATCGCCCAACCGGAGCTTGAAATCGCCCAAAACCAACGGATTATTACTTAAGGAAAAATTAAAATGAAAATGAAAAAAACTGAGATCAAGCCATACAAAGAAATGTTGCTGATCCTCAGAGTCCGTCTAAGGGGTGATGTTTCAACACTGGCAGATGCGGCGCTGTCCTCGTCCGGCAAAGGAAATAGCGGTTCTTCGGCGGTTCCAAGCCATATGGCCGATATGGGAAGTGACACATTTGAACAAGACAACACCATTTTATTGATGCACAATGAAGGTGAGACCTTGGTCCAAATCGAGGGTGCTCTTGAAAGAATTGAAGCGGGTGTTTATGGTTCCTGCATCGAATGTGACGGAAAAATTCCGAAAACACGTTTGAAAGCAATTCCCTATACCCCTTACTGCGTTAAATGTGCCAGTGAACTCGAATCTTCAAGGTTCTAATTCCGACGTTAAGATAGCAATTCCCAACCAGGGCGAACGATTGCCAGTCAGTCGTTACGCCCTGTTTTTCTGGCCCCTGCTCATCGGTGCCGGATTGGATTTGTATACCAAATCCTATGTTTTTAGTCGATACTTCGACCCGCTATTAGCTCGGACTCGCCACCCAGATGTCGCCGACCATTGGTGGGTGGACCAGATTTTTGGTATTCAAACATCGACCAATCCAGGTGCGCTGTTTGGCTTCGGGAAAGGCTACAGCTCGTTGTTCGCCGCCTTCTCGATTGTGGCGCTGATTGGAATTTTTGTTTGGTTGTTTCCATTGCGGGCCGCTCGCGATCGCTGGTTGGCATTTGCGACCGGACTGATTAGCGGCGGGATTATTGGGAATTTCTATGACCGAGTTGGCTGGGGATATGTATCGACCAATCCGATCGAGATGAAATACAGTGTTCGCGACTGGATCTACTTTCGATTGGAGGGCGTCCGATTTTTTGATCCGTGGCCAAATTTTAATATCGCCGACAGCGTCTTGGTAACTGGCGCGATTATGTTATTCCTGCATGCGTTCCTGTTTGCAACTCCGCAGCAACGTAAAGAAGTCGCCGCACAGATCAACGCCTGAACTATCAACGACTCAATGTCGCCGGAACGGCGGCGGGAACACCCGGATTTCGAAAATGGACTCCCGCTACACGACTTAGTTGTCGGCTCTCTCCCAGGCATCCATACGGA
Source organism: Mariniblastus sp. (assembly GCA_031400405.1). GTDB lineage: Bacteria > Planctomycetota > Planctomycetia > Pirellulales > Pirellulaceae > Mariniblastus. Next base: position 18,917 of record JANNPW010000098.1, read on the forward strand.
TCCGAACCGGGCCCGCAATATCCGTTATCCGATCGTTGATAATTCAGCAATCTAAAATTTACCAACGGATCAAATAGATCGGCAACGCGCCAAGGCTGACACGGCAAGTCTCTCAATTCAGCGGAACTGGGATGATTTCGTTCTTGTCGTGCCGAAAACGGTGCCGGCCAGTTTAGGGAAAAATGGCTACACTTTGCGCAGCCTTTTTTCCCGCAGTGACACCCGCCCGGTTCTCGTTCTTGATAGGGCCGACCGTTTACTCCCGGCCAATTGTATTTGGTCAGTGGCTGCGATTCGGGAGGCTGAGTGCAGAGATTGCAAGGCTTGCGTATGTCGATTGGAAAGGATGTCCGATCTCGATACAGCGTGTAATCCACACCGAAGCTGGATTGATTTTGAAGGGAAACCGCGGGCACCGTCGATGGGGCTGAAAACGGCACAGTACTCGGCGGGCGAATCTGGGTTTCGATCGGGCCGAAAGTCGGCGACTGTTCCAGTCGGGTCGCTGCTGGCAAAGGTTGCAATGATGGTTGAACGTCAATGTTTGCCGTCGGTTGTTCGAGCAACGGGTAAATCGGTTGGTACTGAGGGACAGATTGTTGTACCGGCGGATTCCCGATGTGCCAATCTTGGGCTATCAACAGCGGAGTTAGATGCCAACCCAAGCCCAGGCTGATCAGTAAAAACTTGCACTTCCGCATCAGTGACGGATGGATCATTGGATCGTCTCAATTAGAATGAAAGGCCCGATAATCAGATTTTCGGCTATAATTCGTCCCGTCCACAAACCCGGGACGGAATGTTCGGCCTGTGACGATTGATCCAATTCCCCGCTTTGGCCCTCACGCCAATTGTTTCGTCGCCTCCGTCAGAATTTGACGGTTGGCGGAGCGGATGGGTTTACTCGCAACGATCAATCTCACATATCGCCAATCAATAATTACACCTTTTTGCCAGCAAAGATAATTTTGCAATGAAAAATTGCCTGGATCGAATTCGATTTTGTGCTTTCGCGACAATGGTCGTTGGGGCAGCCGGTTGCATGAAAACTGACTACGAACCGCTGTATACCAAACAGCGGGTCAAAGAACTGAGCGAAAAAGTTCAGCAATTGGAACAACAACTCGACGAGTTAAAGTCCGCGAGTGCGACTGTCGGAGCTTCGCGCGAAACCGCCGCGTCGAATTTGGCGCAGAATTCACAATCGAATGAGATTCCGTCGCACGTGTCACCGATAAACCCCGCTTCGCCGACCACTGGCATTTCCGACCGGGCGCCGACCAACGCCGACTCCAGCGCAGGCGCTACAGAACCAGTGCCTGCCAACGATGCTGCGATCGAGGAACTGAGGCAGTTGATCGAAAAACGTCAGGGCTTCGTCAAACAAAATGCGGTCGGAATTGTTATCGAACTCGACTTGACCGATGCCAATTTGTCCGATGAAGTCATGAACCGGATTCCCGAATTCACGCAACTGGAAAAACTAGTGCTCAACGGCTCGAAGACATCCAGCGCCACCTATGATATCGTCGCGCAATTTTCGAATTTGAAACATCTGGAACTTGATCGTTCGTCCCCCGCTGTGGCGGATCTCGAAAAACTCGCAACATTAAAACAATTAACTTTTTTGCAACTCTTTCGGGCCACGTTGTCGGATGAAGCGATGGAAGTCATCGCGAAGTTTCCAAAACTGCAGCAACTTCGCTGTGGTCAAACGCGAATCGGTGATGAAGCGCTGGCTCATTTGCAGAACCTGAAATCATTGCGCGCGATCGACTTGAGCGATTGTAACCGAGTGTCGGATGCCGGACTGAAGTCGCTCGCGGAACTTCCGAATCTGAGTTTTCTCAAAGTTTGGGGACCGCAAATCACCGACGATGGAATGCAATTTGTCGCGACAATGAAGAACTTGAAAGTTCTCGGGCTCAATGACACGCGCGTAACGGATGCCGGCATGCAAAAATTATCGGTCTTGCAACAGCTCACGGAAGTTCATTTGTTTCGCACGGCGATTGGCGACGAAAGTTTGAAAGTTCTGTCGCAACTACCGAATATCGGCAATTTGAATCTGCGCGATACCAAACTGACCGACCAGGGAATTGCCTTCCTGGCAAACCTGCCCAAACTGGAAAAACTGGATCTCAGCGAAACCAATTCACCGGGAATTACCGATGCCGCTGGTCCTCATTTGGCGAAAATGCAGCAACTGCAACAATTGAATCTGTGGAGCACCAATGTTTCCGATTCGTTGGTGGAATCTCTGGTAACATTAAAAAACCTGAGTTGGCTGAATCTGGACAAGACCAAAATCAGCGACAACGGAATTGCGTTGCTGAAGAACATGCCTCAATTGACCTGGCTGCACCTCGGTTCCAATGAAATTACCGATCGTGACGCCGGGGTTTTGATGGGTTTAAAAAATTTGAAGTATCTCAACATCTCGCATACCAAGATGAGCGAAGACACGTTGTACGATCTCGAAGACGCGCTGGCCGATCAAGGGTGCTTGGTGATTCAGTAGGTTCAACCGCCAGATTCCATTAGCGATTCGCTAATTGTCCGCGAACATAATCCGGAAAACTCGCCATGTCGGCCGGGAGGTTTCCAGGACCGATGATCAGTGGCCCATCTTGTGGGTCGCTGGGGTGCAAGCCATGGCTTCCCTTAACCAACGTTGCATCCAGCGGGATCACGTCCATCGAGTAACGGAATCCCAGTTTTTTTTGCAGGACTCTCCGGATCGCGCGCCACTTACTCGTCATAAACAACTCGCAGGGGTCATAACCCGGCTTGCGATGGATATCGACCGTCCTGGCGAAATCGGGAGCCAAACTATCATCGAGCCAATAATAATAGGTAAACCATGAATCGGGTTCGGACAGCGCGATCAATTCGCCACTCCGGGAGTGATCGAGTTCTAGTTCCGCCGGTTCAACCACTCGGGCAATGCCCGGAATGGCTTGCAGTTTTTTTCGCACTTCGTCTTTGCGATTCGCGTCACGAATATAGACATGGGCAAGTTGATGATCGGCCACAGCAAACACGGCCGACTCGCCGGGCAACAACATTTCACCAAACGGTCCACCGCGAACCTGCAACCAACCCGCCTCGCGAAACACGCGATTGATGTGAATGGGGCGACTCACAGAACACAATCCATATTCGGACACCACAATCGGGGTCGCCCCGATCGACTGGGCAGATTCGATTACGGTGGCCGCACAAGCATCGACTTCCGCCACCCGAGCAGCCGATCGGGTCGGCCAACGTTGGAAGTCATAATCCAGATGGGGCAGATAAACCAACGTGATCGTCGGACGTTTTTCTTTCATGACGATTGAACTGGCTTCCGCAATCCAACGGGACGCCGGCAAACCCGCCTGCGGGCCCCAGAAACTGAAAAATGGAAACGGGCCCAGGCGTTGAACCAATTGGCAATCGGTATGATCGAGAATGTCAAACACTTTCGAGCCATCGCAACCATAGTGCGGTTTGGGCGTGGCACTAAATTTTGCCGACGAAGATTGATTGAACCACCAGAACATGTTGGCTGTTTCAAAATCATCATAAAACGGTTTGCCCCGGATCAGCGAGTTGGCTTGTTGCCAAAACCGAATCTCCTGCGTTTCGCGATAGTACCAGCCATTGCCCACAATGCCATGTTCGCGAGGCGCTAATCCCGTCAACATCGTCGCCTGACATGTCGCCGTAACGGCCGGCAGCGGACTGCGCCAGTCACGCTGACCGAAACCCGGCGAGGCCACTAAATTTCTCAATTGCGGCGCATCCGGCAACAAGCGGGGCGTCAATCCAACAACATTAATCACACAGATTGGCTTCAATGGTACGTCTCTGAAAACGATGGAAATGGATTCAACTGAAGCACAAGCAGGGTTTAGTCCAGTAGCCGGCCCGTTTTCGCGTCTTCGATGATCGGATTCAAAAACGCAAAAGCGGCAGCCACGATTTCTGCGGCATTATGGCTATGCCGACTGAGTTCGACGTGCACGCCGCGGTTGTATCCCACCGAAAGCAATGATTCAATCACCGGTGGGAAATAGATCTGCCCTTCGCCAAACATCAGATGTTCATGTATTCCTGCCTGAATATCCTCAATGTGAATATTGATCAATCGATCGGACCAGCGTTCGATGTAATTTGCGATTGGAACTTCGCTCAGACAAAACAAGTGCCCAATGTCCATCGTCATCATCAAACGGGGCGAATCGATCAGATGCAGCAAGCGCTCGAATCGACCCGTCGTGTCAATCAACATACCAGGCTCGGGTTCAAAACCGATCACAACGTTTCGAGACTCGGCGTAATCCATCACCGTGGACAGATTTTTCACCAATCGCTCCAATCCGGCATTGAACGCAATCTCCTGCGGCCGAATGCCGGACCAGAGCGAAACGCAATCGCTGTTCAATTCCACGGCAAGATCAATACAATATTTGTAAAAATCCACTCGAGCTTGAACTCGATCCGTATCCGCATCCAGTAACGTGGGTGCGTGTTTGTGCCGCGGGTCTAACAAAAACCGAGCGCCGGTTTCGATCACATTGGCCATCTTGTTTTCCAGCAACCAATGTTTCACCCGTTGCAATTCGACAGCACTGCGCGGATCGCGAGGGCTGAGAAAACCATGATCGATCGTCAACGCGACGCTGCGATAACCCGTTACTGACAGAAGTTCTAAAGCATCCATCAGATCATGATGCGCCATTCCGTTCGTGTTGTAGCCAATCAGCATGAGTCATTCAGGGGGTGAGTTGGATATTAACTTTAATTGCGACAATTACACCAATCACCGAAAACAGAGTAATTACACCTGTTTGAATCACCGGTGTCATGTCGGCGACAGCCAGCGACCCAACAGCAAAGCCGGAATTAACAATCCGACCACGGTCAGCGCAAATAGCGGTTGTTGGGGAGCAAACATAAAGCATAACGCAGCATCCAGGATGATTATACTTCGCAAACAGGTCACGACCGCGGTTTGAATGCCAAGGGGTGTCGGGTGCGTCAGAGCAGCTGCGATTCGTCGAAAAATCGGCAAGCCAATCAACCCGATTATTAGCGGAAACATGGTCCTCATGGAACGATCAACTTCCGTGCCGGCCGGACGAACCAAATTAACGAACGCCATACCGAGAATTCCAATTCCAACCACCAGCGCCGCTGTGATTAACGGACCGCGATTCTGATTGAAAACCGCTTCCTTCCTCGCAAACATCGTGATTCCTGTCACATAAACTCCCAGCGAAATTGCCACCCACCAGACCAATCCACTAAATCCCAACCATTCGCCGATCGATTGTTGGGACACGTCAATGGTACTCGCTCCCAACAAAAGATTGAGCGTGCGACAGCCGCCCATCAAGGCCGGGGCCAGCCGCGTTCTTTTCAACCAGCCGTCATACAACAAGATAAAAATCGCGAGAGTGCTCGCAATCCCCGTTGGTCGCAATAGACTGCTGATTGAATTGGGACCCACCAACCAACCCGCAATCGCGGCAAATAAAATTCCACTCAACAACAAACTGATTCCTGCCACAAAGGCGCTGCGGGAATTGATCCGGCGGCTGGGAATCGGTCGGTGTGGTCGCTCGATCAAATCGATGTCGGCGTCAAAAACATCATTCAAAATCATTCCCGCAACGTACAGACTGGCCGAGCTGAAAACCAAAAACAGCATTTCCACAGCGGGCATCCAACTTCCTTGCGCCAGTAAAAATCCCAACAATATGTTCGAGATCGCGGAAGGGAGCGCTGATATTCTCGCGAGCTGTAACCAGGACTGCCAGCGGTTAGACGTTGCATTCATATTCATGCCAGCATTGTAACCCAACTCGCCTTTGGCGATCTGATTTGGCATCTTCATGGCTTTTGGCAGCATAAAAAACAAAAAACCCGGACGACCTTGCGGCCAATCCGGGCTCTGTCCCCCCTGGGATTTCTCTGTTGTATCGCTGGATACCCCTTTGTCATCGACGGTAACGATGGCCAACTTTGTCAAATTTTAACAATTGCACAAATTTCACCCGTTCCGTGAGGTTTTTCGCCGATTCGGAATATCTCGCCGAATCGGTGCCATATCGGTCAGATAATTTGTAGTGATCACGGTGAGTTTGCCGATTACAAGACCATGGCGTACACTCAGCGCGGAATGCCATTTCGACGCGCCGGGTCAATCATGAATCGGTTATCGAGAAACAACGTGAAGCGATCAATTAGCTGGATTGAAGTTTTACCATCGCTGGTTATTCCGGTTTGCATCGGGTCATCGCTCTACTTGGGCATGTTGGCCATCATTGATAACCAGTTCATTACCGACGAAGTTACCGTGCGTTACCTGATCGGACATTGGGTTAACAAACTCACTATGGCCATGTTCCTGGTTGGATTGGTTTCATTGTTGATAATTGGTTATAACGTCTTTGAGCAGTATCGCGCAGAACGAAAAATCTGTTTGGAGCCCCCCTTGGATTCGACGGTCTCGCCAGTCGACCATGCCGTTGCTTGCGGGCAGGCGATGTTGCAATTGCCGACTTGGATGCATGAGCACTATTTGTATCAACGCATCGCCAACGCCTTGCAATCGATCTACCGAAACGAATCGGCAACCGGCGTGGAAGAGGAACTGAAGTACCTTGGAGACCTCGACGTCGAACGGCAACAACAGCGATATGCCTTGGCACAAATCTTGATTTGGGCCATACCCATGTTGGGTTTTTTGGGGACTGTGTTGGGGATTTCACAGGCGCTGGGCGGGATCACGGTCGGTCCTGACAATGACTTTCAAAAGATGATGGACGGACTAAAGAGTAGTCTCTATGTGGCCTTTGATACAACCGCATTGGCTTTGATGTTGTCGATGATGTTGATGTTCGTTCAGTTTCTGATCGAACGATTCGAATTGCAACTGTTACAAGTTGTTGACCAACGAGCCCGCAACGAAATCACCAATCAGTTTGATGTGACGGCGGTTGAATCCAGCCATGCGATTCAGTCGGATGCTCAACTTGGCGAGAACATTGTTGCCGCTCTAAAAGTTGCGGTTGAAACTCAAACCGAGATCTGGCGTCATTCCATTCGGGCCGCCGAGGAAGCTTGGACGAATTCGCTGACCGACGCTAATGGAAAAATCGAAAGCAAGTTGTCGTCGGCGATCGACGTTAGTGTGGCCGATCTTGCACACTATCTGGGAACCGCGATTGAAAAGGCTGATCACTCCATGACCCACCGTTGGGAACAATGGCAAGTGTTGTTGTCGGACAATGCGCGGCTGATGGCGCTGCACCAACAACAATTGGCGAAACAAACAGATTTGATTTGCCAACTGATCACTCAAACCGAAGAGACTGCGCTCTTCGAACCGGCGATCAGCAAGAACCAAAACGCGATTGAGCAAACCCAACTTCTGCGGGAAGCACTGGCCGATTTGTCCTCGGTGGTTGGCAATTTAGCCCAACCGGTCGAGTCGGACAAAGCAACTGAATCATCCAGGCAATTGCACACAGCAACTTCCATTCATGATACTTCCAACTCATGGGACCAGCACGATGCGACCGAGGTGACGAACTTTGATAATCACATTCTCCTTTTCCCGACTTCGAAAATTCCGGACTTGAGTTTTGATGCAGGCAATGACTACGCCAGCAACGTTCCAGAAATAGTCCTTCCGTTTTTGAAAAAATCCGCATGAGACGTCGTCGTACGAAGCGAGTGATACTGGGTGTAGCGCTGTTTCCGTTTCTCGCCGTGCTGATTTGTACGATGGGCGTCTTGATCGTCTTGTTGGTGTTTTCTGTGCGCTCGGCGGATATGCAAGGATCGAAACAACTTGCGGCCAGTCGAGAGCGACAGGCAAAACAGCAAGCGGAACTGGATGAACTGACCTTCGAATTCGAAAAACGCGCCGTCGAGATTGAAGCCCGAGCGTTGATGCGCCCCGATTCGCTGTCGCGATTGGTCGGCGTCCGCGAACATCGTGGTCACCTGGAAGTCGAAATCAGAAAACTGAAACAGCGAATTAGCGAATTGAGTGCTGCCCTGCTGACGCTCGATCAAGACGTACCAACCGAGGTCGATCTAACAAAAACCGATGCGCGAATTGCCGAATTGAAACGGCAAATTCTCGTGGCTGACGCCAACCTGGAAACCACTCGATCCCAATCGCAGAATAATGCGACCGTCACGTACTCGATTGTGCCCCACGCCGGCAACGGCGGAACGTTTCGCCGCCCAATTTTTATTGAATGCACCGCCGACGCATTAACAATTCAACCGTTGGGAATTCGATTACTCAAAGCCGAATTTTCCACACCGCTTGGACCTGGCAACATGTTGGATGCTGCTTTGCTGGCGATTCGTGAATACCGCCAGAAACATGATCTCGATGGCGATACCGGCAGCCCCTATCCATTGTTAGTCGTCCGTCCCGATGGAGCGGAAACGTATGCCCTCGCCCGGCACGCCATGGCCAGCTGGGAAGACGAGTTTGGTTACGAGATGATCGAAGCCCACAAGACTTTGGACTTTGGCCAAGCCGATGAGCAGTTAAAAAAGGAAGTGCAAGCCGTAGTTGACGAAGCGAAAATTCGACAGCGAAGCATGGTCGCCGGCCGGGCCGCCCAACAACGAGCGCTCGGCAATCGTCTCGGACAGGGTTCGTCGCCACGCGAGGCGAATCAGCGACCGGGCCTGACGGCCTCCGGACCCAATGGTGGTTTTGTGGCGAATTCTGCGTTGGCAGCGCAGGGCAATCGAGGTTTAGGTGATTCATCCTCGGCCAACACTGTCCAAGCCAGTATGCACCGAGCTGCCGATTCCACCTCGAATGAGTTCCCGGCTAACGATTCGAACTCCGATCAAAAATCCGATTCCGAAGCCGCAGCGATTCAGACCAACGGCAACAGCGCGACGGCCGGCGAAAGTAATGCACAAAATGCCGGGGCAATGAAAAGCCCTTACGAACACATGAATCTGGCTAAGACCCGCGGCAAACAATGGGCGTTGCCGACGCAAACCCCCGGAGCGACGGGCTATGTCCGACCCATTCGAGTCGTCTGTAGCGAAAACGAATTGGAAATTCGGTCGGCCCTCGGCACGGAAAAAACAATTCCGATTGGCGATGACATCACAACCAGTGTCGATCCGTTAATCAACGAAATCTGGCGACAAATTGAATCGTGGGGACTTTCCGGGGACCGCAGTTTTTGGAAACCCGAACTGCGGATCAGTGTCCTGCCTGGCGGCGAATTGAACTTTGAAAAACTGCGGGGCGTGTTACATGACAGTGGAGTCGAGGTAAAGGAATCTCAGTGATGGCCGTCAAACAAATCACTGCCGGACAGGATTCCTTTCTCGACGTCGTCGCCAATCTCGTCGGCGTCTTGATTATCCTGGTCGTCGTCGTCGGCGCCCAAGCCAAAGTTGCTTGGCAGCCTGCCGAACCCACCAGCGATCTTTCCGCAGAAATTCTGGACATTCAGACTCAACTGGAGTCGACCGCAATTCATGCCACCAAGTTGGAACTTGACAGTCAGCAATTGGAAGAACAAATCAAGGAACAAGTGGTCGTCAATTTGCAGCTGGGCGACCTGCGGCATCAAATGTTGGTCCAAATTCAAATGGTCGAGCAACAGTTGGAACGACAAAAACTGGAACGTCGACAAAAACTGAGCATTCAACAACAGGCCGAACTCGATCGACGCACCGAGCAACGGATGTTGGAACAACAATTGGCCGAGAAAAATATTGCCTTCAATGCGGTCGCCGCCGCCAGCCAACCGAAGTCGGAAGTGATCGAGCATTTCCCCAACCCGATTGCCAAAACTGTCTTTTCGGAGGAGATCCACTTTCAATTGCGCGGTGGCAAACTCGCGTATGTGCCGCTCGACGAATTGGTGAGCCGGATGAAATCGGAATGGAAAGTCAAAGCGGAAAAACTGCAACAATCCAGCCACATTGTCGAAACAGTCGGCCCCATCCAGAATTTCCGCCTGCAATACGAGCTCGCGGCAGCCGTTATGCAACAATCGAGTCCGCAGGGAGTTGTTGAAAGAACAGCGATTCGCTTCGAGGGGTTTTCAATTTTCCCTTCCAGTGAGGCACTCGGTAGTACTGTCGACGAAGCGCTCGGCGACAACTCGGAGTTTCAGTCGGTCTTGCGCCGATATCCACCAGGCAAGACCACCGTTTCACTGTGGATTTATCCGGATAGCTACACGCAATACAACCAGCTTAAAAACTGGCTTTACGAAAATGGATATCAAATCGCCTGTTGGCCGCTGGATGCCGACAAGCGAATTGCTGGCGGCCCGAATGGATTCCGCACCTCGGCCCAATAGACTAGTCAACGAATCTGTTGACCGCTAGACTTGGCAATCGGTTCGTCAACCTGACTACTAGCGTTTAGGGCGAACCCAATTGCCGGTTTGGACCCACCTGTTCGACCTGATATTTTCACGCCATGGCCCGAAAAAATCCGCGCCGAAATATCTCCCGGATTGTCTCGCCTGGTCCCAATGCCACGAAGTATTGCGGTTGGGAAGTTCGCATACAACGACGCGGCGAGAAAACTGCCAAGTTTTTTTCGGACAGTCTGCACGATGGAAATCGGAATGCCTTAAATGCGGCTAAAAAATTCCGCGATGAATTAGTAGCCGAATCCCGCAAGTTTACGGTCAAGGAACGGGCGCTGACTCCTTCGATCCGAAATCAGTCGGGCATTGTCGGCGTGCGATTGCACCAACAAAAAGATCATCGGGGTGATTTTGAATATCAATACTGGTATTGGATCGCTCAATGGGTCGATGGCCGGGGTCAACGAAAAACAAGATCATTTTCCGTTCATCAACACGGCGACGAAGAAGCCTATCGAATGGCTTGCGCCGCGCGACGTAAAGGGGTCGCTCAAGCCAAACGTTAGATTCGCGGCGTTGACCCGCGCTGCGATTGAATCACCACTTCACGATAACTTTTTCGCCGACGCGGATTCCCAACATTTCCGCGAGTGGGATTCCGACGATTTCAATTTCCACGCAACCACTGCTTCCCATCGTCGCGACCATCGTCGCGTCCGGTTGGCCATGCTCGGACGGGAACAACCCAAACGTTTCATGATCGCCGAATTTCACAGTCAATGATTCGTCGCGCGGTGCTTCCTTCAATTGATCGACTGAGATATCCGTAATCAAGCTGCCCGTTTCACTGATTCGTGATACTTGTCCTTGAATTCGATTCGCCAAGATTGATGCTCCCGGAAATGGTTGCTGCGTTTGGGTCTGATTTTATCCGGAAGCAACCGGGTTGGAAATCCACGGAACGTTCAAGCCGGGTCTTTCGGCTGCGGGGACCGGCCGGCGAACCATGGACTAAATCAACAAATCTTGAATTTCGGTTTTGAGCACACCAGGATTTGCATTCGGATTCAACTTACGCGCTTTGCCAATCAAGGCGCCAATCGCTTTGACATTGCCATCGCGAATCTGTTGAGCCAAATCCGGATTCTCGGCAATCAACTGCTCGGCCAATTGCCGCATTTCTTCGGTTCCGACGGCGACAAAACCCAGCTTCTGGATTGCGGATGCCAGACCGGACTTTGATTCGGTCATCTCATTGAGCACGCTTTTGCCACGCGTTTGATCCATTTGGCCACTGCTCATCAGTGCCAGTAATTCAACAAACTCCGTGACCGTCACCGGATATTGCTCGATCGTGGTGTTGGTTTCGTTCAAATACCGGAGGACTTCCTGCCCTACCCAATTCGCGGCAATCCGACTGTTTCCGCAACCGGCGGCCATTTCCAGAAAAAATTCCACCACTCCCCTGCCCTGACCGACAATCACGTCGGCATCAGAGGGTTTAAGCTGGTGCGTCGTGGTCAACAACGTGCGCAATTCCGCTGGCAATAGGCCGATCTGTTCGCGGAGCGATTCGATTTCCGCATCCGCAGTGTGATAGGCAATCAAGTCCGGATCCGGGAAATACCGATAGTCGGCCGATTCTTCTTTTTCGCGTTGCAAGACAGTAGCTTGGATGTTGTCATCCCAGCCGCGTGTCTGTTTGGGTGCGTCGTTAATCGTGGCTCCGCTTTTTTGCCAAGCGCCGAATTGGCGTTCCGCTTCAAACTCGATGGCCCGTTCGGCAGCGCGAAAACTGTTCAAGTTCTTGATCTCGACAATCGGAGTCGCAATGATCTCTCCATCGCAAGCGACATGCAAATTCACATTGGCATCACATCGCAGACTTCCTTCCTGCATGTTGCAATCCGAAACGCCGAGATAGCCGAGAATCAATTTCAACTCCACCAGAAATGTTTTCGCTTCGGCGGCAGATCGAAAATCGGGCTTGGTTACGATCTCCAACAACGGCGTCCCCGCGCGATTCAAGTCGATTTTGGATCGACCTCCACGCGGCGATTCGTCATGGAGACTCTTGCCAGCGTCTTCCTCGAGGTGTGCCCGTTCTAACCGAATTCTGCGGGCCGGAAACGCGGCTTTGGAATCCGAAACATCCAAGTATCCTGCTCCGCAAATCGGTTGATCGAATTGACTGATCTGATATCCCTTGGGCAGGTCGGGATAGAAGTAATTTTTCCGATCCCATTTGGTATGGCGGGCGATTTCGCAGTTGAGCGCCAACCCTGTCTTGATCGCCAATTGCAACGCTCGCGCATTGAGCACCGGCAACGTCCCCGGCAGACCGCAGCAAATCGGGCAGGTTTGTGTGTTGGGCTGGCCGCCAAACGTCGTGGCGCAACCACAAAACAGTTTGGTCTGAGTTTGCAATTGCACGTGAACTTCCAGTCCAATCACGGTCGTAACATCCTGAAACCTGATGGTCGACCGGTCGAAAGTGGTTTGATTCATAGTTTACAGCTCCACGTACCGTATAAGGCCAACGATCCCGACATCGTGTTCTCGTATCATTCTCGCGACGCGACGAAGGTTGATTAAAAAACAGGACGTCGCAAATGCCAATCCGTCTGCTGTTGATACTGATGGGCGACCTGCAGCAAAGTTGATTCCGCAAACGCGCGCCCTTGCAATTGCATTCCGATCGGCAATCCCGCTTTGGAAAATCCGCAGGGCACCGAGATCGCTGGTACTCCTGCCAGATTCGCCGAAACCGTATAGATATCCGCCAAATACATTTCCAAGGGATCCTGTGTGTGTTTACCCAATCGAAACGCCGCCGTGGGAGTGGTTGGGCCGAGAATCAGATCACAGCTCTCTAACGCGACATCGTAATCCTGTTTGATGATCCGCCGAACTTTGGAGGCTCGCAAATAATATGCATCGTAATATCCCGAGCTGAGAGCAAACGTACCCAACATGATTCGGCGCTTGACTTCGGCACCAAAGCCAGCCGCTCGAGTCTGGCAATACATCTGCTCCAGGTCATCACCGGGTTCTCGGTGCGTATAACGGACACCATCAAAACGCGCGAGATTGCTGGATGCTTCACAGCACGCAATCACGTAATAGGTGGGAACGGCGAATTCCGTTTGAGGCAGCGACGTCTCAACAATTTGCGCACCGCGATCGGCCAGCACGCGAATCGCTTCCTGGATTGCAATATCAATTTCCGGATTCAAACCAGCACCAAAATGTTCTCGGCAAACGCCGATTTTCAAACCCTTGATCGATTCGTCCAGTGCCGTCGAATAGTCGCCTGAATCTATCATGGCCGAGGTCGAGTCCTGCGAATCATGACCGGCGATCGTGGTCAAAATCAACGCCGCATCGGCTGCGGAACGAGTCAGCGGACCGATATGATCGAGGCTGCTGCCAAAGGCAATCAAACCACTGCGGCTAACGCGTCCGTAAGTCGGTTTCAGACCGGTAACTCCGCAAAACGCTGCCGGCTGTCGAATCGAGCCGCCCGTATCCGAGCCAATCGCCGTTGGCGCCAAATCAGCCGCCACGCAGGCTGCCGAACCGCCGCTTGAGCCGCCGGGGACAAATTCCGTCGCCCACGGATTGAGCGTCGGTCCAACACAGGAATTTTCGGTCGAACTCCCCATGGCGAACTCATCCATATTGGTCTTGCCAATCACGATCGCGCCGGCGTCTTTGAGCCGTTTGACGATCGTGGCGTCGTAGGGTGGCACAAAATTCTGCAACATTCGGGAGCCAGCCGACGTGCGCAAACCGGCGGTGCAGATTCCATCCTTGATCGCGATCGGCAAGCCTGCCAACGGACCCAATTTTTTTTTCGATTGAACGAGTTGATCGATCGCGGCAGCAGATTCCAGTGCCTGTTCGCCCGCCACGGTAATCAAGGCGTTCAACCGTGTGTTAGCGCGATCAATCGCATCCAGAAAATGCTGCGTACATTCGGTCGCGGAAAAATTGCCTTGGGCAATGTGCTGGACGATTTCGGCGGCTGATAGTCTGGCAATCTCCCGGTTCAAGCGACTCATCCCTGGTTAGTTACTTGAAGACCGGCGGGACGCGGTAGAATTCGCCATCGGTATCGGGTGAGTTTTTCAACATCACTTCACGAGGAAAACTGTTGACCAGCAAGTCGGCGCGAACCGCATTGACCGATTCCGTGGCTCCAAAAAACGGCAGCACGTTTTCTGGTAATTGAACTTCGTTTAATTTGCCAATGTAGGCGAGGACTTGTGAGAGATGGTGTTGGCACTCCGAGGCCGCATCGTCCGACAAGTGAATCCGCGCCAACCGAGCAACCTGCATCGCTGTTTCGCGATCGATGGAGTCAGACATCGTGACGTCCCCATTCCAGCAGCGGGAGGTCCACTAGCAACAGAAAACTACTAGCTAGTAGGCAGTTTGAAAGGCTTTTGTTTGACGGTCTTGCGAATGGCACCACTGCGAATGCATTGCACGCAAACACGCATCGACTTGGTACCACCACCAGGCACAGCGGTTCGCACATGTTGCAAGTTTGGCCGAAACTGCCGACGAGTAATGCCAGTAATCTTGGTACCCACTCCCCCGAGGTATTTGGCTTTACCGCGCGTTTCAATTGAGTTGCCCATCTGCGGGCCTTTTCCACATACTTCACAAACGCGTGCCATAACAATATCCGGGTTTTTCCTGAGTAATCTAAGACGTTTCGAGCCACGGAGTATACCAAAACCGAAAAGATTGGCAACCGCATAAAACGACTAAAATTCGGAACTGTGACGACGAATTACCGGCCTTTTTTGAAAATCCAAACATAAAAAAACCGCAGATCCGAAGAGCTGCGGTGGTCGCCCCTTAGAGCGTTGCCTGCGAATTTTTCTTCTTGTTACGAAAAGTATTACAGGCCAAGATCGGTTACACTGCCAACATGGTACTACACTCTTAACTTCTTGTCAACTCTGTCAAAATCATGCCAATTCGCGCGTGAATCCACCCGACAAGACCGGCAAACTGGGAGATTTATGTCATGGGACAACGGGTATTAGGGTTGGATTTAGGACCGAATTCTATCGGTTGGGCTTTGGTCGAAGATGATTTTAAGGATCCTGAGAAGTCAAAAATTGTTGACCTTGGCGTCCGGGTCTTCCCAGAGGGCGTTGACGCTTTTGATACCAGTAAAGAGTCGTCGCCAAACGAAACTCGTCGAGTCGCTCGTGGAATGCGGCGACAAACTCAACGTCGAAATCGCCGACGTCGGTATCTACAACAGTCATTGGTGCAAGTTGGCTTGTTGCCCTCGGAACCAGCTCAACTGGACGAGCTTTGTCAGTTGGATCCCTACGAATTACGTTCTCGTGGGCTGCGCGAAAAACTGACTCCCTTTGAAATCGGGCGGTTGTTTTTGCATCTCTGTCAACGACGTGGATTTCAGTCCAATCGGAAAAAAGATCGCACTGATGCCGAAGTCAAAGGAATGCTCGCCGAGATCCAGGAAAACGATCGGGAACGACAAGAATCGGGACACCCCACGATCGGCGCATGGTTACATCATAAATTAATGGTCAAGGATCATGCTGCACCCGCTGAAAATGATCATGTCCGAACTCGTCATCTCTCCAGAAAACAATATCTTGATGAATTCGAAGCGATGTGGGCAGTCCAGTCGACGTTTCATGCTGACTTGCTAACGGAAAAACTGAAGTATGGGCGGATCGGCAAAGAAGGCTATCCGATTAAACCCCAACGGCGGGCGAGAGCGGAATCTCCCGTCGAGGCTTTCGGAATTTTCGGCTTGTTATATTTTCAACGTCCAATGTACTGGCCGAAATCAGTGATTGGTTTATGTGAACTTGAACCGAAACAAAAACGATGCCCTGTTTCAGATCGGCGATATCAACGATTCCGCCTGTTGCAGGAAATTAACAATTTGAAATATGTCAACCCCGAAACGTCCGACGAGAACTCATTGGAACCCTGGCAACGACAACGACTGGTCAAGGAACTCAGCAGGCGAAATGAGATGACGTTCGATCAAATTCGAAAGTGTCTTGAATTTCTTGAATCCGTCAAATTTAATCTTGAAAGAGGCAAGCGATCGAAAGTTAAAGGTGCAACGATCGATGCGTTGCTGGCGGCCAAGGGAGTCCTTGGACCCGATTGGCATGACCGCCCGGAATCGGAAAAAACAGCGATTGTTCAATACTTGCTCGACGCTGAAAAAGACGACCAAGCAATGCTTGTGCAGTTGGTAAATCACTGGAAAATCGAGCCCCAACAGGCCGATGCTTTACTGGCGATTGATTTTCCCCCTGGCTATGGAAGTCTGAGTCGCATGGCACTCGATAAACTACTCCCATTTTTGGAGCAGGGCTTAAGATACATGGCTAACGACGAAACAGACTCGGCTATGCATGCCGCTGGGTACTATCGTCGTGACCAATTGCAACGTCGGATTTTCGATCAATTGCCGAATCCACAACGCGTTAAAAATTCTCCGATTGGTGACATTCCCAATCCCGTCGTTAAGCGTTCGTTGACCGAGGTTCGACGAGTCGTGAACGCGATTATTCGGGAGCATGGAAAACCCGATGCGGTGCATATTGAAATGACTCGTGAAGTCAAACAAGGAAAAGTGCGTCGAAATGAACACACCAAAATGATGCGTGACCGAGAGAACGCCAGAAGCAATATTGCCGACGAATTGCAAAAAAACGGAATTCGCCCCAATCGCGATGCCATTCTCAAACATCAATTATGGCAAGAGCAAGATTATCATTGTATTTACTCGGGCCAACAAATCAGCTTTTCACAACTTTTTAGTAACAGTGGCGGGATCGAGGTCGATCACATTCTGCCTCGATCCAGGACACTTGATGATTCTCAAATGAACAAGGCGGTTTGCTTGCGGACCGAAAACGCGAATAAGGGTGATCTGACGCCTTACCAATGGCTGGCCGGTTCCGATCGTGAAAAGTATGACCAAATTTGTCAGCGCGCTGGCAGATTGATGCGAAGCGGCAAAATGCCTTACGCGAAATATCGTCGCTTCATTCAAAAAGAGCTGGATCTGGATGACTTTATTGCGCGACAACTGAACGATACGAGTTACCTGACAAAAGCGACTGCTGAATATTTGCGGTGTCTCTTTGAACAAGAACATGATGTACTGGGTTTGAAAGGGCAATTGACGGCAGAATTGCGCTGGCATTGGGGTTTGGAAACGGTCCTGTCCGAGCTGCCGGATAGTCCGGCGTGGCATGAAGCCTCGAAACTGCGCGATGGCGAAAAGAATCGCGCGGATCATCGGCATCATGCGATTGATGCGATTGTCATCGCGTTGACCAATCGCTCGCGGTTACAACTGCTTTCCAAGATTGTCAAAACAGGCGGGGCGAAAAAACATGGTGAGGTATTGTTCGATCCCTGGGAAAATTTCCGCAACGATGTCAAACAACGAATTGCGGCCGTGAATGTTTCGCATCGCGTGGAACGCAAGGTTTGCGGTGCTTTGCATGAGGAAACTGTTTATGGGCAGACCGACAAAGCTGACGAGTGGGTCGTGCGCAAGCCACTGATAAGTCTTTCGGCGAACGAGATCGAAAAAATCCGGGACGAAACGATCAAACGATTGGTCATGGAAAAACTGAAAGCAAACGGAATCGAGTTCGGCAGAAAAAAAGAACCTGACAAAAAAAAGATGGCCGAAGTTCTCAGCCAAATGACTATGCCTTCCGGCGTGCCGATCAAAAAGGTGCGAATACTTAAAAACGAAAAGACCATTCAAAAACTCCGTCCCGATCGGAATGAAGATCGGGCTTACGTTAAGCCAGGCTCAACTCACCATCTCTGTATTTTCGAGCGAGAAGTAAAAGGGAAAGTCAAACGCGAAGCCGTTTTTGTCACGATGCTGGAAGCAATGCAGCGCTTGAAAAACCAGGAGCCGATCATCCGGCGGAATCACCCGGATTATCCTGATGCTCTGTTTGTCATGTCGCTTGGAAGCCGGGAAATGTTATTGGCAAATTGGAAAGGTGAGGAGAAATTACTGACCTATAAAACGGCTGCGTCGACTCAGGGACAAATTTACTTTGCCGAACATAACGATTCACGAAAGAGTAGCGACTACAAAAAATTTGCGGTAAATTGCAACACCCTCAATGGCAAAAAGGTAACGGTTGACCCTTTAGGACGAATTCGCTGGGCCAACGATTGAGCCATTCAAAACCCGGTCGGAAAGATTGCGAACGCTAATACAAGCCCGATGCGCAAGCGAGTGAACATTTACCGGGAAAAACGGGTTCACTCGCTCGCGCTTTTTGAAGTTGCACATTTTTATCGAAATTGATCGTTTCACCCGCTAAACACCGAGTCACGCAGATCGAAGAAGCCATTGAAATACAAGCCCGATGCGCGAGCAAGCCGATATTTCCCGCCAAAAATTCACTTGTTTGCGCTGCGGGCTTGTAATCAGCGCAACTTAAAAACTCGCGCTCTCGCGTTGGCCAACTTGGGTTCGCCCGTTAATTCGACCGTGACCGAAGTCAATTATTGAATTGGAATGATTTCCAACTATTGTAAGGGGAGGATTCTGGAAGCGTCAGCATGTTTCGCATGGAGGTATTTACTTCTCCGTGTCGCAATGTGAGTCAACCGCCTTGATCAAACACACCCTTGAGATTTCTAGCGAACCCGCTCATTTGTCGATTCACAATTCCCAGCTGATTCTACAGCGAAATGGTGAAACGATTGGCAGCATCCCGTGTGAAGACATCGGTGTCGTGCTGGTCGATCATCCCCAAGCGACATACTCGCATGCCGCCCTGGCTCAATTGGCGGCTCACGATGCGGCGGTTGTAATTTGCGGACGCGATCATCTTCCGGTAGCCATGCTACTACCATTATCCGATCATTCCGAAGTTGTCTGGCGATTGAAAGATCAGATAAACGCCAGCAAACCGCTTTGCAAACAACTTTGGAAGCAAGTGGTGGTTGCTAAAATAATCGCGCAAGCCAGAATTCTCGATGAGAAATCTCCGGCTTATAGAAAGTTGTTAGACCTGGCGCAAAATGTCCGCAGTGGCGATCCGGCCAACGTGGAAGCGACCGCCGCCAGAGTGTATTGGTCCCATTGGTTGAAGGCTGATTCCAGCCCCGGTGAAAACGTGGCAGCTCAGTTCCGTCGCGATCAACAAGGCGCTGGGCTCAATGCAATCTTGAATTATGGCTATGCCGTTCTGAGAGCTGGTGTAGCGCGAGCGATCGTGGCGGGCGGACTGATGCCCAGCCTGGGAATTCATCATCAAAATCGCAGCAATGCATTTTGCTTGGCCGATGATTTAATGGAACCCCTGCGCCCGATCGTGGATTGGCATGCCCGTTTGGCTTACCAACGTGGCCACGTCGAGTTAACTCAAGCAACGAAAGCAATTTTATTGGAGGTGCTAAACGTGCGAGTTACTTTTCGTGGACAAACGGGACCGTTGATGCCGACGTTGCATCGCTACGTCTATTCGTTAGCAAACTGCTTTGCAGGAAATTTTCGGCAACTTGATTTTCCAGATTTCATTCCCGTAGAAGCAGGTGATTCATGTTTGTTAACGGATACCGATGTATGTGGATCATTGTGATGTTTGACTTGCCGACCGAAACCAAGCGGGCGCGGCGAAATTACTCACAATTTCGCAAATCGTTGTTGCAAGATGGGTTCAGTCAAATGCAGTATTCGGTATACTTACGTCACTGCGCGAGTCGCGAAAACGCCGACGTACATTTAGCGCGAGTCAAGAAACAACTTCCGCCAGCGGGGGAAGTACGAATTTTGACGATCACGGACAAACAATTTGAAATGATGCAAATATTTCTTGGCCAAATCAGAAAAAATCCTGAACCAACCCCATGTCAGATGCAACTTTTTTAAACGCTTTTCTTTCTCAAGTCATTGCTGGGTATGGAGTTAAGCGAGATCGAAGTGTAACCGATCTCAGCCTGTAACCAATCCGCAACAA
>JANNPW010000159.1:0-12515 GCA_031400405.1 Mariniblastus sp.
CTGCGGATGGTTGCGCTGTCGACTACCAAGGGCAACATCACATCCAACGTCCTCCCCCGCGATTTGCCGTAGGCAAATCGCGGGGGAGGACGTTTTTTTGAAGTGATTCAGGCTAGCAAAAAGCCTAACCATCCACCGGACAAGCCGGTGGGATTCACAAGAAACTAAACTGCATAGCATGCCCAAACAACAACATTTTCATCAGGCCACCCCAATGGCTACCGTGAGGCATTTGCCTCAGGTACATAATTCAAAGAATTAAGAAACGGAATTTCCAGGTGTTGCCCGCCGTAATCGACTTGTTTTCTCGCATCCGCTTCCGAGATCCCATACTGTTTTGCGTGTTCGACAGCTTGTCGGGAAAGCTCCCGCTCGCGAAGCGTGACGACAGCCTCATCACGGGTCACTCCCTGTTTTTTGGCAAAGTCATTTATCGAGTCCCGGCTAACCGTCTTGCCGTAACCGATGTGAACAAGTTTGTCTGATACATTTCCCCGATTGAATATCGGACCACCGCAGCCCATGATGATTCCGCAAGAGAAAACCACAACGAGTTTGATTTGAAACTTCATGATTCTTGCACTCCAATCTGATTTTGAATTCCGAGTTGCATGCCGAACCCGGCGTAGTTAACAGAATGCTTCGCCCCCCTCAAGGGCAGTTTAGCGCATCGGAAATTCTCGGAAACCCATAGTTGAGCCCTCAAAACCCGTTGAATTTGCCGTCCAAGGTTTGTCAAACGTCATCCATAAAATTTTCGATCAGCGCCGCGCATTTCTTTCAGCAGCGCACTGGGTTCCCAGCGGGGATCTCGTGCCGCGATTTGAAATAACGTCTGGTTGATCGTTTCCAAACCGACCTGATCGGCCCAATACAACAGACCGCCGCGATGCTGTGGGAATGAAAATCCATGAATTACGCAGAGATCGATATCGCGAAAATCGGCGACGATCTCCTCGTCCAATATTCGAGTCGCCTCCAAGACCATGCCTGATAAAACCTGGCTTACGATTTCCGCCGGCGTCAAGCTGATTGGTTTGTCGCCTGGGCTCAAATAGCTGGCCAACAGCGGCGGCAATTCCGCATCGATTTGGCCTGTGCCACGAGCGACCGGATACCGATAAAAACCTACCCCCGATTTGCGACCCAATCGTTTGAGTTTCACCATGCGGGGCAAGATCGGCGAGAGCGTAACGCATTTCAGCCCGGCCTCCCACATGGTCCGGCCGGCAAATAAACAAGTGTCTACGCCGACCACATCGATAATCTCAAACGGGCCGCCCAGAAAACCAAATTCTCGCAGAGCGCCATCAATTTCCTCGATCGGAACTCCCTGGGTCAACAAACGCAACGCTTGGTCCAGCATCGCCGCCAACAAACGGTTGACCACAAAGCCGGCCCCATCGTTGATCGCGACAGGCATTTTTCCCAGTCGGCGGACGAATCCAACGGCTGTCGCCACCGCCGATTCGGAGCTGGCCTGGCCGCAGACCACTTCGACCAACGACATCAATTCTGGATGACAAAAGTGGATTCCACAAAATCGCTCCGGATGTTTCAGTGCCGTGGCCAACTGACTGATCGGAATGGCGGACGTGTTGGTCGCGAGAATCGTGTTGGGGGCGACGGCGGCTTCAAGTTGTTTCAACACACTTGTTTTTACACCGAGCGTTTCGACAACCGTTTCAATAACCAGATCAACATTGGCAAGCGATTGATAATCCGTCACGGCGTCGATGCTGTTGTCCGACTGAGCATTTTCTGCCCTCAACTCTGTTACCACCTGGGCTGCTAGATCCGGTGCGGCATCAAACAGCAAGATGGAAATTCCGCGCCGCCAGCAATGTGCAGCAATCGCTCGTCCCATCACGCCGGCGCCGATGAGACCAATTTTCTTGATCGGAGTTGGTGTCAGAGAGGTGTCGACCAGTCCCGGCTGTTTCTTGTTTCGATCAACCAGAAAAAAATGATTCAGCAGTCCTCGACTGGCCGGACTGCCCCACACTTGAGCCATGGCAATTGATTCGGATCGCCAAGCGGCTGGTTGATCCAGCGTCGCAGTACGAGCCAAATGCTCCAGCGCCACCGTCGGCGCGAACGGAAAGATCTCGCGGCTCTCGGTAATTTGTTCACCCAATCGTTTAACGGCAGCGGCCAACTGACCGAGCTCGGTCACCGGTCCCATGATTGTGCGGCGGTGATGCACAAATGACTCCGACGTTTTCACGCGGCGAATCAATTGACAGGCCGCCGTTAACAACTCCGACTTGGGGACGACTGCATCGACGAATCCAAGATCTTTGGCCACGGTTGCGGAAACCAGGCGACCACTGATGATTAATTCGGCGGCGGGCTCAAACCCGATCAGTCGCGGCAAGCGGGTTGTTCCCGCCCAGCCCGGGATTAGACCGAGCTTGACTTCCGGTAATCCCAACTGGGTTCGACGATCATCCGAGGCAATGCGACAGTCGCACCAGAGGGGTAGCTCCAACCCGCCGCCGACCGCGGCTCCGTGAATCGCCGCGACCGTGACAAACGGACAGCGGCTAAACCGAGCCATCACGGCTCTCCCTTGCTCGCAGAATTTGACAATCGGTTCGTCGGGCCAGTCCAGGTTTTCCGCGATTGCGTGAAGGTCAGCACCGGCGATAAAGATTTGGGGTTTGGCCGAGAATAGAATCAAACCAGTGATGCCCGGTTGAGTGGCCAACTCTTTCATCATTTGATCGAGTTCGGTAAACAGCGTCTTGTTCAGAATGTTTGCGCCACTGTTCGGCTGGTCGATGGTCAATAATTGGATACCTGGTTCGATTTCGCGAATTTGCAGGCAAGTAAAGGTGGGAAGCATTCTGGCAGCCATTTCGGTCTAAAAGTCGGACGTAGTTTAAGGTGCGGTTCCAATTCTCAACGCAGTTGTGCCGGTTTTCGAAAAGAGCACTTTGATTGCGCAGTTCGGCAAGGTAAGCTCTTACGGAACGCCCGCCGGCAACTGAGGAGTGATACCACGGTATTTAAGGCGGATTCAGCACATCATACGATACCCGCAACCATCCTGAGAAAGAAATCGCAGCTCATGTTTTTCCGAAATGTTTCCCGCGCGGAATGGTTGGTTTTGGTCCTGTTTATTGCGTTGGGAATTGCCAGTCGGTTTTTCCTGGCTGATATTCCAAATTTCAAACCCGTCGCAGCAATGGTCTTGTTTGGCGGTTTCTTTTTTCGCAATTCGATGTTGCCAGTTATTGGCGTGATTGCGGTGATGGTATTGTCCGATTTGGTTTTGGGAGTCTATTCCTGGCCGTTGATGATTTCGGTCTATGTGTCGCTAGCGTTGGCAATTGTATTGGGGCGGGAGATTCGCCGGAGGCAAGGTTTAGAATTGCGCGGCTGGTGGTGGCCAATTCGTTTTTTCGGCGCTTCGCTGGCAATGTCGACCGTGTTTTACCTATTGACCAATGGAGTCGTGTGGATCATTGGCGGAGATGGCTCCTATCCGATGACGCTTGCCGGACTGATCGAATGCTACGTTGCCGCAGTGCCGTTTTACCGTGCGACAATGGTTAGTGATTTGGTTTTCACCAGTGTCTTCGTCGGAAGTTACGCCTTGGCAATTCGATTCAGCGATAGCGCTGCCAAGCGTGCTGACAAAGGAACTCAGTTGGCGTGAGCCGCTGGTAGATATTGCCAGACCGAGATAGTTGGTTGGAGTCGGTTTGGCAAGACTGCGGCGGCAAGACTAATTGCCGAGGTTGGGGCCATCGGAGTTGTTAGCACCATCCGCACCTGGGACGGCCGCAGGGCTTTGAGGATTTTCGGTGGCGGGATCGGCCAACGGATTTGCATTCTCTTCACCCTTTGAGAGGGCAATCTGTTTTTGCAGCTTGGCGGCGGTCTGGTCGCACATCTCAGCGAGCTGTTTAGAAATACTCTTGGTTTCAACTTCGTCTTTTGATTTCTCGATCGGGTTCTCTTCCTTCTTTGCCTCGACAATATCAAGGTCCTTGATTCCTATATTTGAGTCAATCAGCAATTGATTCAAATCGAGAACAATCCCATCGATTAACTTTTTGGTCGCTTCGTCTGCGGCGGTATGTAGCCCTTTGGATTCGAGTTTTAGGACTTTTTTCCCGGCGAAGGCCAGAGCCTTAATTCGTCGACGGCTGACGTTCAACTGGTAGTTTGGCAATTCGACAATTCCCTTTTTGGCAGCGGGTTGGGCAGCAACGCCACCGCGTCCACCGCCTGCACCGCTTCCACCGCGTCCACCAATTCCACCAAGTCCGCCCAATTCGCCTTCCCCACCTTCACCTGATTCACCCCTTTCGCCTCCTTCGCCTCCTTCACCGCCTAGGCCACCGAGTCCGGCACCTCCCAAGTCTTGCATGCCTAAACCAGCACCTTCTCCCGGATCGCCCATACCACCTCGTCCAGTTCCTCGCCCGCCGCCTCCGCCTCCCAACGGTTTTTTTGAAGTCCAATCCGTGCCCGCGGTCTCCAGATCCAGATCTTGGAACAACATGTTGTCAAAAACCAGGTCGGTCAATCCTTGGTCGATTTTCTTGGCTTCCAGATCCAGACCGGTCGCGACAAAATTTGCAACAGCCAAAGTGGTTTGCGAAATTTTCTCTGGGCTGACGCCGGTCAAATCGAGTCTGCCAATTGCTTCCAAAGCATCGAACCTGAGCCACAGGCCGTCGTTCGCGGATTGCAGAACGGCTAACAACCGGTCCAGCGATTCCGCACTCTTGAGCAAACCAAGCATCTGCACAGCGCGACGTTTGAGCCAGTAATTCAGTTCGGCTTCCCAGCTCGCTTGGCCGGCGGCGGTATTATCCAACACATTGTTGGCTTGTTGGGCAATCGCTTTCCTTTTATCGTCCGATAGTTGACCACCGACTGCGGCGTCGACTTCCACATGGCGTTGAATCCCAGCCAGCGCCCCAACTTTCAAAAACGCGGGCGTGGGCTCCGCGCTGTAAATCTTAAGGAGCTCATCGAGTGCAGATTGCGACGGGATCGGATTCTGATTGGTCGCCCGGTTGGCCGCCTCGGAATCGAGCAGACCGATCACATAGACCGCGTTTAGACGTGCTGCCGGATGCAATTGGTCATTGTCATAGATTTTCTTCATTCCCGGCAAAACGACCGATTCAATAAACTGATTTCTCGATTGGCCAGTGGATTTGTTGGACAGGTAATCTCGGAAGAACTCGTTGCGTTGGGCTCCGAGGTTGGAGATTTTTTCATAATCCAATTGCGTCATTTCTGGGAACACAAAGCCGTCGAAAAATTCGCCGATCAATGGATTATTGCTGTCGCTATTGCTATCCAGAATTGACTTGACTTTGCTTTTGTCGGCGGACAGGTTTGTGCGAGGAACTTTATTTTGATTCGTGATCTCTTTGATTTCACCTTCCGTCAATTCCTCGAAGACTGGCGCTCCTTTTTCCGTAATCAATCGCGGGCCGAGCGATTTCTGAGCATAGCGGTCGGCAATTTTTAGCTGAGTGAATTTTTCGGGTTGTTGGCCTGTCGTGATGGCACAACAGCCGAGGGCCACGGCAATCACAGCCAACATGGTATTAAAACGCCCAACCAGACATTCTGGTGCATTAAACAAGGTGCACGTGAAAATCGCGTTACGGGGGGTGGTCATCAATGACTCCGCAGTCGGGTTGAGGGTTAGCGCTATAAAGTTAGCGGGAGGTAATATACAGGATACTCTTGAGGTCCACAAATTGTCAATTTTTATCCACGAAAACGTCAATTCCGCAAATTCTAGCGTCCAAGCTTTGAGCTTCCTTGATAACCGGCAACTTCGTTATATTCGAATCTCCGACAAATCGAATGATTGAGCTGAAACGGCTTTATCCGCCCTTCAGCCTGGTTCAACTCCCCGACAATTTGAAGGTCGGTCTCGATGAGGTATCCCACTGGGACCATGTTTCCGGTCTCGATTTTTTGTTTTAGTTAAGGACGATCCGATGACCAATTTTCGCGCCAACGCAATGATTATTCACCTAACCAAGCAGCATTCCATTCGGCAATTCAGCATTGTTTTGCTGACGATATTGGTTTCGTGGTCGACTGTGCTCGCCATTGCAACCGCACAGATTGAGACAATGCAGCCGCCGGTTAGTTCCTTTGAACCGATACCAAATCGTCAAAACGAATCTCCGCGCGACAATCCAATACACGCCAACGAGGGGGCTGTCTCCCCGCTTGAGCAACAGAAAATCGACGAAATCAATGCCATTCGGGCACAGTTAGGTGGGGGCGTGGCCGGCCATCTGTCGAGTCTTTTCGGCAACTCCGATTCGCATCCGCCATTAAACAACGAACAATTGCAAACCGAATTCGAGCATGAATTAGGACGATTGGCTGTTCAACAACGATCGGGTCCAGGCTCAGACGCCGGACCGGCTAACGCGAATCGGAACGCGAATTGGGGCCGTGAAGAGCGGAACCCGGAACCGAACCAAGGGAATCGAAATTCGATCGCCAGGCCGAACTCGCCGAATTACGGATTCGATCAACAGCGAAACCCAGAGCCCGGTCAAAACTCGCCACCCGGCCGCTGGTTTGTGCCCGCTCGACCCAATTCCAAAACAATGAGTGGAACCGAGGCCACCAAGCGATTGCGTTCGGTTGCCCGCTTGCTCGAGCAAGCGGCCGCTGAATTGGAAGAAATCCAATTTCATTCCGATGCCGATGAGCTGCGAAATAAATCGCAACAATACTGGCGAACCGCCAGAGAGGGGGCCAACCATGGACCGGACCATCGTGGTTCCGAGCCACCCCAACATGGCTCTCGGTAGGAGTTTGGTGGTGCCAGAAAAATCCAGCGACGGGACGCGCTTTATTTAGTACTTCAATCAGGAAATTTGCCTACAATGAGTTCAGGAATTTTATCCAATCTCAACCATGGGGGCCCGCGGTGGACCAGTTTTCACCACGGTTATTGGCTGAACGCCGATCCCAGCGTTGGCCTCGTTGACTTGCCTTCCAAGTTTGGAACGGGGACAATCGACGATCAGCGTACCTGGTTTTTGATGTCCCACAAAAACATTTACGCGATCAGTCACTTTTGTTTGACAAATCCCTATCCGTTGAATCAAGATAAAACCTGCAAACCCGTCCCGCTTTCGGCCCGTCCAGTTGCCTGCCGCCCGAGTGCCTGATTCGTGTCCGATTTGAAAGTAAACCCAATGTCCTCGATTTTTGATGGCTTCGTAAAACGTTTGATCGCCAGTGGCGCGGTTACCAAAGAACAGGTAATTGACGCCGATAGCTTGGCGAAACAAACCAAGAAACAGCTGGCCCAATGCTTGGTTCAGCTCGGGTATGCCACCGAAGAAGAGGTCATGAAGGCGCTGGCTCAGCACAATCGCATGGAATATGTCGATTTGGCTGAGATCGAAATTCCGGAGGCCGTGATCGAGTTGATGCCCGAAGCCGTGGCGCGTGAAAATGTGGTGCTTCCCATGGCTGAAACCGATCGGGGCTTGAAAGTCTTGATGTCCGAGCCAGGCGATCTGGAAACGATTGAAAAATTGAGGTTTATCCTCAATCGCGATGTCACCGTCGCCTTGGCAACCCGTTCGAGTATTCTTCTCGCGATCAACCGTATGTACGGCCAAGTCGAGGGAGAATCCGCGGACTCCGTTTTGCAGGAATTTACCGATACCGCGATCGATTTTACGGAAACCGTCGACGATGGCCGGGGATCTGACGATGACATCGACGAAAGCAGCGCTCCGATCGTCCGCTTGGTCCAGATGATGATTACCGAGGCGGTTCAGTTGCGGGCTTCGGATATTCATGTCGAGCCGTTCGAAGACCGCGTCCGGATTCGTTATCGGATCGACGGAGTGCTCTGTGAACGGGATCGCCTGCCTCGCCGACAATTGGGCGCCATTTTGTCGCGCATCAAAATCTTGTCCAAAATTGACATTGCCGAACGCCGACGACCTCAGGACGGACGGATCAAAGTCAACGTCGGTGAAAAAGAACTCGATTTGCGAGTCAGTATTATCCCGACCAACCAAGGTCAATCAGCGGTGATGCGGTTATTGGACAAAGATAATATTCGGATCGGGATCCGACAGCTCGGATTTTCGGAGGAGAATTTCAAAGTCTTCAATAACCTGATCCGCCGACCCAACGGAATTATTCTGGTAACCGGTCCAACCGGTTCCGGTAAAACGACCACGCTGTACGCTGCTCTCAACGGCCTCAATCGCCCAGACCGAAAAATCATCACTGCCGAGGATCCAGTCGAGTATTACCTTCCTGGAATCAACCAAGTGGAGGTCAAACACAAGATTGGGCTGGATTTCGCTCGCATTATTCGGTCGATGCTTCGCCAAGCCCCTAATGTGATTTTGGTGGGCGAGATGCGGGATGCCGAGACAGTTTCGATGGGTATTCAGGCAAGTCTTACTGGACACTTGGTATTTAGTACACTGCATACGAACGATGCGCCCACAGCAATCACCCGATTGATCGACATCGGGGTGCCGGGATATCTGGTCGCGAGTAGCGTTGTGGCTATTTTGGCCCAGCGGTTGGTGCGGACGATTTGCCCCAAATGCCGCGCAAAGCACACTCCTTCCGCGGCAGCGATCAAGGAGTCTGGTTTGCCAGCCGACCGTATTGCCAGCGCGACCTTTATGCGAGGTAAAGGCTGCAACAGTTGCCAAAAATCCGGGTTTCGTGGGCGAATCGGTATTTACGAGATGCTAATCGTCGATTCCAAAGTTCGCGAGATGATTTTCGCTGGCAAGCCCGCCACACAAATCCGAATCCACTGCATGTCCAAAGGAATGAAGACACTCTATCAGGACGGCTTGGATAAAGTGCTCAAGGGTTTCACGACGTTTGAAGAGGTTTATCGCGTTGCCAAGAAGACTGAGCAGGATTTCACAGCTTAGTACTTTTGGAGGGTAGGTTTCGATGTTTTTGTTCAAAGCGTCAAAAATTATCAAAAATTTTGGACGCGCCTGATTGGCGTGCGAACAATGCTCCTAGCCGCCGTGGTCGTTGATTGCTGTCATACATTAACCCCTGCTCTCTATTTGAATGAAGAGGCTTGGTATGACACGAAGGTCTTGAGCATACGGTCGGAAAAAATAGCTTACTTTTCGCTTCGGTTCCGCTGCTTCCAAAAAAATAGTCCGTCCTTTCCCGCCTCCAAACGCGACTTTTCGGGACCCCGAATCATAATGTACCGACCTTGAGAATCGATTGCCGCCTTGCCGCGGTTCGGTCCCTTAAGCGGTTTTTCAATCAGTCTGCTCCGTTAGTTTTTTACCCTCACCGAAGCAGCCCGATTTTTGCAGTGAAATTTCAATGCCCGGTCGCGGCTTGATTCTGGCCGCGACTGGTTACTAACTTTTTCCTTTCGAGTTTATTATGGCAACCGTTCTGATCGACAAATTGCTGGAAGCTTGCGTCAAGCAGGGAGCCAGCGACATCCATATAACCACTGGCCAACCGCCCGTGTTTCGTTTGCATGGCCGCCTGAGAAAACTGGAAACCAAAGTACTCGAATCCGAAGACACGGTCGCTTTGATGAAGAGCGTTGCCCCCGAGCGTTGTCAACGGGAACTTCAGGAAGTCGGCAGCTCGGACTTTGGGTTCGCCTATGCCGACAAGGCCCGCTTCCGGGTCTCGATTTTCAAGCAGCGTGGCGATATCGCGATGGTGTTGCGACAGATTCCCAACGAGATGCTGCCTCCGGAATTCCTCGGCGTTCCCGAAATTTTTACCAAGCTGGTTATGCGCCCGCGGGGCTTGATCCTGGTCACCGGGCCAACGGGTTCCGGTAAGAGTACGACCTTGGCCAGTCTGATCAATTTCATCAACGAGCGCGTCGATCACCATATTATCACGATCGAAGATCCGATTGAGTTTTATCACTTCCACAAAAAATCCACCGTGAACCAACGGGAAGTCCACGTCGATGTGCCGACGTTTGCCGAAGCGATTCGCCGGGCTTTGCGGCAAGATCCGGATGTGATTCTGGTGGGCGAGTTGCGAGACTTGGAAACAATCGAAGCGGCAATTACCGCTGCCGAAACGGGGCACATTGTTTTCGGGACCTTGCACACCAACAGTGCGCAAGGCACGGTCAACCGGATCATTGACGCGTTTCCGGGCAATTTGCAAGATCAGATTCGCACGCAGTTGTCGACATCGTTGATCGGTGTCTTGGCACAAACTCTGCTCCCGCGCATCGGCGGCGGTCGAATTGCCGCCTATGAATCATTGGTGATCACGCCGGGGATCGCGAACTTGATTCGAGAAAACAAAACGTTTCGGATTAACTCGGCCATTCAAACAGGTGCCAAATTCGGCATGATGCTGATGGACGATTGTTTATTCCAGCATTGGGTCAACGAAAAAATCGAAATGGAAGACGCGCTCGGCAAGGCCATGGATCCAGATTCACTGGCCAAGCGGATTGCGACCCATCGACGGGGTATGGATGAAGAAATCATGTTGGACGAAGAAGATCTGGATGAAGAAAAATAGGAATTTTGAACCAGCAAACCACTGAAAACTGAACCACTGAACCACTGAACCACTGAACCACTGAACCACTGAACCACTGAAAAAGAGTTACCTATGGCCGTTCGCAAACTTGGTCAAATTTTGGTCGACCTTGGTTTCATCTCTGATGACCAACTCGAGATGTTGGTGGAAGAGCAAAGCCAAAATCCCGGTCAATTGATCGGTCGGATTGCCGAAGACATGGGATTGGTTTCCGATGATGAACTGATTCAGGCACTTGGCGAGCAGTTTGGTTTGCAGACCGTCGACATCGAAGGGGTCACTCCGCCACCTGCCGTGCGTGCGACCATGTCGGATGCGATGGCTCAATTGTATCGCGTCATCCCGCTGCAACTCAATGATAATTTGTTGACGTTGGCGACTTGCGATCCGCAAAATTTGTCGATGCAAGACGAATTGCGACGGTTCTTGGGGTACGATATTCGCTTGGTGGTGGCCGCGGAATCGCAAATCCTGAAAGCGATCGACAAATTCTTCAATCAGGATGTCGAGAGCATCGAAAAAATCATCAACGAACTGAACGCCGACGAGACTCTGAAAGCGGCGGCGATGGGGCTTGGGATGGAAGGCCCGATCCATCTGGACAATCTGCATCAACTGGTCGACAGCGCGCCAGTGCGCAAACTATTGAACATGGTGTTGCTGTTAGCCATTAAGGATCACGCCAGCGATATTCACTTCGAGCCGTTTGAAGATGAGTTTCGTATTCGAATCAAAGCGGATGGGGTGTTGTTTGAAATGGTACCCCCACCACGACATTTGGCGTTTGCCATTACCACGCGCATCAAAGTGATGGCCAATCTCGATATCTCGGAACGTCGATTGCCGCAAGACGGACGGATCGAGCTAATGGTCGGGGGGCACCCAGTCGACTTGCGCGTGAGTGTTCTTCCCACGATGTTCGGCGAATCGGTTGTCTGCCGGGTGCTGGACCGCAGCGTGGTCTCGCTCAATCTCAATAACGTCGGCATGGACGCGTCGATCATGGCTAAATTCCGTGAAGTGATTGCGAAACCGAACGGGATTATTTTGGTAACCGGACCGACGGGTTCCGGCAAAACCACCACGTTGTATTCGGCCATGAGCGAATTGAATGTGATCGAGGATAAACTGATCACCACGGAAGATCCGGTCGAGTACGATATCGACGGGATTATTCAGATCCCCATCAATCACGAGATCCAGGTGACGTTCGCCTCGGCGTTGCGCGCGATTTTGCGACAGGATCCGGACAAAATACTGGTCGGCGAAATTCGCGATTTGGAGACGGCCGAGATTGCGATTCAGGCTTCTTTGACCGGCCATACCGTATTCAGCACCCTCCACACCAACGACGCACCGAGCACCGTCACTCGGTTGAAAGACATGGGCGTGCCGCCATTCATGATCACGGCGACTGTCGAAGCGATTTTGGCTCAACGGTTGGTCCGTCGCATTTGCGCCGGTTGCCGTGAAGAAGCCGAAATTACTGACGAGCTGATGTTAGAACTCGGTTTGAAACGAGAAGACACCATCGGTAAAACGTTTTATCGCGGGGCCGGTTGCGGCAGCTGCAGCAACACCGGCTACAAAGGTCGCGTCGGTTTGTTCGAGCTGATGATTCTCGATGACGAACTGCGCGATATGATCATGGCGAATTGCAACACCGACGATTTACGCGACCGGGCCCAAGCCAAAGGGATGCGACTGCTTCGCGATATGGGAATCGAGTTTGCATTCGAAGGCCGCACCACCGCCGAAGAGATCATTCGCGAAACCGTCATGGAAGCGTAATGTAGTTTTCAGTGATTCAGTTTTCAGTGATTCAGTGATTCAGTGATTCAGTGATTCAGTAATAGAAACCACTAAACACTAAACACTAAACACTAAACACTAAACACTAAACACTAAACACTAAACACTAAACACTAAACACTAAACACTAAACACTAAACACTAAACAC
>JANNPW010000007.1:0-65416 GCA_031400405.1 Mariniblastus sp.
GGGGTTGGAAAATTGCGACAGCGGTTGCCACGAGTTAATTTGTGGCAACCCAAGATCACGGGTCCGAGTCGCCAGGTTTTACCAAATGACTTCCGCCCCAAACCCACGACTTACATGGATCTTTACGGCCAGGAGGAACTACGAATGAAGCTTCCAGTCGTGTGTGGAAGAATCGACAGGCGCATACTGGCGAACTATCGGATCGACCCAGCGGTGATGGCCGCCATTTTGCCAAAGCCTTTTCGACCCGTGATCGTTAACGGATTCGCAATCGGCGGAATTTGCTTGATACGACTCAAAGCGATCCGTCCGCGCTTCTTGCCTTTCCGTTGGGGTATCAGCTCGGAAAACGCCGCACATCGAATAGCGGCTGTTGCCTCTGACTTCTTCAAACGCGGTTCGGTAGGCTATTCAGTAACGAATGTTGATGGAAAATACGATGGCCTTGAACTTCGCTGTCGCGACTGGAAAATGGAAGCGCTCAAGGTCGAAAGAATCGCGTCAAGCTATTTTGACGACAAAGTGCGTTTCCCGGCAGACTCGATTCAATTTGATTGTGCACTATTGATGCGGTCCATCGAACATGAATGGCATGGTCGTGAAGATCTCTGCTGCTCGACCTCGAAAAGGGCGTAACGATCGCAGGCAACGGTGCCGGCGGTCGTGCCGGTTTTGAAGTCAACGCGAATCGAGCCGGCCCGCTGATGCGAGACGTTCGCCAATCAAGCGCTCGATAATTGGACACCCATTCGATTCAGATACGACTTAACCAACATTCGAATACACGAACTTTTTTGAAACGAACCTGAAGGATAGCCATGTTTGACACTTATCAGGTCCAAGCTCCAATAGTTAATTTCCGATCCCCTTTGAAATCCATCATCGTTCTCTTTCTTTGCCTCCTCGCAACCCCGCTGTTCGCACAGTCTTCCTATCCACCAACCTTTGAGGATGCCCGCGTCGAGACCTACCGAAAGATCGGCTCCAACGAGCTGAAGCTGTGGATCTTCGGGGAGTCGGATCCCAAGGCGCAGAAGCCCGCAATTGTGTTTTTCTTTGGTGGTGGTTGGAATTCGGGTTCACCGGATCAGTTCAAGAATCAGGCGCGGCATTTCGCCCAGCGCGGCATGATCGCCATCACCGCCGACTACCGTGTGAAGTCCCGGCAAGGTGTGCCAGTCGTGGAATGCGTAAAAGACGCCAAAGCGGCCATCGCCTGGGTCAGGGAAAATGCCGGGCGCCTCGGCATTGATCCGAACAAGATTGCCGCATCAGGAGGTTCCGCTGGTGGTCACCTCGCTGCCGCCACCGGCACGATCAGCGGTTTCGGCAGCGACGAACGCCCGAACGCGATGATCTTATTCAACCCCGCCTGTGCGCTCGCCCCAATCGCGGGCTGGCAACCCCCAGAAGGCATGGCTGGGCTCAGCGCCGGACGACTTGGCGAGGAGGCACAGGTGGTCTCGCCGGCACATCACATCGGACCGCACACGCCGCCGACCCTGATACTACACGGCAAAAAGGACACCACGGTTCCCTACGCTTCCGTCGTCGCGTTCGAAAGTGTGATGAAGAAGGCCGGCCGGCCGTGCAAACTGGTCGGCTACGACGGTGCGGGCCACGGCTTCTTCAATCGCGGGGAGAATTACCGCCAGACGCTCGCTGAAGCCGACGCTTTCCTTGTCGATCTCGGCTGGATCAAAAAGTGAAGTCCCGGCAACCAACGAGCCGAACAAGGCGGTCAACCGAATCGGCGGTTGTCGCGTTTGTTCTGGATTTCAAACCGGTGGCCGCCGCCAAAAACCTGTCGAACAAGACGGTTCCTGTGCGAAGTCAGAATGATAATCAACCCTGGGCCCCGTAGTGAGTTCAACCCAATCGTAAATCCAACCGCAGGAGTTGCCGATAGCCCACGAGTTGCCGATAGCCCACGAGTTGCCGACAGGTTTGGCAAGCTCTGTCGAGCAACCAGTCTCGCTTGGCTGGGGTGGGTCAGAAGAAGCGAATTGCCACCCTTGGACGGGCAATCGTTTTATATTACGATCTTCCACCAACCCCCCAAAAGTATGTGACGTTTTTTCCACTCGACCAACTGCCGACGATAACTTAAATTCTGTGGAATTCTGCGGTTAAATTGACGGAAGAAGCAGGTCAGAACGTGGGTAAAGTTCCGCTATAGGCAAGAAATTGCCAGTTATGTTTTCTTAAATAGTCGACTTTTTCTGAAGTTCCGAGGTTCAACTACGGTGTTTCCGCAGTTCGCCAAACGGGTTTCAAATCGGGTAATATCGAATGCAAGAGTTTCATTTTCCAACTTGGGTTAACAAGTTTACGGTCTTGGTCATTCTGGTCGGATTGACCGTGGGCGGTTATCTGGCGACCTGTTTGTTCGCCGCGATCCACCCCACGATCATCAACATTGGGCATCAGCCCAAGCAGCCGGTGCCGTTCAGTCACAAGATCCACGCCGGCCAGTTGAAATTGGACTGCCGATATTGCCACAACACGGTCGAACGAGCGGGCCACGCGGCGATTCCAGCGACGGCGACCTGCGGTAATTGTCATGGAGGAAACCGGACCACAGCCGAAACGCCCGGCGTTCCGGGGCGTGATCTGGGGATTATCAAACCCGAAAGTGAATTGTTGGCGCCAGTTCGTGCAAGCCTTGAGACGGGTGATTCAGTGTTGTGGGAACGCGTTCACGATCTGCCGGATTTCGTCTACTTCAACCACAGCGTCCATATCAATAAAGGGGTCAGTTGTGTGTCGTGCCATGGTCGCATTGACCAGATGGAAGTCGTCACGCAAGTCGAATCGATGTCAATGAAATGGTGCCTGGATTGTCATCGCAATCCTACGAAGAACATTCGCGACCCCAATTTGGTTACGAAGTTGGATCTGAAAATCGAGGACCCAGAAGCCTACGGAGCGGAGTGGGCGAAGAAACTCGATGTCAAACCGAACATCAATTGTTCGACCTGTCACCGCTAGAAGCTGTCGGTATTTTTGCCGAGGCTCCAACCAGGGGACTGGCAGCACATTACATTATCTACCGTCATCATAAAAGTCATGAACCAACCTCGCACTGAAAACATGAAATTCACGGAACTCCCCACGCTCGCCGGTAACCTGGAATTTGACGCGGCGATCGATCGCGATTTTGGTTCGGCCACGGAGAATCACACCGACGGATTTTCTCGTCGTCGGTGGTTGCAGATCATGGGCGCGTCGCTGGCGCTGGGCGGAACGGTGGGGTGCCGATATGAAGAAGAAAAAATTGCTCCGTTCGCGTTTCGGCCACAGAATCGTGTGCCGGGAGTTCCCGAGCGTTTTGCGACAATGATCGATCATGGTGGTATCGCTCAGCCGTTAATGTCTACGAATTACGATGGCCGTCCGATCAAATTGGATGGCAACCCCAGTCATCCTTGTTCGATGGGTGCTTCGTCGACGCACACGCAAGCCAGGATTTTAGAGTTTTATGATCCCGATCGATTGCGAGTTTCGTTGAAGTCGACTGGGGCGACGAATAAATTCGGGAATTTATTCGAGGACACTAGCTTTGAGGGGATCGTCGCAGCGTTCAAGCCGTTGTTGGCGACCAAAGATTTAAGCAAGGTCGCGGTGTTGGCTTATCCTTCGTCATCGCCGACGTTGATGCGGATGCAGGAATCATTTACCGCCCGAGGTGGTTCGTGGATTTCCTATGGCGCGGTCTCCGACGACAATACTCGCGCCGGTGCCAAGTTGGCGTTTAGCAAGCCGCTGCGGGCGCAGTACCGTTTCGAAAAAGCGAAAGTCATTGTCACGCTGGACGCTGATCCATTATTTTTGGATTCGGGAAGTATTCCCAACAGCATCGCGTTTGCCAAAGGTCGGGATGCAGATGCGAAACAGATGAGTCGTTTATATGCTGTGGAAAGTCAGTATTCGACGACTGGCGGTGCGGCGGATCATCGGATTTCTGTTCCCAGTCACAAAATTGCCGGCTTTGCTGCGGCGCTATCGGCCGCGGTGGCTGCGGCACCGGCGGACGTTACGGTCGATAAATCATTACCTTATCGCGAACGATTGTTGGCCGCGATGGTCCAGGATTTGGTCGCCAATAAGGGCGCTGGAATTGTGATTGCCGGCGAGAGTCAGCCTCCCGCGGTTCACGCACTGGTGCATGCGCTCAATGAAAAACTTGGCAATAACGGCGTGACGATTGAATTCGTCGATCTTTCCGATGCGGGCCGCACCTCGCTGGAAGCGGTTCAAGATTTTGCCAATCAAGTGGGTGGCGGTGGATTTGAGACCTTGATTGTGCTGGGTGGTAATCCAGTCTTCGATGCTCCCCGCGAATTGAAGCTGGTTGAATTGATCGGAAAAATGCCGAACTCGGTTCATCTGACGTTGTATAAAAACGAAACGAGTCTGGTTTGTAAGTGGGTTAGCAATGTGGCCCATCCGCTGGAAACCTGGAAAGATGGCTTGGCTCATGATGGCTCGGTGTTGATCGGCCAACCGCTGATCAATCCCTTGTTCGATGGAAAATCGGAAATTGAGACATTGGCCGCGATGTTGGGAGAACCGTCGCTCGAGGGTCAACAAATTATCCGTGAGACATTGCAGTTGACGGCCGAAGATTCGGTTTGGCGACAAGCAGTGCACGATGGTTTCGTCGCTGGAACGGCGACCGAGCCCTCGAAGGTTTCCGCAGCAGCGGCTCCTCAAGTTGCGGCCGATGACAGCTGGTCCAAACCGTGGGACGGCAGCTCGATGGAGATTGTCTTTAATCCCAGTCAATCGCTGTACGACGGCCAGTTTGCCAACAATAGCTGGATGTTGGAGTTGCCCAATTTCTTTACGAAAATTGCCTGGGACAACGTCGCGTCAGTGAGCCCGCGAACGGCCGACAAGTTGGCCTTAAAGCAAGGCATGTTGGTGACCCTGAATGTCGCCGGAGCCAAGCAAGAGATTCCAGTCAACATTCAACCGGGGCAAGCCGATGGTTCCATCGGAATCGATATCGGTTGGGGACGGACAGCGGCCGGTCGCGTCGGCGGTGACGTTGCCAACGGGGTTGCGCCCGTCGGGCACGATGTTAATGGTTTACGAAAAATCGCGAATTGGTCGTTTGTTGCCGGTTTGGGTCCAGACGCCGTGGTGGCATCTAAAAAGATTTATAAATTGGCGATCGCGCAAGAGCCATGGACGATTGACGAGACCGGTAAGAATGAAATTCAAGCCCGCATGTTCCGCGATTACAACAAAAAGGAAAGTGATCGCAGCGGGTTGTTGCGCGAAGGAAGTTTCGAAAGCTATCGCGAGTTTCTCGAACATCATCCGCTGAAAACCGCTTCGGCGCAGCCTGCCACTCCGGGTGTTTCGTTGACCCAGGCAGTTGCCAAGAGCGGTGCCTTGCCGATTTTGAATCAGGTCGTTTTCGTTCCGGACGACAAAGCAGCCGGCCAGGACGAGCACGCCGATGAACCTGGTCATGAGCACAGCGACGGTCACGGTCACAAAGAAGCTCGTTGGCCAGAAGCGTTTCACATGCATCATGAATTGTTTGATATCACCCCCGGTTCGCGCGAAGACTATAAGCAAAGCAATCCGGCCCACGTCAATATGTGGGGTAAGTCCATTGATTTAAACAAATGCATCGGCTGCAATGCTTGTGTGGTCGCTTGCCAGTCGGAAAACAACGTGCCGGTAGTCGGCAAAGATGACTCGTGGCGTGGTCGCGAGATGTACTGGATTCGCATCGATCGCTATTTTGGCGACAACCTTTATACCGATGATGCCAAGGACGACGACAAGATCATTATTCATCAGCCAGTTGCCTGTCATCACTGCGAAAATGCTCCCTGCGAAACGGTTTGTCCGGTGGCGGCGACGGTTCACAGCAGTGAAGGTTTGAACGAAATGGTTTACAACCGCTGCATCGGAACTCGTTATTGCGGGAACAACTGTCCGTATAAAGTTCGCCGGTTCAACTACTTCAATTACACCGATGCAGTTACGTTGCTGAAGTATCCCGGCGGCGACAAGTTGCCCGCTGGCGACCGCAACCTGCAACACTTGATGATGAATCCGGAAGTTACGATTCGCAGCCGCGGCGTGATGGAAAAATGTACGTATTGCGTACAGCGAATTCAGAACGTGAAAATCAAGGCCAAGAACGAAGGGCGGCGCCCGATCGGCGCCAACGAAATTACGACCGCTTGCCAGGATGTTTGTCCGACACAAGCGATCAAGTTTGGTGACCTGAATAATCCAGCCAGTGATGTGGCGGCGGCGCATGCGAATCCGCGAGCCTATTCGATGCTGGAAGATTTGAACAATATTCCACGTACCAAATATTTGGCCCGTGTGCGCAATCCGCATCCGCAATTGATCGACCGAGATGATCGCAATTCGGTGCGCGGTTGGAAAAAAACGAACGCTTAAGTAGATACGACAGCAACCAGCAAAAACGACAGCAACCATACACGAGAAACTTAGATGGCCACGGTTAACAATTACCTGGACAATACATACGACGATCCAGACCATCGCGCGCCGCTGGTGTTGGGAGGTATGACCTATAAAACGGTTACCGAAACCGTCGTCGCTCCCTGGGAATCGGACAAGCCACCGCGGATTTGGTATTTGCTGTTCGCGACAGCGGTTTGCCTGTTGATGATGCTGGGCGCTTGTATCATGCACCTGTTGCTCAAGGGTGTCGGTGTCTGGGGGAATAGTAATCCGACCTATTGGGCGTTTCCGATTGTGAACTTCGTGTTTTGGGTCGGTATCGGCCACGCGGGCACGCTGATTTCGGCGATTCTGTTTTTGTTCCGGCAGAACTGGCGGACGAGTATTAACCGAGCGGCCGAAGCGATGACAATTTTCGCGGTGATTTGTGCTGGGATGTTCCCCGGCATTCACATTGGCCGCGTGTGGGCGTTTTATTGGCTGTTCCCCGTTCCGACAGAACACTTGGCGATGTGGCCCAATTTTCGCAGTCCGCTGCTTTGGGACGTGTTTGCGGTGGGAACTTACGCGACCGTGTCGTTGTTGTTTTGGTACATGGGGATGGTGCCGGATATTGCAACGTTCCGCGATCGTTCCAAAACAAAAACCAAAAAGCTGATTTATGGATTGTTGTCGTTGGGCTGGACCGGATCGGCGCGGAATTGGCATCGTTACGAGATTGCGTATACGATTTTGGCCGCATTGGCGACACCGCTGGTGTTGTCGGTGCATACGATCGTTAGTTTTGACTTTGCGGTTTCCCAGGTTCCCGGTTGGCACACGACGATCTTCCCACCCTATTTCGTGGCCGGTGCGATTTTTTCGGGCTTCGCGATGGTGGTCACGCTGTTGGTTCCGGCGCGGGCCATCTACGGGTTGCAAAATTTGATCACGCTGCGGCACCTGGAAAACATGAACAAGATTATCATGGCGACCGGGATGATGGTGGGCACGGCATACGCAATCGAGTTTTTTATCGCTTGGTATTCCGGAGTTCCCTGGGAAGGATTCGCGTTCTACAACCGAGCGTTCGGAAATTACTGGTGGGCGTATTGGATCATGGTCTCTTGCAACGTGATAATTCCCCAGCTGTTCTGGTTCAAGTGGTGCCGGACGACTCCCTGGTTCATGGTGATCGTTTGTATTTTCGTTAATATCGGCATGTGGTTTGAGCGCTTTGTGATTACGGTCACTTCGTTGTGTCGTGATTTCCTGCCTTCCAGTTGGGCCTATTTCTATCCAACCTCCATCGACATCATGATGTTGGTGGGCAGTTTTGGATTGTTCATGACCCTGTTCCTGTTGTTCTGCCGGTTTTTACCGATCATCGCCATGTCGGAAGTCAAAGGGGTGATCCCCTTGGAAGAGCATTGAAAACCACCTGTGAGATTCGATTCCGGTCGAGTCCAGTTACCATAAAAACGGAAGCCATCCGAGCCTTGTTGCGTTCGGCCACGATAGAGAAAAAAAATGAGTCATAATCAAAATCAAACATCGAAACTGGTCGGATTGTTGGCTGAATTC
Source organism: Mariniblastus sp. (assembly GCA_031400405.1). Classification (GTDB taxonomy): domain Bacteria; phylum Planctomycetota; class Planctomycetia; order Pirellulales; family Pirellulaceae; genus Mariniblastus. The sequence continues at coordinate 8,026 of JANNPW010000007.1, forward strand.
GATGATCCCGATTCGCTGGTACATGCTTGTGATCACGCTCGCCAGTATGGTTACAAAGCCATGGACGCCTACTCGCCATTCCCGGTCCATGGAATCGATCCGGCGATCGGCATCCAACGAACCAAGTTGCCGTTTATTGTCTTGTCGGTGGCGTTGTGCGCGGTCTGTTTGGGTCTGGGGATGCAGTGGTATACCAACAAATACGATGCCTCACCGATTTTTCCCGGTTATGCTTTCAAGATCAGCGGTAAACCCTATTTCAGTTTGCCCGCCAACATTCCGGTCACGTTTGAAGTCATCGTGTTGTCCAGCGCCTTTGCCACGTTTTTTGGTATGTGGTTGTTGAATCAGTTGCCTCGGTTGGCCAACCCGTTGCATCGCATGGAACGATTTAAACGCGCCACGAATGACAAATTTTTTCTGATGATTGAGACCGGCGATGCAAAATTCGATCGCAGTCGTACCGAGTCCCAATTGCAACAATGGGGCGCGGTGGCCATCGAGGAATGCCGTCAGGATTTGACGGATATCAAATTGCCGTCGTGGTTGAAATTAGGGGGCGTGCTGCTGGCAGTGTTGTTATTGTTGCCACCGGTGATGATTTATCGAGCGATGGGTATGACCAATCGCCACCCGCGGTTGCATTTCATGCCCGATATGGATTGGCAGCATAAATTTAAGGCGCAGCGGATGTCCCCCGCGTTGGCCGAAGGAAGTTATTTGTTCGCCGATTTGCGCTCGGCCAGGGCACCGGTGGCCGGCTCCGTTGCGTGGGGACATTTGGATACCGATGGTGAAATGTACCGCGGGATTAAGAAAGATTGGACGCCGAAAGTGACTGCGACAGCCACCGTCGGCCCTTCGGTTTCGACCAGTACGAGTTCGCAAGACGCTGCGGCCGCGCCACCACAGGAGCCCACAGAAAAAGTTGCTCCACCGGCGGTCGTCGAGGAGGATTTGACTAAATACGTCACGGAGTTTCCTGAAGGAGTTAATGTCAACGCCGAATTGTTGGCCCGCGGCCAACAGCGGTTTGAGATTTATTGCTCGGTTTGCCACGGCTACGCGGGGAACGGAGACGGGTTGGTGAACGCTCGCGCGGTCGCCTTGAATGCAACGGGACAGGCGACGTGGACGACCGCCAAGTCGTTGCACGATCCCATCGTAAAAGATGCAGAAAAAAATCCGCTGGGTCGAATTTTTGAAACGATCAGCGTCGGCCGCAACACGATGGGACCATATAAGGACCAAATCCCGGTGGCCGATCGTTGGGCCATTGTGGCCTATGTAAAATCCCTGCAGGAAACCGGGATTAAGCCGTTGCTGGTAGTCGATCCGGCGGCAGCGGACGCTCCGGCAGTTGAAGCCGCGCCTACGAATTCGAGCGATTAGACCAACCGTCGACAATCCGCCAAAAATCTGAAAACTGAATCACTGAAAACTGAATCACTGAAAACTTAAGCCCATGCACCAGACACGCCCAGCCAAAATCACGTCACCGATTTTTTCGTTGAAAGATGGTTATGTTCGCACGATTCCATTGGCCCTGATTGTGGGTGCGGTCGGTATCGGTGCGTCGCTGTTTTTTTCCCTGGGTGATGGTCTGAGTGATGGTAGTTTGAGACGATTCTATTACATTTACCTGGTGAATTTTTGTTTTCTGCTATCGATCGTCGTGGGTTGTCTGTTTTTCGTCACGATCGCACATTTGACGCGGGCGGGTTGGAGTGTCACCGTCCGGCGGATCGCCGAATTTTATGCGGCGTGCATCACGCCTTTGTTTATATTGTTTTTGCCGATCCTGATTCCAGTCTTGATGAACAGTGATGTGGTGTATCCGTGGGTTCACGGCGGTTGGTCGCTGCATGATAAAACGGAGGCGGCCGCAATCGCCGGATTGCCGCTCGCAGAACGCCCACCCATAGAAGTTATGAAGGCGGCTTACTTGAACCCGATTTTTTTCGGGATTCGGATTGTGGCGTACTTCTTGATCTGGAGTGCGATGGCTTGGTTTTATTTGAAGACTTCGCTGAAACAAGATGTTACAGGCGACAAGAAGCTCACGTTGCGCATGCATGCTTTTTCCGCTCCCGGCATGATTTTATTTGCTGCGGTGTTGGTGTTTTCGTCATTTGATATTGAGATGACGCTCTCGCCGTTGTGGTTCAGCACGATGTTCCCCGTGTATTTTTTCGCCGGGGCGGCGTTGAGTGCCTGGTGTACGATTACCTTGACGGCATCCTGGTTGCAACAGACGGGTCGTGTCACAGACGAGATCACGACCAATCACTACCACGATCTCGGCAAAATGATGTTTGGCTACGGAATTTTTTGGGGCTACATTGCGTTCAGTCAATTCCTGTTGATCTGGTACGCAAACATTCCGGAAGAAACGTTTTGGTACAACCAACGAATCAACCACGATGGCTGGCGGGGTTTTTCGATTTTGTTAGTGGCGGGACATTTGTTTATCCCATTTTTTGCGATCATGGGGCGAACCGCACGGCGCAACAGGAAATTCCTGTCTGCTGCGGCGGTATTCATCTTGTGTATGCACTGGGTGGACCACTACTGGTTGATTATGCCCGAGTATGATTCGGTCAACAAAACGTTCACGTTCAATCCGCTGGTAGATTTACCTTGTACGGTCGGCATGATTGCCGTGTTTATTGCGTTCTTTTGCTTGGTGGCCCGCGACCGTCCGCTGGTTCCATTAAGAGATCCCCGGTTGGGTCAATCGCTGAACCATGTGGTTCATTAAGCGGTTTGCCCATCGCCGTCGTGCCGGCGTGAGGTGCGACAAAACGACAAACTATTGATTTTAATTTGCTGAATCCGTTTATTGCGGGAATAATCCAGATGACAGTTATTGATGCAGGCCACGATGGGCACTCCAGCCACGGATCGGAAGCTCCCAGTTACGACGATCTCAACACACCGGTTATCGTATTCGCGGGAGTGATCAGTGCGATCGTGACGTTGTTGACCATCATGTTTGTGCAAGGCATGTATTACCACTGGCAAAACAGCTACTTGAAAGTTCGCTCCGCGGAAGTTGTCTCGTTGCCGGCGAACGACCAGATCGCTGTCCAAAAAGCGGTACTCGATGGAGGCGACGGCGTCCTGCCGATTGACGCGGCCATGCAAACCGTGATCAAGCGTTATGGCAAATAGTGGGTCGACCACATCAGCATTTTCTTGACAAGCAAGTAGTCGAAGTTTCAAACAGCGTTCCACTAACGAATTAAATGACCCACCGAATTCAACAACTCGATTTCATCACGACTGCGACTGCGATTGCAATGGCAATTGCGGCGCTGAGCGGGTTGTGTTTTCCGACGGCAGTGGCCGCGATTCAGACGACTGATTCGGAATTGGTTACCACCAATGCAGTCGACGGCAAATTGGATGACGACCCATTGGGATTGCGGAAAACGCCGGTCGAAGGGCAAGACATCGGTGTCGATGCCAAATTGGGGGCGATGATCGACGGGAATTTAACGTTCTATGATTCCCAGAACCAATTGGTACGAATCGCTGATTTGTTCGACGGTACCCGGCCCGTAATGTTGTCGTTCAATTACACCGATTGCCCCAGGTTGTGCAGTGTGCAATTGACAAACATGACGATGGCGCTGCGGGACGTCGATTTCGAAGTTGGCAAAGATTTCGAATTCGTATCGGTGAGCATCGATCCGAACGAGCAAACATTCCGCGCCCGGGAGTCGAAAGAGAAATATTTGCATTTATACAATCGCCCGGAGAGTTCGCTCGGCTGGCACTTTTTGACCGGCGAAATCAAGAACATTGCCAATCTGACGAACCAATGCGGGTTCCGCTACAAATACATCCGAGAACAGAAATTGTACTCGCATCCGCCGGTTTTCATTTTGATTTCACCGCAGGGCAAAATTGTCCGTTACATTCACGGATTGAATTACGAACCCGATACGATTCGGTTGGCGTTGATTGAATCTGCCGCCGGCAAGATTGGTTCGCCGATCAACATTCTCAGTTACGGATTGGGCTGTTTTTCTTTTAACGAATCAACTGGAAAATACACTTTTCAGGCCATTGCGATCATGAGAATTGGTGGCGTGCTGACGATTATCGCATTGTTGTTCGGACTGGCTCCTTATTGGTTTTACCGCCGTCAGGTGAACAGTCACCAAGACGAAATCAACTCGGTCGCGAAACCAACCACCGCTTAAACGAAAATTAACATCGGTTTCATCTCCAACCTACCTTTCGAATTTCAAACATGAATTGGCAAATTCCTATACTGATTGCTCAATCAACGACCGAAGATTTGCGCGCGAGAGTGGAAGCAACGACGTTGCCCGGAACAACCGTTCCCGATTCGTCATTGGTTCGCGAGGGCGGCTCTAATTTTCTCGGAACGGAATATTGGTTTCCTGAGCAAGCGTCAACGTTTGCTGAACAAGTTGATTATTTGTATATGGGTATCTTCTGGATTTCGCTGGTATTTTTTGCCGGGATCGTCGGGTCGATGGTCTATTTCTGCGTCAAATACCGTCGCAAAGGTAAAGAAATCAACCCGCTGCCCAGCCCGTCTCACAATACCGGGATCGAAATCCTGTGGTCCGTGTTACCTAGTATTCTGCTGGCCTGGATGTTTTACGAAGGTGCGGTTGGTTATTTTGATTCCCGGACCCCCCGCGAGGATGTGGAAGAGATTCAAGTTGTGGCTAGCCGTTATAACTGGTTGTTCACCTATCCCGACGGAGACAGTTCGGCTGAATTGCATTTGGTAATGGACAAACCAACACGGTTGATCATGCAATCCAAAGACGTGTTGCATAGTATGTATGTAGCAGCATTCCGGCAAAAAATGGATATTGTGCCAGGACGTTACACCTATTTTTACGTCATCCCGAATCGACCTGGTCAGTTTCGATTGGCCTGCACCGAATACTGTGGTGAAGGCCACTCGAAAATGAGAACCATGTGCGAGGTTCACAAATCCAAGGAAGAACGCAAAGCCAACACGCAGTGGATAAAAGCCGAGCATTTACCGTGGCAAAACGGTGAACGGACTTACAAAATCCAATGCTCCGGTTGCCATCGAATCGATGGGAAAGCTGCTACCGGGCCAGCCTTGAATCTGGTGTGGGGCAAAGGCGAAGAAGATCTTCATGGCGGCGCCAAAATCAAAATTGATCGACAATACATCTGGGACTCGATTTGGTATCCAGAGAAACATGTGGTCGACGGATACGGACCCGTTTCCAAAATGAATTCGTTTAAAGGCCTGTTGAAAGAAGAAGACATCAATGAAATCGTGGCCTATTTGATGTATTTGAACGATCCGACGTCGGCTCCCAGTGCTGCCCCGGACGCCGTTCCACCCGCTGCCGGAAACACCGTTCCCGCCGTTGACGGAAAACCTGCCGTCGATGCAACCAAACCGCCGGCTGAGGAAAAACCAACTGCCGAAAATCCTGCGAAACCGGCTGATAATTCCGGGGAATTGGATTTGCCGGCCCCCGCTGATAAAGATAATAATTAGAGCACATTGAATCCCGATTTTTTTTCCATTACAGCCGATTGTCCGCGGGACGTCGGTAACCTGACTCTGCGAAGATTTAAAACTTCGCTGACGAGATTGAGACTAAGAGGCCCAAAATGGCAGACCAAGCACTTCGCAATCAATTGTTTGCAACTCCCCAAACGAACTTCCTCAACTGCTCCAAAGGTTGGAAGTCGTGGGCATTTACGCTGGATCACAAACGAATCGGGATCATGTATCTGATCGGTGTGACGACTTCGTTGTTGCTCGCCGGTGTGTTTGCGTTGGTCTTACGGACACATTTGTGGACGTTCGACGGCAAGTTGCTGTCCAACGAGATGTACAACCAGATGTTTACGCTGCATGGCGCAATCATGGTATTCTCGTTCATCATTCCGAGTATCCCGGCGGCCTTGGGGAACATGGTCTTGCCGATCATGCTCGGCGCCAAAGACGTGGCGTTCCCCCGGATGAACCTGGGAAGTTTTTATCTGTGGGTTGCCGGCACGCTGTTTTTGTTATTCGCAATTCTCTCGGGCAAAGGGCTCGATACGGGTTGGACCTTTTACACGCCGTATAGCATTGAAACCGAGACCGGGGTTGTGTACGCGACGTTCGGGGCGTTCCTGTTGGGTTTCAGTTCGATCTTCACCGGCATTAATTTCGTAGTGACCGTCAACACCATGCGGATGAAGGGTCAAGGCTGGTTCCAGTTACCATTGTTCATCTGGGCGTTATACGCTACCGCGATCATTCAAATTCTGGCGACCCCGGTGTTGGGGATTACGTTGTTATTATTGATCGCTGAAAAGACGATGCATGTTGGGATTTTTGATCCGAAGTACGGCGGCGACCCAGTCTTGTTCCAACACTTTTTCTGGTTCTACTCGCATCCGGCTGTGTACATCATGATTTTGCCGGCGATGGGAGTGATCAGCGAATTGATCGCGGTCTACAGTCAGAAACGTTTGTTTGGCTATTCGTTCATCGCATTTTCCAGTATCGCGATCGCCTTGCTGGGCTTCCTCGTGTGGGGACACCACTTGTTTACTAGCGGGCAATCGCCAGTGGTCACTGTGATTTTTAGCGCGATCACGTTTACGGTCGCGATTCCATCGGCGGTGAAGGTATTTAACTGGTTGGCAACTTTGTACAAAGGTTCGATCCTGTTATCGACGCCGATGTGTTACGCGTTGTCATTCATCTTCCTGTTCGGCATTGGTGGTCTGACCGGGTTGTTCCTCGGTGCTTTGGCCGTCGATATTCACTTGCATGATACCTATTTCGTGGTGGCTCACTTTCACTTCGTGATGGTCGGCGGGACGCTAACCGCGTTTCTGGGTGGACTGTTCCATTGGTGGCCCAAGATGTTTGGCCGGATGTATAACGACTTTTTGGGTCGAGTCGGCTGTTTCCTGGTGTTCGCCGGTTTCAATTTGACTTTCTTTCCCCAGTTTGTGATGGGTTCTCGCGGAATGCCACGTCGCTATGCGACCTACGACCCGGAATTCATGATTTTCCATCAGTTGTCCACGATGGGCGCGTTTGTGTTGGGCGCGGGGATTGTATTGTCCTTTGGAGTGTTGTTGTATTCGGCCTTCCGGGGTCCGCGTTGCGGCAGCAATCCGTTCAAGGCTGCTTCGCTGGAGTGGCAATGCAGTTCGCCTCCCGATTTTCATAACTTCACGCACAAGCCGATCATGACCGATCCGTATGATTTTGATTCGCAGGTTTATGATGCGGAATTGGACAGCTGGATACATCGAGATTTTGCCGATCCTTTGACCGTGCCGGCCCGCAAAGAGCCTTTGCCACATTAACGCGAACACCCAGTCCGACCTAAAATTTGGCCTGCTCGCTGCGAGTTCAGGACAATGGAATACAAACACTCCTGACTAGTCATCACCGACTAGCAACTAACAAAATTCGGAGCCTGAAATGGCAGTTGTTGATACCCATGCCGCTCACCATGATGACCATCATGATCATGGTGAGTTTATCGCCCATCACTTTGATTCGGCCGAACAGCAGTTCGATTCCGGAAAACTTGGAATTTGGGTGTTTTTGGTAACCGAAGTGTTGTTTTTCAGTGGTTTGTTTGTGGCTTATACTCTGTATCGCAACCACCATCCGGAAATTTTCGAACAAGCTCACGTGTACTTGGACAAAATTCTGGGGGGCTTGAATACAGTGGTGCTGTTGTTCAGCAGTTTAACCATGGCAATGGCTGTGCGATCAGCTCAGTTGGCAAAGAATAAGAATTGCGCCAATTACATTCTAGTGACGATGGTTTGCGCGGCCGTGTTCTTGGGCGTAAAAGCGGTTGAATATAGTCACAAATGGGATATGGGTATTTTTGTCCGCAGTGGTTTTCATTTGTTGAAGGAGCATACTCATCCGAAAACCGAAATTGGTATCGGACTGGGTATCTCGGATTACCTGGTCTATATCAGCGTGATTCCGGCGGTGTTGTTGGTTGTATTTGTCGTTGCGGCCGTGCTGGGCAAGATGAATCAAAAACCCAATCTATCAAAGTTAATGGTTGCCTTGGCAATTACTGTGGGCGGTTACTTCCTGGGAGCTGTCGGTGGGCAGATTTACCAAAACACCCAAAAAGACGAAGGTGGCCATGCTGCCAGTCAACCTGTGTTGTTGCATGCGATGACGGTCACCGACGATCAACATGCGGCGTCGAAGGATGAACCCGACCACGCGGCCCCTGCGCCGGGCAGCGAGCCAGCCGGCGGCACCGAACATGCCGATAACATGGGTGGACATCATCCCAAGGAAAAACTCGATCGGGATGTCGGGATTTTCTTCAGTATTTATTACTGCATGACTGGTCTGCATGCGATTCACATTTTTGGCGGAATTGTGGCGTTGGCCTGGATTTATTGGCGGTCGCTGCTCGGCCATTGGCGCAATGACTACTTCGGTCCCGTTGACTACGTTGGATTGTATTGGCACTTGGTCGACTTGATCTGGATTTTCCTGTTTCCTTTGCTTTACTTGATTGATTAACAATATGTCTGACCAACACGCTGACTTGCCAAAGTTTTGCCATCCTGTTTCCGTCAAATTGCTGCTGACGGTGTTTATCGCCCTGATCGGTCTGACGGTTTTGACCGTGGTGACCTCGGCGATGGGGCCGACTCTTGGTATGCCGCGCGACTTTGCGTTTCCACTGGCAATGACGATCGCCACGATCAAAGCGTTTTTGGTGTGTGCGTTTTTCATGCACATGTGGTGGGACAAGGGCATCAATATTTTTGCGTTTTTGTCGTCGCTGTTTTTCGTCAGCCTGTTTATCGGGTTTACTTTGATGGACAGTTCCGCTTATCAGAACGATATCAATTTGTTTCCGCGCGATGCGGAAGTCGCTCCCCCAGCCGAGTAGCATGTTAAAGCAATCCATCAACCTGGTTTCTGCTCGCCCGGATTTGTATCAGGCCAAGTTGGTGTTCTATCTGTTTCTGGTGTCGCTCGGAATGTTTTTTATCGGGATGATGATTACCTACCTGATCGTTCGTGATCAAGCGTTTCATCCGATTGCCAATGCGGTTCCGAATTCGATTCTCACGCAAGGACCGTTGTTTTATCAACCGCTGCGGATTCCCGTTACATTTTGGATTAGCACGGGGGCCTTGGTGCTGGTGAGCTTGGCCTTGCAACGCGCCGTTTGGTTGGTGCATCGCGAACGGCAAGTCGATTTTCGACAGGTGTTGATTTTGGCTTGGCTGGCCGCGATCGCATTTGTGTTGATCCAAGCGTTTGGAATGAAGGATTTGTGGACACAGCATTTCAGCCAATCCGATGGGTCAGCCAAAGTCTATGGGATGTCGTTCACGTTAGCGTTTATTCATGTCCTGCATGTCTTGGGCGGCATGGTATTTCTGGGCTTTGTGATTTTTCAGGCTTTTCGAGATCGCTACGATCATGAGCGGCATTGGGCGGTCGATCACTGTGCCAGTTATTGGCATTTTCTGGATGTCGTCTGGGTCTGCATGTTGACGACGTTCTTGCTGGTCAAGTAGGACGCTCATGATGGGAGCTTTACCGTCACACAAGTTCCCTGACCAAGTTTCGATTCAAACTGAATTGAACCACCCAGTCGATTGACGACGTTTTGGGCCAGAAATACTCCCAGGCCCATGCCTTTGCCCGGTGGCTTGGTGGTGAAAAAAGGTTCACTTACCCGATTCATTTGAGTTTCGGTCATCCCCGGTCCGCGATCCTGAATTCGCCAACGCCAGAAATTTTCCTGTTGATCGAGCGTGATGTTGACAGGCCGATCGGAGTCGTCCGCATCCAGTGCATTCTGGACCAGTCCTCGTAAGGCTTGACTTAGTCCATCCAGGGGAACGCGAATTGTTGCCGAGCTGGCGTTCGTGGGCAGATTCAATTGGACTCGACCACGGCCCATCAGTCCCTCGAGCGACGCGTTGGTCAGTTTCTCGACCGAAACAGCTTCGATGGATTCGCCAATGGTTTCGCCGGCGTGGCTGGCCATGCGGTCGATGATTTTTCGACAGCGTTCCAGTTGGCTGCGGATAAGTCGCACGTCTTCAATCACGTCGGCGGCACCAGGAAAATCCAGCGGGTGTTCCTCGAATGCTTGCTCAACATCACGGGCGACGATGGCTATCGTGCTTAACGGAGTCGCCAATTCGTGAGCCGTTCCGGCAGCCAACGTGCCGAGTGCTTCGAGTTTTTCCGCCCGAGCCTGTTGGGTTTGGGCGCGCCGGACCCGCAGTTGTTGCTCACGCAACTCGTCGGTCAAGCGGGTCATGAAGTACACAATGACGCTTGAGCAGGTGGCAAACGCAATCAGCAATCCCAGGTGCTGAACCGAGAAACCGCCTCGTTCGCGAATCGTGGACAAGCCAAAATCCAATGGCTCGAGCGACAAATGCTCGTACAGTAATCCGGTAAAACAGCAGAGCGTCAGACCGTTAATCGCCCACGCCCAGTTGCGGTTAAGAATCAAGGCACACAAGCTGACGTTGACAAAAAAGAACAAGGAAAACGGATTGTTCGGGCCGCCAGTCGCAAATAACAGCGTGGTGAGCGAGAGCATATCCATCACCAGAACCAATCCCAACACCAAATCCCAAGGGAGCTGTTCCTGGTCGGCGATCAGTTGCCAGCGGCCAAACCAGTGCCTGAGAAACAGATTTGATAGTGCGGTCAGGGCTAAAACTACCCCAATGGCGGTAATCACCGGCAAGTCAATTTCAAACAGCAATGAAGCCACTGCGACGGTCAGCAGTTGGCCCACGACGGAAACCCAGCGGAGCTTGATCAGCCACGAGGCATTCAGCAAAAATCGGTTGGAATGGAGTCGCATGGGGATTCTATGAAATATTCAATCCGATTATGCTAACATGTTGTCGATCGTCTGGTTTGCACACTGCAATTGCGTCCACTGAATTTTAACCCAAATTTTTTGCCTGCCATGAACGTTGCCATCACCGCCGCTAATCGCCCAGCTGTCAAAGAATCGACCTTCGAACGGCAATCTCCCCGGCTGGGTCAGCGAGGTTTCACCGCCATCTTGATTTTCATGTGTTTCGTGCCCCTGGTGACAATTTTTTCAATGTGGCAAATTCTGCCACCTGTTGAGGAAGGGACGTTGCTCGCGAAGGTTTCGGCTGATGGATTGCCGCCGGTCGAATATTATCAAGAATCCTACGATCAGCGTCCGCCATTTAGCGGTGGCGAATTGGTCGTGACCAATGAAAGCCAACAGGAATGGACGCACCTGAACATTCAAATTAATGGGCACTACCAAATTTATGATATCGCGCCGATTTTGCCCGGCCAAACGGCGCGGTTCAAGTTGGATCGATTTGTCCATCGAACCGGGGCGAGGTTTAGTTTGCGATATAACGAACTCAGATCGACCCGAATTTATGCCCGCCGTCCGACCAAAGATCGAGCGACGTTCTATCATGATTTCGATACGGTGGCCGCTGGTACCCGCGTAAAAACCTCCGAAACCGATCTGACTCTTGCGCCCGATGTTTCCGAAAAATAGGAACTCGGCCTGGACTGTTTTTTAGGGGCGTCGTCATTGCCAAGTGTACATATTATGGTTGGACGCCGATGGGTTTAGCGGATTGGGCGTCTTGTGCTCATCGGTAAACGGGCAATTTTGGGCGGTAACGGTCCGGACGTGGGCTAAAATCGTTGTGAATTCTGGGAAACCGGTTGCCCTGCAGTCCGGAATCGGAAACAATTTCAGTTTGCACGGGCAACGTGCGATGATGGTTAATCGATTCCATTGGGCAGATCAACTGTGGCCAAGATTCTGGTAGTTGAGGATTCGGCGGTGGATCGGCATTTGGTCGGTGCCCTCTTGTCTCGCCAACCCAATTGGATTGTGGAGTATGCTCACGATGGCCAACAGGCGTTGGACCGATTGGGCAGTGGAGCGACACGGGAGCCATCCACGTCCGCAGACGATTCCACGCCCGATGTGATTGTCACGGACTTGCGGATGCCAAACGTTGATGGGCTGGAACTGGTTCGGTCGGTTCGGCAATCGCATCCGCAAATTCCCGTGGTCCTGATTACTTCCTATGGCAGCGAGCAGATCGCGATCGAGGCTTTGCGAGCCGGCGCTACAAATTTCACTCCCAAGAATTCTTTGAAAAATGATCTGGTGCGGACGGTCAGCCAAGTTCTATTGCTGGCTGAGCACATGAAATTTTCTCGCAACCCCCTGATGGTTCCCACGTCCAAGCAAATTGCCTTTGTGCTGGAAAACGAATTGAGCTTGATTGGACCGACGATCGAACATCTCCAGGAGAATCTTCCGAGCTGGTCGGATCGAGATCGATTGCAGATTGGCATGGCGCTCGATGAAGCGATTGTCAACGCGATGCAACATGGCAATTTGGAGGTGGAATCGAGTTTGCGAGATGGCGACGTGGAAGACCAATATTACGAATTGATCCGGCAGCGAAAAGACAAAACGCCGTATTGCCATCGTCGGGTGCGGATCGAAGCGGAGTTTTCCGATCAACACATCTGCGTGCAGATTTCTGACGACGGCTCAGGGTTTGATCCGTTGAGTGTGCCCGACCCGACCACGGAAGAGAACTTGCATCGCTCCAGCGGCCGGGGGTTGTTCCTGATCAAATCGTTCATGGATCAAGTGGCTTACAATAAAGCCGGCAATCAGATCACGCTGACCAAACTTCGCCGTTAGTCCCACTGCTGAATTGCCCTGTAGATAAAATATCATGGAAGAATTTCCGTTTGCGTACGAGAGAATCGCGGCGACGACATGGGCCTACATGTCGTCCTTGATGATGATCGCGCTGTTCTTCAAATTCAACCGGTTTTGGAGCGTCCGAAACTTTGATCTGCTGTTGATCATTTTGTTAGCCCCTGGATTGCTGTTGGTGGCCGGTGGCCGGAACTGGCAAGCGGAAAAGGCACTCGCGTTCGATTCAGCAGCAGCCAATCCGTTGGAGGATTCTCAGGAACCCCGGGGTCCATTGGCTGATTCGGCAAATCCCAATCCGAATCAACTGTCCAGGTTATCCGCCGAGGGGCAGCCAGCGATTGACTCGACCCCGGACCTCAAGTCGTTGGGGGCAAGTCTTCAGCGCGCAGGGTATTATTGGTTGTTCGGGGTCGGGGCGATTTTCCTGTTGCGAATGCTATTGGACCCCAGTTTCGTTCGTAAACCGTTGCTTGATCCCAACCTTAGTAGCGGCGGATTGGTGTTCCTGGGCATGAGTTTGATGGTGTTTTTGTTTGCCAATATCATCATGTCCGAACCGACTCCGAATGATTTACGCGGCGCGCGGGACTCCTTGAAGCTAATGCAACGACAGGCCGCCGATGAAGGAGACGTGCGGCAACTGAATCGACAGGGTCCGGGATATTGGTTGTTTAATTTGTTTCCGGTAATTTCCACGTTCAACAGTGGCGATGAAATTCTGGAAACGAATCCCGACGAAGCGGCGCAATTGACGCGATACGTGATCGCCGCGAAGTCATTGGCGATTGCCAGCCAAGTATTGATCGTGCTGGGTTTGGTCTTTTTTTGTCGTTATCATTATGGCAATTTCAATGTCGGAGTTGGGGTAGCGACAATTTATTTGATGCTGCCGTACACGGCGATCTTTACCGGCCATGTGCTTCATTCGTTGCCTGCGGCGTTGTTGATCTGGGCGCTGGTTTGCTTTCGTCGACCCTGGTTGGCGGGAATTCTAGTCGGAATGTCCACCGGGGTGTCGTACTATCCGCTGTTTTTGTTGCCGTTATGGTGCAGTTTTTATTGGCAACGCGGCGTCCGATCGTTCCTGATCGGAGTCGCGATTTCCCTGTCGATCTGCATTCTCGGACTGGCATTCACTTCGCCGGATATGGCGTTTTTTGTCCATCAGTTACGATCCATGTTCGGTTTTTTGTTGCCTCGCTTGGAGGGGTTGGAAGGTCTGTGGGCGTTGGGCTGGAATCAATGGTATCGCCTGCCGTTGTTGGTGGCTCACGTAATTTTGTCGGTCTCATTTATTTTCTGGCCCGTCGAAAAAAACATTGGTACTTTGATCAGCTATACCGCTGCCTTGATGGTGGCAGTTCAATTCTGGCTGGGGTTTGACGGCGCCTTGACCATGGCTTGGTATTTGCCATTGGCGTTGCTGGTTTTCTTTCGTCCGAATCTCAACGGCCGGGTCGCCGAGTCGGAATTGAACGTTGGCGCGAGGCGCGGACGGACAGAATCGACAGCCAATTTGATCGTGTAATTGGTCAGTCCACCGAATCTTTGGTTCGCGCTTCCGGTTGCAACGACTGTGGCGGTTGTGGCCGTCGGAATCGGATCCGAATTAGTAGATCCTGATCGCATAATCCATCAGCCAGGGGATTACGTTGGGGGATTTTCTGGTTTTGCCGATCTTTTAATTCAGGACTGTGTACTAAAAAAACAGATCCAGACGTACGACGCTGACCATTTTTTCCGGAGACACCGATGGCACGATTTGCCAAAACATCTTTGTTGGCGCTGATCATATTCGGTGGAATTTGGGCGTTGCTAAACCGTGATCGACTGCGGAATCCCGCCGAGCTGCTGAATCACCTGCGGCAGCAGTTAGCGCTCGCGCCGGTTAATTTTTCGCACCAGCCGGCGCTGGACCTCGAGGTGCCACTGGTTTCCGAACCGGTTATTCGAGTCGCTTCGTTTAAACTCAATGGAGTTGGCACGACGATCGACGATACCCAGCGATTGCCCATGTTGACTGAGATTTGTGCGCGCTACGATGCCATTGCGTTACAGGGCATTGACGGTCGAGACGATGCCTGGCTGCAGTTGCTGACGGAGTCGTTGCAGGCGTACAGCAAGAATGCGGACTATTTTTTCATCACCGATCAGTCTCAACATCCGAATCAACCCACGCAGAACGCGATTTTGTTTAATCGCCGGTCGTTGGACCTGGATCATTTGAATTGGTATACCGTCAATGATCCTGAGAATCTGTTGCGAAGAAAACCACTGGTCGGCTGGTTCCGGACACGGTTGGGAAATCCAGCTCAGGCGTTTACATTCACGTTGGTAAATGTTGAATTCACGGCGGTTCGACCCGATTTGGAATTGGCTTATTTGGGGGACTTGTTTCGGGCGATTCGCAATGACGGACGGGGCGAGGACGACGTCATTTTGGCCGGCGATTTCAATTCCTGCGATCGCGGGTTGGCGGCAGTCCAGCAACGGTCGGGATTGACCTGGGTGGTTTCCAATCGACCGACCGATGTTCGACACACGGGCCAGTTTGATAACATGGTTTTTAGCCCGATCGCCACGGTAGAGCATACGGGACGTGGGGGTGTATTTGATTTCATGCGAATGTTCAACTTGGGATTAGCCGATGCGGAAGCCCTGTCCAATCGGCTGCCGGTGTGGGCCGAGTTTTCCGTCTATGAGGGGGGCGTCCAGAATCCGCAATGAACATCTATTGCATTCACTGTGGTGAAGCCTTTTCGATTTCGAAAGAGCAGCTTGGCAAGCGCGGGAAGTGCCCTCATTGTCGTGCCACCGTGATCTTGCCTAAGTCGAGTTTGCAATACGGCTCAAAAGAAAGACAACTCGACGCACCGAGTCGTTGGATGGAAAATTCTCTCAGTGGCCTCAGTGCGATTATTCTGCACTTGTTGGCACTGGTGCTGTTGGCGTTGGTTCCGTGGGGTGCCTATTCGTCGGGAGAAGGGGGCGAGGGCGAGCAGATTTTGATCGGCCAACTTTCCCGCGAACAATTGGTCGAGACGCGCGTCGATCAACTGGAGGACGTCGCCATGGAGCAGCCGTCGATGTCGCAAAGTTTAAACGCTTTGAATTCCGAGTTGGTTGCACCCGCCGAGTTCGACCCGCTCGCGACAGCCGAGTTTGACCTGTCGTTGGGTTCTCCTGGTATCGCCTCACAACAATCGACTGCGATTCAGTCCGACCATGAGGCGACCATTCTGGCTGGAGGCAGTGAAGCATTTGGAAACATGATCATGCAGCTGCAACGGGATGGATTGGATATCGTGATTGTGTTTGACAGCACTGGCAGTATGCAGGGCGAAATCAACGAAGTAAAAAACAAGATCCAGCGAATTGGCAATGCACTACTGACCATGATTCCCAAGACTCGAATCAGTCTTTGTACGTATCGAGATCGAAACGACGCTTATGTCGTCAAAGGCATTCCATTGACCGACAACCTGGGGGAATTAATTTTGTTTCTGGAACAGATTTCGGCCAGCGGTGGTGGCGACCTGCCGGAAAGTGTCGATGAGGGCCTGCGTTGGTCGATCGAAAACAATCGCTTTCGGCGCAGTGCACGCAAAGTAATATTGCTGTTTGGTGACGCTCCCCCGCATCAGTCCGGAAAAGCCGCCTGTCAAAAATGGGCGGCCGATTTTCGAAATAAACAACGCGGCATCGTCAGTACCGTGACTTGTCGGAGCGAACAACCACTCGACGATTTCGCGGCGATCGCTCGAATTGGAGGAGGAGAGTCGTTTCTTACTCGAAATTAACGCGAAATAGTCGAGCAGTTGATTGTCCTCGTATTCGGCTCACAGCATCGCGACAAAGTGTTGGAAGCGTTCGATTTGATCGATCGTTGATGGCCAATTGCCGTTGCCGGGCTGCCACAAGCTTGCGTACGTCGGTGGCGGTCGGCTGGGATCATGAGGGAGCCGGATTTCGATTCGCCGCCATGACTTTTCCAGCGGCGGAAAAAAAGTAGCGTCCTGCCGCTTGGCTGACTATCTGAGTCCTTCCTACAGAACTTCAATCCTGCCGACAGCCGTCATCCAAAACTCTAGTTTTGGCCAAGAGTGAAACCACCGAGTAACTCCTGCCGCTGGACTGCAGTCAGATTCCCTACCGCTTTTCTTCCAGAATTTCCGATCAAACTCGCGGTAATTTCCGACAAAAAGCCTCCAAGATTGGACAGCCAATCATGAAATGCGGCTGTCACCTTGGGCAAATTGTCACCTTGGGCGAATTCCCGGATCAATCGAACTTGGTGGACGGAACAGACTGCACTATATTGGCGAATTCGAATTTTGTCACCAATCGCCTGACCCCTCAGAACCGCCAATGTCGTCGTATCAGCTGACCCACCTCAAACAACTGGAAGCCGAGAGCATTCACATCATTCGTGAAGTCGCGGCCGAGTTCGACAATCCCGTCATGCTGTATTCCGTCGGCAAGGACTCGTCGGTGATGGTCCAGTTGGCCATGAAAGCGTTCTACCCGGCCAAGCCGCCGTTCCCCTTGATGCATATCGATACGACTTGGAAATTTCAGGAGATGTATAAGTTTCGCGAGGAGTACGCGAAAAAAGAATTGGGCCTCGAGGTGATAACCTATATCAATGAAGAGGGGCGGAAATTGGGCCTGGATCCATTCGAAAACAGCGCTAAACATACCACGGTAATGAAGACAGATGGGTTGAAACAGGCGCTCAATAAATACAAATTTGATGCCGCGTTCGGCGGGGCCCGACGCGATGAAGAAAAATCGCGAGCCAAGGAACGAATTTATTCGTTCCGTACCAAGAACCATGTCTGGGATCCCAAGAATCAACGGCCTGAGTTATGGAACCTGTACAACGCGAAAGTGAACAAGGGCGAGAGCATTCGCGTGTTCCCGATTTCCAATTGGACCGAACTCGATGTGTGGCAGTACATCTATCTGGAAAAAATTCCGATCGTCCCGCTGTATTTTGCCGCTAAACGCCGCGTCGTCGAGCGGGACGGAATTACCATCATGGTCGATGATGATCGGCTGAAACTCTTTCCGGGCGAACAGCCCATCGAAAAAGTGGTTCGGTTCCGCACGCTCGGTTGCTATCCATTAACCGGCGCGATTGAATCACCGGCCACTACCCTGCCGCAGATCATCCAGGAGATGTTGCTGGCGACGACTTCCGAACGGCAAGGCCGTTTAATCGACAACGACGGCGTCGGCATGCAAAAACAAAAACAGGACGGATATTTCTAGGCGTACGTCAGACGCTTGCATACTGAACCCAGAACCCTGAACCCTGAACCCTGAACCCTGAACCCTGAACACTGAACCCTGAACCCTGAACACTGAACCCTGAACCCAGAACCCTGAACCCAGAACCCTGAACACTGAACACTGAACACTGAACCCAGAACCCTGAACACTGAACACTGAACACTGAACACTGATCCCTGATCCCTGATCCCTCAACCCTGAAAAAAATGTCTCACAAATCTGACTTGATCGCGACCGATATCGAAGCCTATCTCGCCCAGCACGAGCAAAAAGAGCTCTTGCGATTTTTGACTTGTGGCAGCGTTGATGATGGAAAGAGTACGCTGATCGGCCGATTGCTCTACGACTCGAAAATGATCTATGAAGATCAACTGGCCAAACTGGAAAAAGAGTCGGCAGTTCATGGAACAACGGGCGGGGGTTTTGACCCGGCGATGTTGTCCGATGGCTTGGAAGAAGAAAAAGAACAAGGCATTACCATCGATGTCGCGTATTTGTATTTTTCGACCGCCCGGCGAAAGTTTATCATTGCGGATACCCCGGGGCATGTGCAATACACCCGCAACATGGCCACGGGAGCGTCAACAGCTAACTTGGCTATCATTTTGGTGGACGCGCGCAAGGGAATTTTGGAACAGACCAAGCGGCATAGTTTTATCGCATCGCTGTTGGGCATTCGCCATATTCTGGTTGCCGTTAACAAAATGGATTTGGTTGATTTCAGCGAGGAGACCTTCAATCAAATCCGGGCCGATTACCGGGATTTCGCCGCGCGATTGGATATTCCCGATTTACATTTTATCCCCTTGTCGGCGCTGAAGGGGGACAATGTTGTGGATCGGAGTCCAGCGATGCCGTGGTACGACGGTCCCACTTTGATGAACTTTTTGGAAAACGTGTATATCGGATCGGATCGAAATTTGGAAGACTTTCGTTTCCCCGTGCAAATTGTCTTGCGTCCCGATCTGGACTTTCGCGGTTTCGCCGGTACCGTGGCCTCCGGCATCGTGCGAGTGGGAGATGAAATTCTCAGCTTGCCCTCCCGGAAGACCAGTCGCGTCAAGGAAATCGTGTCCTATGACGGGAATCTATCGGAAGCGTTCGCCCCCATGTCAATCACTTTGACATTGGAAGACGAGATCGATACCAGTCGTGGCGATATGATTGTCCGGCCAGGCAACGTGCCCAAACTGGATGCCAAATTCGAGGCGATGCTGGTCTGGATGTCCGAAGCACCGATGTTGGTGGGGCAACAATACATCTTCAAACACACCACCAAAATGCTGCCCGGTTCGTTTTCACATTTGCGTTATCGCGTCGACGTGAACACGATGAAATCGGAACCCGCTCCGAGTTTGGAACTGAATCAAATCGGGCGAGTCCATGTACAACTGCATCAGCCGATTGCTCACGACCCCTACCACAAGAACAAAGGAACCGGCTCGTTCATCGTGATTGATCGGATTACGAATGTAACCGTGGCGGCGGGAATGATCCTCGATCGGCGAACCAGTGAAGATCGTTCCGATGCCTGGGACGTCGAGCCAACGGGTGCCAATCTGACCGCCGAAACCAGCAACGTCTCGACGGCCGAGCGAGCGGCCCGTTATGGACAACAACCGGTGACGATTTTGTTGACCGGGTTGCCGGGCGCGGGAAAGTCGACAACCGCTTATGGATTAGAAAGAAAGCTGTTCGAGCGAGGACGCAGTGCGATGGTCCTGGACGGCCAGAATTTGCGAGTCGGACTGAGTCGCGATTTAAGCTTCTCCGGCGACGATCGGTCGGAAAATCTCCGCCGCGCTTCCGAGGTCGCGAAACTGATCAACGGTTCGGGATTGATTTGCATCATGGCGTTGGTTTCGCCCAATGAAGAGACGCGTTTGCGGGCGGCCAAAGTGATCGGCGAGGAGCACTTTATCGTGGTGCACCTCGATGCGCCGGCGGAGTTGTGTGCCCAACGGAATCAGTCGGATAAACAGGAAGGGGCTCAGCAAGAATCGCTAGCTGCCTACCAACCCCCGCAAAACCCGGATTTGGTCCTCAATACCAGTCAATTATCTCCGGTCGCGTGTGTCGAAAGCGTGTTGAGTTTGCTAGAATCACGGAAGTTTGTTGGATAATCCCCGCGAGTCGGTCATCGTGACTTTGGCAGATTCGCATTCCATTTGATCCCAGAATTACGATGCTTGCTGACCATCCACCATTCCGTCCGCATAAGTTAATTCACTTGCCCCACTTTCAAACCGTGGGCGCGTTTTTGTTTCCCGGTCCGCGGCCAAAATACAACGCCGTCAAACGGATCGTCGAGATGTACGATGGCGATCGACTGGTGATTCATGATGATCAGCCGGCCAGTTGGCTTACAGGCGATCGGATTGCGATCTTGCTACACGGATTTTGCGGCTATCACAATTCGCCTTATGTGCATCGGTTGGCCGATAAATTGCAACGGCGCGGCATTCGAACGATTCGTGTCGACTTTCGCGGATTCGGTGACAGCGCGCTGGTTTCCAAGTCGCATCTCTACGGGGGCTGCAGTCACGATGTGGAAGCGGTGGTTGAATACATGCACCGACTCAGTCCGCTTTCCAAGATCAGCATTGTTGGTTTTTCGGTCGGCGGCAATGTGCTGATGAAACTGGCTGGCGAATGGGGTGCGGAGTATCCGCGACATGTGGATTCGGCAGTCGCAGTTTCGCCGCCGGTGGATCTGGTGTATGCCGCGTGGAATATTCGCAGCCGTGGCAATCGATTGTATGAAGCGTATTTCATTCGCCGGTTGCGCGCCCATCTGACGATGCGTCGACGATTGGTGAAGGGCTTGATCGATAACGGATTGAGTCCGCTGCCCAGCCGGTTGGCCCATTGGGACGATCAGTTCACGGCGCCGATTTGGGGATTTTCCGGAGCGCGCGACTATTACGAAAAATGTAGCGCGGGGCCCCTGTTAAAACATGTCCAGGTCCCGACGATCCTGTTGTCAGCACACGACGACCCGGTCGTGCCGTTTGATTCTTATGCTCCGTTCACGCTGTCCAACGCGATTGAACTGATCGATACCAAACGCGGCGGCCATTTGGGATTCCTGGGACGATCGCCGCGCGACCCAGACCGCTATTGGATGGATTGGCGAATTTGCAATTGGATCAGCTCATTGGATGAACGCCACTAACCGTACGGGTTCCCCACTGGTCAGCGATCCTGCAACTCATTCACCGGTCTGGCAATTTTGGATCGATGTGGGTGGGACATTCACCGATTGTTTAGCACTTTCTCCGAGTGGAACCGAGCAATTCACGAAAGTGTTGAGCTCGGGCATCGTCAAAGGTCGCTGCGATCCAACCATGTCGGAAACGGAGACCGGCGACGGCTTGCCAAGCGGAGCCAACCCCGCTGCGACAACCGCTTCAAACGCGGGTAATTCAGATTTTCTCGTCCGGAGTATTCGCCGGTTTATCGACGACTCGCGCCGTGAGACGGTTGATGATTTCTGGACGGGTGCCGTGTTGCGCTCGCTGGACTCGGCCGGTGAAGTAATCGGTCAGTCGATTGTCCAGCGATTCTCGGCAGCCAACGGTGAGTTTGAATTGGAACAGGAAATAGATTGCGAAAATGGAGCCGTCGAGTTGCGTTATGAACTCGACGCCGGACTCCCGGCACCCGTGTTGGCGATTCACTTATTGCAAGGCATCCCGATTGGTCAGAGATTGAACGATTGTCGAGTCGACCTGGGAACGACCCGCGGAACCAACGCGCTCTTGACCCGCACCGGAGCAAGGACGGCACTGATCACCAGCCGCGGTTTTCGGGACTTCCTGCGAATTGGTGATCAGACCCGCTCGAGTTTGTTCCAATTGACGATTCATCAAGCTGAGCCCTTGTTTGAAACGGCGATTGAGATCAACGAACGGGTGTTGTTCGATGGCACCATTGAATTGACCCCTGACGCCGTCGTGGTCACGCAACAGTTACAACAGCTCAAGCAAGCGGGAATCGAATCGATCGCGATTTGTTTGATGTTTGGTTACCAGTTCCCCCAACACGAACAACTGGTCGCTCGGCTGGCTGCCGAAATTGGGTTCACGTCGATTCGTTGTTCGTCGAGTGTCGCTCCTGTAATCAAAATTGTTCCGCGCGGCGAAACGACGGTGCTCGATGCGTATCTCGATCCGGTGATTGCGACCTATCTAAATGAAGTGCAGAACCAACTGACGCCAGCCAGTCGATTGCGATTCATGACCTCGGGCGGGGGTTTGGTCTCGCGTGGACGATTCTCCGGCAAGGACAGTGTTCTGTCGGGCCCGGCCGGCGGCGTGGTCGGAGCGGCTCGCATTGCTCAACAGGCGGGGTTTGAGCAGATCATTGGTTTTGATATGGGCGGTACCAGTACCGATGTGTGTCGATTTGATGGCGAATTCTCGCGATCTTTCGAGACCCGAAAAGCCGGCGTGAGAATCATGGCGCCGATGCTGGCTGTCGAAACGGTCGCTGCAGGTGGCGGCTCGATCTGTTGGTTTGATGGCACGAAATTGCGAGTCGGCCCACAAAGTGCGGGCGCAGATCCCGGTCCGGCCTGTTACGGACGCGGCGGACCGTTGGCGATGACCGATGTCAATTTGTTTTTGGGACGTCTGCAGCCAGGTTTGTTTCCTTTCCAATTGGATTGGTTGGCTGTGGAGAGACGACTGGCTGAAGTGAGTGTCCTCCTTGCGCAAGCCGGGCACGTACTATCGCCGGTCGAGTTGGCCGCAGGTTTTTTGAAAATCGCCAACCACAACATGGCGGCGGCAGTGCAATCAGTGTCCGTGGCCCAGGGATTTGATCCGCGACAATATGCCCTGGTTTCCTTTGGTGGCGCGGGTTCCCAACATTGTTGTGACGTGGCGGATAACTTGGGGATGAGCAAAATTCTGGATCATCCTCAAAGCAGTATTCTCAGCGCTGTTGGAATTCGACTGGCGGATCAGTCGGCGCACGTGGTGGAATCACTGGGGGAAGTGCTTCAGGATTCAATTCGTGCCGGGGGGCTTCCTCGGCAGCCCCGCCGCAGTGCTCATTTTTTGTCCGGATCGGAAACGGAGCGGATTCAACGGCGACTGCACGACGAGGTATTTCCGCGATTGGAATCCGCAGCGCGGGCTGCTTTGCAAGCCGAGGGGAACGATTCCCCAGACGTGAAAATCACGCAGGCACTGGACTTGCGCTATTTGGGAACGGAAGCAGCGTTAACAATTCCAGGTTCCACACCGGCGCTTTCAGATTACGTGGTCGAGTTTTTTCGCCAACACCAAAGACAATTCGGATATCTGCAGGATCACCCGGTGGAAATTGTCGCGGCTCGCGTGGATGCAATTGTCCGAGGAAATCGTTTATCGAAACTACCGGCACCGGTCGAGTTCCAGCGGCGCGTGAGTGCAACGCAACGCGCGATGTTTTCGCGAGGGCGGCAGTTGCTGGCTGATGTTTTCGACCGAACCGAACTGGTCGCCGGGGACTGGATAATTGGCCCCGCCGTGATCGCCGATCGCTATTCCACCACCATCGTCGATTCCAGTTGGGAAGCAAGAGTACAAACCGGCGGGGTGTTGTTGTTGGAAAAAAGCCACTCTGCAGCGGCCGATCAAGCGTTGTACTTACCGGAAACGCCATCCCATACGGTATCCGATCCCGTGCAGTTGGAAATTTTCAATAATCATTTTTCCACTATTGCCGGCCAGATGGGAATCGCGTTACAAAAAACTTCGGTTAGTGTGAACGTGAAAGAGCGATTGGATTTTAGCTGTGCGATTTTTACCGGGACAGGGGATTTGGTCGTCAACGCGCCACATATCCCCGTGCATTTGGGCGCGATGAGCGAAACCGTGCGTTCGATCATCGCGCTGAACCCGGCGGTGCTGAGCGGTGATGTGTTTGTTACCAACGATCCGTATGCGGGAGGATCTCATTTGCCGGATGTGACGGTGGTAACTCCGGTCTTTGATCCAAGCGGGACGCAGTTATGGTTTTGGGTCGCGAGTCGTTCGCATCATGCTGAGATTGGCGGGTCTGCGCCCGGTTCGATGCCGGCGAGCGCCAAATGCTTGGGTGAAGAGGGAGTACTGATTCAAAATTTCCGTTTGATCGAGGGCCAGCCGGGAATCCAACTTGGAGCCAACTCGGACGAAGAGCGTTCACCCGGGGAATTCGCTTCGGTCGAAAGATTTGATGAACTCAAAATCCTGTTGACGCAAGGACGATTTCCGTCGCGGTCACCGGCCGAGAATCTGGCTGACTTGCGCGCCCAGGTGGCAGCCAATCAAACCGGTTTGATTCAATTGCGTCAATTGGTTGAACGATACACGTTTGAGACCGTGACGTCCTACATGGGGCACATCCAGCACGCAGCCGAACAAAAATCCCGCGCTGCGCTGCGGCGATTGCCGTCGGGCGAATGTTCGTTTGTCGACGCCTTGGATAATGGCGCGACCATTCGAGTCCGGTTAATCAAACATGACGATACATTGACGATTGATTTCACGGGGACCGATCCGGTATTGGACGATAACTTGAATGCCAATCGGGCGATTGTTTCCGCCGCAACCATGTATGTGCTGCGATTGCTGATCGCGGAGGACATTCCATTGAATGAAGGCGTGATTCGCCCCGTCACGATCTTGTTGCCCGAGTGTTTTCTGAATCCGACGCCGGCTGCTGATCCGTTTGACAGTCCAGCCATTGTGGGTGGCAATGTAGAAACATCGCAACGGATTGTCGATTGCCTGTTGGGTGCGATTGAGTTGGCAGCAGCCAGTCAGGGCACCATGAACAACTGGTTGATGGGCGGCCCGACATTTGGCTACTATGAGACTGTCGGCGGCGGCGCCGGAGCAACACAATTCGGTCGCGGCGCCGACGCCGTGCATACGCACATGACCAACACCCGGTTGACCGACCCGGAAATTCTGGAGTCGCGCTACCCGGTCGTATTAAGAGAGTTCGCGATACGACACGGCAGTGGGGGAGCGGGTTGCTTTCGCGGTGGTCAGGGCATGATTCGGGAGATCGAATTTCGGCAACCGCTGACCGTATCGTTGCTGACTAGCCGCCGGGTCAGTCAGCCCTATGGCATGGCGGGTGGCAAACCGGGAGCGGCTGGCATCAACCAATTGACCCGTTGCGGTCAATTGCCTGAACGATTACCCAGCCGCTGCGAGATCGCCGTTGATGTCGGTGATCGGCTGCGAATGGAAACGCCAGGTGGCGGCGGATGGGGTCCAGTAGACGAATGATCGATCCGGTGCCAAGTCCGAGTTTAGGTCGTCGTCGGGTGCGAGGCCGACGAAACATCTATTGACCCGTCGACCCCCACACTTCATTTCACTTCGGCGGCGCGTTTTTCTTTGAATCTATTTCGCAAGATTTCGCGGAACTCCAAGTAACGGTCCTGTACTTCAGCCTTGATTTCGTCATCCAGTTCATTGAACGAGCCCAGGAAAACTTGAGTTTGGTAGACTTCACCATCAAACAGGCTGGCGCGAATTCGGTTGGAAAGGCGATTGCGAGCCCGAATCATCAACGAATTCAGGGAGCCCCATTTCACGGGGGCTTCGACCGCGCTGCCAAACGAATCAAAATGGCTAAACAACAGATAGCCTTTTTCGCCAGTTTGTTTTTCAAAACGGGCTTCAATAAACTGCCATGGTTCTTGTCCTTCAATCGGATCGGGATTATGCCACACGCGGCTAACGAGTCTCCAACCCTGGTTTTTATAACAGGTTGTCAATTCGTGCCAACCGGGAAATGTTTGATCGATCGAGGTGGTCGCGATACAACGTGGTCCCTGGAATTGCCAAATGTCCGATCGTTGACCCAGGTCACTGCCATGCGAGCGATCATCAAATTTGTATTCGATTTGTTTCCAGTTCTCCCCCAAAATTTCCGGGACATCTTCTTTCTGGAAATCCACGGTAACATCTTTGTCAAAAAATCGAACTTGGAGTCCAGGTTGCGCAAATGATCGCTGCACGTCCCACAACTGAAACAGTCCGCAACCGACGATGATTCCCGAGATGACCCAGATCAAGGTCCGGTTGAACGGACTCAGTGGCTGACGAGTTGATGGTTTCTTGCGATTGCGTTTACCGCTGCTTTCCTCCGCCTCATTCCCGGCCAAAAAGCTATTCCAAAATCGCGAAATGGATCGTTGAAAGCCCGTCGCCTCTTCACCAGCGGTTTCGACTGGGCCAAACAAAAAAGTGAGAAATTGATCCGTACTGAGAATCAACAAGACACCGACAATCAAAACTACGTATCCCAGAATATCGTGCGCTATTCCTGAAGCCAAGTCAAAACCGAGTTTCAACTCAGCCACCGGGATTAACAAAATCCGCACCGTATTCATGAACAAGGCCCAGAAGAAAGCTGACATCAACAATATGCTGGAACGAAATCCGACGACTCCTGTCAGGATGAGAGCGATCCCCAACAATGTGAAATAGCCGTAATCTTTCAGCGTTAATTTTTCAATCGCTATGATCGAAATGCCGACGATCAGCAGCACGGTCGTGACAATCGAATGCGGTGTGGAAATTCGGCGCGCCCAGACGATGAACGCCATGGTAATCGCAATCAAAGTAAAGAACGAAACCACGCCGCTACAGGCTTCTGCCACGCCATAGCTTTTCCCGTCCGGTGTTTGAATGACCACCCCATTCATGTGATGTCCCAAGCCGAGCAAGTCGAGTAACTGGCTGGTGAAGTGGGCGCTGTAGGACTGCAGTTGGCCGATCAATTCTGTATCCAGATTAAACGGCAGCAACAAGCAAACGTACAACGGTAACGCGCAAACCCACAGGCTGCGCTGGGACTCAGGATCAACCGTGCGGGCCAGCAGGCTGGTGGTAATCAACATCACACTGAACGCAGCAAACCAGGCTTCGACAAACAACAATCCCATGATCGCTGCTCCGAAACCAAGCACTAACAAAATGTCGCTGGCCACGCTGCGGTGGAACGTCATTTCGCTATTGTACGGCCAGCGTATCGCTGCCAGGCCAATGGTCGCGAGAATTGCAAAAGGAAAAAAAAGATAATGCGGGCGGTCTGCCAATCCTTTGAAGTACAAGATTAGCATCGGAATTTGCGCCACAATCATCAAAGCATAGGGTAGCAAGATCTTTAGCAAATCTTCCCGTTTATTGCCGATCTGAAAAGTTGTCGATTTGGAAGCGGATGCAGTAGCCATGGGCAGGTCTTATTGACGAATTGAAAAAGTTGGGGAAGTTGAGAGTCGAGCCTGGAGCTGCAATCTGCCACCAGGAAGGGGGAATATGGTTCTTGGTAATCAAGCCCTTTTGGGCAGGTATCGCAAGCCGCGATTCAGACTATTATCTTAAAGTAAAGAAGTGATTCTGCCAAATGATTCAAGTGACAGGTTGGGGATTTTCTCGACAAACGAGCGCCGATTAATCCCAATTCACGCATACCAACTATGGCAACGAGACTGCCACAGTGTCAACCGAAATCTGAAGACATGCTGAGAATGCCGACATTTCCGATTTTAACAGCCGGTTAATCAGAATAATTTGCCTGAACGGAATGAAAACATTGGCTGGGTTAACGGGTGAGGATTAAGACCGACGACAGGATCGTGACATTCCGATTCCTATCATAATGAGCAAACCGAATAATCCGGAACATGGTTCCGGGATCGAGTTAATCTGCAACAACACTTCGTCACCAAATAACTTCGCTAATTTTTGGTGTCCGAATAAATTGGGATGGACCCCGTCCGCCGAAAGGTCTGTCGAGATATCAATTGCTGAATAGAAGTCCACGACTTTGACCTGCGAATGATTCGCAGCCACGGCGTAGATGGCGGCATTCATATTGGGGAAGACCACTGCATTACGATTGTCGACCCAGGCATTGCTCCAGTAGTTTAGCCCCGGCAGACCGCCGTATCCGAATTTTGGGACCGTCGAGAAAATGATTGATGTGTCGGGTGAATTCGTCAGGATCGTATTTACCAAGTCGTCATACAAGGTATAAAACGAAGCGAAATCAGGGGGCGACCAATGGTTGTTGGTGCCGGCGAGGACCAACGCGAAATCAGGTTGGTATCCTCCAATGACAGGCCCCCAATTGTCCCGCATGTACTCGATGGTGGCTCCTCCGAGTCCCTGATGATCTTTGTCCAAAAATCCCAATTGATATTGTCCGACAAAATCATAAATGACTCCCGCGTCGTTCAGTTGCGTTTGCAATTCATCGCGGTAATTACCGGGGTTTGTTCCATGGAAGCCAGAAGTAATCGAATCGCCGATGGACATGAAGACATGATCGTCGGCGAACGCCGATTGGGTAACCATCGTCAACGCGATCAAGCCGACCCAGAATAGCTTTCCCATATCTCAATCTCCGTTGTTAGACTTGAAGAATCCAATGCGGGAAGTGAGATCGCATCAATTTCAAAAAAGTTACCGAGTTGCTGGCGGTCGCTGGAGCTAAATAGCCTCCCGACGCCAACGCCATTTTATCTCGACGTCGATTGTGAAAACAGCGGGACGCAACAGAAAAAGAGAATTAAGTCTTGGAAAACTGCGACAAAATTGCCAACAACGCCGAATTAGGGGTCAATTCGTCGCCACCAACGCAGCTCAATAATTCAGCCGCCGCTCCGTAAATTGTGAAATCCAAGACAGTCGCGGCTGGCGCCAGAATGGCGGTGCGATTAAACGAAAACGTCGCGATACAAAGCGATGGCTCGTTCCCGGGAAAACTGGGCCAGGGCGACGGCGCGACATCGTTCGCCGAGCGTCGCGAGTCGATCGCGATGGGAGAAAATTTCCAGAACCTGATCGGCCAGTAACTGGGGCTGCTCAGGTTCGACGACCCAGCCCAATTCAAATTCTCGAATCGTCAATGCCAACTCCGATTCGGACTCGGTCACGCCGATGATGGGACGACCGGCGGCAAAAAAATTGTACATTCGCGAGGGGACCGAGATGCCAGACATGCCGGGAATGAAGGAGATGATCGCGACGTCACCACAATTCAAACTGTACACCAATTGTTCGCGGGGAAAGAAATCTCTCACCGTAACGGATTTCAAATTGAGCTGTTGGCATCGCGCTGCAAAACGTTTTTTTCCTCCTCCTCCGCCACAGAACAGCCAGTGAATTTTTTCGTGACCGGCGTCTTCCAGAATCTTGGCGGCGGCGGCGATCGTTTCCAGGCCATGGGTGCGCCCCATGTTCCCTGAATAGAGAATCACAAACTTGTCAGTTAGATCCAGTTCCGCGCGCAACGGATTGGCGGTCGGGGCAATCGGCCAAATGGATTCTTGATCACACCAATTGGTAATCACCGTCGTCTTGGCTTGCAGTCGATCCGACTTGGCCAGCACTCGTTGTTGCATGTCTCGGCCAATCGTAATAATCCGATCGACGCCGAATAAGAGCCGTTTGAAAAACCAGTCAATCACTCGATACAGGATCGAATTCTGTCGAGTGAATTTTGTTGGAACCAGTACATCGGGATAAATGTCATGAATCAGCAACACGCATTTGGCACCGCGCAGGCGACAGGCCAACCACGCGGCGAATGGCAAGGGAGGCGGATTGGTCACGACTAACACTCGATCCTGCCGGCGCAACCCGCTGACCATATTCCAGGAAAACGAGATCAAAATGGTCAACATGTTGATCACTCGCAGCACCAATCGGTCTTTGGAAAACGAAGTGGTCCGGCAACGCTTGATGTGCACGCCGCGATGCAATTCGACCCGTGGCGATTTTTCGCGTTGCTGCGTGTACGACGGTTGCGTACACAATACGTGGACTTCCGCCGCGCTGGCCAAGCCTTCGGCAATTTGAGTTAATAAATGGCCGGTCGCGCCGTCTTCCGGATAATAGAGTTCGGTCACGATCCAGATTCGAGGTGGTTTGGGCATCACACCGCTTACGATATCTGACAGTCGGCCGGTGGGCGTCGGTTGAGCGGAACGGCTTGTTTTCCTTCGCTCAAATACCACTGCACCATGTTTTCAATTCCCTTGACGAGGGGCACTGGCGGCGAATCGACGAGTTTGTGAATCTTATCTGCTTCGTATTGGGTATGCGCGATGGTCAGTTTCTTGATCCGCGCGGACGAAATGGGGAGATTTTTCCCAGTCAGTCCAATCACGATATCGAAGGGAACTACCAACAAACGGGCGAGCGAATACGGGACAAACAAGACGCCAGGTTTACGGCCCAGTCCCTGGTAAACCGCGTCCATGATCTGACGACTGGTCAAGTCCGGTTTGTCGACGTAATTCAAGCATTGGTAGCGTGGGGTGTTGGCCGGCCGATCGATCCAGAGTTCGATGGTGGCATTCACGATGTTATCAATATAGGCCAGGCTCTTGATGTTCTGCATGTTGCCGACACGGACAAATCGACGACGATCAATTTGTCGGATCAACGCGTACATGTTGGCAAAATGCTGCGGTCCAAAAATGACCGTGGGGCGAATCACCAGGCAATGTGCTTTCAAATTGTCAGCCACCCATTTCTGGCAAACCAGTTCGGCGGCCCATTTGGTTTTCCCATAGTCCGAAATCGGTGCGGGCGTCGTCGCTTCATCAATCGGTGCGGGCTGGTCTCCGTATACAGCCACCGTGGAATAAAAACACAAATCGTTAATTCCATTGGCTTGCATGGCGGCACAGACGTTGTGCATCCCTTGCACGTTGACGTCGTGAAAGGTCTGGGTCGCAATGCCGAAATCGTGATGCGCGGCGGCCAAATGCAAGACGGCGTCACAGCCCGACATGGCTGCGGTCAATTTTTTCTGGTCACGAACATCGCCTTGAATGTATTCAACCGACCGATCGGAACGCGGAGCAAGCAGATCATAAATGACGGTTTCAATTCGACGCGCCGACAATAACTGTTGAAATCGTGAACCCACGAAACCCGTTCCACCGGTAACAAAAATTCTCATCGGCGGATCCAGGAGGTAGGTGGGGAAGTCATGATGATGGGACTGTTAATCGTGTTTTGTTTCATCGTTGTTGGTCAATGTGCGGTGGACATCGGTAACCGAATTCGGCGGGTCAACCAAAAGATGCCAGGTGCCGCTGATTTTTTTGCTGTGTTCGAGTCGTTCGGCCAACGATTTAAAACGATCGCGAATCTTGCGCGCTGGGCAGCCGGCATAGATCGAGTAAGGTGGGATATCTTTGGTAACGATGCTGCCGGCTCCAATCACACTGCCCTCGCCAATCGTCACGCCGTCCATGATAACCGCTGCCCAACCGATCCACACGTCGTCATGGATCGTAACGCCTTTTTGTGCCGTTTGGACATCTCGAAAAGATTCCAATCCTGTCTTGATGATCGGCGTTCCGACAATCTCAATCAAGTGATCTCCCCCCGTGATGGCAACTTTGGGGGCCAATTGAACATAATTGCCGATTTTGATGTTCCGGACACCAAAATAACAGTCATAGCCGATAAAAACGTCATGTCCCACCTCGAGATCATTGAAGCAGACCACCACACCCCGGTTGCACTGCAGATTCGGACCAAATTTCTTGATGCCGTATTTGATGCGGGCATTGTACCAATTTCGCAGACGCCGCAGTGGCAGTCCGATCGCGTCGCTGGATTTCAGCCAATTTTTGATTCGTGCGAGCATTAGCGGTTCTGGGACAATGGCGGGACGGACGGCAAACAAACCTCGGCGTCAGGCGGCGGTGTTCCGCGCAACACCGCACCAAAAACCTGACTTTGAAATTCGGGATTGAAAAAAGTATCCACAACATAAAAACAATTTTGGCGAACGCGAGACCGATGTTCATCGTCGAGTAGGATCCACTTGTTTATTTCCCGCGACAAGGACTGGATATTTCCTTTTTCGAAAAAACTGCCCGTGTGGTTATCGACAATCGCTTCGAACTCGGGCCCATGGGTCGTCGGATCGTCATGCGTCACCACGGGTGTGCCATAGACCATGCAGTGCATGGCCAACAAGCCAATGTCACCCGGTGAGACGCACACATGGGCGGCGCCAATCAGGTCAGCCAGTTGTTGCTCCTCGTGACAGGGGCCATAAAAACAAACCTGATCACTGATCCCCAGCTCACCAGCAAAGCTTTCGAGTTCAGCGCGTTCCGGGCCGTCACCAATCAACATTGCATTCACGATCGTGCCGTGACGAAATAGATCGTGTACCGAATCCAGCAGCAATTTGACTTGTTTGCGCTTGGTCAGTCGTCCAATAAACACCAACAACGGTGCCGCCGGATGAGTGGGAAAATACTGCGTTGAGAGGGCAGCTGGTCCGTTGAGCGGCGTCGACCGGCGAACCGCGAGTTGTTGTCGATGATCAAGACTGTTGTAGACCACCCACATGGTGTTCGGATCGAAACCATGTTGGACGAACAGTTTTTTGGCATAATGCCCATACAGAAAAATGCCGTGAGCCAGGCCCGAGAACAACAGTCGTATTCGCAATTTAAACCAGCCCTCATTGCCGTATATGCCATGCGACCAGAAATAAACGCGACGCGATTTGCAGCGGGCTATGAGGACGCCGATCCAGTTCGACAACGTGCGAAACTCACCGAGAAAAATAACGGTATCGTATTTTTGACGCAGCATTTTGGTCACCAAGCCGCGCTGCCAGACGAATTGCCAAATTTTTCGATTCCGCACAAACTCCCAATGGATCGGCGGTTGGCTGCCGACGGTCAAGGAACCCGGATCGATCAATTTCATCGCTGGTTCCAGAGCTTGCGTATCAGAAATCAATGTGATTTCGAACTCACCGGCCAGCTCTTGTGCCAAGGCTTCAATAATGGGTCGCCGATAGTCGGCAAACCATGGATAAACGATGGCCAGCTTTTTCATAGTGATTTGTCCGTCGCGAACTGGAGCCGCCAAGAAAAGAACCTCAGTTCAATCGTTGGGGCTGGGCAGTATTCTGTGGAAAACGGACGGGGGCTGGTGCCCGCCGGATCTCAATACTGGGATTCGTTTTGGCCAATTTAGACGATAGCCAGGCAATCGTCATGGCCACAGAAAGTAACGACGTGGAGGAAGTTAGCAAGCTACCTTCCTTCATTGAGAGAATCAGATCGAAAGTGAAGATCGCCACAATGATACTGACGTTCACCCGAGTTCGGCGCGACAGTGCATTCGACTTCACCATCGAATAACCCTGTCGAAACGAAATTACCAACAATGCGGACAATAATAAAAACCCGATCAATCCTTCTTCAGCCAGCGTTTCACCGAGCGTATTGTGAGGATATCCGCCAAAAAATTTGAATGACGCCGACGAGCCAACACCAAGCAGCCAATAAAACGGGCCGGCTTTAAAATTCTGGTTGAGCATGAAAGTCAACATGTCGATCCGGGCAAACTGGTCTTCCACCAATTGTTGGTAGTCCCAACGCTTGGACCAACCCAATTGATCAACCATGATAATGCCAGCGCCCATGATCAAAATGGCCGCCAGGATCGTCAAAATCACCGACCGTTTGGCGGCGGCGCGGGACAGGATGGGGAAAAAGATCATGGCCACGCCACCGAATGCCAACAACTGCCCGCGCGATCCACTTTGGATCATCGCCGCGATACAGGCCACCACGATGGCAATTTTTACCAGTGATTTCGGACTGGTCAGTTTTTCGCCAAATATTGAAAACAGTGCCGCGAAAGCAACATAGCCCGAGAAAGAGGCGGCGGCCAACGGATTGCCCGAAATCTCATTCCCCTTGACCACCATCAAAATGATTCCGCGACGACCACTCTCACTGAAGTTTACCCCCAACACCACGAGCGCGCCGAAATAGATCAAGACGGTGATCGCAGAGCTCAATTGTTTTTCATCAAACACGCACATCGGGGCCAAAAAACCGAAGGCAATGATGTACGGAAGATTTTTTTGCAACTGGTCGAATGTGTCTTCGGGGCTGATGCTCCACATATAGGACAACGAGGCCAAACCAATCAACGCGAGATAAAGCCATAACTGAACTGGAATCGCGACCTTTCGATACTTACCGCTAATCAACGCCCAAAACGCCGCCATGGCAGCGATTCCAGCAATCAAATAATTGATCAACGTCGAATTATTTAACAGAAAGTCGTTACCCTGTTGCAAAACCGATTCCAGCGTGATCATCGACCAAACCAGCGTCGTTGCGATTCCAGGTCGAATATAGACCATCAGCGCCAACACGACCAACCAAAAAATAATCAAATAAATCGTGATTTGATGTATCATTTAGATCGCTCGGGAAGTATTGAAACAGGCGTTGTCAGGCGCAGGTAGGACCAAATCTAAGGTCCTTGGCCTTAGTTTACGGTCAAACGAAAAAAAATTACAGTCGATAGTTGGAGTTCCACGAAAAAAGCCGATTGCCGGCCCCAGGTTTGGTGATCTGCGTACCCCAGCCCAAACTTCCTGTAAATTGCCCAGGTCTAACGGCTTACCACCGTCGAATCTAAGGCCCGGTCGGCAGCCTGCGTCGCCGGGGTGTCGATAAATTCCTGGAACCAAATCTCCGTGGTCAACCAGCGGAAAATCAAGGCCCCGTAATCGCGCCGACCACTGAGATGTTTGTCCACAATCTGCCTAACTTTGGCCATGTCAAAGATGCCACGCGCCTCGCATTGAGGAGTCAACAGAATTGCCTCGATGATCTCGGCCGGATGTTTCCGCAGCCATTCCGAAATCGGCGTCACAAACCCCAACTTTTTCTGGTTGTCCAGAATCGGTTGCGGCACTATCCCGACCAGGGCCTCTCGCAAAATCTGTTTAGCTTTGCCGTTGATAAATTTGAATTCAGCCGGCAATTGGAAAACGTACTCAATCAGTCGAAAATCCATGAACGGCATGCGGGATTCGATACTGTGGGCCATGGAAATCGCGTCGCCATAATGGAGTAGCTCCACCAAATCGACCTGGTGCGAATGCTTCAATTTGCGGTTGAGGATATCGTCGACGCGCCGGTCAAAATCGGGTAAGTAGTCCGGCACGTTTTTTAACGGGCCGATGTAGACTGACTCATCACCGCGACCAAACCGACGAATCAATTTATGAGCACCGGGAACGCAAGCGCGCAACAGACCGGAGAAAAAATAGTGACTGCCAAAAATTGGATGTTCTTTGTTGGTCCGCCAGGCGCCCCAGAGTTGTTGGAAGAACAGCCCCAACCGGCCTTGGCGAAGTGCCTGCCGGGCGGCATATCCGAAATAAATCGTCGGGTATCCAGCGAACAATTCATCGGCACCCTGCCCTTCCAGCATTACTTTGGTTCCTGGCGCAGCGAACTTCATGATTTCCCACAATGCCATCATCGCGGGACTGGAATGGGGCGATTCGACATGGCGGACGATCTGACGCAATCGCTGATTGAAATCGCGCGCCGTACACAGCACCGGTGAAAACTCAAAATTCAAGGCTTTGGCGGTCTCGCTGGCGGTGGTTACCTCCGACCGATATTCACTTTCGTAGCACGACGTAAAGGCTCGCATCGTCTCCGGACTGTGATTCCGCATCAATCGCGCAATCGCTGTCGAGTCCACGCCACTGGACAATGTCAAGCCAATTGTCACATCACTGCGCATCCGAATGCGGACCGCGTCGTCCAGCAGTTCCGCAATTTTCCTGGTCGCTGTGGACTTGTCAATCGAACGATCGACGTGTGTGGGATAGTCCCAGAATTTTGATTTACTAACTCCGTCGGCCGTGACACGCAGACAATGGCTGGGCAACAAGCGCAAGATGCCAGCGAAACAGGTGTTCTCCAAGCCGGCTGCCAGCGATTGCCGAACGCAATAGGAGATGACGTCATAATTGGGGACCCGTAGTTCCGGAAAGATAGCCAACATCGCTTTCGCTTCCGAGGCGAACACAAAACAACCTTCGTGGATCGCGTAGACAAATGGCTTGATGCCAAATCGATCGCGCGAGCAGAACAACTTGTCTTGAACTTGGTCATGGATGGCGAACGCCCACATGCCATTAAACCGCTGGACACAGTCTTCCCCCCACTGAATATAAGCCGCCAGTACCACTTCAGTATCGCCGTGAGTGCGAAACTGTACTCCTAACGCAACCAATTCGTCACGCAGTTCCACATAATTAAAAACTTCGCCGTTGTAACTCAGCACGTAGCGCCCATCAGCGCTATGAAACGGTTGATTGCTGGCGTCGATCAAATCGATAATCGCCAGACGGGTGTGTCCCAACCCGACATGACCCTCGGTGTACCAGCCCATCGCATCCGGACCGCGATGCGAGAGTGTCGCCGTCATCTGCTGCACTTTGAGCGGATCGACTGGTGATCCGTCAAACTTCCAAATACCTGCTATGCCACACATGACTTGAACTCTTGAACTCTAGGCTGCGGAAATGATCATCGTGCGGATTAACCGAGACGCACAGATCCGGAGCTCTTACACGATGGAAATGGGAAAGCAATTATGGTTTGGGCCGGTAGCCCCGTCAATTCACGAATCAATGCCAACCAATGCGACTGGTGATTGGCTAACGTATGATATTGCGAAAAGAGCCGCTGGTCGGTTTTCAAATCAGGGCCGGAAGCTTGGATTCCTTGCTTGATTGCCTCCGCAAACGCCGGTCCGTTGTTGACATCGCAAGTGACGCCTAAGGAAAAATTCTCGGTCGCCCACCCAACCCAGCCCCAATTCGAAGCCAGAATTTTCTTGCCGGCCAGTGCCCCGCGGATCACAATGCTGGAGGAGCCCATGTGCCGGGGATAAGGTGTCGCAACCAAATCCGCGATCGCAAATAAACAATCAAACTCGGCGATTGTCGCAAAGCGATCGATACTGATGATGCGGTTTTCGATGACGAGTTGCCGGTAGTCGTTGGCCAGCAGGTGCCGAATCTTGGCCGAATGCCGTCCCAACAGGATCAATCGCACCGTCGGGTCAAGGTTGGCAACTTGGAATGCTTGAATCAACAGGTCGTAGCCTTTTCGTTCGTCGACTTGGCCAGGACAAGTTATGAATTTGCCCTCGAATTCTTGCAGTCCCAAAACTTCCATTGCCGCAGCGCGATTTGAAACGCTCAAAGGTTCAATCGCTTCAGGCAGTAATCGCAATCGACCAGCAAATTTACGGTTGGTTGTTCGAGACAAGGCTCTCATACTGAGCGGGTCGAGGTAGTGCAAACGATGCCAAGGCGTGCGCATCACCAATTTTGTGTTCAATCGCTTGATCACCGACTGCTTGATGGACTGGCTGGGATAGGCGGACGTCGCGCGCATCATCAGACCTTCAACCACCGTCTGCCGGGGAAAGCAACGGCCCGGTCGCAATTGACTCCCCCAGACCTGGGCGATGCCGTCGGCCGAAGGAATGTACAAATGATCGGGTTGCAATTGATTCGCAACCGCGACGATCTGCTGAAACCGCCACCGGGACCATTTCCAGTCTAACGTGGGCTCGATGCTGGGAATGTGATGGACGGTCAATTGTCCCAACAGTTTCTGGACCGTACAGGCACCCTCCGGCGAATCGATTTCCTGCGCCGGCATGGCCAGCGTGACATCAAAACCGCTGGCGATCAAAGCCTCCGCTAACACTTGCGTGTAATAGGCCCGGTGGCCCAACGCCAGCGATTCGTAGATTAAGACTCGTTTGCTCATTAAATCAGCTTTGTTTTTTGAATTCGCGGTCACCAGGCCGAATAAACAGGCCGTCCATTTGCATCAATTGCAACGTGTGCGGGTTTTTGAATCCATGCAAAAACCAATACGGCACAAAACCATGTTCACGAACCAGAAACATTACATCTTCCATCAGCGGGGCACCGGCATAGAGTGGCGACAGTGACAATTCAAGCTGAAGAGCGGACACGTGTTTCAACGAGTCCGACGCTCCCTTTAGGACTTCGACTTCATAACCCTGGGTATCAATTTTAAGCAGCACTTTTTCGCCGGGTTGGCAGTATTGATTGAAAATATGATCCAATTTTCGGATCTGAACTGTTTCGCTGCTCACATAAGCGGAAACGGGCGCAATCTCACTATGGGCCGGTAGCATGTCGTACAACGAACTGCTGGCAGAATTTCCAGCAATGTTGATCTGTTGTTTTTCATCGGTATTTCCCAAGCCACAATGGACGGTAGTCCAGCGTTCATCACGAGCTGCGTTTTTTGCCAGCTGGGCATAGGCGGCTGACATCGGCTCAAACGAAACGATCCGATTTTTGTACTGACATTCTTTGCGAACCTCAATTCCATACTGACCTGTATTGGCACCCACATCGAGCACGACGTCGAAACGATGCATCTCAAAGAATTTTTTTTGCGGGTCTCGGGTTAAAGCATACCCTCGGCTTCTCAAAAATTTCGCGATTACTTCACGCACGTTCATGGATTTTTACTTGATTCAATGATGGAAAAAATTCGACGCCGGGAACTCACATGGACCCACAGTCGCTACGATCGGTGACTTCAGCCAGCACCAAACACACTGGCCAGAAATTGTTGCTCTTCGAATACGGGTCGCGGCGGAATCGGTGGCATCGGAAAATCTCGCTTCAGAAGTTCCAGCAATTCATCCTGATCGCGGTACACATAAACTCCTGCCGTGGTTTCGTATCCCCGCGCTGCAGCAACATTCGCCAAGACCGGAATTCCGGCCACCAACGACTCGGAAATTCGCGTAATCATTCCCGTGGTGACGCGTTGGTGCACGATCAAGCCCTTGATGGTGCGGCGCAATTCATCCAGTGATTCATCCGAGACCCGTCCCAATATTTCGACTGGCGTCGGTAGCGTTTCGTCTTGCAAAACCTCGGTACCATTGCCGGCGATGGCGATGCTCGGTAACGGTTCTGAACTTAAACCGGCGAGCCATTGGACCAACTCATACGTTCCCTCGCGTGTCGGCGGATTGCTCATCGTACCGAGCACCAGAAATTGCGATTTGGTTGTGGTTGCGGAGCGCGCCGTGCGAATCTCTCTCAATCGTTCGCAGAGTACTTCGGGTGGGTAGTAGGGAAGACACTTTGTCGAGAGGCCGAACAATTGAAACATCCACATTTCGTCAACTGAAATAGTGAAAATTTCATCGGCGATGGCATAGGCATTTACTTCGCGGCCAAAACTCCGGCTATTCTTTTTAACGACGGCCGTTTTTTCGGCGCCGAGCGATTCGATATTCTGGGGGGTCAGGATCAACCGGCGCGTCAGCTTTTTTAATAGCGGAATGGATTGGTATTCGGTCGTCGCTTCCATGATCAAACAGTCGATCGGTTGCTGTTGGGTCTGCAAATCCCGACAGAGTTGGTAATCGGCGGCAAACGTCAGCCAACCCCGGGGAAATCGCGAGGGCAATTGCCAATTCCACAACATCCGCCGCCCAATATTCCAGAGCGCTTGCCACAACGGCGGACGAGATCGCTGGCGTTCCACCACGACCGTTTGGCGATTGGCGGACGCCAGCAGCTCGGCGATTTGCGTCGCGCGATGATCACCGCCATTTTCCAGCCGGCCCTGAGAAAACGCCCAGAACACGGTGGTTGCCGAATTGGTTTTTTTCAACTTCCGTGCCTGCGAACTGACAATGGGCCCGCCACCCGGAGATTCCACAATCTTTGTGCCACGGCGCGGGTTTCCGAAGCAGTCAAAAGAGCTACGCCAGTTGCGATGCAACCCGCTGCGACCAATCCAATTCCCAGGCCAATTCGGTTGCCTTCGAGCAAACGGATCACCGGGAGCGAGATCACCGCAACAAATGCCACGGCCCCTACTGGCAACGCAACATCGTATATCCACCAGCGCCATTGTTGATCGCAGAGTATCCGCTTGTGCATCAGATGCACAACCACCAACATGTTGCCGGCCGTAAGCGCCACCCAGTTAAATGCTGCTCCGGTCGCTCCGTACACGGTCGTAATCCAGATGGTTGCGGGAATCATCAATACCAGGGAAACAAGGCCGGCTTTAATTATGAGACTAGTCCATTCATGTGCAATCATGCTTTGGTACGGCATCCACAACAGGCAATTCAAAAATGTGCCCAACGCGAGCCCCCGTACAATCCAGTGGGTCTCCGCCGCCAGCGTTGCGTTACCCGACCAAACAAAGACTAATTCTCTGGCGAAGAAAATAAGGAATATGGCAGCCGGCGCGAGCGTTACTGAAATGAGCTGCGAGCCCTGATGGTATGTTTTGACAAACCCGGCGGAATCGCCCACCGCAACCAGCTCATACAGCTTGGGGAAAACCGACTGCGTGAGCGGGACCGCGATGACCAGGAGCGTCGCCGAAACTGACGCAGCCAGGGTGTAATATCCGAAGTCTTTCAGGCCCAACAGGTAACTCAAAATAACTTTGTCGGTCTGGATCAAGAGTACTGATAATATCGAAATAATTGACATCGCAGTCGCGAAGCCAAAGATCTTCTGCAATTCCGCCATGGCAAAACGAGGTCTGGATTCTGCGGCTGGCAAGAACCAGTGTACGGCGAGTGCCATGATCCCAAGGGTAAATACCGACAGGGACGCCTGCCATAGAAAAAAAATGTTGACGTCACGCGAAACAAACATCAGCAGCAGCAACGCTCCGAAATGTCGGATCGTACCCAATAGGGCATTCAGAATGTTGTAAAAAACCTGTTTTTCCAAACCGAATAACGCGCCCTGGTAGATGCCCAGTGCAAATTGAGTTCCGACCAGGAAGGCAATTATCGAGATCGCTCGCGAGATCGTCTCAACGGAAAGCGTCTCTGGTTTGAGCCAACGCTCCCCAATCCAGCCAGACGCAGCGAAAATTATTACGGTGATCACCAATACGATGAGAAGATAGAAACACTCAACACTGCGCAACAGATTGTGAATGCTCTGGGAACTCATTTTCCCAGCTCGCAATTGAGACATCGACCGGGTCAATGTGGGAGTCATGCCAAGGTCTAGCAATGCCGCAAATGAAATCAACAGGCTTGAGAACCCGACCAACCCAAAAGCTTCCTCTCCCATGAGCTGAAGGTAATAGGGCAGGAAGACAAATCCAATGATGGATGTCCACGCGCGCCCCAAAACATTGGCGGCGACGTTTTTTTTCAGACTCATGCTGAATTTCGCTGGGCAGCTTCGAGCATTTTTTCGATAACCGACTGCATATTGTCAGTGGCCTTCCAGCCCAACCCATCCCGGGCCTTTGTCGGATCAGCTCGACCAATCAACAGGTCGGTGGGACGCATGAATTCCGGCGACTGGCGAACGTGATTTCGCCAGTCCAAACCCAGGGTCTGAAACGAATAATCCACAAATTCTTCCAACCGATGTGTCTCGCCCGTGGCGATCACATAGTCTTCGGGAGCGTCAGCTTGCAACATAAGCCACATCGCTTCGACATACTCGGGTGCCCAGCCCCAATCGCGCGCCACATCCAACCTTCCCAGTTCCAGAGTTTCACCGGACCCTCGTGCGATTCGAACTGCGGTCGAGATAATTTTTTGGGTTACGAACCTGGCAGGTCGCAAGGGGGATTCGTGATTGAATAAAATTCCTGTGCAGGCGAACAGGTTGTACGCCTCACGATAGCAGCGAACCAGCCAATGGGCCGTCGACTTGGCGACGGCATAGGGCGAGCGGGGTTGGAATGGAGTGTCCTCATTGGCAGGCTGGCCTTCGGTATTGCCGAAACACTCGCCCGAACCGGCTTGATAAAAGCGGACGGGATAGCTCACCATTCGACAAGCCTCCAACATGTTGAGTGTGCCCATTGCCACGCTCTGGATCGTCTCGGCAGGTTCTTCAAATGAAAGACCGACGGAAGATTGACCGGCAAGGTAATAGACTTCGTCCGGGTGGACCCGCTGAATTGCCGTAAAGACACTGCGAAAGTCTTCGGGGACCATCGAAAGATATTTAATTTTCGAGTGAATGCCGATTGTTTTGAGACTCGCAAAAGTAGCACCCCGCGCATCGCGCGATGTTCCCCAGACGTCATAGCCCTTGGTCAGCAATAGCTGCGAAAGATAGGCGCCGTCCTGTCCGCTGACACCACAAACCAGTGCGGTTGGAGGTCGATCATTCGGCATGTTCGTAGGGCTCATGATTGAATTATCTTGGGAATGGGGTCGGATACAATTGACTGCCCGGATTCCGTTCGGACGGCAGACACTGGAAAAAAGTTTGCCAACACGGCATCAATGACAAATTTCGAATAGGTCCTGATTAATAGAATCGATCATCGATTCGAGATCGTACTCTGCAGTAACGGCTTGCCGGGCCTGTTTTCGCACTTGCCGGTAGAGCTGTTCGGCATCCAACAATCGCACGATCGCGGAACGGCAGGCTTCGGCATTGCCAGCCTCGAATGTCACGCCGGTTTGCGAGTCAACCAGAATCTCGCCTGTTCCCCCGGTGGTGGTACCCACAATTGCCATGCCACTGGCCATGGCTTCGAGCAGCGCTATCGAAAACGGTTCGGGCCATTCCGAGGGGAATATCAGAATATCATGGGAGGCGTACACGGATACCATCTCAGCCCGGGGAACTTTGCCCAGCAGTAGGAAATGCTCCGGACAGCCGGAAGCCTCGATCTTGGATCGAAGACGGTTCATGTACGACTGGTCAATGGCTTCCCCCACGATGGTAAAAGTCAATTCCCGGTGGCCCTGCTGTTGCATTTCTATAAACGCGTCGAGGGCCGTGTGCAGACCTTTTTCCGGCGAAATTCTTCCGGCATAGAGTAATTTTTGGGGCGGCCAGGCAATGTTTCCTGGAGAGAAATGACTTGCTTTCACGCCCCAATGCCGAACTACAGTTTTGGTGTTCACGGCATCGATAGCTTGGCTGGAATTGTCTCGCAGGTAGCGGCTACAAAACTGGACGAGGGAAAGGTTTGGAGTGCCTTGGGGCAAGGTACAGTTGAGAGCACGCAGGGCCGACGTCATCAAGAATCGAACGGCGCGACGTCCCAGTGATGGTGATTGGTCATTCAACAGTCGCGACAAACCATCCAACGATTCAATCTCAGAAAACCAGCTATCGGATACGAAACAAACGGATGGTAAACCCATGCGACAGGCGTCATGCACGAGTGACGTACAACCAAAACCAACATGCCAGAAGTAAACGACGTCGGGAGAAAATTCTTTAACCAATTTGCGGAAAGCTTGCTGATTGCGTCTTTCGCGCTGGAGGATAGCTAACACGCCTTTGATTCCCGTGGGCCAAGTCCAACGGATATCCATTAAACGATGAACGGGTCCCTCGACCACGGCTCGATTGACGCCATACATTCCTGTCAAGACCGCGATTTTGTTGTCGCGACGGCCGAGACCATCGACCACGTCCGCGCAACCCAGTTCGTATCCTCCGACGAAGTAGGGCGGAAAAAAATTTGAGACCACCAGAATCTTAATTCGTGTTAGCTCCGGGCAGACAGATTGCCAATCGTGTACCATCCAGCTGCCGGATGGGATAACGGGCGGCAAGTGAATTCAATGCCCGGGTAACCCCAGAACATTCGGAATGTTCTGGTAACCATCGGTAGTCATCCCAAATAACGATACCGCCCGGAGCAAGCAGGCTCAGCGCCGTTTTCGAGTCTCGCAACACGGCGTCATAGGAATGGTCCGCATCGACAAAAACCAAATCCATCTTCCCCTGGTAGGGGGTAAAATCAAACGAGCTGGAATCTCCGAAGAGTTGGCAGATACGATCCTTGTCGCGCGAGCTCTTAAAAATTACTCCCGCTTCGTAGACCGGTTTGCCGTCCTTGCCAATCAGAAAGGCGGGCAAATCAGCAGGATCAAGATCCAGCGTAAAGATCTTGGTTTGCGTCGGAAGGTTCTGTGTCATTACCAGCGTGGTCGACCCGGTATAAGTCCCAATCTCAAAAATCTGTTTGGGGACTCGTGCCTGACAAATCGACGCGACGCTCAACAAGTCGGCCAACGGGAGCACCATGGATTTGGATCGTTCTATCTGACTGGCGATAACGCGCGCCGAAACAACGGTTAAGTCGCCAATGATCTCTTCCAGTGTAATGACTGGCAAGTCAAAATTGGCTTGCTGCCGGGCCGGATTGGACCGCAACAGGTCCCACAGGATGGGAGGAACTAGTTTTTTGATTGCCGATCTCAGTCCCAGTTTCATATTCATCAAATAATTAAACCGTTTTCATTTCTTTTTGAATCAAAGCCAAACGCCAACTTGCGAAGCAATCGGATTTTTTCACGTCC
Source organism: Mariniblastus sp. (assembly GCA_031400405.1). Lineage (GTDB taxonomy): Bacteria > Planctomycetota > Planctomycetia > Pirellulales > Pirellulaceae > Mariniblastus. The sequence goes on from JANNPW010000007.1 coordinate 52,295, forward strand.
CCAATCGAATAAACGACCTGCCCGTGTCGTCGATTCTGTTGAGTAAAATCGGTTCTTTTGAATCCGCGATGTATTCGTCGACAGCTTTCCGCGCTCCACTCCAGTAACCGTAGTCATCAATAATAATCACCCCGCCACGACAGACTCTGGGAACCAGGTGTATCAGTTCATGAATCGTGCTTTCGTACCAATCGGTATCCAATCGAAGCAATGCGATCTGATCGGGAATCGTCTCTGGAATTGTGTCTTCAACTTTTCCCTGAATAAACCTCATCTTCGTACCTTCATATCCCGTCGTGTCCAAGTTGGCCTTAACATCGGCCAGGGAAGCAATCGCCCAAACATTGCTTGATTGCCGGTCTGCTGAATCGTTTTTTAATCTGTCTTCAGCATGAATTCCGTCTGGGTCCCGGTCGACGCCCGCTGGAGGCGGCATTCCACTGTAGGTGTCGTACATGTAAAGCTCCCGACTTCCATCGTCCAGAGCGAGCAATTCACTTGCTGCCAACATCATACTGCCACCTCTCCAAACACCGCACTCGACTATGGCACCCTCGATTTTGTTTCGTGCGATGTAACGTATTGACATGAGGAGATGAAAACGCCGTTCAAGGCTGGTCATTGTATAATCCGAATATTGCTGCAGACAATTCATCACATCGGCATCAATGTCCTTTAATGAAACTGGACCGCCAGCAATATTGCGACTGCCAAAAATTCGTGAAAACGCGGTCCGGATCTTATTCTTCAACGGCATATTCTAAAATTCCTTAAACGACCCATACAAAAACAGTTATTAAGTTATGCAATGTGCTTACACAGAAAGTGGCTACCGGTCTGCTTCCGTCAATTTCGATTGACATCGATTCGCAGGGTTAAACTTGGCGAAAGTCTGCCCAATTAGTTTAAGTGCCGACGCGACTTGACGCGTTCACGTGGCCCCAAGGGTTATCGAGTTGTTGCGACGATAGTAATTGTCGCCGTTACCCAACAGCCAACTCAATGCCGATGTCACGCGTTCTGGATCGGGAAATGACGCGCGGTGCATCGTATGTAAAATCGAAAATGTGTAATAAATAGTTCGCAATCCATTGTTGCTGGAAATTAATCCAGCGCGCACTCCGTTCTTCTGGGTGACATCGAAAACGTCGATTTCACCGCCAAGTTCGGGGCTAATTCCTGCTTAAAGACTGAAGTTTAACCATAATTTGCAGCTGCCAACATGGTGCTGGAAATCCATTGCAAAATCGTCGAGAAATCAGGTTGTTGGAAAAGTATGATGATGAGTACTTTTACTCCGTCGGCGACATGAGATACGACTTGTTCGGATCCTGACGATTGTCGGGCCAACGATGTGCCCGGTACGGACATTGTATTGGCATATCGAAAACCTCAGCTCGCCGCTTCGCAACACGAACCGCAAAACAATTGATTTTTTCGCTAACCAAGCATCTCCCAACTCAAAGCCGTCCCGCGAGGATAATTCTGCTGGGCGGTTCTGCCGAGCACCTGTCCGAGATACTTGGGAGGCAGTCCATATCCGGGCCGAATGCTGCGGACATTCGCCATCGTGAAAACCTCGCCGGCCTGCATGTCGGCCACGATATACAACGAGCGCCGGAAGACTTTGCTGGCATGCTCCTGTTCGGTTCGCGTGTAATTCACTTGGCCCAGGGCTTGTTCCGCGTTGCGAACCGCGACCACCATCGCCGCAAACTCGGCTGGTTCCAATGAGAACGCACTGTCCGGGCCAGCCTGAGCGCGGGACAGTGTAAAATGTTTTTCGATAATCGACGCCCCCAAGGCTACCGCAGCAACCGGTACTTCAATCCCCAACGTGTGGTCTGATAGTCCTGCGGGAACGCCAAAAGAAGCCGACAAATGCGGGATCGTTCGCAAGTTGATCGATGCGGGCAACGCGGGATAGGCGCTCGTGCATTTCAACAACGCCAACGACACACCCGCTCGCTTAACAACTTCAACCGCGTCAGAAATTTCTGCCAAACTCGCCATGCCTGTCGACATGATCAGCGGCCGGCCTTGGGCCGCGACATATTCGATCAACGGCAAATCGACTAACTCAAACGAGGCAATCTTATACGCCGGCGGGTTGAGGGTCTCCAGAAAGTCCACGGAGGTTCGATCAAAAGGGGATGAGAAACAATCCAACCCCAACTCGCGGGCCAACTGAAACAATTGCGGTTGCCATTCCCACGGTGTATAGGCTTCACCATACAATCGGTACAAATTTTTTCCTTCCCAAATCGTCCCGGCACCGATTTGAAAATCCGCTCGATCGCAATCAATCGTCAACGTATCGGCCGTGTAAGTTTGCAGTTTGACCGCATCGGCGCCGGCGGCCTTGATCGCATGAATTATCTGACAGGCCGTTTCGAAATCCTGCTGATGATTGGCCGACATTTCCGCAATGATGTAGCACGGTTGGTTAACACCGATACTGCGACCGGCAATTTGGAAGGGTTGATCGCTCATGGTTGCTGGCAGGCTTTCTTGACAGGACGTCGATAGGTTAGCAACTCGGCTGTGCCGTGCAATAACTCAAATCCGGCCGCGCCGGCAATTTTTTGGGAGGCAACATTGTCCGGTCGTACGCCAGCGATCAAGTCGCAATTGGCTTGATCCACGATCTGCTGGACAAGCCGATGTCCCCAGCCCCTGCCGCGCGCCGCCGGGGCAATCGTCCAGGAGATCTCGACAGTTTCGCCGCAATCCAATCGCACGGTCCCGATCGCGTGACCCGCCGACTCCGCGATGAACAAACGTCGACCGGTTCCTTCGATTGTCGCGACCAACCACCGTTCATGGTCGCTTGGATCAATCAAATTCTGTTGGCGACTGGACTGTCGAGTCACCGGGTCGTTTCGCCAGCTTAATAACAGCGAGCTATCGGCCAGCCTGGCTGGTCGCAAAGTCAGGAGTTGACGATCGAGCATTGAACTTCCGCTGGAACGGTTTACCGCCAACATCTCATCCACAACTCGAGCCGCCCCCCAACCATCGACCAAGCCACGCGATTTCTGCGCAAGTAATTCACGGGTTTGCGGTTCAGTCACCAAGTGACGAATTGCCGCCACCCATTTGTCCATCGTCAGATCCGCCGCGTCGCCCAGATTGCACGCCGATCCCTCTGCCGCCAGCGCCGCAGCAACGCCGCGCTGATTGTCAGCCAGCACTACCAATATTCTCGGCAATCCAAAAAAACACATTTCCCAATTCGTACTGCCGCCGGCGGCGATGGCCAAGTCCGCCCAGCGATATTGTGACGCCATGTCGGAAACATGTTGCCAGATCGACACGTGCGGTAACTTGGTCGCTTGGGTTAGCAGGTGGTCGGCATGCGGATTGCTGCTGCCGACGAGTACGCGGACGGATAACGGAATGTCATTGATGGTCGCGAGCGCGCTCAACACCAATCCAGTGACATTGCCCTCGTCCGATCCACCCAAGGTAACCAGCAGACGCAGCGTTTGGTCAGTTGCATCGAGCGCTGTAGTTCCGGCATCGCGGGAAACCAAAAACTCGTTCCGCAACAAGGCAAAACCTGGCCCTAACAGAACCTTGGTGTCGGGCTCACAGGCCGCATACGCATTCGGTACCGCGCCGAGATTTTGGTTCAGGATCAGATCACAGGAATACCGATCCGAGTGACCATAATCATCAACCACCAACAATGAGTAATCTTTGTCGCGAACCTGGGCCTGATAATCTCCAGCAAACTGATAGCCGTCGACCACGAGACCGTGGGCTCCCAACTCGTTGGCCAATCGGCGCGTGGCGATTGCGTCGCTCCGACTACCAATCTGGCAATCGGGCAGGCGATACAAACGGATCTGCTCCTGACTCAAACGCTCGGCCAGCGCTGCCGGACAATCTCGCGCCGCCAGCGTCACCGTTCCGCGCCGCCGTTGCCAAGCTTGCGCCAGGGCGATCATGCGCATCACATGACCGGTGCCAATCGCGACGGAGGCATCGGCCCGAATCAACAACGGGCCGGCCGGGACAATCTCGGAAAATGGATTCAAAGTGGTCAACTTGCCAACGCGCGAAACATCGCTTCGGCGCGAACCCAGTCTTCCAGCGTATCGATATCCTGGACGCGGTATCGAGGAATTGGAATCCCAATAGATACAGCGGAAAAAATACCCTGGGCCTGTTGCCAAGCGTGCGCGGTGCCCCAATAGAACTGGCCTGCGTCATGCCAAGCCTCCGGCAAATCCTGTGAGCGCGTGTTCTCGTAGTCGGGAAAGAACATCTTCAATTCGTTACCGATAACTTGCATTGAACGAAAGATCGGGAACGAAAATGTCGTGATCGGAAAGGCAAACTCAGCCGACGGATGTTGCTGCAATTTCGCCAATCCCGCCTGGAGATCGGCTGGCGTGACAAACGGAGCGGTCGGGTAGAGACAACAACAAAACTCGATCGGGTCGGCGGCAGTTTCGATGGATTGGATCGCTTGCCGAATCACCGGAATGGTGGGCGTGAAATCGTCGGCCAATTCGAGCGGTCGGCGAAACGGCGCCTCGGCTCCCGCAGCCACCGCGAGCTCGGCAATCTGATCGGAGTCTGTCGAAACAATGACGCGATCAAAGACTCCCGCTTGCAGGGCCGCCTGAATCGAATATTCAATAATGGGCCGGCCACAAAACGAACGCCTGTTTTTGCCGGGGATGCGTTTGCTGCCAGCCCGCGCGGGAATGACTGCCACGATCATGCTGGTGTACCGGTTTGGCGCTCGAGTAAAAACCAGGTCGTATCGTCTTGCGGAAACATCGGATCTCGTCGCCAAACAAATGCATAGTCCACAATCCGAAACTCCGGATGTCGATCAAGAAATTCACCGGCAAAATCACGTTTGAACAGCCGGTCGGTATGACCCCGATAGCTGATCGTTACCGGGACGGGATTATAGTACTCGGCAATCAGGACATACCGCGCCGCCAAGGCCGCCAATCTATCATAGACCGCCGGCAATTGATCCGGATTAATATGAATCAGCACCCCTTTGATGAACGCCAGGTCATAGGCTTGGTGCGGCTCAAAGTCCAGAATGCTCGTGGCATGAATCGTGGTTTGGGGTAAATGTTCAGCGAGTTGCTGACAGGCCGTCTGATTGATTTCAATCGCGTTCAATTGGGCGATGGGTTGCAAGCAGTGAATCGCGCGCAGATTCAAACCGATGTTGGCACCCAATTCAATCACCGACCCCAATTTGCCAGTATGTCGAAAGATATTCGCAAACATCGCAATGTTAGCCGCTAAAAAAAGTTCCGCTGTATTGCGTTGAATGTATTCGTCACCGAATGAGCCGGCCCAAAATTCTTCTTGAGGGGTACGGAATTTTGATTCGGATGATGACATGAGTTAGGCTCGAATACGGAGGAACAGTGGCGTCGTAAGACGCAGCGGGGTTAGCGAGTTAAGTCAACGGTCGACAATTTCGCGGATACTGTCGATCACCAACTGGACGTCCGCATCGGTCATCGAGGGGTACAGCGGCAAACAGAGCGCCCGTTGATAGTAGCGTTCGGCGCGGGGGCATTTGCCGGCGGAATATCCATACGTTTTTCGATACCAAGGTTGAAGATAGACCGGAATATATAACACATGCGACCCGACACCGCGTTTGGCGAGCCGGTCCATCACGTCGGTCCGCGTCAATTCGAGTTGGGAAAAATCCACCAGCAAAGTATACAAGTGCCACGACGTAAATTCACGTTCCCGCTCGTTACGCAAGCGCGGTGTGGTCAACAACGGACAATCGGCAAACGCTGAATTATAGGCTGCGACAATTTCCCGGCGGCGCAGAATCACTTCGTCCAATCGTGACAACTGGCTCAGCCCCAGGGCGCACTGAAAATCCGTAATGCGAAAGTTGTAGCCCAAATGTTGCATCTCGTAATACCACATCCCCCGCTCGTCGTAGTCCGACAATCCCAGCCCGAGCATCGATTGTGGATCGCGAACCATGCCATGTGTTCGCAGCAGTCGCGCTTGCTGCGCGTACTCCGCATTGTTTGTGACCAGCATGCCCCCTTCACCTGTCGTCAGCGTTTTTACCGGATGAAAACTGAACGTGGTCATGTCGGCCCAATCGCGGGCGCCGATTTTTTTCAGCTCGCCGTGTTGTTCGATCGAGCCGCCGATTCCATGACAGGCGTCCTCAATCACAATCGCGCCGTGACTGCGAGCGATTTGCGAAATTTGCTCCAGGTCTGCCGGTCCGCCCGCGTAATGGACCGGAATGACGGCTTTTGTATCGGATTGCCAGTGCTCCTCGAGAGATTCAGGACAAAGATTGTAGGTTACGGGATCAATGTCCGCGAAATCGGGAGTCGCCCCCACAAAGGCAGCGCAATTGGCCGAAGCTAGAAAAGTATTCGGCGATGTCACGACCCGATCACCGGGACCAATGCCGGCCACAAGCATGGCCAAATGCAAGGCGGCCGTCGCATTGCATACCGCGACAGCATGCTTAACGCCAATGTATTCCGCAAACGCCGATTCAAATTCCGCTGCCACGGGGCCGGTCGTGATGAGATCACTTCGCAGGACCTTTGCCACGCGGGCGATGTCTTCTTCCGTGATATTCTGTCGTCCATATTGCAGCATGAATTTATCCGGAGAATGATGGACGATGGCGGTTCTAGATCTGGTGGATCAACTGCCGCAATTGGTCGACGGTTAACCAGTCGGTGTTCGTATTGGAACAGTAGGAAAATCCTTCGGTAATAAATTCCGCCTGGTGAAACTCCTGATAGCGGGCCATGCTATCAGCGACCGAACTGAAGGGGTCTTGCGGCACGATGATATAATATTGCTCGGCCTCCATCGTGGAAAGCGAATCGACTTCCGTGATCATCTCTTCATGCAATTTTTCACCGGGACGAATTCCGACGATGCGATGTTCACACTCCGGTCCAATCGCCGCAGCGACATCCATGATCCGATACGAGGGAATCTTGCGGACATAGATCTCGCCGCCGAGTGAATTATCGAGAGCCTGCATTACCAACGCCACCGAATCGGACAGCAAAATATTGAAGCGTGTCATCCGCGGGTCCGTGATCGTCAATACACCACTGGGTTTCTGTTGTTGGAAAAATGGTATGACGGATCCTCGTGAGCCCATTACATTTCCATAACGAACGACCGAAAATGCCATCCCGCGAGAGCCTTGAATATGATTGGCCGCGACAAACATTTTGTCCGAACACAGTTTGGTGGCACCATACAGATTGATCGGAGCACAAGCCTTATCCGTCGACAACGCGACCACACGACGTACATTATTTCGCATCGCCGCCGTGATCACATTCTGGGCACCCAGAATGTTCGTCTTGATGCATTCAAACGGATTGTATTCGGCGGTGGGAACCTGCTTCAAGGCGGCGGCGTGAATGACGTCGGTGACGCCTTCAAGTGCGGTTTCCAGTCGCGGCAGATCCCGGACGTCGCCGATGAAGAAGCGCAGGTTGGGGAATCGTTCCCGTGGAAACTCCTGTTGCATCTCAAACTGTTTCAGCTCATCGCGCGAATAGATGATCAGCCGACTGACTTCGGGAAACTCCTGCAGAATTTGTCGTACGAAGGACTTCCCAAAGGAACCAGTGCCACCGGTAATCAGTAACGCCCGCTCGGACCAATCGTGTTTTTTCTTCAACGGTGAATGCCTAAACCCGGAATGCCAATGTCGTTGTGTGGAGCCTCCAAGTTCGCTGATTTGTCGTGGCCAGGTCGCCACGTTAATCGGCGCGCACTTCGTTCTTCTGGGTGACTACGACAGTGACGTGGTGTTTCCAGAGATGCACTCAGGGCGAATTACAAGCTGCATCTTAGCAACTTCCAATCGGTAACAACACGTCACCCAAAATCCCGGCAATTCAGAAATGTTGCGGATTCCTATTTCAAACTCTGCTGCGTCGCTTCGTGGCGCGCCAATTCCAAATCGTGATCAACCATCAGTTCGGCAAGCTCTTGGCAGCTGGTTTGGGGTTCCCAACCGAGTTCGCGTTTTGCCTTGGAGGGGTCGCCCAATAACAGATTGACTTCCGTCGGACGGAAATATCGGGGGTCGATTTCCACATATTTGGTCCAGTCCATTTCGAGATACTCGAATGTGTAATCGAGAAACTGCCGGATCGTCTGCGTTTCGCCGGTCGCCAACACGAAATCATCCGGTGTGGTGTGTTGCAACATCAGCCACATGCCTTCGACATAGTCTTTGGCGTATCCCCAGTCCCGTTTCGCGTCGATGTTTCCCAGAAACAATTTCTTCTGTAAACCGAGTTTGATGCGAGTTGCGGCGCGGGTGATTTTGCGCGTGACAAATGTCTCGCCACGGCGGGGAGATTCATGGTTAAATAAAATCCCATTGGTGGCAAACAGGTCATAAGCCTGACGATAGTTGACCGTTTGATGAAACGCATAGACCTTGGCGCAAGCATAAGGTGATTGCGGTTGGAACGGAGTTTTTTCGGTTTGCGGGGTCTCAATTACATCGCCGTACATTTCTGACGAGGAAGCTTGATAGACTCGAGTCTTTTTCTGTTTGTTCAATTGCCGGGCGGCTTCCAGGACATTCAACGCTCCGATCCCGACGACTTGAACCGTATAAGCCGGTGCGTCAAAGGACACGCGAACATGCGATTGCGCTCCCAGGTTGTAAATCTCATCGGGACCCAGGTCGAGGACCAGATTGGTCAGATTTTGCCCGTCGGTCAGATCGCCATAATGCAAGAACAATTTCGCATCGGCTTCATGCGGGTCACGATAGATGTGGTCGATGCGATCAGTATTGAAACTGCTGCTCCGGCGGACAATCCCGTGTACTTCGTAGCCTTTGGACAACAACAGTTCGGCGAGGTAGGAACCGTCTTGGCCAGTGATTCCAGTGATTAGTGCTTTTTTGATCATGGTTTTTTTAGTGTTCAGTGGTTCAGTGTTCAGTGGTTCAGTGTTCAGTGATTTAGGTTTCAGGTTGAACGGCTAACCTTGTCGAATCAAACCTTGCTCGGTCTCAGCTAAAAAATCCTGATAGGTTTGCTTCAATCCAGTTTCTAAATCGATCCGGGACGACCAGCCGGTTTCGTGCATTCGGGTCATGTCGGTTCGTTTGACAGGAGTTCCATCCGGTTTGCTGGGATCCGTCTGTATTTTACCTTCGTAGCCGATGACTTTCGCAATTTTTTTCGTTAATTCGAGGATTGTCACATCCGTTCCTGTACCCACATTGACCAGGTTCGGTGGGTCGGTCAACTGCAACAAATGCAGCAACCCATCGGCCAAATCGTCCACATGCAGAAACTCTCGCCGAGGCGAACCGGTGCCCCAGATCGTAATCGAATCTGCCGCGGCAATTTTGGCTTCATGGATCCGCCGAATCAAGGCCGGCAACACATGGGAATTTTCGGGATGGTAATTGTCCCCGGGACCATACAGATTGGTGGGCATCGCCGAATGGAACAGCACGCCATATTGGCTGCGATAATGCTGACACATTTTCAGTCCGGAAATTTTCGCCAAGGCATAGGCTTCGTTCGTGGACTCCAATGGTCCCGTCAGCAGACAATCTTCTGGCATCGGTTGCGGCGCCAGTCGCGGGTAAATGCAAGTGCTGCCCAAAAACAAAAATCGCTGCGTGCCGGCCTGGTAAGCGGCATGAATGGAATTAGCGGCCATCATTAAATTGTCATACAAAAATTCAGCCGGATAAGTATGATTGGCATGAATTCCGCCGACCTTGGCAGCCGCGAAGACGACGATGTCCGGTCGTTCGCTGTGAAAAAAATCCTGCACGTCAGCTTGATTACACAAATTCAATTCGCTGCGGGTTCGCAATATCAACCGCTCAGCACCCGCGTTCGATAGCGCGCGAACAACCGCTTGTCCGACCATCCCTCGATGTCCGGCGACGTAGATGCGTTTTGTAGAAATCTCAACCACGATCAGTGCACGGGACGGGGGTTCGGTTTTTTTGCAGTAACAAGCCAGATTCTAGTGTACTTAAGCCATGTGGTTTCGACACCACCCTGGTTTCCGGGTAGTTGGTGTTTTGACTTCCGATAGTATCGATCGGGCGGGATCGACCGGTTTTACGGATTTCCAAGTACTATTTTTAGTTTTATAGGGGAACCAGCAATCCTTCGTCCATCTCCATCGAGACGCCCTGTTCCAGAAAATGGATCGAGAGCAATAGCCGCGTCTTGCCCTCGCGCCGAATCACCGTTCCCTCATATCCCGCAAACGGACCGGTCTTCACCTTGACTTTGTTTCCGGCCACCAACCGCGCCTCTGGCGTTAAGGGAACTCCCGCGCCAATCACAGCGTAAATTTGACGCAAATCCGTCACAAATTGATCGCGATTTTGAATCTGGTGACAACGAGAAATACAGTTGCTGGCTAACGCCTGTTGACGTTCGTCTTCACTCCCCAACAGAAACACGTAACTGGCAAACAGTGGCACGAACGAAGTTCTCAAGCGACCATTAGGCGACCGATATCGTTTGGGAATTACCGGTGCGTAATGCGGAATCGAAAACGCGGCCAGTTTTCGCGTCAGTTCTTTTTCTCGACGAGAACGCGTATACAGGCACCACCATTGACGCTGGGAATCGTCCAGTAGTTGCGGATCTTCAAACAGATCGGGCGGAAAGATATCATTTTCGCGCTTCAGAATCGCCATCGTAAATAAACTATTAGGGTTGCTTCGTCGCAACCATCCACATGTGAGTTGACAGATTATTGGCAGCCAGGAATTCCTGAAAAGGCTGGCCCAGCGTTTCCCAGCGATCGACCAGGACTCGCTGCAGCCAAGGTTGACCATCCAGATTTATCACACCAGCCAACACCTTGTTTCTAACAATGTCGGCATCCAGCCGGCCCGGCGTGATAATTTCGAGAACCGTAAATCCGCATTCGGTGGCCAATTGCCGCAGCGAAACCGGATTCAAATAGTTCACGTGCTCATGATCAATCGTATCAGAATGAGTTTGTAACGTCACGACATCAAATCCATCAATGCTAGGACAGGTGATCACGACCAAGCCCTGAGGCGCCAATAACTGATGAATGGTCAACAAAAACTTCCGCGGACTGAACAAATGTTCCAAAGTTTCAAAGGCCGCAATTACGTCGATACTGCCGGCCGGCAATTGCAAGGTTTCGATCGGTTCTTGAATAACCTCCAATCCGCGACTTGCGCACGATGCCGCCAAACCGGGGGTCATTTCGAGTGCGATGACGCGGTCGAAAACCTCACGCGATTGGATTTCTTCACAAAACGTCCCAAACCCCGCTCCGATTTCGAGCAGTGTTCCCCTTCGAATTCCAAACCGTTGACAAAACTCCAACACCCGTTCGGTGCGCGGGACAAAAATACTGGTTCGCCGCGCCGCTTCGCTGGCCGGGAAAATATGCTGGTTCCAGTAAGCATACGTCCGGGACTGCGCATAAAATTCATGCAACAATTTTTCGGCGGGACGCGGGTTCATAAACACCGTGCGGCACTGCGGGCACAATTCATAATGGAATTCCAATTTCGTAAATGCTGGAATGCCAGCGTGGCGACAGACCGGACAGGTCACGTCGACAAACTGATCCTGCCGCGCCAACAGCCATTGCCGGTCGGCTTCGACTTCCGCCGCCAATCCGTGCAGCAAATTCTGTGGGCGAATCGCATTTTCTGTTAGTGCCATGGAATTAAACCTTCACCGCAGTTTGAAATTTCTCCAGCACTGCTGGATGAGTTACCGGTCCGTAACTGGAACTCCCGCCCCAGATATCATCTTTCACCCACTGACCATGTTCGACGCGCCACACCCGGCGGTCGCGGAACGTATCGCACGTTCGATCAAATTCTTCCTCGCTCATTCCCACATAGTCCAACCAACGGGTCAAATCCCGCAGCGGTTTGACATGATCGTAACGACGAATCATTTCGATTCCTGCGGCGCGAGTCATCCGGCCGGCGCGAATGTCTTTCATCGAGTGATCGGTTCCTCGACCGTATCCCAATTTGACAAACTTCAAATAGTCATGCGCACCATTCTCATGCATGTCATCGAGATTGGAAAACCGTCGGTACGTCCGCTCGAAGGGAATCTGCGCGGGTCGCCAACCGTACAGTTCGGTCATCAACTGAGCCGAGTTATGACCGTCCCAGTTCAGGAAGTTACTCAAATAAATTCCGCGAACGCCGACCGCATCGATGGCATCATCGCTGGGGTATTGAGCCCAGAGTAGATCTTTCGCCGTCAAGCCTTCCTGCAATTCGCTCCGGCCCAGTTTCTCCAAACCGGTATCCGTAAAATCGTACCAATCAAAGCCTCGCTGCGCATGCTCGAGCCGAAATTTGGCAGTAAACTCCGGGAAGTCTCGTTGCGAATACATCCCGCCCAGGTCCATAAAACCGTGTTCACCCCACAACATCAGCGGAATTTTGTGTCGTACCGCGACTTGAATCGGGGACGTAAAGATTCCGCAGTGATTGTGCCAGTTCATGTCTCCCTGCAGATAAAAACCAATCCGATTCAGTTTGATCAGCGCGTCGATCTCGGGATAAATAATCAGGTGATCGCAGTTGAAGACCTCGCGCATGCGCTGCAGATTGTATTCGCCCTCCGGCAAATAGTTGTTGCCATGGTAGGTTACCAACAACGGTTTAAGTCCCAGTCGATTGACCGCGACATGGGTTTGAAAGTAGCTGTCCTTGCCGCCGCTGACCGGAATTACCAAGTCATAATTGGTAGTCGACCGATATTCGTCAACCAGAGACTCCAACGATTTCCAGCGTCGGTCCCAATCGATCGAGTCTTTCTGAGCCGCGACACGACAGCCGGAACAGACTCCGTGATCATCGAAATTGATGGGCGTGGCGACCATGGCGCCGTAGGTGCACTGCGTGCAGTATTTCATGGGAGGGCGTCGTGAGCGAATGAAATTTTGAATCCGAAAGTGTTGATGCAGCCAAAGGTGCGGCGAAGCTAAAATAGTACGACAATTACTGTAACCGTTTTGTAACCGTTCAGGGGCTGACGGGAGGTCGAGGCTATGACGGGAGGTCGAGGCTCCCGCCGAGACTTTTCCTGTCTCTGTCTCGGC
>JANNPW010000029.1:0-139189 GCA_031400405.1 Mariniblastus sp.
CTGCGGAATAAAAACGGTTGCACGAAACACGATGTCAATACCGAATTTTTAGCAGTCCAGGCTTGCCCCATAGTTTCGCGGGGGCTTGCCACAGAATCGTAATTCCCGCCTCAGCGCGGAAAATTTCCGCGTCTAACAAACCTGGAAAAAGGTAAAACCTGGTTCCCCGGTACGCGAACTGGCCATTTGAAGCCGACAATTCGCGATCCGGAGTGAACCAGGTTTTGGACTGAAATTGTAATTCAGCCGAGAGAATCTCGAAGCAGATCGAACAAAGATTGAACTCTACTTCTTGTCCGGATCGGCGAGAGTATTGCCTTCCATTTTCTGTTTCGATACTCCTCCGCCGCCGTCGGCACCTCGTGTGGTGGGTGGAACAGAAGGAATTGGTTCTGCCTTATACGCTTCTTCGGTGCTACAACCGATACAGCAACCGACCGCGACAACAAAACAGAGACAAGCAAGACGCGATACTAATGCAAACATGGTAATTCTGTTTCCGAATAAATTTCTAAAAAAAAGCTCCGCCAGAGCAAAAATTCTCTGGCAGAGCACAAAAATCGACATTCCAAACAAACTCTTAGATCCTAGAACGACAACACAACTTCTTTACCATTGCGGGTGGCAAGCTTGCCCAAGACCGTCTCATTAAGAGGGTTGGCTGGAAGAGGGTTGAATCCATTATAGAAACTGTCTTTCTTATACGGACCAAAGTGAACGCTCGCATCAACATAAGCCCACATACCGCCACCTGGGTGGTTGCTCCAGTAGTGGAATCGGTGCAGGTTACCTGGATCGTCAGCAGAACCTGGTCGGAAATAATCCGTTAGGCTGGACGATGGTGTTCCACCAAACGAAGCGGCGATGCGTTCGTGAACGCCCAAAACCACGTCGGTTTCACCAAGAGTATTATCGCCAGCACCCGCCCATTGCCATCCATACAGCAAGTCGGAAGCTGGAGATCTTTCACCAATGAACAGAGTATTCGATGTACCATCAACGACTCCACCGAAGTTAACGCCGGAGTTGACATACAACATTCCGTCTTGGCCACCGGTGGTTCGGTAACTATCTCGACCAGAAACGCCCAAGTAAGAAGTAATCGCGACTTCGATCGCAGGATTACCTGGATCGACCCAGTTTTCGTCGCCGCGCTGATCCGAAGGGCAAATGAAAACTTCAGATTTTACAGACAGGACCACCCGAGCATTTAACGGGGGAGCCATGTACGTCCACCAAGGCCAATTGTCCAAGTTAACTTGATCATAAAGATTGTTGTTTTCGATAAACGGAGCAATCTTCATCATCCAGCTCCAAAACGGACCGCCCACGGGTCGTGAAGATCCAATTCGGATCCCATCGGGTGCTGGAGGGGTTTCGGCAGCCCAGTACCAACTGGGATTTACCAAGTGGCCAGCAGGAAATTTTCCGAACTGACTCTCGTAATTATGCAGAGCGAGTGCTTGCTGCTTGAGGTTGTTCGAGCATGCGGTTTTTCGGGCCGCCTCTCGAACCTGTTGTACCGCCGGCAATAACATGCCAATCAGTATCCCGATGATTGCAATCACAACCAACAGTTCAACCAAGGTAAACCCTGGCTGCGTTAAACGACTGCTTCTCTTCATCTCATTAACTCCCAAAATAAATTTGAAAAACTGGACAGCCTCAAAAAAAAAATACAAACACTGTTAAGAAAACTCTAATAAAATTCCTCTATTCCGGTAGTCTACAGAAATTTCCGGAAATTGGAAGGAAAAATAACGCTAAATCCCAAATATTCTCGAAAGATCCGCCAAATTCAATAGACAACGTAAAATGGGTTGAGTGGGTAGGCTGGTGTGGTTTTCTGGATTGTCGTTGTTAAATTGGCCTTTGCAAATCGTACTTCGGCCGCCAAGCGTCCGAACCAGAATGATAATTTGGTCGCGATGGTCCACACTCTTCTGGACGTCGGAAAATGGCCGTTTATACGGCTTTTTTACACGATCATATTCGAAGAATCGACGATTTTAAGGCAAAAATAGACTCTACTCGGATCGACTTTTTCATTGCCGTTCAAAATGATGCAATTTTCATTCTTTCTACAACAAAAGCCATTCTCGTCGTCACGATTACCAACCTGAAGGAGAAGTGAGTTCAAATCGGCAGTCGGCAATTGTGCTTTTGATCGGCTCCCCCTGCGGCCTAGGTCGACAATAAAAAACATCCCGATCCAATCCAATCCCCCAAAAAATTGTCTGACCGAATTCGAGAGGTTGCGCCAAATTTTGTGAACAGTCGAACGCTCCATTCGTTGCGCGGGCACCACCAGCGTCAAAAAGACGATTATCTAGCGCCCCCTCGCTTGACCACACTTAAGAACACCGCCAAAATGCTTCGCCAAGGGTTGAAATCCCTTATCGTTAGCAGTCGTCGTTATCGAATCAAAATCGGATAGCACTCGACTGGCAGGAACTGGGGAAAATTCAAAATCGTACGGTAGCAGTTCGTTGTTTGCTTGCTGCCGATCACGATAGATTGACACCCATTGGCTGCGAAACGTTGCGTCTTCGTACGTCCCATGCCTGTCTCTGTCAGGAAGACAATATCTGATGCCCACATTGATCGAGAAGCCGGCTATCTCCGGAATGTCCCCCGAGTCGAGTTCAGTCAAGACGACTCATTCAAATCTTGTCAAGTTTTCCAAGCCGGATAGTTTTATGACGGCTCTGCGCGAACGTATCGACGAGTACTTCGTGTTGACCAAGCAGTCGAAGCGGGACCATCCACGGATGTACGTCAAGACGATCGTCATTCTTTCGTGGCTGATGGTTTCGTATCTCGCACTCGTATTCTGGGCGACCACCTGGCCAGTTACGGTGCTGACGACGATATCATTGGGTATTGCGATGGCTGCCGTCGGCTTTAACATTCAACACGACGGCGGCCATGGGGCGTATTCGAAATACCAGTGGGTGAACCGATTGATGGCGTTAACGCTGGATATGTTGGGCGGCAGCTCGTTCATTTGGAAACGAACTCACAACGTAATTCATCATTCGTACACCAACGTCACCGGTTTGGATGGAGATATTGATTTAGGATTTATGGGCCGCTTGTCGCCGCACGAGCCTCGTTATGCCTTCCACCGTTTTCAACATTTGTACCTGTGGCTCCTGTACGGGTTCATCACGTTCAAATGGCAATTCCGCGACGATTTTCAGGCCTTGTTGATTGGCCGAGTTGGGAATTCCACGATACCCCGTCCCCAAGGTTGGGAATTGGCCACATTTTTGTTGGGAAAAGTTGTATTCTTGACGTTGGCGTTTGGAATACCACTTTGTTTTCACGCTTGGTATTACGTGGCAATTGGCTTCGTCGGTGCGTCATTTGTTCAAGGTTTGTTTTTGAGTATCGTGTTTCAACTAGCCCATAGCGTTGAACCGGCGGACTTCCCGTTGCCGGACGCGGACACCCAGCGAATGGAAAACTCTTGGGCGATGCACCAAGTCGAAACGACGGTTGATTTTGCTCGCCACAGTCGGTTGGCAACCTGGTTTACTGGCGGTTTGAATTTTCAGATCGAACACCACTTATTTCCTCACATCTGCCACATTCATTATCCGGCAATGTCCAAAATTGTCGAAGCGACTGCCGCGGAATTTGGCGTACGTTACCATGCTCATTCCACCGCGTTTTCAGCGATCCAATCGCACTACCGTTGGCTGAAAGCCATGGGCCAGCCTGGCTAAATAAATCTCGCCTGCACTTCCAAAATCCTGATTTCAAGATTCAACAACTTCGATTCCTGCGGGCAAGTCGACAACCAACCCGATACGGTTGGTGTGGAACTTAAACGTTGGTTTGGGGCGTTGGAATTGCGATCGGGGCAATTACAATCGTGCACATCGGTAATCCTGCCCGCGACTAAGTCACGACTTTTTCGGCCGGCGTATCGTCGTCCCAATTTGGAGAGAGTTTCATGCAACCTCAATACCGTAAGTTTCAGGGTTCCAATACACGCCATCCCCACAATCGCTCTGCTCCATCGTCCCGCACACCGGCGGGATATGAGTTGTTGGAAACCAGGCAAGTGTTAGCGGCAATTTTTCCGACTTATATCGACGGGCAATTTACTTTCGGGATTGGGGGGACGAGTTCAAACCCCTATCCACTAACGGACACTTTCAAGCTCGAAAGCAATCCCACGGCAACGAAGATAATTTATCTGGATTTTGATGGTCACCATTCGGTGAACAATGCCTGGAACCACGATATCATGTTTCCGGCATTTGATCGGGATGGAAACACGGCCGCGTTCAGCACCGCCGAATTGATTGAGATTCAATTGCAATTTCAAAACGTCGCCGAAGACTTTCTGCCGTTTAATGTCAATGTGATTACCAAAGAGCCAAGTCTGGATCGCTTGATCAAATCCAATGCCAGCGATCAGTTGTATGGTGTCCGCGCCGTGAACACTCAGGCCACCGGTGGTTTCGGCAACGGAATCGGTGGCGTGGCGTATCTGAACAGTTTTGACGACAACATCGACAATCCAGTGTTTACCTTTAACAAAGGCGAAAACAATGGTGCGATGACCAATTCACATGAGGTCGGTCATGCGCTGGGACTTTCTCACGACGGTTTGGGGACGGCCACCTATCACGGCGGGACGGGTACCGGCGAAACCAGTTGGGGACCAATCATGGGGGCTCCGTTTGGTAAGACCGTGACCCAATGGAGTAATGGTGATTACACCAGCAGCACCAACACCCAGGACGATTATTCGATCATTACCAAGACCGCTAATGGCTTTGGTTTTCGAACCGACAGTGCGGGTGACACGATTGCAACGGCTAGCGCACTGAGTCCGGATATCAATGGAAATGTATTTGCCTGGAACATCATCGAACGACTCACCGACGTCGACATGTTCACTTTCGAAACCGGCGGCGCGGTCTCATTGAGTCTCAATGCGTTTCAACTCCGGCCCAACCTTGATGTCTGGGCACGCGTCTACAATGAACTTGGCGCTTTGGTCGCGACGAATAATCCCGTGGATGAAACCGACGCGACGCTGAATCTGAACCTCGCCCCGGGGCGATATTACCTGTCCATCGATGGCGTCGGTAAGACCGGGGTTTACTCCGAGTATGGCAGTATTGGTTTCTACACGATTTCCGGAACCATTCAACCCTTGCCCGGGGTGCCCGCTGGTGAAGTGGGACGGATTTCTATCGATCACAATTGGACCACGGTCAATCTCAATCGAACCTATCAGAATCCCGTGGTTGTGGCGAATGTGATTACCACGACTAATTCCCAACCGTTAAATGTTCGCGTCCGCAATGTGACGTCGACCAGTTTCCAGGTTCATTTGGACGAATGGAATTACCTGGACGGCACACACCCGACCGAGACGATCTCGTATATGGTTGTTGAAGCGGGTGAACACGTCTTGACCGATGGCACGCGAATCGTGGCAGGTAACCAGACCGGACAAGATTACCGTTGGTCGCGCTACAAATTGGGCGATTCATTTGGCGCCAATAACCGACCGATCGTCCTAACACAAATTGTCACCGAGAACGATGTTAACTCCGCTTCGACGCGCGTTCGATTCCTGAATAATCAAGAGTTCGACGTTCGGATTCAAGAGCAGGAATTATCGAAACAGCGTCATGGCGCAGAAACGGTCGGCTTTATCGCGTTTGAAGTCGGCACCGGCATCACCGGCAGCTCGACGTTTGAGGCGTTCGTAACTGGCAATAGCGTTACCGACCAGAATTTCAATCAGAGTTTCACGACCACCTTTGATGCAGCTCCAGCGTTATTTGCCGAAATGCAATCGCACAATTCCGGTGATACGGCGGTGGTCCGCGGTCGGTCGGTGGCGGCCAATGGTGCGGTCGTGTTTATTGAAGAGGAGCAATCGCAAGATGCTGAAGTCAATCACGGGCCGGAGATCGTGGGAGGGTTGGCGATCGATGTTGGCTTGTTTCGCATTCAAAGCAGTCAAAAGATGGGCTCCACAAAAGGTTTGGGCGCCGATAAGTTCTTTTTGTCGGCAACCGAAGACTACTCGGAAGCTCTCAAGCTGCTTCGGTCATGGGGTGAAACGACTTTGCCTTTGGGCGACCAACACGGGTTGGGCCATGATAAAGATGCCGACACCTGCTGCTGCGGAAATTGCGTTGGTGATTTGGTTGCCACAATCGCGCAACTCGATGCAAAGATGTTTGGACACGATCCGCAGCTCATTAAACGGGTCACCTTGAACACGCGCTGGGAAAATACTCCGGCGAATTCTCCATTGACCAATGATGAGAACCGGACTCTCGCGGGTGAAGATGAATTGGTTCGCGACGATTGGATGCAGGTCGCAACCAAGCTCATGGCGTCGATTGGAATCGAAACGGACGAACCCGATCAGTCAATTGACACAGTTGACAGAGGTCTGTCCGAGATGGAATTGAAATCAAAATTACTGTAAACCCGGTGTGATTGTTGCATCGGGCGAGAAAAACCTGGCAATGGGGTACCGGCGGCAGGTAACTAACGGGCCGCTGAATCATTTCTAGCGGATTGAGGAGCTGCGATCTGGGGAAGGTGGATTCTCCTGGGGTTGTTCATCGATCGGGTTTTCTGGCGCAGGCTCGGCCAGAGTTTTCCGGTAATCGATCAGCCACTTTTCGACGTCGTCGATTGCCGGTTGGAATCCGCGCGGACCCTTCGCACCGGCGACGGCCAAAGTTCCATCTTTCAGAACCAGGAACACGCGATCGGGATGGGCGAAGTACTCGGTGTTCGTCTGGTTGTCCATCGAATCGACCAAACCGGGAATCGTCAACTTGTTTTCGTCAAACAGCATTTTTGCCGTCGTGCATCGTTGGTCATAAGTTTGCTGCTGAACAATCCCCTTGTCTTTGGCGAATTGTGTCGGCCGTTCCCCATCGGCTGAGTGGGCTTCGCGGATGTAAATCAAACGAAACTCGACGATGTCCTTGTATTCTTGATACATCGTTTCCATTGAGCCAACCTGGCTCAGAAACGGCGGTCACGTATAGCTGCCAAAAAACAACACGACTGGCTTGGCGCTACGCAATGTAGCCAGCTCGGTTTCGGTTTCCCCGTCGAGCGATTTCAACTTAAATTCGGGAGCCATCGCGCCGACTTTTAATCCCGATTTTCCGCCAGCTGCGTTTCTTCGCGGCTGAAAGCCCGTCCGATCGGGTCGCTGCAGTCCTGGTCGACGGACGCTGGGCCGATCCGGCGGGGAGCCAGCCGGATCCTGACCGTAAGTGATGGCTCCGTCGAGCCCAAAGATCACGCCAAACAGCCAAGTCCATGCAATTTGATTCGTTCGTTTCATGATATTTATTCAGACCAATTGAAGACTGGTGACAGGGAGAATCTCAACCTTGGAGAAAATTTCCACCCCATCTGTATTCACGTAGCGCACAAGAAATCAGGACTGGAATTCGGCCCGGAATTTTAAAATAATCTGAAACTACAAATCGACAGTCGCCGGCGAATCGGCGATTGTTTGTGTATTATTGCGCCAACGAAAAGCAGACAATCTCAGCATCGTTGCGGGCAAAAACGCATTGATTGGCAAACGCGGGGTGGCTCCAGACGACGTTCCGGTTGCCCGTTTGGCTCGTGGGTTCCAGAATTTTGGCCCGATCCAGTTCTTTGAAGCCAGCCGGCGACATGGTGGCAATAATCAGTTCACCCATTTCAGTCATGACATAAAAATGATCCTGGTTTTTCACGACGAAACCAGTCGCCGAGTTGGCTGGTCGGCCTTTGGGAGCGGTGGCCAAAGTTTCCCAAAGTCGTTCGCCCGTCTCCAGGACAAAACATCGCAACTGGCCTTTCTCATCGATGCCATAAATATGCCCGTCGACAATCAGCGGCGGATTGTGATCAGGATGCACGCCCTTGCCACTCCAAACTTCAGTCGCTGCGGGTTTTTCGGAATCCAGCTTCAACAACATTGACGTGCCTTGAAGTGCCGTCACATACAAAAATTCACCGTGTTGAATCGGAGCGATGATCGACATCTCGTAAGCGGGTTCCATTTTGAACGACCAATAAACTTCGCCGGTTTCCGGATTCAAACTGTTGAGTGATTCGGGATGCCAAATCAACAACTGCTTGGTCCCACCTGCTTCGATCATTGTCGGCGGGCAGTATCCCGGCGACTTGGCACCGAGTGCATGCCATTTTTCTTTGCCCGTTTTTTTGTCGAAGGCCACGGCGATGCTGTCGACGCCTCCCACAACGCAGAACAACGTATCGCCATCGACCAGCGGATGGGCGGCAAAGCCCCAATGGGGAGCGGCGTCCATGCCATAGTCTAGTTTCAAATCGTGAGACCAAACAACTTTGCCGTCAGCGGTATTCAAGCAACACAGATTTCCTTCGGCCCCGAGAAAATAAACCAACGATCCGTCGACGGTGGGGGTCGCGCGAGGGCCATTGGGATACGACAACTTGTAATTGCAGTTGTATTCGTGAGACCATAACTGTGCACCCGTTTTCGCATCGAGACATTGAAGTCGTTCGGTTCCGGTCAGCTCACTTTTCACACCGGGATTGGGCGTGTCATCACCGGCGGATCGCACAAAATCAGCGACGAATACTTTGCCGTCGGCAACCGCCGGACCAGCATAGCCGTTGGCAACCGGAGCGCGCCAGAGGACCTTGGGACCACCGGTTGGAAATTTAGTGAGGGTGCCGGTCTCATTCCAGCTACCGTCTCGATTACCACCCAGCCATTGGTTCCAATCATCGGCTGGCAATTGATTGGTCAAAGTGCCTAACAACAGTGTGACCAAAAAACAGCACGTTATCTTGCGCATGGGTTTTCCTTTGATATCAACTTGGGGATGGCAAACGTTCGCAACGCCAAACGATGAAGTGACTGGACTTCCGTAAGCATGGCAGAGGCAGTAAAGACTTTCAATCGCCGGGAGCCTGACCATCATTATCCGGGCTCGATTTCGGTTCGGAATTTGTTGGTTTGTCTTCCAGTTCACCTTTCTGAAACTTCAATAACCAGTCATTGACCGGCGGGCGCTTCATCGGTTCGGTCAGATTCGCTTGAATTTTATAACAAAACGCCAGCAATCGCGCCTCGTCAAACAAATGGCCCGTTGCCACGCCGGTTTTGGGAATTTCGCGATCCCCCACGGATCGCAATCCAATTGGAAACACGACGGAGGGATGTCCAGTAAAGTTCGTGTACAACAAATCACGTGCATTCCACAGGATATCAATACCGCTCATCATTTCTTCAAAGGCAATCATCAATTTCCGACGGACACGTTGCAGGTTGAGGTAATCAATTGCGGTGACAAATTGTGCCGCCTGAAACGATTGGGTCCAGGTATTCCAACCCGCTGTTTCACCGTCCCTCAACAGATCATTGAACACGGTCGCGGCTTCGATGTCGATTATCTTTGCCAATGTCTGCCAGGGAAACTGAGTCGGCAATTCTACTTCAATCAATTGGCAGCCCAATCCACGGATGATCTCCAGCGATTCATCCCGCGTTGCCGCACCCGACCGGGGCTTGAGGATTCCGACCCGCAAGCGCGAAAAATCGAGATCAGGTTGAGGCCAAACAAATGAGTGCGTTGAAACCGTGGGATCTTGCCCGTCCGGTCCGACGAGGGCACCAAACACCAACGCGAGATCCTCCACACTGCGGGCCAGCGGACCAATTTTGTCCATCGAAAACGACAATGGCATGCAACCAGCTCGACTCACTCGACCAAATGTCGGGCGCAAACCGCAAGTTCCGCATTGCGTCGCTGGCGACAAAATGCTACCGAGTGTTTCGGACCCTAGTGCAAACCCGACCAGTCCCGCCGACGTCGAAGCAGCGGAACCCGCACTCGAGCCGCTCGATCCATTTTTCGGGTTCCAGGGATTACGGGTCTTTCCGCCAAACCACTGATCACCCATGGCAATGGCACCCAAACTGAGCTTGGCAATGAGCACTGCTCCCGCGTCCTCCAAACGCCGGGCAACGGTCGCTGTTTGGCCGATGATGCGGTCTTTGAAGACGGGAATTCCCCAAGTTGTGGGATAGCCCGCAACGCTAATCAAGTCTTTGGCTCCCCAGGGAATGCCATGCAGCGGCCCGCGATATCCCCCCCGAGCGATTTCCAGGTCAGCACGTCGGGCCTGTTTCAGCGCAAGGTCTTCGGTCAAATTGACAACGCATTTCAACATCGGATCGAATCGTTTGAGCCGATCAAGGTACAATGTTGTCAATTCCAAGCTGCTAATTTGCTGATCGCGAATCAACCCACTCAATTCTGTCACAGTCAAAAAAGCGAGATCGTCATCGCTGTTCGGTCGCTTTCCCGCGGCCAGCTGTGTGGATCGAACGCTTATCAGTGGCGACTCCGCCGGATGCGGTTTCCAAGACAGGGGCTGAAACATAATGGCGGGAAAGTCCTGTTGCGGATCCAATTCGATTTCGTTCAATTCCTTGACGCTATCGTGCCAGGAGTTGAGCTCAGACTGCAAGGCTTCGATTTGGTCAGCCGATAACTCGATTCCACTGACCCACTGCGCGCCAGCGATCATTTCTTTGGTAATCGAATTTTTTCCAGCGGCTTCTTGAGCCAAGGCTCGCGCGAAGACCTCGGAGGTGATTCCCAATAGCGGAAACAACTGCAAGACAGTTCGTCGGGTAATCATTAGAAGGACTTTCTTTTCTGTGCCCGGAGTCGCCCATCAACAATGCGTTTTCGCTCAATCAACCTAAGGAGTTTTTCTGACCCGTCAATTGGGCCGACAAAACTTGTAAATGCGATTGGACGGTCGCCGGATTCCGGACAGCCTGGGCCGAACTTTGATTCTGGGGTCACTTTGCAAGGAACTTTTTGTTAGCTTGATGTCTCTGAGACGGGTTCGATGCAAAACCGTGCTATTGCCGATTTGATTCCATTTTAATGTAGGTAGTTCGATGCTCACCAAGATCGTGACCTGGTGTTTTCTGTCGGTTAGTTCGTTGGCAATCTGTTCGTTTTACACATCGGAAGGCGAGGTGGGTCGCGTGGATGAACAGGATCGCAAACAGGCCGCCCAGTCATTTCAAGACGGCAATTTTCGTGAAGCCTTTGAGCTTTATCAAAAATTGACTGAAAATCCGCAGGCCGAAGATCGCCTGTTGGCCAGCGATTTCAACCAAGCGGTCGCTTGTTTGACGCAATTGCAACGCACTGACGAACTTGACGCCTTGCGCGAAAAATTAATCCTGCTCCACCCCCAGAAATGGCGATTTCAACGCGATGCGGCCAAGTCACTTTTACAGGGTGAACACTACGGATTTGTGGTAGCCGGCGAGTTTGTGCGCGGCAGTGCCCGTGGCGGGGGCGAATGGAGTAATTCCAATGATCGTGACCGCGTACGGGCGTTGCAAATATTGACTGCGGCCATGCCGATTGCCAATACTAATTCGGAACCGAAAGAATTGGCTGAGTTTTATCTGCTGCTATCGCAAGCAGTAGAAATGAATCGCCTGGGTGGCGAATCATGGCGGTTGCAAGTTTTGACTGACATCGCCACGTTGCCCGATGTGGTCGTGGCTCAAAATTTTGGCGGTTGGGAAGGAGGCGGAGGCGGAATGGGCAGAGGATGGGGCGGACAGTCGGTTAAAGGGGCTCCCGTCGACAAAGAAGGGACACCCATTTTCTATTCGATCGCTACCGATTGGGAGGCCGCCGAAAATGATGGCCAACGTTGGCGCTGGGCGATGGAAAAAGCTGCGACTCTCGATCGCGAGGCGTATCGCGATGTGGTCGACCTGAGTTTCGCTCAATTTCAAATGAATCAGTTCGATGTTCAAACGATGGCCTCGTATGGCGATCTGTTTCGAACCGACGATGACGACGATGACGCCAATAAACCCAAAGACGCGGGGCCGTTTGCGGTGTCCGGTTTGACTGAGGACGAAACGATTGCCCGACTCGCCACGGGAGTTAAACGATTCCAACTGCCCGCGGAATTTAACCACATTCGATTGTTTCAGAAATTGGCCGCGCGGGAAAAAGTCACCACGAAATTCACAGCCAACTCGACACTCGCGGCAATTTTTGAAAACCGGCAACAATATCCTAAAGCGGCCGAATATTGGCGATCCGCGTTGGCCAATCAGGAAGACACACCGGCCCGACAACGGTTGGACCAAATCGTCAAACCGTGGGGCACGTTTGAAACTGCGGCGACCCAACCCGCCGGATCAGGTGCGAAAGTCGAGTTTCGGTTCCGCAATGGCAAGCAAGTCGGTTTGACGGCCAAAAAAATCAACCTCGATAAATTATTGAACGACGTCAAAGCCCATATCAATTCCAAGCCCGAATCCGTCGACTGGAACCGAATTCAACTGGAGGCAGTCGGCTATGCGATGCTCCAGGAAAACATGGATCAATACGTTGGTGAGCAAGTTGCCAATTGGCAACTCGAATTGGAACCGCGAGCCAACCATTTTGATCGGCGAATCACCATCACCACGCCGTTGCAAAAGTCCGGTGCCTATTTGGTCACGGCAAAAATGCCCGGCGGGAATACGTCCAATATTGTTTTGTGGGTTGCCGACACGGCTATCATCCGCAAACAGCTCGACAATCGCTGGTTGTACATGATTGTTGACGCGGAATCGGGCCAGCCGATTCCCCAATGCAATGTCGAATTTTTCGGCTGGAAATCGCAATGGGACGAACGGCAGAAACGATCTTTTACCACGACCAAAAATTTCGCAGAGGTGTCCGATGCCAATGGCTTTATTGAACCAGCGAACCGCTTGCTGGACCAAGAGCACCAATGGGTGACCATCGCCCGCACCGGCCAAGGTCGGCTGGCATTTATGGGATTCAACAGCGTCTGGGCCGGATCCTATTCCGAACAGGCGTTGCAGGAATTCAAGACCTACGGAATCACTGACCGTCCCATTTATCGACCCGGTCAGGTCGTCAAATACAATTTCTGGTTGCGTCAAGTCGGCTATGGCGATGGAATCAAGCAGCCCTGGGCCAACAAGAATATCAGGCTGAAGTTGTTTGATGCCCAAGGTCAGGAACTATCGTCGGAAGTGCGCGACACGAACCAGTTTGCCGCCGTTCATGGCGAGTTTATTTTGAAAGCTGACACTCCGTTGGGGGCCTATTCCCTGCAGATTTCGGATCCGGAACAACGTCAATTTGGTGGCTCGATTAGTTTCCGGGTGGAGGAATACAAGAAGCCGGAATTCGAAGTGCTGGTCACGGCGCCCGACAAACCGACGCGTCTCGGCGATACGATCCCCGTCAAAATTCAAGCCGATTATTTTTTTGGCGGCGCTGTAACGAAAGGGGTCGTGAAATACAAAGTACACCGCTCCGCCAAGAATCAACGCTGGTTTCCGATCGGCCCCTGGGATTGGTTGTATGGCAACGGCTATCGCTGGCTGGGCTCGGATTACAATTGGTATCCGGGTTTCAAACAATGGGGCTGCTTGTGTCCCACGCCGCCTTGGTGGGGCTATAACGCCGATACACCGGAACTGGTTTTAGACGAAGAAGGCCAGTTGTCAGCAGAGGGGACTTTAGCGTTTGAAATTGATACTGCCTTGGCTAAGGAATTGCATGGCGATCAGGATCACGAATATACCATCACGGCTGAAGTGGTCGATGCGTCGCGCCGCACGATCGTCGGCAGTGGCAGTGTGACCGTCACGCGCAAACCGTTCCAGGTCTATGTCTGGACGAATCGAGGCTATTCTCGCGTAGGTGATCCAATTGAAGTCTCCGCGCGAGTACGCACGGCCGATGGCAAAGGGATCGCTGGCACAGGCAAACTTGTTTTGTACCGCATTGTCTATGACGCCGCCGGAAAGCCGACGGAAACAGAATTGCAAACCTGGGATGTGACAGCGGATGAGAATGGTGATGTGCTTACCACAATCAAAGCGACGGAAGCAGGCCAGTTTCGATTGGCGGTTTCGATCACGGATTCGACCGATCAAACGGTGGTCGGGGGACAGTTGCTGCACGTCGTCGGCGATGGTTTCGACAGTGCGAATTTCCGGTACAACGACCTCGAAGTCTTGGTCGAAAAGACGGAATACGCACCCAACGAAAAAGTCAAATTGCTGCTACAGTCCAATCGCGCCGGTGCCCGATTGTTGGTGTGGGTTCGCCCGGCGGGAGTCTATGCAGGTCGGCCTCAGGTGATTCAACTCGACGGCAAATCCACAACTTTCGAATTGGATGTGACTCGCAGTGACATGCCCAATTTTTTCGTTGAGGTGACCACGGTCTTTGGCGCAAAAGTACACGAAGTGACCAAAGAAATTTTCGTGCCTCCGGTCAGCAAAGTCGTCAAAATCGAACTGCAACCGGCGGAGGTCAAGGTTTTGCCTGGCCAAGAAACAAAGATCAAAGTCAAATTGACGGGTGCGGACGGACTGCCTTTCGCCGGTCCGATCGTGATGACGATGTATGACCGAGCGCTGGAGTACATTTCCGGAGGCTCGAATGTGCCCGACGTACGCGAGCATTTCTGGAGCTGGAAACGACATCATCAACCAAGCACCGAACATACTTTGTCTCGCATGACAAACAACTTGGTCAAGGATTATTTGGACCAAATGGCCTTCCTGGGGGTGTTCGGAAATATTTCCGCCGATGTTGGGCAGATGGGTGGCCAAGCCGAATCCGCGTTGGCCTATGGACTCGCCGCTCCAGGGGCTCCCGGTGGCGGAGGCCGGGGACGAGCAGTCATGTTTAGCGCTGATAGTGCGGGGATGCCTGCTCCCATGTCGGCCGCAATGGAAAAGTCGGATAGCGGGGAAGCGAAAAACGGCAACGCCGGACCTCTGCCCAACCTCGTCGCGCCCATGGTACGGAAGGATTTTGCGGACGCGGCCTATTGGTCGGTTGATTTGCAAGCCAATAGTGAGGGGATCGCCGAAGCCACGATCAAGATGCCCGAGAATTTGACGGCGTGGAAAATTCGTACGTGGGCCATGGGACCCGACACCAGTGTCGGAGAAGCCACGACCGAAGTGGTCACAGCCAAGAACATCATGGTCCGCCTACAGGCGCCGCGATTTTTTGTAGAAAAAGACGAAGTCCTGCTGTCGGCGATCGTGCATAACTATCTCGACGTCGCCAAACAGGCGGAAGTTTCAATTCAATTGGATGGCGAACGAATGGAATCGAGCGACGCCCTGACCCAACAGGTTGATTTGCCGGCCGGCGGTGAAAAACGGGTGAATTGGAAAGTCCGCATTAAACAGGAAGGGGACGCCAAAATTACGATGTCCGCCTTGACCGATGTCGAGTCGGACGCGATGGAGATGACCTTTCCAGTGCTGGTGCACGGAATGCTCAAAACAGAATCGTATAGTGGCATTGTGCGGGCCACTGAAAACTCCACGAAGTTCAACGTCCGCGTGCCCGCCGAACGACGGCCGGAGCTATCGCGTCTGGAAGTTCGCTACTCGCCCACGCTGGCCGGCGCGATGGTGGATGCCCTGCCCTATTTGAGTGACTTTCCTTATGGCTGTACTGAACAGACACTCAATCGGTTTTTGCCGACGGTGATTACGTTGAACGTGCTGAAGAAAATGGATTTGGATCTCAAAGCCATTCAGGAAAAACGCACCAATTTGAACGCGCAAGAAATTGGCGACGATGTGGAACGAGCCAAGCAATGGAAACGCTGGGAACGAAATCCCGTCTTCGACGAAGCGGAAGTTCTGTTGATGGCTAAACAAGGCGTCGCCGATCTGACCAAAATGCAAAATTCGGATGGCGGTTGGGGCTGGTTTTCCGGATTCGGTGAACGCAGTTGGCCGCATACCACGGCCGTCGTTGTGCGTGGTTTGCAAACTGCGAAAGCCAATCAGATCGGGATTGTTCCCGGTGTTCTGGAAAACGGCGTCGCGTGGCTGAAACGCTACCAAGACGAGCAAGTCGCTTTGTTGCTGGAAGGGGATCGACAAAAAGACCCGCCGGCTGACAAAACCAAACCGCTGCCTCCTTGCCGAACTTCGGCTGACAATCTCGACGCGTTGGTCTACTTGACGCTGGCAGAATCCGGTACGTTCGATGCGGCGATGGCGGATTACCTGTATCGTGACCGGCAGAATTTGTCGTTGTACGGTATGGGGTTGGTCGGGTTGGCTTTCGATTTGCAGAAAGATCTTCCCCGCCGCGACATGCTGATCCGCAACATCGATCAGTTTGTAAAGTACGATGCGGAGAACCAGTCCGCGTTCATCGATTTGCCCAACCAAAACTACTGGTGGTATTGGTATGGTGACTCAATCGAAGCCAACGCAATCTTTTTGAAATTGATGGCACGCACCAAACCGAATGACAAAGTCACGGCCGGACTGGTCAAGTATTTATTAAACAATCGTCGAAATGCGACGTATTGGAACAATACTCGCGATACGGCACTGTGTGTGGACTCGTTTGCAGAGTTCATGCAAGCCACTGGCGAGAACAATCCGGATATGACCGTTGAAATCGTGATTGACGGAACGGTTCGTCAAACTACCACAATCACCCGCGCCGAATTGTTTCAGTTCAATAATCGATTCGTATTGGAAGGGGCCGATCTCGTGGATGGCGATCACGTCGTGGAGATTCGACGCAGCGGAAAAGGCAACCTTTATGCCAACGCGTATCTCACCAATTTCACATTGGAGGACAATATTACCGCTGCCGGATTGGAGATCAAAGTCCAACGCGCGTACTATCGGTTGGAACAGATTAAGGATGCGGAGGCCAAAGTCGCCGGTAATCGAGGACAAGTGGTTGATCAACAAATCGAAAAATACAAACGAGTGCCGCTGCAGAACTGGGATCAAGTCCACAGCGGCGATTTGGTCGAAATCGAATTGGAGATCGATTCCAAAAACGATTATGAGTATGTGGTTTTCGAAGATATGAAAGCCGCTGGCTGCGAACCGGTGGAACTGCGCAGCGGATACGTTCCGGGCAGCTTAAACGCCTATGTCGAGTTTCGCGATCAACGGGTGGCGTTTTTTACGCGAACACTGGCGCGGGGCAAGCACAGTTTCAGTTATCGCATGCGCGCTGAAACGCCGGGTCAATTTAGCGCCCTGCCTACCAAAGCGTGGGCCATGTACGCGCCGGAACTGAAAGCCAACTCCGACGAGATGAAACTTAAGATCGCGGATCGAAATGACCTGGAGGATTAGCTGGGTCGGACATGAGCGGGTTACTTTGGGGTATCATTTCAAGTTGCCTAACTGAAATCAGCCCCCTGGCCACGCGAAATTGTTACCCGATGACTAATCCGAGTAGTTTGTTTCCAACATTGCAATTACATAAGCGTCAGGAGCGCCGCGCGCTTTCGGGACATGGCTGGATTTACAGCAATGAAATCGATGCCAAACAAGTTCCTTTGACCAATTTTTCGCCCGGCCAGATTGTCAATGTTGAGACTCATGATCGGCGCTGGATTGGCAACGGGTACATCAATCCACATTCTTTGATCTTGATCCGCATCGTCAGCCGCGATCCGCAACAGCCGTTCAGCGAATCCCTGATTGTGGCCCGGTTAAGGCTGGCTGCCGCCCATCGTGATCGGTTGTATGGCCAGCCGTATTATCGAATGGTCTACGGCGAAAGTGATTTCTTGCCTGGGTTGGTCATCGATCGCTTTGGCGCTGTGTTTGTGGTTCAAATCAATACCGCAGGCATGGAATTGATGAAGGACGCAATTGTCCAGGGGTTGCAATCCGAATTCGGCGCCGTGGCGATCGTCTTGCGCTGCGATACGCCGCAGCGCAATTTGGAAAATTTGCCGGCCTATTCCGAAACCGTCGGTCCCCTGCCCTCGCCGGTCATCGTCGAGGAACATGGAGCTAAATTTGAAATCGATCTTCATGACGGGCAAAAGACCGGGTGGTTTTACGACCAGCGCGACAACCGCGCCGCATTGTTGCCGCTGGTCAAAGGCAAAACCGTGATTGACGTGTGCAGTTATGTCGGGGCCTGGGGGATTGGCGCGGCAGTCGCTGGGGCCAAACAGGTTATCTGCGTGGACGTGTCCGAAAAAGCGCTGGAACAGGTCGCCATCAATGCGAAATTGAACGAGGTCGAAGACCGCGTGATTTCCGCTCAGGGGGACGCGTTTGAAATTCTGAAATCGTTGCGGGCCGATAATCATCATTCCGATATCGTCATCCTCGATCCCCCGGCGTTTGTGAAACGCAAGAAAGATCTTAAAAACGGTACGGAAGCATACACTCGACTGATGCGCCGCGGCTTACAGTTGGTCCATGATGATGGAATTCTGGTTACCTGCTCCTGTTCGTTTCACATGCCGCGCGAATTGTTCTTGCAACAATTGAATCAGGCCGGACAGGATGTTCAACGCGCTTTGCAGGTTTTTCGCGAAGGCCGTCAAGGCATGGATCACCCGGTCCATCCAGCGATGTCGGAAACTGAATACTTGAAAGTTTTCTTTGCTCGTGTTTTGGGAAAAATTTGAGACTTTGAATTTTTGCAAAGGGACTTTCTCGCTAGAATCGAAGCTCCATTGTGGGTCCGATTCTCAAAATGACTCACCAGGATAGTA
This sequence comes from Mariniblastus sp., assembly GCA_031400405.1. Classification (GTDB taxonomy): domain Bacteria; phylum Planctomycetota; class Planctomycetia; order Pirellulales; family Pirellulaceae; genus Mariniblastus. The sequence continues at coordinate 18,598 of JANNPW010000029.1, forward strand.
GCGTCTCTCCTGATTACTAAACGCTGAAACATTTCAATCCACATCCTCAAAAGGGCGCGCTCATGATTCGTAACCGTTGGCTGTTCAACCTGTCATTGACGTGCATCTATTGCCTGCCAGCGTCTTCGCTTCAGGCCGATAATTGGGGGCATTGGCGCGGGCCAACCGGCAATGGGGTGGCCACCAATGCCACTCCTCCGACGGAGTGGTCGGACACCAAGAACGTGAAATGGAGAGTCGAAATTCCGGGAAAAGGATCGGGCTCGCCGGTCGTTTGGAACGATCAGGTTTTTGTCGTGACCGCAGTTCCAATGCATGCAGCAGCCGGTGTCGCTCAACCCACTCCCGCTACACAGCCACCGGCGGCCAGCGGTGATCGGCGTGGGAGGCAAGCAGGAAATGCCGGCGGAGGTGCCCCAGGTAAATTTCAATTCAAGATTTTATGTTTCGCTCGAGAATCTGGAAAACTGAAATGGGACCAAACGGCTATTGAAGCGATCCCGCATGAAGGCACGCATTCAACCAATGGATTTGCTTCAGCATCCCCGTGTACCGACGGTGAGCATCTAATCGTGTCCTTTGGCTCCCGTGGTTTGTATTGCTACAGCATGGAAGGGACATTGAAATGGAAACGCAATGATTTTGGTCAAATGATTTGTCGCAATGGTTTTGGCGAAGGTAGTTCGCCGACGATCGCCGGCGATCTGGTCATTTTTCCATGGGACCATGAGGGGCCGTCGGCGCTGTACGCTTTGAATAAAACCACCGGTGAAACCGTGTGGAAAACCGATCGCGATGAGCCGACGAATTGGTCGACGCCGTTAGTGGTTGAGCACGAAGGTCAACCACAAGTCATTATGAACGGACAAAATTATGCGCGGGCCTACGATTTGAAAACAGGAACCGAATTGTGGCGCTGTAGCGGACAGACACAGCGACCCTGTACATCCGCCGTGGCTGACGCGGGCATGGTTTATGTGGGCAGCGGACATCAGGGTGCGTTCTTGGGTGCGTTTCGATTGGGAGGCAGTGGCGACATCCAAGGGACTGAAAATGTGGCCTGGACAAAAAGTCGAAGCACACCCGACATTGCTTCGCCGCTGCTGACTGCGGGACGTTTGTATTTCCTGAAGGAGAAGACCGGAATTTTGACTTGTGTCGATCCAACCACTGGAGAGTCGCATTTTTCCGATGCGCGTCTGCCGCGTTTGGGAATGATTTATGCTTCACCGATCGCGGCCGGCGGGTTCGTGTTTGTGACGGATCGCGACGGACATACCGTTGTCCTCAAGGACGCGAACAAGCTCGAGATTGTTTCCACCAACTCGGTCGGCGAAACCGTCGATGCCACTCTCGCTCCGGTGGGTAGCGAGTTATTCATTCGAGGCGAAAAACACCTGTTCTGCATCGCCGAATGAAGGTTAGTTAAGCTCAATCGTCTTCTTGCGCGGCGACGGCCGGGTTCAGTATTACCCCGGCGTCGTCCCATCGGACGTGGTCACCAATTCGAATGGTACCAGCCTGCACGACTCGAGCGGTGATGCCGCCGTGGCCGCGCATGGCGTTGTAACCGCCGGGTCCGAGTTGTTCTTCCATAAAACTACAGGGCGCACAATTACCGGTGGCAAACAGGATCGCGGAACCGATTTGAAAGTGGCGGTGCTTCAGTGATTTCAGGTTGATACCAGCCACGACAATGTTGCGGCGAAGTAATTCCGGTGCAATCGACTCGCGGTCCAGAATGCTCGCGATCGCCAGCAAATGCTCGGCCTGGATCAATGTGACCGCCCGCGGGGCGCCATCGGGACCGTTAAAGAAATCGCCGACCAACCCCTGTTTGTTGATTTCCGCCGCCATGACGACAGCGACTGGAGCGCGGCGGGCCGTTCGCAAACCAATCCAGGTAACTCGTCCAATTTGTGGCAAAGTTGCCATCATCTGCTGCATCGTGCTGGTCATGGAATGGCTATCGTCAGTCCCGATTAACTAGAGTAAAATCGCGCCGTAATTTCTCAACAACTTATCGGATTCGAGTGATGAAAACCAGCAAGCTGATTTGGATGAACGGAAAAATGATTCCCTGGGAGAACGCCACCGTGCATGTAATGGCTCATGCCTTGCATTATGGTTCGAGCGTGTTTGAGGGCATTCGATGCTATAACACCCCCCAGGGTCCGTCGATTTTTCGGTTGCAGGCTCACATTCGTCGGCTAATGGATTCGGCCAAACTCTATCGGTTCCCGGTCAAATTTTCGACCGCGGAAATCGAACAAGCGTGCCGCGATGCGATTGTGCAAAACGGATTGAAGGACGCCTATATTCGCCCGCTCTTGTTCCTCGGTGCCGGTTCGTTAGGAGTCTCGCCCAATGCCGACGTCCCGAGTGAAATGATGGTCGCCGCGATAGAGTGGGGAGCCTATCTAGGCGAAGAAGGTATCCAAAAAGGGATCGATGTTTGCGTCTCCTCATGGCGCCGAACCACGGGTGCCGCAACTCCGGTTTTGTCCAAAGCGGGAGGCCATTATCTCAATGCGCAGTTGATCGGCGGCGAAGCGCGGCGCAATGGTTTCGTCGAAGGTATCTCGGTCACCGATCGTGGGACGGTCAGCGAAGGATCGGCCGAAAATCTATTTGTTGTGCGAGATGGTCAGATCATTACACCGCCGCTGGCGTCGGCCATCCTCAATGGAATTACTCGCGATACGGTCATTACATTGGCTCGCGACCTGGGTTACACGGTTTCCGAGATGGAGGTGCCACGGGAGTTGTTGTATATCAGTGACGAAGTTTTCTTGACTGGTACCGCCGCCGAAGTAACTCCCGTTCGCAGCGTTGATCGAATCGAAGTCGGTTGCGGGTCACGTGGGCCCGTGACAAAAGCCCTGCAAGATGCCTTCTTTGGCTTGTTCAATGGGAAGACCAGGGACAAATGGGGCTGGCTGGATCGCGTGGCGAGCTAGATTTCGGCGCCGTGTTTCCGTGGAGTGCAGCGATGATGTAACGTTGGCGAGCCTCTCCGAGGCACGGAAACTGGCGCACGGCATAAATCTAAATCCGGCGAAGCCAGGGAAATTTTCCCAAGCCGCTAAATTTACCCCAGACTACGACAAATTTTCTGAATACTCGAGATTGAGTGGCAGCTGGGTGATGGTTTCGAAAAGTGGTTAGGTTATAATGAACCCCAACAAAGGTTCATTAAGTCCTGGAATCCCCCATGGAAAATTGGCCTGCTACTTTCCACAGCATTCTCTCCGGTCCGCGCACGGGTTGCGGCGACCTTCATTCGGTTTCAATAAGTCTCGGTGAAACTGGGTATTCAACCAGCTCCACGCGCGTATCGTCGGACAAACGATTGAATTGTCCAACCGCCGAGCGACAGATTTCTCGACAGCCGATTGGTGGATTGCCATGGATCGCACCAGGCCTGACTGTAGTTTCGAACGTCCGATTTCCATTCCACCATGAGCCCGGTTTACGTTACTAAAAATCTCCCGGCGCTGGTCGCCATTCAATTTTTTTCCATCCGAAAGCAGAGGTTACTCGTATGACTCATTCTATCGACTCGATCAGGAACGTCGTTTTATGTGGGCATGGATCCTCTGGGAAAACGACGTTGGCGGATGCTTTCCTGACGCTGACGGGGACTGTTAAAGGACACCACAGCGTAGAAGATGGGACCAGTATTTGCGACTTCGACCCGGAGGAAAAGCGACATAAATACTCGATCGAAGCAGCCGCCATTCATTTTGAACGAGGCGGCTTTCGTTTTAATGTGATCGACACTCCCGGCTATCCGGACTTCATCGGACAAGTCATCGGTCCCATGCAAGCCGTTGATACCGCCTTGATTGTGATCAACGCTCACTCCGGTATCGAAGTCAATTCGCGCCGCGTTTTTAAAGAAGCAACGCTGCAGAATTTAGGGCGCATGATTGTGATCAATAAAATGGATGACGAGAACGCCGATGTCGAGGCCCTGGTAAAATCGATTCAGGAAATGTGGGGGCCGCAATGTATGTTGCTAAATGTTCCTGTCGGCAAAGGAGCCAACTTTTCCGGTGTCATCAGCACGCTGGAAATTCCCGCCGAAACGCCAGGAGCCCTGCTCGACCCGCGACAGCTACATGAACCCTTGATCGAGACGATTGTCCAAGTTGATGATACAGTCATGGAACGTTACTTCGAAGGTCAGGAACCGACCCACGAAGAATTCTCACGATTGATTGTCCAAGCCGTCAAAGAAGGTGCTTTGGTTCCGATCGTCTGCTGCAGCAGCAAAACGGGTGTCGGTGTGCCAGAAGTACTCGACACGATTGGACTTTGCGGACTCTCGCCTGTCGACCTGCCTCGCTCGGCGACCAATGGTGCTGGTGATTTTGAGATACAACCGGATGCCAATGGGCCGCTGATTGCCAAAGTCTTTCGAACTCGGATCGATCCGTTCGTGCAAAAACTCAATTTCATTCGTGTGTTTTCCGGCACGATCCGGCGCGATGATTTCGTACATGCCTCATCTGCGCGAAAGAACATCAAACTCGGGCCGATTCTGGAGGTGCTCGGCGATTCGACATCCCCCATCGATTTTGCCGGTCCCGGAGACATCGTGGCGATTGCCAAGATGGACGATCTGCATACCGGCACCGTGCTGGGCGATTATGGATTGCCCCAAACACAATTTCCCAGTCCGATGGTCAGTTTGGCAGTCCATCCCAAAACGCGGGGTGATGAAACGAAATTGTCCGGTGCGCTACACAAAATTCTAGAAGAAGACCCCACTTTCCATTTGGATCGGGACGGACAAACCCATGAGTTGGTGATGACCGGCATGAGTGAATTGCACCTCAACGTGATTCAGGAACGACTGGCGCGACGGGATCGGCTGGAGGTCGAAACCAAAGAACCGCGCATCGCTTTTCGGGAGACGATTCAAACCAGCGGTGAAGGGATGTATCGCCATCGCAAACAATCGGGAGGTCGCGGCCAATTCGGCGAGATTCATATTCGCATGCGGCCATTGCCGCGCGGGACAAACATCGCCGAGTTTGCCACGAAAGCGAACTTTCATTCGGTGAAAGAATATCACTACGACGAAAAGGCAAATTTTTTGTGGCTCGATTCCGTTGTCGGCGGCACGATTCCTGGTAACTTCATGCCCGCGATTGGCAAAGGATTTGCCGAACGAATTGCCAATGGCGTCGTGGCGGGCTATCCCGTCCAAGACGTTTGTGTCGAAGTCCATTTCGGCAAACATCACCCGGTCGATTCCAGCGAGGCGGCTTTCAAGACGGCCGCGCGGCATGCCTTCAAACAAGTATTCGAGCAGTCTAAGCCTTGTTTATTGGAACCGATTGTGCATTTGGATATCACAGTTCCCGAAGCCAATGTCGGCGACATTTACAGCGATATGTCCGGTCGCAATGGACGAGTCACTGGCAGCGATCCCGCCGGTGGCTTGTTTACGTCGATCCACTGTGAGGTTCCGTTGCGCGAAGTGATAAACTACGCCCGAACTCTTTCCAGTATGACCGGTGGATTCGGAAGTTATACGATGGAGTTTAGTCACTACGATACCATGCCGGCCAATGCCCAACACGAAGTCACGGCCAAATCAACTTTGAAAGAAGAGGAAGACGAGTGATGCGAAGGCGCTGTAGAAATCTCGGTTAACGGTGATAACCGTGGTAGTGTCCGTAGGCTTGATAGGCCGGGACATAATGATAGACCGGTTCTTGATAGACCGGATAATGCTCGACGATGACCTGCGGCCGTTGTTGATAAATGACAGCGGGAGCGCGTTGCACGACCACCGATGAAGGTGCGCCGAATCCAATTCGGGCTCGTTGCATTTCCTGGATTACCAGTTCCGAAACTCCGTTTTCGTGTAATAGAATCACTTCTTGAACGCCGATTTCCTGTTGCACACCGCTGGAACGAATTTGACTGACGATCAAGTTGGGGCTCAATCCGCTGCGGCTCATCGCGATCGCATCGCTGATCGATACGGCTCGGCTGGCTTGAAACGATTGTTGAACTTGCTGAGCTTGTTGAAACTCATATCTTTGGCGGTTTAACTGGTTGTCCTGGGCTTTGCCCAGAAGTCCTCCGGCGATTGCGCCAGCCACGCCACCGATGGCAATGCCTTCGGGAGTTTCGTCATTTTGGTGGCCGGCGATGCCGCCGAGAATTGCTCCCGCAACGCCTCCCATCACGGCCCCTTTTTGTGATTGCGTTTGTCCAACCGCTGGATCAACGGTGACACCGAGCGCGACCAAGGCAGAAAGAATCGGCAAGCAATATTTCTTTAACACGTTAAACCTCGTTTTGTTGGCAAATCGCTCAAATGCGAGCAATCGGTACAATCTGGCCGGGCCGACTGCCTGCTCAAACATCGGATAGGCGGGGAGAATAACTTGATGTTTTCAACTTGCAAAGACCGACTGGCAAATTTCCTAGCCGGTTTTGCAACGTGCTGTCAATGTTGCTATCAAGTTTGTTCCCACCGATGTTTCAATAATGAGGCGGCTTCTCATCGTGTAAGTCTCGTTGGACCGCTGGTTGCGCGGACGATTCCAGTTTACTGGTCAGCTGCTGGACCAATCCTGACAATTCATCGAGACATCGTCCCTGTTTCAACACCATCGAGTTGAGCGAGTCAAAATCTTTTTGCAAATGCATCAACTGCAATTCCAACTCGATGATGCGGGCTGACGGTTCGTACTTTGAGTTCATGAGCTACGTTTTCTTTTTCTTTTTCGGTTTTCCGCCGTAAAAAGATGTTCCGGGATCGATCAAAAAGCGACCGCGAAATGCTTCCCGTCCCAATAACATGCGAAACCCCATGTCGGCTCGATCGGTCAGCGTCAACTCGATCTGCCATTTTTGTCCCATCATTTTTAGCGTGGTCATGATGACAGGCCGCATATCGATTTGTCCATTGGAGCTTTTGATTGGTCGGAATTCGAGCACTTGCGCTTCCGCCGACACAACCTTGGACGTGCGAAGTTGAAACGGGTGAATGCTAAAACGAACAAATTGAATACCCCCACGATCGTCGATCACGATATCGGAAGCATGTAGGGAACTCGAACGAGCCCCCGTATCGATCTTGGCTTTGATGTGGTGGACGTGTAATTCGGGGAGCCTGAGCCATTCCCGCCAGCCGATCACCGGAAGTTTGATGGATTCGTCACGACGCATGATTTTGATTCAGCTAGGTAATTTCCTGATGATTAAGGCGGATCAAACGTTGACTAATAAAATAGCCGATCAGCATCAAAATTACGATTGCACTGCCAACTGCCCACCAACTTTGATGATCGTGTACATGTTCAGGAACGGCGGAACCAACCACTGTGGCCGTAATCAGCCAATCGAATAAACTGGCAAAAATCAGGCTCCCTCCGATGATCGTCGTCAGATACACGATCAGGACCCGCAAACCAAACCGACTATATACGGCGCCAATCGTGGTGATATTGGTTGCCGGTCCGGCCATCAGAAACACCAGCGCTGCTGCCGGAGGGAATCCCCCTTGCACGATGGCTGCCGCAATCGGAATCGACGAGGTCGCACAAACATACAATGGCAATGAGATCAACAACATCACCAACATCGCCGGCCACAATCCCCAACCCCCGACCGACGCTAACCAATCATCGGGAATCGCCGTCTGGATCAGTGCCGAGACGAAAACTCCAATGACCAGCCAGACCCAAATTGAACGGATGATGTCCAGCCCATGTAGCCAGATGGCAAGGGGCACAGGCAATGGCTTGGGCGGCGAAGTCGGCAAAACGGGGGTGGGCCAAGTGTCCGGTTGGATGACTGGCAACGAGTGGCGCGATGGCGGAATAACGGTTTCGATCGGGAGACCAAGTTCTGATTCCGATTCCGATTCCGTTTTCGTTGCGCGATCGGCGAGCCAGCCTCCGATCAAACCGGTAATTGCGGCGGTCAACATTTTAAAAATCGCGAATGGCCAGCCAAAAAAAGAAGCACTCACCAAAATCGAATCGACGCCAGTTTGTGGCGTACTGATGATGAAGCCAATCGCCGCCCCCGTACTGGCGCCCTGGTTCTTTAGTCCAATCCCGGCCGGTACAACGCCGCACGAACAAAGCGGCAGTGGCACACCCAGGCCGACGGCTTTAAAAATGCCAGCGGTACCCGTCAATTTTTGGCGAATAAAATTTTTCGGCAACAGGACATGCATCAATCCGGACAGCAGCATTCCCAAGAGCAACCAGGGTGACAACTCGCACAGAATTTTCCAGCATTCGAAAAAAAACATAGGGCTCCACGGAAACCAAAAAAAAGAGCTGCCGGAACAGAGGCCATCATCCTGTAATCACTGTTGTGATTTTTAAATGTACCTCAATCGTCATAGAATACTGCAAAAGTTCCATGGGGTCCGCCGTCGGTCAGACCTCCAAGTTCGAATTTTTTGGCAAATCGAAAAATTCAACGGTAAATCCGGGGTTATCCCGGCTAAATCGGAGTTCGCAATTTTACTGGATTCGCATAGAATTCGGCAGTGTTTTCCCCGCGATTTGTTTTTCATGGAAATGTCATCGACTTTCCAATTCATTCAGCGCCGCTAACAATCCAACATGACCAATCCGACTGAAAGTGCGACCTCCAAACCAGTTCGCCATGCTTCCCTGGCGCAAACATCGGAACAACTCCATGGGATTGCCTACGAAATCGTCGAATCCTTGGACTTGGCTGTGCATACGACCCATGCCGCGCCGATCCCGGATTACAAGTCGCTGGTCGATTTGATTCAACGATTGAAAGCAATTGTCTATCCCGGTTTTCGTGCCAACGAATCGTCGCCCCAAAAGGTTTTGGTCGATCTTAATATTCAACTTGCCCAAGCTCATCAGATCCTGACCCAACAAATCGCCGTCGCGACTGCGCGGCATTGGGAAGCCTGTGAGGATATGGGGCAGCTCGCCGTAGCCGACCGCGCAGCTTCAAAGGGCAGTATCGAGAGTCAGGCCCACGAGCTGGCGACCAAGTACATTTCCCGCTTGCCGGCCATTCGCACGACCCTATTGACCGATGTTCAGGCGGCTTACGATGGCGATCCGGCGTGTCGCAATCGTGATGAGGTCATCTTGTGTTATCCCGGGTTGCACGCGGTCACCGTTTATCGCTTGGCACATGAACTGCACTTGTTGCAGGTCCCCTTTTTGCCACGGATGATGACGGAATGGGTGCACGGTGAAACAGGAGTCGACATCCATCCTGGCGCCACGATCGGAAATCATTTCTTTATCGATCACGGGACGGGCGTCGTCATTGGTGAAACGTGCGAGATTGGCGAATATGTCAAAATATACCAAGGGGTCACCTTGGGCGCATTGAGTTTTGCCCAGGACGATCGCGGTAACTTGGTGCGCGATACGAAACGCCATCCAACGATCGAAAACAATGTGGTCATTTATGCCAACGCCACCGTGCTTGGCGGTCGAACCATTGTCGGTCGAGATTCTGTGATCGGATCGAGCGTCTGGTTGACGAGCAGTGTGGAACCGTCGACAACCGTGATCATGGAGAAACCAAAACTGCGCATTCGTAATTTGCTGGGCCATGAATTCGAGCCGCCCGTCGATTTTCAAATTTGATCGGCGGAATTCGGACGACCCACTTGGCCGTGCCTTCGTTCCTACTTTGTTCCTGAGCCACCCCCTTCCCTTGCCTGCCAACTTGACCCAGTGATTCCATGCCTGCCCAACCCCTGTTACGAACCGTTTGGCTTCACGTCCACGTCCCGAAAGCTGGTGGATCGACGTTGCGTCAGTTGATGAACCGCAATTTCGGCGATGGATACTACAACTCCAAATCGTTGCTGGAAACCAAACAATACACGCGTGACGATGTCAGCGAAATTGTTCGGTGTCATCCCGGTGTGCAATGTTTCAGCGATCATAAATTGTCGATTGATTTGCCGTTTGATCATGAACATGCCCAAGTCCATGCCCTGAGTTATGTTCGCGATCCTGTGGAACGGTTTATCTCGCGGTATTTTTTTCACCGTCATTTCGAGGAAGTCAATTGTATCGCACAGCGGCTGAGTTTTCGGGATTTTGCCGAAGCCGAATTGGTTCATCAGGAAGCTCATCCGCAAACCAACAGCCAGACTTATTTTCTCAACGGCGGTCGTTCGTTCACTGATCTGAGTGTGATCGAAGCCGCGTTGGCCACCGGCAAAGCATTTTTGTTTCCGATTGAGAGGTTTGACGAATCGTGTATTTGTCTCGAACGTTTGTTTCCGACCATGTTTTCGGATCTCTCGTATGTTCCAGCCAACGTCTCCAAGAAGGACGCGGAAGTTTCGCCAAAAGACCGAGAATTCGTGCGTCGTTTTCTGGCGGCCGATGATCCGCTGTTTTCTTTATCGCAAAAATTTCTCGATGAAACTTTGGCCCGCGCCTTTCACTCGACCGATGATCGTGAATCGACGTTGGCCGAATTCCGGGACCGCTGTTCACGACGCTTTCATAATTTTTATCCGCCGGTCGCCAAAGGTGAACCCGTCCCACCGATCGGCTCAATGCCAGCGCCAACGAAACCCCAACCCATCGTCTCACCAGAACCAGAATTACCGGTCGATCCGAGATTCGGCAACCTCGCCAAGCCGACGCTGCCTGTCAAACCGGCATTGGAACCGAAACCGACTTTGCCAACCCACAGAGCGTAATGCAATTAACATGGGTGAAACCAATGCTTTTTAATTGCGCAAAAAGGGGTGATTTCTCGACTTCCATGGTTTAAGTCAACCTGGGCAGAGGATAAAGTGGAAGGGCAAACCGATAGTACGTTTTCGGATGCGAACACAGCTTTCGATGATTCCGGGGGTCGAGCAGACGATGGATAAATTTTTTTACCTGATGTTGTGGTGTGGTTTTCGTGTTCCGAGACAGGTCGCGCTGATCGCGTGCGTGGTCGGGTTTGCTTGCGTTGTGCGAGCTCAAGAAGACGTTGCTCAACCCCCTGCCAGCATTCACGAGACGGATCAAGCCGTCATCGAGACTGCTTCCAGGGATGGCAAAAAAATCAGTTTCAATCGCGATATTCGACCGATTCTTTCCGATCATTGTTTCGCTTGTCACGGTTTTGATGCCAAGAATCGACAGGCGGATTTGCGGTTGGATACGCCCACCGGAGCCCTCTCCGAAACCAACGGCAGTCCGGCCATCATGCCCGGCCAAATTGAAGAGAGCCCGCTGTGGTTGCGCATTAACGAATCCGACGCCGCGATGCGAATGCCTCCGCCGGAGAGTCACAAGGAACTGACGGCCGCGCAAATTGAGTTGATCAAGCGCTGGATCGAAGAAGGCGCGATCTATCAAAAACACTGGGCCTTGGAACGTCCCGTAGCCGTGCCAGTCCCGAGCGGGTTGCCAGACTCGGGGAATCCGATCGATGCGTTTCTGTTGGTCCGGTTGCAAGAACATGGGCTGACGATGTTGGCCGAGGCGGACCGGCGTACCTTGGTTCGCCGTGTGGCGTTTGCCGTGACGGGATTGCCGCCTACGCCAGCCGACGTGGAAACGTATTTACTTGATCGTTCACCGGCCGCCTATGAGCGCATGGTGGATCGCTATTTGGCGTCGCCGCATTACGGTGAAGAGATGGCGCGACATTGGTTGGATCTGGTTCGGTACGGCGACACGCATGGGTTGCATTTGGATAACGAGCGACAAATGTGGTCGTATCGCGATTGGGTCGTGGATAGTTTCAATCGAAACTTGCCCTACGATCAGTTCACGATCGACCAATTGGCGGGAGATCTCGTGACCAATCCGACTATGGAGCAGTTGATTGCAACGGGTTACAACCGCTGCAATGTGACCAGCAGCGAAGGGGGATCAATCGATGCCGAACTGCTCTATCGCTATGCGGTCGATCGGGCGAGCACAACGATGTCGAGCTGGATTGGATTGACTGGTGGCTGCGCTGTTTGTCACGACCATAAGTTTGATCCGATTTCGCAAAAAGAGTTTTACTCGATGTACGCTTTTTTCAATTCCGCGGCTGATCCGGCAATGGACGGGAATGCGCTGTTGACCGATCCCATCATGAAACTGGAACGTCCGGAACATCGCCTCAAATTGGCCGATTGGGATCAACAAATTGCCGCGCGACAGCAGGCGCTCGATTCCCTGGCTTTGCAGGTCGTTTACGCCGATCCGGCTGAGGCCGTTTCCCGTCCCGCGGAGGTTTCGTTGGAGACGGTCTGGATGGATGATGAGTTTCCACCCTCAGGACAGCTGCAGGCGTCGCCCGGTGCGCCGACGAAGTTCGTATCGGCCGAAGGGGGAGAACCGGTCTTCAGTGGTCGAAGTTCTTTGCAACGGATCGACACGGGATTAGCGCAGGATGTTTGGGAGCATGCTCAAACTCCGCTGCCCATACCGATGCAAGGTCGGATTTTTGCCTACGTTTGGCTCGATCCAGGCGACTTGCCGAAGTCGATCATGTTGCAGTTTTACAAAGATGGATGGAATCATCGCGCCGTATGGGGAGACTATCAGGCGATTGAATGGGGTGCGATCAACACGACCGAGCGCGTGTTGATGGGGCCACTTCCATCAGCCGGAATGTGGGTCCGCCTGGAAGTGCCGATCCAGTCCGTCGGTTTGACTGCCGGTGATTCGTTGACGGGATTTGCTTTGACGCAGTTCGGCGGGAAAGTCAACTGGGATAAGGTTGGCGTTCAAGGGATTGCCAATCCAGTTTCCGATCCAGCGCAATCATTTCAAGCTTGGCGGCAACAGGCGACCGGAAAAGACACGCCCGGTTTGGCGACCGAATTGAATGCCGTGCTCAAGGTGGGTCCGGATAGTCCCTTGCCGCCGGCAGAATTGGATCGTTTGCGGGCCTATTATCTACAAAGCGTTTGTGTTGAAACGACTCCGCAATTTGCCGAGCCGATTGCTGAATTGAAAAAATTGCAATCGGAGCGACAAGCATTCTACGATGCCATACCCAGCACGTTCGTGTATCGCGATCTGCCGCAACCTCGGGAGAGTTTTGTCATGTTGCGCGGTCAATACGATCAACCGGGCGAAAAAGTCGAACCCAATGTGCCGGCGGTTTTGCCGCCGCTAACGAAAGCGAATCCTGGTGGAATGGCGACGCGCATTGATTTGGCGCGGTGGCTGTTTACTCCGGAGCATCCTCTAACGGCGCGGGTTGCTGTCAATCGATTCTGGCAACAATTCTTCGGAACGGGATTGGTGAAAACCAGCGGCGACTTTGGTTCGCAAGGAGATGCACCCAGTCATCCGGAATTGTTGGATTGGTTGGCGCTGAATTTCCAGGAGGGAAATTGGGATGTCAAGCAACTGGTTCGATTGTTGGTGACGTCCGCCGCGTTTCGACAGGATGTTCATGTCAACTCGGAAGTTTACAATCTCGACCCGGAAAATCGTTGGTACGCGCGCGGGCCGCGCTTGCGATTGGATGCGGAGCAAATTCGTGACAATGCGCTGTTTGTTAGTGGTTTGATGCGTATGCAAATGGGCGGTCCAGGCGTCAAGCCCTATCAACCGGCCAACGTGTGGGAGCCGGTTGGATTCGCCGGTTCGAACACGCGAAACTATCAACAGGACAAAGGCGACGCTTTGTACCGCCGCAGTTTGTACGCATTTTACAAACGAACCGCACCGCCGCCATTCATGATGAACTTTGATGCCCCTAACCGTGAGCAATCCTGCACGCGACGAGAACGAAGCAATACTCCGTTGCAAGCGCTGCAGTTAATGAACGATGTGCAGCATGTGGAAGCGGCTCGCACGTTGGCTCAGCGGATGTTGGTCTCCGGTGGTGTCGATGCCAGGAACAGAATCGCGTTTGCCTATCAGCTGGTATTGACGCGTGAACCGGCCGACGAGGAAATTCAAATCGTCGAGCAACAATTGCAGTCGCATTTGGAGCGCTATCGACAAAGCCCGGCCGAAGCCGAGAAACTGGTTGCACTCGGCGAGTCTCCGCGATTACAGTCGCTGGACCCGGCGGAGCTGGCGGCTTATACGTTGGTCGCCAATTTGATACTCAATCTTGACGAAACACTCAACCGGAATTGAACATGGATCAAGCACGGGAATTGGCCATTCATCAGACGCGCCGACAATTTTTTGGTAACACTGGTTTGCGACTGGGTGGGGTGGCGCTAGGGTTGATGGCGGGCAGTCAGGCCTTGCGACCGAATTTCGCGCGCGCCGACGAGAAAGTTCATCCTCCATTGGACGGTTTTCCGCATTTTGCACCCTCCGCTCAGGCGATGATTTATCTCCATTTCAATGGTGGACCTCCTCAGTTGGATACGTGGGATTATAAACCTGGCTTGATTGATTATTTCGATAAAGAGTTGCCGCCTACGATTCAAGGCGGTCAGCGATTGTCGACGATGACCAGTGGCCAGACCCGGTTTCCGGTTGCGCCTTCCAAATTCAAATTTGAACGCAAGGGGGACTCGGGGATTTGGGTCAACACCGAGTTGATGCCCTACACGGCGGGGATCGTCGACGAAATTTCGCTGATCAAGACGATGCATACCAATGCCATTAATCACGATCCGGCGTGTACGTTCATGATGACGGGTTCTGAAATTCCAGGTAAGGCCAGCATCGGTTCCTGGTTGGCCTATGGTTTGGGCAGCGAGAACAATGACTTGCCGGCGTTCGTGGTGTTCACGCCACAGTTTCCGGCTGATAGTAATGGTCAAGCGCTATACAACCGAATGTGGGGGAGCGGATATCTACCGACGCGGTTCAACGGCGTGGCGCTGCGCGGGGCTGGCGATCCTGTTCTCTATTTGCCGAATCCGGATGGAGTCAGTCGGGATGATCGTCGAGTGATGTTGGATGCGTTGGAAAAACTTAACCAGCGGACGTTGAATCAATGGGGCGATCCGGAGACCCTGACTCGCATTGCGCAATATGAAATGGCGTTTCGGATGCAATCGAGCGTACCGGACCTGACCGACATTAGCGGTGAGACGGAGGAAACATTCGCGCTCTATGGTCCGGATGTACGCACACCAGGAACCTATGCTCACAGCGCCTTGCTCGCGCGACGTTTAATCGAGCGTGGTGTTCGCGCGGTTCAGATCTTACATCGAGGTTGGGACACTCATGGATCGTTGCCCTACCAGTTGGGCAATCAGTGTCGGCAAACGGATCAAGCGACAGCGGCTTTGATTCAAGACTTGAAACAGCGTGGACTGCTTGATTCAACGCTGGTCGTTTGTGGCGGCGAGTTTGGTCGCACGGTGTATTCGCAAGGGACGTTGACCAAAGATGATTATGGTCGCGATCACCATCCACGTAATTTTTGCATGTGGATGGCCGGAGGGGGAATACGCAAAGGCTACGTTCACGGTGAAACGGATGATTTCAGTTACAACGTGTTGGAAAAACCTGTGCATGTTAATGACTTGAATGCCACAATTCTGCATTGCCTGGGGATCGACCATGAACGCTTTGCGTTCAAGTTTCAAGGTCTGGACCAGCGACTGACCGGAGTTGAATCGCAGACGGTGGTTCGTGAATTGCTCGGTTAGGGTGCCGGCGAGGCAGCGGACAGGGCGACTACAACCAGAACAGAACTTTCGCTTGCACCGTTTCGATTAACTCATGGAACATCACATAGCCGATCGATCTCTGGCCGCAATCGATCTTGGCCGTGACTCGCGTGCCAGCTCGTAGGAGTTCGGGCGAAATGTCGGCATTGGCAAATCCGATCCGAACCAGGGCGGAATTTCCTTCGTCCGAGTGCACATCCAACTGGCGATCGATGGACAGCAATTGACCAGCATAGGTGACACCTGGATGGGACAACAGTCCGAACGTGACTTTCAACGGTTCGTCTTGTTCATCCATCGCTGTTATTAGATGGGCGAGTCGTCGTTCGGGTACTTGCAACTCGATTTGCCAGCGCGTGTTGGGGTCGATAATTGTCATCAGGTTTTGACCGCGCAACACTGGGCGCCGCAACAGGCTTTGGCGAACTTGCCAATTGACGACCTGACCTGCCGAGGGACTCATGATCTCCAGCATTTTTAATTCGGAGAGTTTGAGATCCAGCTCATTGGTGAGGCTGGTAATCGTTTGTTCGAGACTGCGCATTTCACCAGCGATTAACTGTCGATCGATCGCTTGCTCGACACGTTTGGTTTGCATCAGTTTGTTGCTGATCCGTTTCTGATTGGCTTCTTCAATCTGCCCTTGAAGATTCTCGATTTCGACCAACAGATCATTGTTCGTCATGCGAGCCAACGGTTGGTTCGCCGCGACAAATGTCTCACCGGTGTCGGAGACGAATACCTCTTGAAGCACTCCGTCGACTTGAGCGAATACTTCGTGTTGCGTTTCTGGGACGAGGCTGCCGCTGGCACCCAGACCGAACTGATAGGGAAATAGTGCCAGAAACAACGCCGCTGCGATGAGCACACCCATGATGGCAATGGTCCGGAACAGTTTCCCTCCTTGTACTAATGACGTAGCACGACCAAGATGTTTCCAGACCGGCATCAGGAAAACGCCATTATGGTCCAGTGAGTTGGTGAGCGCGGTTTCGCTGTGCGACACGACGACATCGACCCGTTGTCGAAGAGCGGGCGAGATTCGTGAGTCTTTTAGCTGTTCAATAATTAGCGCCCCGATCGGCTTCGCATTGGTGGCCCGGCGACGGTTTGCCAAATCTGTTTCCGGTGCCAGTTGCTGTTCCTTCAAGGGAATGATCGCCAACATTTTGCAATGCGATTTGTCGATGTATTCGTGCAGTTGCCGTTCGATTTGCGGTGGGAGATTGGCGTCGTCGCCATCGTACCAAAAAGCCTGACCCGTTCGAATGACGGTCGCCGCCAAGCCGTTCAAGCGTTTGATTTGTTCCGCCCGTCGTTCGATCGAATCCAAGCCACTAACGGCCGCCACCCGACATCGTCGACCGGTCCCCAGTGCGACGCTCAGGCGATCGGCGCCGGTGATCCGCCGGCCTTCGTTGGCAATCGTATAAACGGTCTGTTCCGTATCGAGTCCTTGATGGATAGCGCGAATGAAGCCTTCCAGTTGTTGCCACATCGTCTCGGCCTGCGCGAACGATCGCAGTCGCTGGTTGGTCAAAAACTCGCTGGCCAAATCGGACATTTGAGTAACGAAGCGCAAGTATCCTCGCTGAGTCGTCGGGCCGGCATTAGCGCGTTGAAAAATTTCGACCAGGCCGATGGTGACCTGATTGATCTTCAAGGGCCCGATCACCAGCAAATGATCCGTCGGATTGCCGGCTTCATTCGGATTGTCGCTGCCCGAGTTGGGGCTGATCAGTGTCGGTTCACCGGAGGTCATCAATTTTTTCAGCAAATGGCTGTGCCGCGACTGCGCGTTTTTGTCGGTCGCCAGATTGGTTTGCTTCAGGTTGATATGGTACTGCAATTTCAGCGGCTCGTCGGTGTTATCGCGCAGCCAGATCGCTCCGCCGATCGATGCCAAGGCGCTCGTCGTCCGCGTCAGGAATCCTTCATAGAAATCTGCTGGAGTGCAATCGGACTTCGACAGCTCCGCGATCTCTTGAACCAACGATCGAATTTGAAGTTTGGTTTGATCAACGAGTTGGGATTCAAGGTCGTCCGCGGTTTCTGTCGACCGTTTGGCGGTTTTTCCCGTCGAATCTGGCGGAGGACCCCCCAGTGAAAAATGCGTAGGACCGAGATTCGAGACTGGGTGAGATGAGGTGGTTGGATCGTGTGACATGAAAGTTTCGATGGGGTATGCGAATGTAGATGTCGTTGGATTGTGAGGGAGTCTGGCGGATAGACGAAGCCGCGATTGTTCGGGATAATCAGCCCTTAATTTCCCAAGTCGGCTAGATCTGACTCATTTTTCCGTTGCCAATCGATTATTTTTTCGTTTTAGTGTACGCCTGAAAATTGTGTCGGCTGTCGACTTCTGGATCGGTTACCGTGGCGGACTGTCCCTGAAAATGGCGAGCAAAGCAAGATGAGATTGATTGGCGTAATTGACGAACCGCAACAAGCTGCCCGGTTTTCGGCTTACCTCATTACTGCCGGGATTCCAGCCAAATCGGAAAAAATGGACGATGGAACCTGCGAAATCTGGGTTAATGAGGAAGACCAGTTTCAAACCGCTTTGGCGGAGTTAGCGGCGTTTCGCACTGACCCAACGAATTCCAAATACAGTGCTGCCATTTCACAGGCTATCAAGATCACGCGCGAAGAAGAACGAAAGCTTCGCCGGATCAAGAAAAAAATTGTCGTCGGTACCGATCGATTGCGTCCCAAACCACGGTTAACGATCGGGCTAATCGCGGCTTGCGTGTTGGTAGCGCTGAGCACGAATTTCGGCGACGACAAGAACAATCCGCTATATCTGAGTTTGCAATTCGTTTCGGTTCCGCCGCCCGCTTCATTCGAGATCCTGCGGCGCAATAATGTCACTATGGAAAATAATGGCATAGATCGATTGGCGGTGCGATTGGCGAGTATCCAACGGGGTGAGATTTGGCGACTGGTGACCCCGATGTTAATCCATCTCGCTCCTTTTCATTTGTTGTTCAACATGATTTGGCTGTTTCAACTCGGCCAGTTAGTTGAACGACGTTATGGGTGGCTAAGATTGGCCCTGTTGATACTGTTTACCGCGGCAATTTCCAATTTCGTGCAATGTACTGTCCCTGTGCAGTTTGATGGTACGGCGCCAGGTTTATTGAAAAACGGTACGCTCGTTACGGGGCTGGGTGGGATGTCGGGGGTCGTGTATGGGCTTTTCGGTTTCGTGTGGATCAAATCTATGTACGACCGGTCCAGCGGATTTTTTCTGCCTCAAGCAACGATTGTGTTGATGTTGGTATGGTTGGTGTTTTGCATGATTCCCGGAATGACGGAACGATTGCTAAGTACGAGTGTCGCGAATTGGGCGCACGGTGTTGGTCTGGCAATTGGAATGGCGGTGGCGTACGCACCCGTTTGGTGGGCTCAACGGAACTGAGCCGAAGATGCGGAGACACGTTTTCAAAATGAGTAAATGTCAGCGGTCGATTGGAAAAAACCGATTCGATTTGGAATTCGTCCTAACCGACCGACCACAACCTAGCGAATTATTCGATTTATACGCGGCTCACAGTTGAGCATTAAGGTGGGTCCTCGGGAGACGCAGCTTTTTTTTCGGATCGCAAGATTTGGCAAGACCTTTCGCTTTCGCTGACCTACAATCGATCGAAAATCGGTAGCTGGGCCGCAGTTTGATACTTGGTACTACTGGATTCTCGACTGCCGACTAGAAAGCCTTTGCCCACTAATAAAACATCCCTACATCTGAATTTAACTCTTGGAGAATCGCATGAACCTTCGACAGAATTTGTTTGGTTTGCTGGTCTTTGCTGTGGCCTCAATGGCTTTAGATCACGGAGCAGCATTTTCGATGGAGCCAACAGTAAAAGAAATGCCTTGGGCAACGATTCAAGAACCAACAAATCCCGGCTCTGGGGAAACCTCAGGCTTGGAATTGCTGAAGTCTGACGTGGGAACCTGGAATGCGACCGTCTCGTTCTGGCTGCAACCTGGTCGCGAGCCCATCAAGTGCCAGGCGGTATTGACAGCGCGCATGGATGTTGGCGGTATGTATCTCGAACAGAGATTCCTGGGTAAGTTTGGCCCGGAGCTGGGTAACAAAAACTGGACCAGTCTGTCCTATACGGGCTTCGACGCGGCGAGTGATCAGTATGAAGTCGTTCGTCTGGCCAGTTCCGGAACGCCGATGATTGTCGTACGCGGTAAAGCGGTTCCCAAGGCGGAGAATGGGTTGTCGCTGGAACTCAACGGCGAGTACCAGTTGTCGGGCGCTAAAGCGACGGAACGGGATGTAATTCGGCACGAGGGACCAGACAAATGTGTCATCGAATCTTGGATGTCGTTTGGCGGATCAGCGGAGTTCAAAGGAGCCGAGTTCGTATTAACACGTGCGAAAGAGAGTTTAGTCGCCGAAACCAGTCCAGCCAAAGAAGATCGGCAATTGAAGCTCGGTAATTTCTCGATCAGTCTGACGGTGAAGGATCTGCGAGCATCGCGCGAGTTCTATGAAAAACTTGGCTTTCGATCGTTTGGTGGTGAGTCGAAAAACTACTTGATCATGCAGAACGAGTCTTCGACGATAGGGCTTTTCCAAGGCATGTTCGACAAAAACATACTAACGTTTAATCCGGGTTGGGACCGCACTGCCGCCACGTTGCCGGACTTCGATGACGTGCGCCAAATCCAACAGGCACTCAAAGAGCGAGGTTTAACCTTGAAACTTGAAGCCGATGAGGCAACCACTGGACCCGCCAGTTTGATGCTTGTCGATCCTGATGGCAACCCAATTCTGATTGATCAGCATGTTTCCCGTCCATCGAAATAATCCATCTCAAGTTGATTTTTGATTCGGAGAGGAAATGATGTTGGAGCGTATTGCGCGGGGACGAACGGATTTAGTCTTTGACCTATTGATCAATGGATTGTCTGCAAGAGCAACCGATGAACAGGGCACAGCACTTATTCAGTGGTGTGCCTATTTTGGAGATGTCAGTGCCGTTCGATACCTGTTGACCCAAGGCGAAACCCTCGAAACCCTGGGCCCCAATTTTGATCTCAACGGTGCCGCCTTTCACGGTCACTGGCAATTGACGCAGTTCCTGTTGGAAAATGGCGCGGACGCAAATTTCCCTTTGGATGGTACGGCGGAAACGCCGCTGCATGCGGCCTTGTGCACTTCGCTGCGACTGCGACATGATCGCGTCTTGCGGGTCCTGATCGCGCACGGAGCTGATCCAAATGTATGCACCCAACCAGCCGCGGAAACCGGTGGTTTCATGCGTGATAGTCGTACGAAGGCCGAAACGCCACTTCATCGGGCCGCTGCATTCGGGACAGAAAGCACGATCAAATTACTCTTGGACGCCGGTGCCAAGCGTGATGCGCGGGATATGCATGGAGACTCACCACTCTCATGGGCAAGCTGGTACCTGCGTCCCGATTCAATTTTACGGCTGCTTTGTTACGGAGATTTTTCGATTCGTCCTGATCGAGATCCCCAGGGAATGGCCGCCTATGTTTTAGGAGAGCCGTAACGAGGGCAGTTACTCTTCGATAGATTTTTTAACGTCGACCCACAAGGCACCCCAAGATTCCTGATCCTGTGCCGGTAATTCGGTCAACCTTTCTGTTTGTCGCACCATTTCCAAATCGGGATCGGTAAGCCAATGCTGAAACACAGTTTTTCCGGAGGACGTTCCGTTCGAAATTCGTGTAAAATCCGACCGCAACCAGTTCAACGCAAATTGGCTGAGTTCGCCTCGTTGGCTCGCGTCCAGATCGACAGAATCGGTTCCTTTGCCGGCCAAAGCGAGCGCGGCACTACAGGCTGCATTGTAGGCATTTTCGTTCAGTAGTTGTGGTTGCTGTTCCAATCCGAGCGCGAATTCGGTCGCGGCACGGGCGTAGAGCTTTCGCGCATGACAGAATTGCGCGAACTGAATCCGCTCCAACGGGCTGTCGACTTCAGCAAGTTCCGTTAAGATTTGTTCGAATTTCTCGCTGAGCACCGCGCGTTCTCGGGCTTGTTCCGCTTGGTTCAACAAGATCGGTTTGACACGACTTTCGTCATACTCCGCTGCCTGCTGCCAGTCTTCGGCGGCCTCGGTGTAACGGGCCAACATATTGTAGGTGGTGGCTCGGGCATCCAGAGTATTTCGCAAAAACGTCCTTACCGTATAGTCCTCTGGATTCATCGACTTGGCTTTATTCAAAATTGATACGGCTTTGTCGAACCATTCGAGTGCGGTTTCCTGGTCCGAATTTCTCAAAAAATACCCGAGGTTACTGTAGCTGCCACCTAAAGAAACGACATGTTCAAAATTGTCCGGGTAGCGATCGCTTAGCTGCAGATTGATTTGAATGGCTTTTTCGTGATGCTCAATTGCTCGCGGATGATCTCCCAGCCCGGCAACCAGATTTCCCAGGTTAGTGTGGACTTTTGCCAGATGTTCATGATAAATCGGATTCGCTGGAAACTCTCGAACCAGTTGTTCCAAAATTTCTAACGCAACTTGGTAGTGTTCTTGCGCCTGAGCGGGATTGGTCGATTCAGCCAGCGCCAAGCCGACGTTTAACTGATTGAGCGCCAGGTAGGCACGATAGCTAACACTGTCAGGATAACGCTGAACCAGTTGTTCGCGAATGGCGAGGGCCGCACGACGTTTTTCGAGTGAGCTGGAGTGTTTCCCCGTCCTCGCCAACAACAAACCCAAGTGTTCGAGCGCACTGGCAAGGCTGCTTTGATAATCCGGGTCCTCAGGAAAGTCGGCGACCAATTGCTCGCTTGTGGAAATGGATTCGTCGAAATGTTTTTGGGCTCCGACGAAATCGCGTTGACCGCGCAGCAGGATTCCCAATGCAATTTGACTTTTGACCACGCGGGCGCGGTATTTTGGATCGTCAGGAAATTCGGTCGCCAATTTGCGCCGAAGTTCCAAGGCCGTATTATAGTGTTCCATAGTTTGTTCAGTATTGCCCTGACGATTGGAAATCCATCCCAGACTGGAATGGCAATCCGCCAACAGGCTGCGAAATTCGGCAACGTCAGGATGGTTTGCAACCAGGGACTGCAACGTCGTCTTACACAACAAATAGCCCGAAATCGCTTCTTCGACGCGGCCAGTCTCCTGATCGATCGACGCGAGTTTTGACATCGCTTTGACGCGGCTTTTCTCGACACTGACTTCGCCCGGCCTTTGATCACGCAGTTTTTCCAAGAATGGTTTGGAAGACTCCAACAGATCTTTTCGCAGAGCTGAAAAATCAGTTTGTCGTAATCGGTCGTTATCCGTGATCGCGACCAGGAATTGATCAACCGCGTCGGCGGCCGCGGCAAAGTTCAATTCGGCTGCCGTTCGCGATTCTTGCGCCTCGCGATTCGAAAGCTCCAATGCTGAATTACTGGTGGCTAATTCGTTGTTCGTCGATTCAAGTTGGCGGTTGAAGTTGGATAGCAGACTCAACCCCAACACAGAAAAAGCCAACAACAACAATAAAGCGATCGCGCCAGCTGCCGTTGTTGCGCGATGTTTGCGCATCCACCGAAATCCGCGTGTGGCCATCGAATCCCGCATCACCTGGATCGGTTCCTGCGCCAGGTAACGTTGAATGTCATCGGCGAACTCGAGCGCACCCGGATATCGCAGGTCCGGCGAAATGTGGGTCGCAGTTCGGCAAATCGCGGCCAGCGGCTTGGGAATCCGCGACGACAACTTGATCAGGCTCAGTTTTTCCGAACTGATTCGGTGGAGGTACTTTGCCGTCTCATGCTGCTGGACAAGTAGTGTGCCGGTTAGCAAAAAATGCAACGTGGCTCCCAGCGAAAACACATCGGAGCGCTGATCGATCGCTTTGGTATTTCCCAGCAATTGTTCTGGTGCGGCAAACGCCGGCGTGCCCAGAACTTGTCCGGTTCGTGTCGCCGTGACATCGGCCCAGTTGTCTGATTCCACACCGTCGGCCATCAATTCGTCTTGCTCACCGATGATTTTGGCCAAGCCCCAATCCAGTAAAATCGTCTCTCCGAACGGCCCGATAATCACATTGCCTGGTTTGATATCGCGATGAATGATTCCCTGACCGTGGGCATACGCCACAATGTTACTGAGGGCAATCAGATTTTGCAGCAACTGTCGAAAACCCAAGGTATGGTAAAAGTCCCGCGAACGCGATGTTCCAGCACCTGAGTGTAACGCCCGGATGGTCGCATACAGCGTCGGACCTTCGACAAATCGCATAACGTAACAAGGGTGTTTCGGGTTTTCGCGTTGTAAGGCATGAACTGGGACGATTCCTGGGTGGTCCATCCGACCGGTAACGCGGGCTTCTCGTTCAAAACGGCCAAGAAGTTCCGGCGAAAGTTGATTCCATTTGGGAATCTTGATCGCAACCTGGCGGTTCAATGTTGAATCGGTCGCCAGGAAAACGCTTCCCAAACCACCGCTGGCATGTAAACGCTCGATTCGGTATTCCGTCGTAATTTTGACGGGGTCGAACGGAATTGGAGCCAGCGCCGGTTTGGACTTGGTCGTCAACGGGGATTGATCAGCGCGCGTCGAGCCAAAGTGCGAATCGACGGCTTGGAGTGCTCGAATGTTCCAGCGGACTTCGTCCAGCAGTTCCGGATGTTTAGCGCATAGTTCTTCGGGCGAAATCGGCGTTCCTTGTTCCTGACGTTCTTCCCAAATGGACAGTAGTTCGTCAACAACCTTCATTTTCGGCCTTTAAATTGGGTGCGTGGTTGCCGTTGCCTGATTGCGAGCTTTGTTCTGCCAGTATGGTGGCGTAAGCCAATTTCGGCAATTGCACACAAGGGGTGCGAATCAGGTGACTGATCAAATGATTGTCTGTTGTCTATATTCCCTTATCGAGAATCGACCGACTGGGCGGCCAAATATTTGAAAAGGAATCAGAAATCGGATAACAACTGGCTTCGTGCCTTGGGTTGTACGATTGGAACTGCAGCTCGTTGCTGATTTTTCAGGCGCCAACAAATAATGCAGATCGCCCAGGAAGATGGGTAAGACCTAATGAACTCACGGCGGTCCGACCAATTTGATCAGCGGCGACGTCGAAAACTGCATCCGAAGATCAATGCATTGGCCAGGAAGAGTGCGGACAAAGGTTCCGGAATCGCCGTAATATTGTCGAAATTCATCGTCCCATTCAAAGAGCTTCCGCCGGCGCTAGGAGCTCCAGCGTCGAAGCGGAACATTATCCGCTCCAAGCCGCTTGTCAAATCCGTATACGATCCAGTGCCAGCAACACGCGTCAACGCAGATTCAAGAATCGAGAATGAAAATCCATGCCAAAGATTATCGTCAACCACATTGACCGCGTTCGTCGAAGTCCAACGCGTGCCGCTAAAATCAAACAACACGAGCCTCATTTCGGCTGAACCTTCGCCGGATGGTCGAAAGATATCGCTGGTGATCGCGCTGACCGACGGACTGATTACTCCGTTGATTCCTTGATTGAACATCGCGAAATTATTACCCGTTATGGTACCGTTGGATAATTGCAGCGAATGGTCGCCAGTTCCCAATGGACCGCTATTGGAAATATTGAAAACCGCTCCACCACTCCATCCTTGAACGGAACCATCTTGAAAATTTGTCAGGACTCCCGGCAACAAGTCACCATGAGCAACGGAAACGAATTGAATCGAAACCACCAACAGCGCAGCAATCAAAATTTGTCGAGTCATCTCGTTCAGCCCACAATGTTGCCTAATTTCCCAGCACAGCACTTCCATGCTACCTGAAATCCGATCCTTGTCAAACATTTCAGAATCGCCCAGAAATTGTTGATTTCGTGGCTTTTTGCAGCCATTTCGCCGGTATTTTTGACCTGATTGAGAAACGAGTTCGATGATTGGACAACCGGAAGGATAGTGGTTGACTTCAAGGAATTCAACATTTAGACAAATGCAGCAGCAACGATGCTAATCAGGGGAATCACGATGCCGGCCATATAGATTCGAATGGTCGCTCGGTAAAACGACAACGAAACCTTTGCTTTGACTTCCGGCAGCAACATTCGAAACAGCGCGTACAACAGCAGCGTCGATCCAATGATTGTACCGGAAAATGCCATCATGTCACTCATTGTGGTAAGGTTGAATTCTTCTTCCGTCACCCATTGTCCAAGAAAGCCTAACAGAAATCCCAAGATAACTCCCAGTGACGTCACCACCGGCTGTCGAAAATCCTGGAGATCAATTTGAGAATCTGACATCGACTACCTCTCTTGCGAAAAAATCGGAAAATTCAACGCAGGATAATTTAGACCAAATGGGCCGGTTGCGAAACGAGGTCAACTAGGGACCCAATGTTCCCAATTTCGAGAGACGGGACTGCCTCGATGATTCACGACACGACTCGCATTCGGTGGTACGGAACTCCGATCCCTGACCATTTTCGCCAATCATTGGGGTAGAATGCGCACAGCCCCATTTCTTGGATCATCACGATGAAATCAAAAACGAAGTTTCAAATACAATTCTGGCTCACCTGTGGTCTTTGGTATTTCACGGCGCACAACGGGTTGGCTCAGACCCGCGATTCCGATTGGAGTCGTTTTCGTGGCCCCAACGGCAACGGTGTTGTGGAGGCTGCGGAAATTCCAACCGAATTCAGTCCGGAAAAAAATCTGGTTTGGAAAACAAAATTGCCCAAGGGGTATTCATCGCCGGTCCTGCAAGCGGGACGAATTTTTCTTACTACCGAAGAGGATCAAAAACTATTCACGGTTTGTCTTGATCAATCCGATGGTCATGAATTGTGGCGTCAGCAAGCACCGCGTGACCGAACTGAAAAACTGGATCACAGAAACCATCCGGCGGCGGCTTCACCCGTCGTGGACGGCGATACGGTCTTCGTTTTTTTTCCGGACTATGGCCTCATCGCCTATCAAGTGGACGGCACGGAAAAATGGCGTCGACCCTTGGGACCGTTCACGAATATTTACGGGATGGGCGCCTCACCGATTGTCAACGATGGCTTGGTCATTCTGATTTGCGACCAAAACCTGGATTCGTTTATCGCGGCCTTCGATCGAAACACGGGTAACGTCGTCTGGAAGACTCCTCGTGAAGAGGCGACGAGCGGTCACTGCTCCCCGATAATCTATCAACCCGATCCGAAAAAACCGACACAGGTATTGGCCGTTGGGTCGTTCAACCTGACTTCCTACGATGCACAGTCGGGTAAAAAGCTGTGGTGGGTTGGCGGTTTGAGTTTTGAAATGAAGTCAACTCCGGTAATGAACCGCGACACGATCTTCGTCAACGGATTCGGCTCGCCAGAAAACGAGGTCGACCAAAATTTCGACGTCGCGGAGTTTGCACAGGTGGTGGCGGACCATGATGTCGATGGAAACCAAATGCTCTCCCTGGCTGAAATGCCGGATGAACTTGCCAAGGGTTTTTTTCCGGCTGTTGACCTCGATAGCAATAACCATCTAACTGAAAAAGAGTGGAACTATTTCCGGGCCTCGATCAAGAGCAAGAACAGCATGATGGCGATCCGACTGGGTGGCGAGGGGGACATGACAGCGCAGAATACTCGTTGGAAGTATCACAAGAATATTCCGCAGCTGCCATCGCCGTTGTTGACTGGCAACCAATTGCTCATGATTTCTGATAGCGGAGTGGTAACGAGCCTCGATCCTGAAACGGGAGTCGTGCAATACAAGGGGCGGCTAACGGGCGCTGGGGGAGATGTCTATGCTTCTCCTGTCGTTGCCGGGAACAAGATTTTGTTCGCCACAACTGCGGGTAAAGTTGCTGTCGTTGCCGCCGGTGAAAAACTGGACGTGCTGGCCGTCAATGATCTCGGTGAGGGGATTTTTGCCACGCCAGCGATTGTCGACAATCGCATCTTCATCCGGACGGACGCCGCGATCTACTGTTTTGGTGTCGATAATTAGCTGACGAAAAAATAATTATCAACAAACGGTCGCACGACTGTGACAAACCGCCAAACGCCAACGAAGTCTTGCGACAATCATCTGTGACAATCCGCGTCCTCCGCGGTTTCCTATCGAGCAAGCGGTCAAAAATACAATCCATGCCCCCGTCCATGTTCTCCAGGATCGCAGAATTGCTGCCTTTCGATTTTGGGTTTTGATTTTTGTACTGCAATTCGTTGACACTAATTGAGGCGTTTAGATGGCCAGACGGCGTCGGACGATCTGCATGTGGTGGATGATGTGCCCGACCATGATATAGGCCAACGCTCGCACGGTAATCGGATGGTCCGAAGCGACTCCCACGTTATTCCAGGACTGGGGCTTGATCCGGCGCAACAGTAACAGGTTCGCCTGGCGGCAATACAGCAACTCATCGACGAGTGATTGTAGACTGGGTGTTACATAGTCATTGTTGGTTATATAGGGGTCCTGGTTCATGCCGGGCAAGGCTTGCAAATCACCCGAGGCAAACCGATGAAGTCGATTGGCGAAAATTCGCTCGGCATCAATGAGGTGTCCGACAACCTGCTTGATGGACCAGGTGTAAGGAGCATGGATGATCATCGAATCTGATTCGGAAACGTCTTGGCAGAACAAACGAAGCTCACCAATCTGTTGTTCGGCCAACTTCAGCAAGTCGCCATCGGGCACCAGGTGGATATAGGTTTTGTAATAGCTGAAATACTCATCGCTGGCTGGTGGTCGAGTCGGATCGGTTGGGGTTGACATATTTTTTCCTGTTTAAATTAAAGTATTTTCAAAAAAGTTTTCTCACTCGCGCCTGGCGGCAAACTCCAGGGCCAAATTTTCGACCACTCACATGTGGCATGCCACGGGGTTTGTCTAGCACACTCGGATTCAGTCATTCAACTTGGCGACATCAACGAAAGTATCATAGAATCCACTTCCTCCACCCCAGTCGGTTGGTTCTTCCGGCGTCAGCACGTTCACCGAACAGGGGCTGCCCTGTGCATCGCCAAAACCACCAAACGGCATCCAGGCAACTCCCGGACGAACGCGTGGGGAAACCCGACATTCGGCGGTCACCGCTCCCTGTTGATTCATGACTTGAACAAGGTCTCCCTGGGACAAACCGCGGCTAGCTGCATCGTCGGCATGCAATTCGATAAACAATCGTCCTTCGCGTCGGCGATGACGATCGATATGGGAATAGCTTGAATTCATAAAGTGTAGAGTCTTGCCGGTAATCAACTGCAATTGGTTGCCGGTGGGCAGACGAATTTCTCCGCTCCACGGGAGTGGGTCATGACCCAGCTCCAACAAGGATTCCGAAAACAACTCGGCTTTGCCTGATCGCGTAGGAAAACCGCCGTTCGCAAACGGGCGCCAGTCACGATCTTGGTTCAGACGAACGTAACCCTCGGC
Source organism: Mariniblastus sp. (assembly GCA_031400405.1). Lineage (GTDB taxonomy): Bacteria > Planctomycetota > Planctomycetia > Pirellulales > Pirellulaceae > Mariniblastus. Next base: position 47,552 of record JANNPW010000029.1, read on the forward strand.
CCATAGTTTTTCGAAACTCACTTCTGCCAGCCACGGATGTCCGCTGTCAAGTGCCGTTCGCAACAAGGTCTCATCGCTTTCGAACAGCCAAGGCTCATCACGCCCCAAGGCGCGTGCCAAGCGGCGAAAAAATTCGGTATTAGACACCGACTCACCGATCGGCTGGATCGCCGGTCGATTCAAAGAGAGATAATGGTGCCCCCACGCGGGTACCAAATCGAGACATTCAATCTGGCTGGTGGCTGGCAAAATATAATCTGCAAATCGAGCCGTCTCGGTGACAAACAAATCATGTACCACGGTGAAAAGATCTTCGCGCTGGAGTCCTTCGATGACTCGCTGTTGATTTGGCATCGTGACGACTGGATTGCAATTATAAACGCAGAGACTCCGAATCGGCGGCTTCAGCTGCTGGTTACAAAGATCCAAGCCCAAGTCACGCATGTTCAACACACGCACACCGGGTTGGTCGTGTTCCGGGAACAACACGCCTTGGTGATTCAGTGTGGAAAATTGCAACCCATGAGTCGAGCGTGATAGGCCACCGCCACGATGTCGCCAAGCTCCAGTCAGCACTGGCAAACAGGCCATCGTGCGAAACATCATTGCGCCGTTGCGATGATGTTCGACCCCGATCAAGGGCCGCAGCAAGGATGGCTGCGCTGTCGCATACTCGTGCGCGAATTGTTCGATCTCAGCCGGAGCCAGGCCGGTCGTCGCGGCAACTGCGGTCGGTGCATAGGCCTTCACGCGGTCAACGAGTTGATCGTACCCTTCAGCGTATCGCGCAACATAATCATGATCGACCAAATTGTCGCGAATAATCACGTGCATCATCGCCAGTGCCAATGCAGCGTCGCTGGCCGGTCGCAACGCGAGATGCCAATCCGCTTGCTCGGCGGTCCGCGTGCGAATCGGATCGACCACCACAATTCGCGCTCCGCGGGCACGGGCTTCGAGGATTACCGGCCACAGATGCAAATTAGTCACGATTGTGTTGGTACCCCACAGCACAATAAAGCGGCTATGCACGAGTTCTTCGGGATCAACGCCGAAACCGCATCCTTGAGTCGCCGCCAAACCCGCCGCGGCGACTTCACCACAGATATTGCGGTCCAGCTTCGAACATCCCATCGCGCCAAACAGTCGGCGATCAAGCGAGGCCATCTGGATCAGCCCTTGATTTCCGGCGGAACTGTACGGCAAGATTGCTTCGGCTCCCGATTCCGCAACGATCCTGTGCCAACGCGACGCGATGTCGACCAAGGCTTCATCCCACGTCGTCCGAACGAATTCGCCGGCACCCTTTGGGCCGATTCGTTTCAAGGGATACAGCACACGATCCGGATGATAAACCCGTTCGAGATAATGATTCACTTTTGCGCATAACGTACCTCGTGTGAACGGATGGTCCGGGTCTCCATACAGCCGATCCGCACGGCCTTCGCGAACGTCGACCAGCCACGTACATGTATCGGGGCAATCGTGACCACAGGCACCGCGAATGATCGACAGTGAATCAGCGTTTGTGTCCATATTTCAATTCAATGCTGGAATTGTGATAATAGCTAGTCGGGAAAGCATCGCGAGCGGAAGTCTCGCTTCATTTCACCGCTGCGCGAACCCAGTCCATCAACCAATTTTCTTCCCAGGTTTTGCCGCCGTCGGTCGAAACTGCCTGATACCAACGTCTTGAATCTCAGTGGCGCTGGCGTCCCAAGCCAGTCCCACAATCGCCAAACCGGCCGCCGCCTGGAGGATGGTTCGGCGAGGAATTTCTGTTAATTTTTCGTTGTCGTTCATCGGGATACTCCTGTCGAGAAGGGGATGGATGGTCTCAAGTCTAGAATTGTTCTGGTTCTTGTAAAGATCCAGATTGTTGAATTATTATGGGTCCAGTTAACTCACGTCTAAATTCAGGTTTAATTTCCTATGACCCGCAAATCACTGTCGTCGATTTCATTGGATCGCGGTCGAACCGTTTCGCTACTGGAGCAACTTAGTCAGGGGCTCAAACAGCAGATTCAAGTGGGCGCGGTGGAAACCGGCCACCGTTGCCCGGTCTGCATAGTCTCGACCAAGCGGGTCGCGTGATCTATCTCGGTTCGATGAGCAAGGTGTTGTTTCCCTCGCTTCGCATCGGTTACGTGGTGTTGCCGGAAGAGCTTGTACAGCCGTTTGAGTCGCTGCGTTTGATCGTGGATGATCACGGTCCACTGATCGATCAAGCCACACTGGCGGAGTTCATTGATTCGGGTGGGTTTTACACACATATTCGCCGCTGCCGAAAGTCCTATGCGGGAAAGCTGGAGACGTTTTTAAATGCTGCGGCAGAACACCGGTTGCCTTTGGAGTTTCCTTTTGCGGATGGTGGCATGAATCAGACGGGCTTTTTTACGGATTCGCGCTCGGACGACCAAGCAGTCTCGCAAGCACTTGCGGCACGCGGCTTGGACATCCCATCAACGTCGCACTATTGCCTCAAGAAAACTGGAGCTGGCAGGTTTGGTTCTGCCTCCGGTCTTGTCTTTGGCTTCACGGCCTTTGATCACAAAATCATCCAGAGTTCCCTCGCCCTAGTCGCTAGCATCATGCGCGATGCAAAAACGTAGTCTCGCCGCAGTTCAGGGCCAAGTCCACAGAAACTGATTCACATTCGGTGTTTTGACAACAAAGCAGTTTCGCCTCGCGAAAAGTGGCTGAGCTGTATTCTTTTGCCTAATGAGTACCGCCGTCCCAACCGATAAACTCAAACGACGGTCTCTCCTCGACGATCTATCTCAATGGCGGAAACGCTGCCTACCACTGGGAAAGGTCCGTAACTCAAGCAATACCGCATTTCCTAATCCCACCGGTCCCATTCGGTCGGGTAATCCAATGAATTCGAATCGTAACTCCGAAGTTCAAAGTCGGTTTGGACTGGTAGAAAATCTGGATTCGTGCCAGAAGCGGTCGTTGGTAACGCCGCGGGAACAGACGCTGCCACGCATTTTTGTGGCGAATTTTTCTGAAGGAGTGTCGCACGCGACAACAGAAAGCAATTCGATTCAAACGGATGTTAAAACGCTTTGCCAGGTCAAATCTGCGCTATTTGACGAGCCATATTATTCGACGACCTATCCCGAAGTGCTGGATTCAAAAATTGAGCCCTGGGTGCATTTTTGCCAAATTGGTTTTCGAGAAAATCGCAATCCACATCCCGTATTCCACACCAAGTTCTATCGCCAAAAATACCTGGCTGCTTCTCCGGACGTAAATCCCTTGGTGCATTATGTTCAGGCGCGGGAACAGTTGTTGGATACGCATCCTCTATTCGATTCTTCGTTTTATCTGTCTCAGATTGGGCAAACGATCGAATCCCTGTGGGCTGACAAACTGACTCCGCTACAGCATTTTCTTAAACACAATCGAGAAAATCTGGCCTCACCCTCTCCGCTGTTTTCCAGTCGTCGGTATCTGGAAAAGCATCGCGACATTGCCGCGTGCAAGGCCAATCCCCTGGTTCACTTTCTTGTTTATGGCAAGCGAGGACAGCGCCAGTCGTTCCTCGATGTTGAGCATTTGAAACTTTTCCGGTTCCGATCAGCGGCTGACATGGACCGCTTTTCGTTTTTGGAAATTCCGCACCAGAAATTCATCGGTGCCATGGCGAATTCCTCACTCCGGCAGACGATTGTATGTGTTTCCCATGAGGCTTCGCAGACAGGCGCTCCGTCAATCATCTTGAAGATTGCCGAACAGCTGCGGGCGACCTACGGCTTGGACGTAATCAATCTGGTTTGTCGCGGTGGTGAATTAGTTCAGCAGTTCGAGCAGCTGGGACCCACGATGGTTCTCGGGGGTTGCTCGCCAACCCATTCTCCCGCCGAATATGCTGGGGCGATGGATTTGTTTGGCGACCTGGCAAACCGAGCCAATGTGATGGGAGTACTGCTTAATTCAGCGCAATCGAGGCACTTGTTGCCAGAGCTAAGGAAACTTAACGTACCGATTCATTCGCTGGTTCACGAGGATGCACGCTGTTACAAATCAGGCGAGTTTCGACTGTTGGCTGAGCACAGTGACAAGGTGATCTTTCCATCGGCGCAAGTTCAGCAGGCGGCGTTCGACAATACCGATTTCTCAACTTGCGGCGTACAAATTCTGTCCCAGGGATTACTCGACGCCAAACTGCTGGAATCGAAACCCCATGATCCCAAGTCTCGCGTACGGCAGAAATGGAACATCCCACTCAACGCGACGTTGGTGCTGGCCTGCGGTACGCCGAACGCACGCAAGGGCTTGGACCTATTCATCTCGACGGCAGTGATTGCCTTGAGCAAGGTTCCGCGCGGTTCACTGTATTTCGGTTGGCTGGGTGCAGCGGAAAAAAATGATCGGATGCCGAACACTTTTTGGGCGTTAAAAGATTTAGAACTGGCAGGCATTTCGGAGTACGTTAGGTTTTTTGGCGAGACCGAGGAAGTCGCGCCATTTTTCCAAGCCTGCGACTTATTCTTTTTGCCATCGCGGATTGACCCCTTTCCTTGCGTTGTTAATGAAGCCATGGCTGTCGCCAAACCCGTCGTATTGTTTGACAACGGCAATGGCTGCGTCGAACTGATCAAAAACGATGGGGGAGCCGTCGTGCCCTATGGGAACGTGGCCCTGGCCGCCGAGGCAATCCTGGAATTGACCAAGTATCCCAGCTTCCGCATACAAATTGGTCAGCGCAATCGTGGTTACGTTGCGGAAAACATGAACTTTGATACCTACGTCGAAAGCCTGATGCGCGGCTTGGTTGCGACCATGGGCGATTCGCGCTATGAGATCTCGCAAAACGACGCCTATCAGCCGTTGTGTTCACGGGTCTATTCCCATTCGGATCAGCGAAGAGTGATCTTTGCCTTGCCCGACTGGCACATCAATGGTGTTAATACCTTCGTTGAAAATTTGATTATCGAGTTGCGAAACCACGGCTTCGATGCATTCATCCTGTTTACCACTCCGACAGCGTCCAAGGTTCCCCCGCAATTCATGCCACGAGTCCCGTATCGCTTTTTGACTTCCACCGCGCTCACACCGGAACAACATCGCCAACGAGTAATCGAGTACCTGACCTTGAATGCTCCTTGCATTTTTGTTCCCAACTATGACTACATTTCTTCCAGCGTGGCGCCGAAGTTACCCGACAATATCGGCGTACTTGGGGTCTTGCATAGCGACGACGATGAGCACTACTTGCATGGCTATCAGCTGGGTCACTATTGGCACACCATTGTCACGGTCAGTGACACCATCAAAAACAAACTATTGCAACTCAATCCAGCGTTTGCCAGCCGCACGCAAACAATTCGCTACGGCGTTCCAGCGATGCCGGCGGACTACGACAAGACGATGTCAACGGATCGCATTCGAATCATTTACACCGGTCGAATCATTCAAAAACAAAAGCGCATCTTTGATTTTCTCGAACTCGCGGAACAACTCTCGATCAAGCGAGTTCCGTTTGAAATGACATTTATTGGAACCGGCGACGAAACGGGAGCGCTGATTCAGAAATTCCAACCCTGGGTCCAGCAGAAAATCGTCCGCTTTCTTGGCCGTTGCACGCCCACGGTCGTAGCCGAAGAATTGAAAAACCATGACGTCTTTGTGTTGACTTCGGAATATGAAGGGCTACCCCTGTCGTTACTCGAAGCCATGTCGCATCACTGCGTGCCGGTGGTTACGGATATTCCGAGCGGAATCAAGGAGATCTTGATGCATCGCGATAACGCCATGTTGTCTCCAGTGGGTGCGATGGCCGAGATGGCGAACAACTTGGCAATCCTGCATCGCGATCGCGTGTTGTTGCAACAGATGGCCCAACGAGCTCATCAGACGCTTGAAGATTGCCATTTGACAGCGCCAAAAATGGGCGAACAGTACCACGCAATCTTGGAAACGATGTTTCAGGATATTGCTGCGAAACATAAACGGGTGGTGGTCCCGTTGGATTGTCCACGAATCGGTGCGTTGCTCAAAGCGGCCTGAAATTCGCGTGCCCCGCGCCTGCAAGTCCGTTCCGTCCGATTGTTGCTGACCCTGATAACCCACGGCAATGAGCCAATTTTGCTGACTGGAAAACATGTCAACTCCACTTTTCGTCATCGCCGATCAACGCAGCGGCACAAATCTCCTGCGGCGTGCATTGGCTTCCACCGAGCAATTATGTGACCTCAATGAGATTTTTCATCCTCAGGGTGGCATCTATTGGTTGTTTCGCGAACAGCAATTTCGACCCGCGACGGAATTGTCTCCGCCGAGCGCGGATCAACAGATCGAATGGTTTGAATCATTCCTACACAACTGCCTGCCGCCCGAGTTTCCGTTTTCCATCCTCGATGTCAAATACAATTCCAGTCATGTGCTGAATGAATTCAGCCGATCACCGATCGACTCTCCACTGTTCGTAAAGTGGTTGATTCAGAAACAATATCCTGTGATCCACCTGGTGCGCAAGAATTCCCTTGAATCCTACGTCAGTTTGTTGGTTGGTCTCCATACCAACAATTGGGTGGTGGATGTTACCGCTTCCCAACCCGCTCCGATCCACCTGAAGTTGGACGTTGCCGAAACGATTTTTCAAGTCGCCAAAAGACAACGTCAAATCAAACAGTTTCGCCAATTTCTACAACCAGCCAATTGCCTGGAAGTAAGTTACGAATCGCTGATTGATCCCACGGGCGAATTTTCCAAGTTCTGCCTTAGTCAGATCTGTCAGTTTGTCGGACTGAGCAAGTCATGGGACATCCAGGTTACGACACAGAAGACTGGGCGACCCCTGCGCGACGTCGTTGAAAATTACGATCGGGAAATCTTACCCGCGTTAATCGATCATGGCATGAGTGAAATGGTTGTCCTCGAGCCCGACACGCGGTCGATTCGATTCCCTCCAACGGCGGTTTCGCCACGCCCGGACCGACCTGCCATCCGGATTCGACCGCAACCCGTCCTTAAAAATGCTGCGCGGATCAGTCGAAAGCGCGGCACAAGTCGACCGGTGTTTGTGATTTCGCCACGCGCGGGCGGCGCGGAATTTTTTCGACGCGCCTTTGGCGCCCACATTGAATCGTGTGATTTAGGCCAGATTTTCTTGCCCGCAAAAAATTCATACTGGTCCTATCGCGCACAACAGCTCGCGGTTCGTCCCGACTTGAGTTTGCCCAACCTAAAAAACCAATTGGAGATTTTTGAATCGTTCCTCGATCACCGGCTCGACCACGACAAACCGTTTACGCTGATTGATGTCTCCTACGATTTCGTGCATTCGATAAATGAGACGTGGTACGCGCCCGGCTCGCGTCCGATGTTGTTGGCTTGGTTGTTGGAACAAAAATGTGCCGTGATTCATTTGGTCAAACACAATTTTTACGAACTGGGCTGGCACAAAACCGACACGAATTCCGATCTTACCCAACGGGAACAAGGCGCTGCATTCAGTCGGGGATTAACAATTGACCCAAGTCCCATTGCGAGGCACCAGCAGTCCAAATGGCAAAAGACGGAGTCTGACGTAATGCGGGCTTGGCTGGCGCCGACCAACCTGTTGGAAATTCCCGTCGAATGGCCGATCGCTCCGGATCGTAAATTTCCGCCGGAGGTGATTCAAAAGGTGGCAGCATTTGTCGGAATCAAGGTGCCACTGGAAGTGGAACGCCAACCGCTCGCTTGCGGAATATCTCGATTCGCAAGTTGATTCGAGTTCAGGAATCGCTGGCAGTCGGTAGGATCCAATGACTCATGCGAAAAGCCCGAGGGGTTCAAATCGGTTGCCGAGCACGGCGTCCGAGTCGACCTGTAACCAATTCTGCAAAACATCCGCGTAGATTTGTCGATAATCAATCTTGAACTTCAGATCCCCTTCATCGAGATCTTGCAAGTCCGGGTGGTCGCCCACAATTGGCTGCGAGACAGCTCCCGACAATAAGAATACGGGCGCTGCGGCACCGTGATCCGTTCCGGCACTGGCATTTTCGCGGACCCGCCGACCAAATTCGGAAAATGACAAAACTGCAACCCGCTGCTGGTTGTTTTGTTGGGTCAGTTGTTTCATAAACGCCCCCAGCGACGAACCCAGATCGGACAGCAATCCCTGATGCGCAGGTCCTTGGTTCGAATGAGTATCAAATCCGTCGAGGGTTACATAGTAAATTCTCGTCGACAACCCGCTCTCAATCAATTGCGCAATGACATTCAAATTTCGGCCGAGATTGGAATCAGGATAACCGAATCGACCATCCGCAACGGGTGCGATGCCGTCCAGTCGATGGCTCGTGGCTCGGGCAATTTGCGAACTGTCATGCAGGTAACTCAGCAATTGATTTTTGGGATGGGGCGCTGATTTCAGTAGCGGCTCGAGCAGAGTTGAGGCTTCATTGTTAGCCAGCACATGCAACTGGAATTCTTGCAGTGAACGTACGGAAGGGATTGGTTTTTGGTCAGTCCGCAGGGCGAGCGGTTGCAAGCCCTCACCCAAATGCAGCGCTGGCAGGTCCGAATTATTCCAGGCTTGCTCAACTGTCTGCCCGAGCCAGCCCAATTGTCGAACACGCTCCGTTCGATGAGCGGTATGCCAAAGATCCATTGACTCGAAATGGGAGCGATTCGGATTGGCATACCCGACCCCTTGAATAATGGTCAATTGGCCCTCGTCCTGCAATCGTTTGAAATCGTCTAGCGCCGGATGGAAACCGATTTGGTCATTTATTTTCAAGACGTTTTGTTGGTTGACGGCTAACGTGAACCGGTTTTGATAGTATTCGTCAAACCCATGCGGAATGACCGTGTTAAGTCCGTCGTTGCCACCCGACAATTGCACGACCACGAGAATCTTTTCATCCGATTGGAGCAGTGCCGCGCGAGAAGCACCCAACCAATACTGCGGGACCGCTCCGGAGAGACTGATCAAGGCCGAACCAGCCAACGTCTGTTTGATGAAATTGCGTCGCGTGTTCATAATGAACCTCAATCTCTTTCGGAAAAATTACTGGACCGGGCTCTGTTGGCAATTGCAGGCAGGAAAATAACAATGCTCTCGACGATGGAAATCAGTGCTAGTTAAGTTGAAATTGTGGTAGCGCAGCGAGGCACGAAATCGCTAGCGCCGGACTGCGCTGAAACTGTTGTTGCAACTCCGCAGTGGCAGCCGTAGAAAGGGGCTCGGCCAGCAGGAAATCGTTGATCCAGTTGCCGGAGTAATGGGGATCCGAGGGTTGCGACGCGACCCATTGGGCCAGGCTGCCCGCCGCATAAGTATTGGAGTTGTTATTGAAAATTTCGTGGAACAGATTTGCTCGCGCTAAAATAGTTGAGGCATTAATCCAGCTGCGGCCGCCGTCCCAGCCTTTTACATTGGGTGGGTACAACGGCAATTGACCTAAACGTTGCAAGCGCTCGCCCAACTGTGGCAGATTTGCGGAAACATCAAAAAAACGCAAGGCGCCAATTGCCAGTTCGACTGGGCTCTTGATCTTTTTGCCGACTGACAAATCGGAAAAGAAAATCTTGCTGCACAAGATTCGCTTCATTGCCAACGCGATGTCGAAAGCTGAATCGCGCAATTCGACAGCAATCGGCTCGGCCAATTCGTCCGAAATCGGTTCGTCATCAAAGACAAAAAATCGAATCAGTTTTTTCGCCATGAAGCGGGCGGCCGCCGGTTGTTGCAAGATCGCTTCGATCGCCTGATCCCCATCAAAATTTCCGTGGACACCGAGAAAAGATTTTTGCCCCGAATCGTGTTGATACGAATTGAACACAAATTGGTTTCGGCGGACTTCCCATCCCGTGAAACAACGGGCGATTTCCTTGATATCCGTCTCGGAATAGTTGCCGGGTCCCAAACAAAACAACTCCATCAGCTCGCGCGCATAGTTTTCGTTAGGGCGAGTTTTGCGATTTTCGGTTGAATCCAGGTAGATCAACATGGCGACATCGCGGGAAAGTGCGGTGACCATGGGTTGAAATTGGGCAAGGCAATGTTTGCGCAGCAAATCGTTCTGGCGCAACATCGCGCGCGAATCATTGACCTTGTCCGCGCCCGTGGCAAAGTGACCGTGCCAGAACAAAGTCATTTTCTCTTGCAGTGGGCACGGCGTTTTCGCCATTCGCAGCAGCCACCAGGCTGCCAGGCCATTCGCATCGGCTGAGGTGGTTACCAGCCGACCAGAAATTTCCATTTCCTGATTGTAAGCCTGGGCGGAATTGACGTCGAACAATCGCTCGATCGTCGCTGCGAGCCCCGTTTGTTCGGCTTGAATAAGCTGTGCTTGCGTACCACCGAAACCAGCTCGACGCAGCAAGTGGGCGGCCAGACGAATCGTCCAGGGCTGAGTAGCATTTGGCTGATGGGGTCGCCAGGCATCGACTGGATCAAATTTCGGCTTCGTGTTCATGATGGGATTCCGTTATCGGTCGATCAGTCGGAAACGATTAGCGCGACGATTTTACTTTGGTGGATGGTCAACAAATCGCAACTGCACAGCCAGTTTCATATCCGTTGGATTGATCTGGAAATCGAGTTGTCCATTCTGGATCAAATCCACCACGCCAAATATCAAATCGACTTCGGCTTCTGCCTCCTTGCGTCCATGGCCCTTTTCCAGCATGTTTTGCGACACCATTCCATCGCGATTGTTTTTCAGAATCCGAGATAGCACCATCGAATCAAAATCGAAATGGGTATTCAGGATCGCCGGCTTCGACGGCGCATCGACTGGCGCGGAATTCGCAGTCTCTTCGAGCGGCAATTCGCCCACTAATTTGGTCAATTCAATGGCTAATTCCCGATCGCTGGAAAGTATCATATACGGACCCTGGAACGCCATGGTGGGCGAGAAATTGAACAACAGCAAACCGGCTTCCGTTTTGTCGTCATACACGTATTGAGCCGCCGAAATTTTCGCTTCGCCGATATTCTCGGTTTCCAGATCGAGTTGTGGCTGGCCCTCCATGCCCAGAGTAATGTTGGCAAATCCGATCAAGGACTGATAGGCAATTTTCATTTTTCGACGGATCTGATCGGACTCCTTCAGTTTTCCGACCAAGGCGAACGCGGGCAATCGAATGTCCGGAACATATTTGTCGGTAAAGTCTTTTTCCGTAACCACAATTTGAATTCCGGGTTGCAAGGCCCCCAATACATCTTCGCCAAAATCCATGCCCGAAAATATGGTCGACAGCTGACTGTCGGCTTGCGCTAATTGAGCGATGACGTTTTCTTCAAACAAATTTTCTTTGGACAACCACCAGTCGGCGACATCGCGATAGGAAACCAGGTTCGCCACCAGGCGTTGGGGCAGCAAAGCCTGTGGCGCCGTGCCTTGCAGGTTCTCACCATAAAAGAACCGCCGAGCCGAATCGGCCCATTGCGGGTCGAAGGGCAATTCAAACGTCAGATCCAACTGCCGATCGAAGTTCAGGCGTCCGCTCAAACAAGGGGCATGCTTAAAAGCGTCCAGCAAGCCACCTAATACCAGTTCCGCGCCAGGATTATTCGTGCGGCCTCGAAACAGATCCGGCGCCAACCCTTTCTCGCGAAAGGACGTCAGGTCCATCGCGACCCAGACATCGCTGGGGGATTGCGACAGCACAGCCGCTTTGAACCAAGTTTGAGCGGCCAGTGAATTCTTGGTGCCATCCATCAAATTGTCGCCGATTTTTTTCGCCAAAGCGCGCTTGTTGGAGACAATAAACCAGTCTTGATAACGCCCAATTACCGCATCGCCGAATTCGGCAGTTACGAGTTCCCGGTAGGTTCCTTTTTTGAATGGAACGGGGCGGCCGTCCTGTTCGGCGCCACCCGCCACGACCTTGAGAATTGTCCCAACCAGACGTTTCAGTTTCGCTTCGTCGTTGGAGCGAAAGATGATGGCCAAGCCCTCGGTCTCGGGATCAATACCGATCGCGAGCCCTAACGCCAAATTGGATTTGAGAGAACTTAATATTGATTCATTCGTTTGGGCCTCAACCAACGCAGTCGCCAATGTTGCCATGACGAATTGGGGAGAAGTAATCAATTTTTTGAATTGCGGAAGCTCGGCGATTGCCGCGACAAGCGGATGCCGTTCAATCTTTTCGATCAATTGAGGAGCTTGCCCCACGCAAAAGTAGACGGACGTGGATGCTGGGAAAAACTCTGCAGCAAACGCTTCCTGCGAAGCACTGGGAAGCTCAGTTTGTTGCGCCGCAACGAAGGGGCCAGCAGATGTCAGTGCGATGGACAGTACCAGTCCACAGCCAAAAATTACCGAGTCAAATCCCTGCCGTTTTTGGAACTGGAACATGGTGGGGCTTTCTGGATACTTAAAACGTGAGGCACAATTTCGTGCCGTTGAAATCAATTCCCCAACGCAGGAGAAATTGCTGAGCCATTTCTAACGCTGGTACATTGTCGCCGTTAATACTACTCGACAACTTTCCAAGAGTTTCAATCGCGGAAAAAAAACACCTGATTTCGAGGGTAAAATCGTTCCGTGAGCCGTTCTAGTCGGTTTCCCTTGGGTCAGCCAATTCGTACAGCTCAACGATTTGACCAACGATTCGAACAACGAAAATGCGAAAACAACGGTGACTTTCTCGATAGCCGACGGCGGCGCGTTGAGATAGAATTTGTCTAGTCGATTTTTTGGATTCAGACTTGTATCGCATTCGCGATATCGGAATTCGAAGTCGTTTCCGCACCCCGATTCAATGCTGGAGTTTGCAATGCCTGTTGTTAAAAGTGGAAAGCTGTGGTTTCTGTTGGGGGCTGTTGTGACATTGGGCTTAATTGTGGCAACTTCGACCTGCATCGGAGTGTTGGTCGGAACCCGGATCGCCAACTCACAATCGGATCAACTTCGATTGCCACTGCCTTTGCATGCTGGGACAGCGGCCAAAGGGAAAACTCTGTCGATGGCGACTGGCTTAATCGACGGTGATGTCGAAGGGCTGTACCTCCTGGACCATGCCAGCGGTAATTTGCAATGCTGGATTTTAAACGCCCGGACCGGTGCCGTCGGCGGGATCTACCGTACGAACGTGCTTCAGGCGCTGGCCTCCACCAAGGTGGGCGAGGCGGACTATGTGATGACCACCGGCAATTTTTTCTGGAACGGCGGTAGAACCGGAAACTTGACTCCAAGTCAGTCCGTGGTCTATATCGCTGATGAAGCGACGGGAAATGTGGTCGGTTATCACTTGACTTTCAATGAACAAGGGATTCAACGCGGTGAGGTTCAAACTGGTTTGTTGAATTTGGTGTGCCAGGGCGCGACCCGAGGGGAATCCGTTAAACGTGACCAGTGATTTGGTTTGAACGACTGGCCATTGCGGCAATCTGCCCGTCAAGCGTCCACGAATGTCAATGATTCGTTGTAATTCCGCGCTTGGCTCGAAGTTCATGATCAAAAAAAACACGGTGGTTGCGAAGCAACCACCGTGTGAAATTTTGGCGGGATGAGCGGGCAGCCCTGAGACGGCGCGAGATAAGATTTTTTGTGGGCCTTGAGCCCGCTCACGTAAAATCCAATAATGCAAGCAACGTGCCAAACTCAGTTTGCCCAGGAAACTCCGGTTTTTATGTCAATTTTTTATCGCTGGACTTAAGAAAGTGTCTCATTTTGGGATGCTTGTTTTGTTTTCGAGACAATTCCTTAATTCGCGGGGATGGTTTCCTATTTAGTGACTTCTGTCTCGGATGGACTTTTTTCCGGTTCGCGGGACTCGACTCCCGAGTCCGTCATTTTCGTGTAGTCCGGTACCGGACGCAAATGGGAATAGTCGGGACAACCGGCGAACAGGAAAATCGCGATCGCTGGATAGAGGAAATGAAATTTGCGCATTGGGACCTTTCTTTTCAAGGTGTGGTTTGCCCGTGTTGATGCTGTCCGATCAAAACAGGCCGCTCACGGTTTTTCGATCTTGTCGATTGCCAAGATTTGACAACACCGTTGGGTCGATACTGGAGTTTATGTATTTGGCGGACCCGTCTACGAACGCGAAACTCACGCCATCGCCAGCGTGCCAACTCGCGAATCCAAATTCCATCTGTGCGAACAGCAGATTGGGATTGCTGCCCAGGGTTTTCAAGCGGTCTTCGGAATACTGATGATACAGATTCAAGGGAACCCGTGTGGATCCCATGAATTCGGACAAGTCGGTCCCTTGTTTTTGATCGATTTGGTCTGAGCCAATATACCAATGGTCGATGCCACGATTAGTCGTTGACCACGATCCGGGGCTGCCGCTGGCGGCGGTGAACGGCGACGTGTCAAACACGGTTTCGCCCAGCAGAATTGTTGAAGACGCCCCATCCAAAACGTCACGAAAACTGATGGCCGTTTTCAAACGATTTGGCCCGTAGTATTGAGCACTTTGATTGGGAGCCAACATTCCATTGCGAGCCGCGCGCGCTGCGGCGACAGTCACGCTGCCGCCAGCGACCATGTTTCGCGTATTGGTCGTCGTTCCGGTGGCGCAGCCAATATAACTGGCAGGAACGCGGCCAGCGATCGCCGGGCCACTTCCCGAATCGATGTGATCGGAGACTTGGTCGGCCGGACAGCGAAAGGAGATGATAAACGTCCGACACGCCTGATTATTGCCCGGCGTTGACGAGGTCCAATGGCTGGCCGTACCAGGACCATCACCGGTTGGATGATTGGCTTGTTGATCCGTAAGATTGACCATGTTGCCAACGGCATTTTGTTCCAGGAACTCAAGCACGAACGCGGACCAACCGGCACCTTGGCCCATGACGGCTCCCGGTGGAAAACGTTGGTTGGAAGCTTCGAAATTATGACAAGCCGTTGACAACTGCCTCAGATTGTTCAAACAAGTTGTTCGGCGCGCGGATTCACGAACCTGCTGAACGGCGGGCAACAGAATTCCGATAAGGATGCCAATGATGGCAACGACCACTAGCAGTTCGACGAGCGTAAAGGCCGCAGCATTTCGTTTGGCTATTCGATCCGTAGTACGCTGAAACATATTACCCTCATGGCATCACGAATTGTGGGGTGTTGAACCGGCTGCTATGGTTTTAGCCTGTGATCGGCGAATTGCCAAACAAAAATCGGAAAACATTTCAGGATTTGGCGAACCGAAACGGAGTTGATTGCGGTTGTTGAAGATCGTCCGTCGTTTGGTCGCCAGACTAAAATCTGTGAATTCTTCCAAATGGCCCGCCAGGAAATAGTCCAGCAGTAATTTACATCGTCTCGAAAGAAAAAAAATGCGTTCCCGTCAACGAAGTCATGTGGCCTATACTCGCGCCAAAGAACTCATGCCCGGCGGCGTCAATAGCGCTGCCCGCGCCTTTGGAGCAGTCGGCGGCGAGCCGATTGTTTTCGAAAGTGGCGATGGGGCGTATCTGTTTGATATCGATGGCAATCGCTACATCGACTTCATCGGATCATGGGGCCCAATGATTTTGGGACATCAGGCACCTCTCGTCAAAGCGGCGGTTCACGCTGCGGTCGATCGAGGAACCAGTTTTGGCGCGCCGACCGTCGCCGAAAACGATTTAGCGGAATTGATCGTTGCCGCCGTCTCGTCGGTTGAAATGGTTCGCTTGACCAGTTCCGGTACGGAAGCCACGATGAGTGCGATTCGTGTAGCGCGCGGATTCACCGGGCGCGATCGAATTGTAAAATTTGCCGGCAACTATCATGGGCACGTCGATAGTCTGCTGGTTTCCGCCGGCAGTGCGGCCGCGACGTTGTCCGTCCCCAATTCCCCAGGCGTCACCGCGGGAACGACGCGCGACACACTGGTGCTGGAATACAACGACGTCGTGGGCATGAAGCGACTCTTTGACAGCCAGGGTGATCAAATTGCTGCCGTGATTCTGGAACCGGTATGCGGCAACATGGGGTGTGTGATTCCGACAACCGAGTTTTTGCAAGTTCTGCGTCAGGAAACAGAGCGTTGCGGAACAGTGTTGATTTTTGATGAAGTGATGTGCGGATTTCGTGTGGCTTATGGTGGGGCTCAATCGATCTTGGGTGTGACCCCGGATATGACGACGCTGGGGAAAATCGTCGGAGGTGGTTTGCCACTGGGCGCGTTTGGTGGTCGCCGGGACATCATGCAACACGTCTTGCCGGCCGGAAGAGTTTTTCAAGCCGGCACGTTGTCCGGCAATCCGATCGCCACGGCAGCCGGTATCGCCACTTTGAAATCGCTGCGCGATAACCCACCGTATGAACAACTGGAAATTACCTGTCGACGTTTGGCCGACGGTTTGTCGAGAGCGGCCCGAGAAAACGGGATTGACCATTGCGTGAATCGTGTGGGAAGCATGTTGACCTTGTTCTTTCATCCGGGTCCGATCTCGGATTGGAACGCGGCGGCCAAATGTGATACGTCGAAATTCGCGCGTTATTTCTGGGGTCTGATCGAACGCGGAGTTTATATGCCGTGCAGCCAATTCGAGGCCCTGTTCGTTTCGGCGGTCCATTCGGTGACGGATATGGACACGACGATCGCGGCGGCCAGCGACGTGTTTGCGACGGAATTCTCGGTTTGAATCAATTTCTACAAAGTTTGAAAATGCGACTGTTTTTTTCTTGACAATTATTGTATCGTTCCGCTATACATAGGTAAACGATATCAGGAGGGAGCGATGACAGAAAAATTTGAAAGCGATTTATTGCGGGGAAGCCTGGATTTGATGGTGTTATCCGTCTTGGCCAGCGATCCGCAATATGGTTACTCGATTCAGAAACGATTGCAGGAGGCATCGCGCGAAAAAGTCCGTTTGCCAGCCGGAACGTTGTATCCGCTACTGCATCGGCTGGAAGCGGACCTGTTGATTCGCAGTTGGCTGGATTCTTCCACTGGTCGACAGCGGAAATGGTATGCGTTGACCGCCAAAGGAAAAAAACGTTTGGCAGCCCAGGCAGCGCAGTGGCAGCAGTATGCGGATTGTATGAAATCGTTAATTGGCAATTACCTACCCGCGAGTTAATCCCATGTCGAACCATGAATTTGAAAACTATCTGAAGCTGATTGGCAAGTTATTGCAACTGACTCGTGGTCAGCAAGCGGCGATCTCGGAGGAATTGCGGGATCATTTGGAATCGCGGGTGGCGGAACTGGTCGATGATGGGGTCAGTCAACAGGAAGCGGTTAGTCGTGCGATCGAAGAGTTTGGTGATGCGGCGATAATGGCGAAAAATTTCCAATATGTAACTCAATTGAAACGACGGAGGTGGATGATGCGATTTGCAACGTTATCAATGGCAGGGTTGTTTATGGTGGCGGTGTTGACGATGGCGATGTGGCCGACAACAGCTCGATTCGGCACGCCGGATACAGCGCTGGCGCAAATCGGCGGAATGTCAGGCGTTGGTCCGCAAGAGATCGGCGAGGGCCCCTCAGCGGCCTCACAGTTGGACGCACAAATGGAACAAAAATTAAAACGGCCGGTGACGTTGATCTACGATCAGGTTCCGTGGAAAGAAGTTGAGTCCGAACTGGAAGAACAGTTTGGTATCAACATTGTCCTGGATCAATCGGCCATCGATGACTCTTTGACTGCCGATGAGCCCATCACCTTTGATTTGAGGAGTATTCCGCTCGAACATGGGCTGATCATGATGTTGAAGCCAAAGAATGCGACGTTCATTGTCGACCATGGCGTGATGGTAGTCATTTCGCGCGACAATTCGGACCGTCCAGAATTTTTGCAAACGAAAATGTACGACTGCAGGGAACTGCTCAACAAAATGATTTTAGTTCCATCGTCGCGATCTCTGGGTGGTAAACCGGGTTTGCCAAGTCCAATCGTTGGATCGCATGCTGCAGGGAAGTCATCCGGTGAACCGCGCGCCGTTCAAGCTGGGGGGAATGAACAACAGAGAGATCAAGAAACGAGTGTTGGCGGAGAGGGTTTTGGCGGAGCAGCTGGAGCAGGTGAAGGAATGGGGGGCATGGGAATGGGTTCGGGTGGTTTAGGAAGTCCAGCCGAAAACATTGAAACCAAAGATAATGTATTGCTCGATTTGTTAAAGTCGATGGTGCAATCAGATAGTTGGCGTGAAAACGGCGGTATCGCCGATGCACGAATTGTTAATGGGATCTTGATCGTCAATCAGACGCGCGGAGGAATCAGCGCGGTAGACAGGATGTTGCAGGATTTGAGTTTTTTCATTAATTCGCAACCCGGCAGTGCAAAATTTCCTGTAGGCGTCGAAGCGTCCCCGAAAGAGCCGATGCCCGGCGCGGCGTCCCACCCAGGGGCCAACGGCGGGGATCCGAGCGGGTCAGAAACCGACAAGAACACGGTCGAAACAGCATCGGATAAATGATGCTGAGTTGATTTTGAATCTGGCGACGATTGCGAAGTTTTGAAGCGTGAGTATCCGTAGTTCCGTGATTCGGCAACTTTGGCAGTTCAGCGTCTCGGAGAGACGCTGCTACGTAGGCGAGTCTCTCCGAGACTCGCTTTCCAGCACCATAACGAAACCTAAATCGGTCGCTCAACAAATTTTTATTCCGAGATCAAAACGAATGGTCTTGGTCGGGAAAATTGCGGGTGCGGACATCATCGCACCATTGATTGACGGCAGTCCCGATGGTTTGTTTAAGATTGGCGTAGGCCTTCACAAAACTTGGCACGTAGCCGTCAGTTAGTCCGAGCATATCGTTGACCACCAGGACTTGTCCATCACAATCCGGACCGGCGCCGATTCCGATCGTCGGAATTTGCAAAAGAGCCGTTATATCTTTGGCGATTTCAGCGGGGATGCATTCGAGCACCACGCCGAAAGCGCCGGCGTTCTGGGCAGCCGTGGAATCGATAATCAGTTGCTCGTGGTCGCGTTGAACTTTGTAGCCTCCCATGGTGTGGACGGCTTGCGGACGCAAACCGACATGTGCCATCACGGGGATGCCGGCCATGACGAGGGCCCGGATCACATCGGCCTGATCGGCGCCCCCTTCCAGCTTCACGGCTTGGCAACGCGTCTCTTTCAGGATGCGGCCGGCGGCCACAATGGTCTGGTGGATGCCTTGGTGATTGATGGGAAACGGCAAGTCGACGATCACCAGCGCGCGTTGGGCGGCGCGACCCACCATTTCGGCGTGATAGATCATTTCGTCTAGCGTGACAGGCAACGTATTTTCGTGTCCTTGAACCACCATCGCCATACTATCGCCGACGAGCAATGTGTCGACGCCAGCGGCATCGAGCAGGCTGGCCATGGTGTAATCATAGGCGGTTAGCATGGTGATTTTCTGACCGGCCCGTTTCATTTCTATGAAGCGGGGAACCGTCAAACGTTTTTTGGCAATCGGAGCTTTAGGTTTCGACATGGGTCTGAATGGTTGGTCGGGATTATTATTTATTGGGTGCTGCGGTTACTTCGCGGGAAATCCATTCGATGCTCAGTTCGCCTTGCGCGTCTTTAGCCAACAAGGAAGGTTGCAGATATCGAACATAGCCGCTTTTTCCGGCTAGTCGAAAGCGATCCCCCTTTTGCAAAACGGGTTTGAGCTCGGTCATGGATCCGAATTCATATTGTCCCGCCGCCTGGCAGGGAAACCAATACCCCTGCCCTGTTTGGTCCTCCAGAAAAAACTCAGGATACGTGTGATGGGGGATCCACACGGCGCGCGCGGGAATTTTCATGGCCCGGCAGATGGCAATAAACAATGACGAAAGTTCTTCACAGTCGCCATGTTGGGAATCGAGGGCTTCCAGGCAGCTGTGGATCTCTGTGTCGAATTTGTACTCGATATTTTCTCGCACCCATTTCAAATTCACTTCAACCTGTTGCCAATCGGTGAGCGCTGGGTCGCGCAATTTGGCAGCGATTTCGAGTATCCGTTTGTGGGTACTTTCAATCTGAGGACTCGGTTTGAGGAAGGCCTTGAGGGCTGACGTAATCTTGGTTGGGACAGTCAGATTCTCGAGATCGTTGGGTCCAGCAATCATGCGTTTTGTGATTTGAAAACGAATCATGGCTTCCGCTGTCTCGCCGGCGGCGAGCCGATTGACAGTGAACACCAGCTGTCTTGATTCCGGCGTGGGGTTGTTGATCTTTAGACTGCTGATGTTATCCGATTTGAATTCGACAGCCGAATTGATGGACTGTTCGGGCCACTCCATGGGAATCGGCACGGTGGCGGTGATACCTTGTGCCAGTCCGGTCGAGTTGATCTTCAAACCGAACTCCCACGTCGTTTCTGCAGGCGAACTGTACGTCAACGCTTGGCCAGTCGTCGAAGAATCTTGTGCGGCTACGACGCGAAGGGGCGCGATCAATTCCGCGACCACGATGACGGCAATCAAGTACCAATGTGAATTCGTAAGGGGCATGGTCAAAGTGGAGACTCAACAGGGGGATCTAAATGTATGATTGAATCAAGCCGCAGAAACAGTGAGACCTGAATTGGCAAGCTGCACGTCTGTCGACAACAAATTATCTAATGTACAACATCGACCACCAGTTTTGAGCCACTCTTTGGCGGAATCGTCTAATCGTCGGCCGGGAGCAATTCGCGGATAAACTCCACGCCTGGTTTTGACTGACCCTGGCAGCTCATGAATTCGCGAACGAACTTTTGTCGAATTTCTTTTTCCGGAACCCGGATGCTATCTCCTTTTTGCACGATAACGCGCGGCTCCGCGATCGAACCGAATTCGCGAATGCCAACGACGTTGCAAGGAAACCAATGCGGATCGGCGTTTCGATCGACCAACATGAATTCCGCGTGAAATGAGCCTTCGACCCAGACCATTCGCGCCGGGATTTTATGCGCCCGGCACAAAGCAATAAACAGGCCGACCTTGTCTTCTTCGCTGCCCACTTGATCGCGAAACACCGCAACTGAATCAGCTGGTTCGCTATCTCGTTGTTCGATATTGTCGCGTACCCAATCGTAGATCGATTCGATTTCCTGCCAGATATTTGCTTTGTCCGTCGTCAGCTCTTTGACTTGTTTGCGAATTTTAGAATCGTGAAAGTGAATATCCGGGCTTTCCCCCAAATACTGTTTGCCGGCGCGATGAGCGGTTTTGGGGCGAACAAAAATGGTCGGATCAGGCGGTGCGTTGATTTGACTGGTTGCCACGAGGAAGGTCGTCGTCAGTTCGACTTCTTCATTGGCGTTGAGTCTGGGAATGGTGATGATTAACTGTCGCACGCCACTTTCAAGATCGCGAAATTTGACATCGCCGACCGTTGGCGGCAGCGCTTCGTCGGCCATGGTGACTCGTTGCTCGGGCCAGTCGTTGGGCACGGGAATGGAAACAAAGACGTTGAGGGCGGGCGATGATCCGCCAGTGACGCGCACGCCAACTTTCCATTTTGAGTTGACGGGATTTTCAAAACTGATGCCGACAATGGGTGTGTCGACTTGTTCAGCGGGTGTTTGCTTCTTCTTCGGCGCTGGCTCGACGCGATCGCTAACATCGGGCGCTGCGTCTGGCGGGGGCGATGTTGCTTGGCCTCGGACCGTCGTCGATGTAAACAGGATCGTGGTAATTACGATCATCCACCACCCGCGCCCCAAAAATTGTGGGAAGAAAAATCGTGGGAACGGTCCGTCAATTGAGGCGATGGTCCAGGATGCACTTTTCATCTTATTCACGAATAAACCGGCCAGGAAATTAGTTTGGTCGTTGCTTGGGCATTCGTGCTCGGCACCAGTTCCGACAAGATCGACACATTTTTCACGGATTGCCTACCTATTGTACGTCACGGTGGGGGAAAAACGAAACGGCGAAGTGGAAATCCACTTCGCCGTCCGGATCGGGAGGGAATATGTTTAGCCGGTTAGGTCAGTGCTTAATTGAAGCCTTTTGGCGATCCGTACATGGGAGGTGTTTCGAGTTCGATATTTGTTCGTCCAGCGGAATTTCCCATTTGCAAACCAGAACCCAATTCCTGGTCTGAAATGGCCGGTGGATAATTGGTGCGGATTCTATTTTCCGAGTTTGCATTGCCGATACCGCCGTTGCCGCTTTCGGAAGGATAAAACGGAGCGGCACTTTCAGCAGAACCGGAGTAAACCGGCTGTGCATTGGACATCCCGCCATTAATTCCGCAGCTTCCATCTTCGCAACCAGGCGCGAAATTTTCGCTGTAGGACTCCAATTGTCCCACCGGAGGCTGGCAGGTGCTGCAAGCTTTCCCTTTGGAAAAAAAGTCACGGACGGGTGTGGGGCGATTGGCAAACCATTGACGGGGAGACCAAGATCGACAAGTGCCGGAGCAACCGACGGTTAGCAAAACCAATCCGAGGCAGATAGCCGAGTAAAATAGTTTGTTCATCACTGAGCCTTCCAAGGCGAGAATATTGTGGCGCGAAATAGTACGCTGGCAATTGGTTGCTGAAGGTTACAACGCGATTCATGATGTGCAAGTGAAACACGTGTATTTTTTACAACATCAAAAAAACATTTTCGAAACAACGCGAATCATGTTCTATACTGGAGTGTTCAGTTCCGCGCCCGCACTCCGGCGCTGACGAATAATCGGATGGAATGGATTTTATCGGCGGAAAAACGAGAACGGGAGCGTGATGTGAAATTGGAATATCGAAACCGCCAGCTGATCGCGGTTTGGGCAGCTGTCTGGATGACACTGTTGATGACTGGCGACGCCCGATCGCAAATTCGAGGACGGTTGTTTAGTCAACGCGGCGGGCTGGCGTCAACGCTCACAACGGGACAATTGCGAGAAGGCCAATTCACAGATGGATTGTCTTCTCTGGTTGTCAGAGACGGTCGATTCTCGGAGACAACCATCGCCGTTTTGCCCCAGGACGAAATCTGGTTACTGGATGGTCGCCAAGCCCATTGCGATCCGAATGATTTGTCTTTAATCGGCGTGCGACAGCTGGTCGGTCAACAATGGGTGGAAGATCAATTGGCAAATCTGGTCTTGCAACACACGACCGACAGAACAAAAAAGACTCTGATCTACGCACACGGAAATCGAACGGATGAAGAATGGGCAATTGCGCGGGGACTTCAATTCTATCAGAATGCTTTTGGCAACACGGGCGATTGTCGACCTCCCATACGGCTCGTGATCTGGTCCTGGCATGCCGAGCAGGAAGGGTGTCGGCCGGCCAGGGATTTTGCGGAAAAATCGGATCGTTCCGTTGTTGTTGGTCCGGCACTGGTCAATCTATTGTTGGAATTTCCCGATCGCAACTTGCTGCTGGTGGGGTTCAGTTTGGGCGCGCAGTCGTTTTTGTCGGCGCTGGGCGATCCGCGAATTCAAGCGAATCAGACCGAGTTTCAGCCGGAAGGATATCGTGTCATCTTGATCGCTCCAGCACTCGATGGGTGTTACGTTGCCAGCCAAGCTCACCAATATCCCAGCCCATTTGTTGTGGAGCGTGCCGAGATTTTTGATAATCACATCGACCGAGCCCTGCGGGTGGCCAAAATAGTGGGGCGCAAGCAATCCCCCAATGGAGATATTTCGATCCGTGAATTGGCCGCGCGCGGAAATTTGCCGCTCAATAATGTTCAAATCCGGGACATGGCGGAAGAGACTGGCAAAGGACATTCAATTGATCGCTACAGCCGCAATAATGCCATCCGCAACTGTCTCAACCAGATGCTCTGGGAATTGCCTGACAAGGTTGAGCCCGTCGTCCAATAACCCTGATTTTTCTGTTATCGCAATCGGAACGGGGGTTGGGTTGCTCCACTTCGAGGCTCTTTGTTTTCGACCGTGGGGTGAAAAAACTCAAACGAGCATTTTGGCTGAAGAAAAACGAATTCGGCTATCTTTGTGAGACCGAAAACTCGGTCGAGGACGATACTTCCTTTCGACAGAAATGGTCAAAATTGACGCCGAATCAAATGAAGGGCGCAGCAGCGGCCGAGCCAATGGACTTGAATTGGCAGTTTGATCAGAAAAGAAATGACGAAACTCAAGCTGCTCTGCGATACGAGCGGAGTAAACCGCCGAGTCGCTCCGTCGTTTCAATCTCTTTACCGGTGTCTAGTCACGGGAATCGCGATTTTTATTCTGTTCTGAGCGTCGGCTGAGTTTTTTTGACCTCACGCCACCATGCCAACAAACAACCGACTCGCCGCCAAGATCGACCGGACGGTCGAAGCAGATCTGGTCATGGGCAAATCTTTCCGAGACATTAATGTTTTTTAGCTGTTTGTTTTTAAGAAAAAGTAGGAGCAGTCGTTTCTAACTGCCCCTAACGTTTGCAAGAAAAATACTTCTCAGAACCGATTTGAATATCAGTCGATCATTAGTCCAGTTTCAATTTAACTGGTTCAGCCGGAATTCCATTGGAACAATCGATTTCCAAGCCAGATGTTTCAAAACTCAAATACTTTTTCGGGATATCAATATTGGCATTTTTGAATTTGTCGGGAACCGTGTCTTCGCGGCGCAGTGGCTCTTCAGCACCATCCGCTCCTTTTTTTCCAGCCGGCGGTATTTGAGGAATCTTGGACAAACCATCCAATTGAATCGGTTCAATAACCACCGAATATTTCGTCGCGGACACGCCAAAAACTCGAAATTCGCCGTTGCCATCGAGATTGTCGGTCAGGCCATTTCCGCGCGAATCTTTCAGCATGATGACGGCTGGGAAAACTGGTTTCCCCTGAAATTCAACCATCCCGCGGACTTCGGTCGGAACCGAGCGGACACCACAGCCCGTTGCCAAACTGCCGACCGTAAGCGCCGTCATCGAAATGCCAACGACGATTTTTGAAACCGCTGAGCAGGCCATACTATTGTCTCGCATCGGCAACTTCTCCCCCATCCGGTGTCATCGAGGCCCACCAAACATTATTGTCAACGTTAGCATTGACCATGTTGGTGCTGCCATCACCATAACCCACCAAAATTCCCGACGCCCGAGTCGAGTGAGCCTTCAATGGATTTACCGTCGCTGCATCGTTGCCTTCGGTCGGTGCCACCTGAAATCGATGGGCGATCACCGGGTTGGCGGTGTTTGCAGGATACGCTCCGAAAATTGGATTCCATTCATACCAGAACTCTTCAGCGTAGGCCCAAATATTATAGTAGATGTAATCATTGTTGGCGGTTCCATCGGCGTTCTTCATCCCCATGTAACGCTCGGCGAAAAACAACGTGTTGGAACTGCCATCCAAGAGACTTCCCATCGTGGCCAGCTTGCGATTGGTGCCCGAACGAATCCAGCCAAGCGCTTGATAATTGGCCCCATAGCCGACCAAGCCATACAGTCCCCAAGGCACATGATCGTACAGTCCGTTTTGACCGGTACTGGCATCTAAAGGATTTTTAAAGAAATCTACCGGTCTGCGATACACGCCGTAATAGTCGCCCGTTGACGAAGTCAAACCCAATAAATTTTGTTGCTCAAGAAAAGGTAGAATCTGCACGAAAGCCGAACCGCGAATGTACTTTTGCCCGGTGATCGTGGTGATCGAAGGAGGCAACTCCATACGGGCGGATTCAAGCGTGTGAACCGCCAAGGTCAATTGACGGAGGCGATTCATGCTATCTGAGCGACGAGCAGAATCTCGCACCTGTTGCACGGCGGGCAATAACATACCGATCAAGATTCCGATGATGGCGATCACCACCAACAATTCCACCAAAGTGAAACCGGATCGGAACAAACGTTTCTCGTTCATTGTCTTCCCTCTTTGTCAAAAAAAATTAATCTAACTATGACCGAAACCAAACTATTTCAATTTTAGCGCCACTGGCTAATTTATACACATTGAATATCAAGTTATTGTTAAGATTATCGTAGTATCGAGTTAATTTTGGAAAACGTGTTGTATAAGCTGGTCTTTTTTTGGATTAACACCGCATGTTGCAGCGTTTAACTTATCAAAAACCGCCTGCGATAACTCAACGGTGACAAACCCGTCAAGGCTTTGAATTGGTATTTCATCAAACAAAGGAAATTTACTGTAACTGAACCATCGCGGAAATCCATCCGAACCAGGCATGAAATTTCGGTGATTTAACAGGGGAAGTTGGCTGGCAATCACCCGTTGATCTTCGTCGACATAGCGGGCCGCAATCGCCGGCTGAAAAAAATCAAAATCCGTTTTCGAGATAATCTCATCGGAGGAGCCAAGTCCAAACATTTCCGCCATGGTTTCATTGATTTTGACATAGCGGCCCTGAATATCTTTGATGAACAAGGATACGTCGGGTAGAAAGTCAAAAATAGCGAAAGCCGCATCGTTTCGCGCCAGCCGGGAAAAAAAGCTGTGTTGCCAAATCCTGGTGTTTTCGCGAGACTTGTCCAGGCGGCAATGATACAAAAAAAAAGCTCGATTCATACAAGACGGAGAATTGGCGAGCAAACATAATTCTGAGTATTGTTCGCTGCAGCTAGACGAATCCAAATGCGGAATCAACCCATGCTTGTTGCCACCACATGACCATCCGAACCCGAGATCAGATGCGATTGAGAAATTCAGGATAATTCTCACCACGACACTGGTGGGCCTGGTGTCGCTGATTCCGCAGTACGCCGTGGGTCAGTCCATGGACCTCAACGTCATGTCGTTCAATGTCTGGGGAGTGGACAATCAAACCTCCAAACTGGCCGAGATCATTTGGGCTGGTGGAGCCGATATCGTGGGCTTGCAGGAAATGGATGACATCAGTGGTTGGGCCTTGGCAACCGCATTGGGATTTCACTGCCACCAACAATCCGGCAACGACGTGCAGGTGCTCAGCCGTTACGCCATCGTCGGTCAATCAGCCGACAACCGGGGAGCGAACATTGAAATTACGCCGGGACACAATATCTGGTTGTTCAATTCACATGTCACACCATACCCCTATCAACCCTATGATTTACGCGACAATCCGAACTTAAGCGAAGCCCAGTTGATTGCCAGTGCCGAAAGTACGCGGGGTGCCCAAGTCAATGCCGATCTGAATTCGATCAACAATACAGCCTGAGCCAAAGATCACGTTTTTTTTGCCGGCGATTTTAACGAGCCGTCGCATTTGGATTGGACTCAAGCGGCGGCTAATGCGACTCCCCGCACGTTTGACAAAAAAGTGCGTTGGCCGGGTTCCGAAAAAATTGCTAATGCCGGTTTCTCGGATTCGTTTCGGGCCGTCCACCCCAATGAAGTTAGCGACACGGGTTATACTTGGACCCGTGTTCCCGGTGCCAACGAAGTACACGATCGAATCGATTTTGTTTATTCGCGCGGGCCCAGCCTGTCCACCACCAGCTCTGTCAATATTGGCCCCACGACCCCGGATCCCAATACTCACATTTTCGCGGCCGGCTATAACTCCGACCACCGGGCGGTCGGCAGTGGTTTTTCCATCGTTGATTTGCAGGATTCGACCCTCACCTTCAGTCGGCTCGCACATAATCCAGGAAATAGCAGTGCGTTGAATGCCGGCAATTATGGCGACCGGTTGGTCTCAACACCGAATATTGCGGTGGAGTTTCTCCCGACCGGCAATGCGTTTTGGGATACTTACGATGGGGATCGTGACAACAATGGAAACAATCTTTGGAATGTCGGCGTGGCCCAGTTGCAGTCCACATCCGGCATTGCTGAATTTGATGCCGCCTTCACTCCGGATGTTGGTTTCGGAGTCATCGTGGATGGATTTGATTTGGTAGATTACTTCGGATTTGCCAGTGGCCATACCGTCCGCTGGGAACTATGGAGTGGCGCGGCAGATCTGGGAACCCTATTGAAATTCGGTACTGAAACCGTTGCCGCCAACGGAATCAACTCGGTTCAGACGAATTGTAACCAAGCGGTTTTTGGGATGCTTACGCTGCGTTTGGAACATTTGGACGGTAATCGAACGGATTTGGCGAACGACAATATCTCCTTTTGACAACTCACCGCGATTCCCGAACCGGGGTCGTTTGGTATGCTGTTTGGTGGGGTTTTGGCGAGAACTTTCCGACGAAACCGGAAGAAAATTCGTTAAATTTGCATGAAGTTTTCGTGGAAGTGTTGTTGTTTGTTTGTGGAGTAATTACAGTTCAATTATCGTTCGGGAAGTAGCTTTTTTCTAAAGTTTTTTTAAGGGAGACATCTATGAAGGTACAGAACTGGAAACGAAAAGTTGTAAAGGCGATAGTCGCGGGCGGCGCAGTTATGGTTGCGGCACCGGATTTGGCCAACGCGGATGAAACGCTGACCTTTCTCAACGGCCTGGCAACGAACGTAAATCTGCAGGGTTCGGGTTATGGCAATGCGTTACCAACAACGCCTAATATCCAGATCAACTGGAACAGCCCGGGATGGGATCAGTACAATACCTGGGACGGCCGAGGCGAGGTCGGTCAGCTTGATTACAACGGTGCCGGTGGTAACGTATTGGATGCGATCTTTACTCCGGGTGCCGGATTTGGAGTATTTATCAGCAGCTTTGATATGGACGAGTTTGCCGGTGGTGGAGATACGATTAACAATTGGAGTCTGGTAGGCACCGGTTTTTCTGGCACGTTCGACGCATTCAACACCGCCAATGATCCTAATGACGCTGGTGGCCGGACCACAATTAACACTGGCATGACGGCAGCAACCGCTGTGAATGGACCGTTGACACTACAATTTACTCGGGTGAGTGGTGCGACTTCCTACATTGCGGTCGACAACATTGTTTTCGGCCAAGTCACTGCGATTCCCGAACCAGCCTCCGCTTCGCTGATGGCTTTGGGATTAGGCGCGCTGTTGCTTCGACGTCGTAAGGGTTAATTGTTACCGAGTCTGGTTTTAAACCAGCCGTAAAAAATAATGAAAGCCCGCCGTTCTTGGGCGGGCTTTTTTTATCGATCATCGCGATTAAAAAAACGTCGATATCCAACGACCAACCGACCGCAAATGCGCATGAATCCGCACCGCATGGGCTCACGATGACCCTCGATATCGAAATAAAACAGGCCCGGGAGTCGTTGCACGCCGGCGATTTGGACACGGCGTTTGCGCACTATGAAACAGTGCTCGCCAACGGAACGAACCATCGATTGAGTTTGGAGTACGCATTTGCTTTGTGGCAATGTTATGAATATCAGCGAGCCAACGAGTTGTTTAACGATTTAATCGTTGATCCGAAAACCGACATCCCGACACTGCAATCGATCGCGAAAGCGTATTTTCAATCCGGTCGGTTTGGCCGCGCCGCAGAAGTGATGTCGTCGGCGGCCGACCGCGATACTTTGATGAACGTCGCTTTGCTAGTGCAGTTCGCTGCCTGCCTTGAGCGATCCAATCAAATCGATCACGCGATCGAGGTTTCCGAACGGGCGTTGGCTATCGATTCTGCCAATGGCAAAGCAGTTCGACAACTCGCCCACATTGATAAGCGAAACGGAGCGTATGCAGCAGCGGTGGATCGAATCAGGTCGCATTTGAGTTCCTTTCCGGACGGTCCGAACTGGGAGTTGCGATATGAACTCGCCGCGTCCCTTGATCGCTTGGGTGAGTACGATCGGGCTTGGCAAGAATTGGTCACGGCCAAATCGCAGTTGGCATCACAAACCAAACCGGATTTGGCCTTCTCGTACCATGTCCGCCAACGGCAAGCTGACTTTATTCAGCGAGTCACCGATGCCGATCTGAAACGCTGGCATAGGACCTCAGTCGAAGATCCGTCGCCCCATCGATTGGCGTTGCTCGCTGGTTTTCCGCGCTCGGGTACCACATTGCTCGAACAAATTCTCACTTCTCATCCGGCCGTCGTCGGAACCGATGAAACCGGAATTCTGACGTCCCAGTTTATTAGTCCCCTGGTTTGGCAGGCCACCGATGCGTTTGAAGCGTTAATCGAAGTGCGGGGGTTTGACGATGAACAAATCCAAAGTGGTCGGCAAGCTTATCGAAAATTCACATCGGCGGTCATCGGTGAACCGATCGGCGAGCGGTTGCTGATCGAAAAAGATCCACTATTGACGTGTGATCTCATTATTCCATTGCGATTGTTCCCGGAAGCCTCGATCATAATGCCCTTGCGTGACCCCCGCGATGTGGTGATCAGCTATTTTTCCACGATGGTGCCCCTCGGCTGGAATAGTTCCCCGTCGACCAACATTGTCGAATCCGCTCGATTCTATCATGACGTCATGCGGCATTGGTTGCTGTTGAGAAACCGCTTGCCTTGGCCTTGCCTTGAAACACGATATGAAGATCTGGTCGCCGATCAAGTCGCTGAAACGACCCGACTTACTGATTTTCTTTCCTTGAGATTTGAGAAATCAATGCTTGATGTCAAGCAACGCTCTACCGAAAAAGCGGTCCGTACTCCAACCTATGATGACGTGACCAAACCGATTTATCATCGTTCGGTGGGACGTTGGAAAAATTACGAAAAACATCTGGAACCGGCCATGGACATTCTCAACCCTTACGCCAAGGAATTTGGCTACAATTAAATCGGGACTGTCATTCACGAAAAGCCCCGAGCATCAAACCGAAATCTCTGGACGATTTCCTCCGTTTGTCAGTCAACCCGCGAGCCGATATGGCGGTTAAAGTCTCCCCTCAAGATGTCCTTCGATTGCAACAGGCGCGCACGGCGTTCTTGCAAAATCGGGTCGAAGAAGCATTACGACATTACGAAAAACTGGCGAAAACCTATCCCGATCATCGCCCGATCAATGCCGAACTCGCTCAGATTTACGTTCGGTTGCAAATGACGGATCCGGCAGACCGATTATTACAAAAATTGCTGCAACAACATTCTTCCGATGGCCGCACGCTGATTTTGATCGGACAAAATTACAGACTGCTAGGTAATCTTCCGGCGGCAGTAAGGGCTTTTAAGTTGGCCCTGCTCTGTTCTCTAGCTCCGGCCGAAGAAGTCGCAATGCGAGCCGAACTCGCAACGGTCTGCGAGCGATCGAATGACTTGACCGAAGCGCAATTGCAAGTCGAGTGGTTATTACGAGCCGCTCCTGAATCGGCAACGGCACAATTCCTCGCAGGATTAGTGGCCTCTCGATTCGGTGATTGGCAATCGGCAGAAGCCTATTTAAGAAAAACGATCGAGCTTGTTGCTCCGTCGGAAATTCTTGCCGTCCAGGCAAAATTCGAATTGGCGGTCGTGTTGGATAAACAAGGACATTACGCGGAAGCGTTCCAATCGCTCACGGAAGCTAAACAAGTTCCTTTACCGGGGAAGTCTGCGGCCCAGCAAAAGTCCAACTGGGTGGCAGGCCTCACGGCAGAAATTGCGACACGTATCCAACCGCAATATTTTGAAGAATGGCAGCACGCGGCTGTTTCTAACGGTAATCGTTTTGGCCGACCATACTGTTTACTCACAGGTCATCCGCGCAGCGGTACCACGTTGCTCGAACAAATCTTGGACAGTCATCCGGCCATTGCCAGCGCTGACGAGTCGTCGGCATTATTGCACGCGCTTTTCAATCCCGTCGTGTTTGCCAACGACATGCAGGCGGCCGAGCCGAAACCGATTGCTCGGAACACTTGGGATTCGGCCGATTTGATACTCAAATCGGCCCTCCCGGAGACGATCAACACCGGGTTAGCCCAGTACCGTCAACGACTGGAACAATTGACTCGTAGCTCGAATCCCAAGCACCTGTTAATCGATAAAAATCCGGAGGCAATTGTGATGTTGCCGGTTTTGCAGCGAGCATTGCCTGCCGCTAAAGTGATCGTCATGATCCGCGATCCACGCGATGTATGCCTGAGTTGTTTCCAGCAATTTCTTCCGGTAAACGCCGTCAGCGTGAATTACGACACCTTGGAAAAAACCGCGCTGAAGTATGCCCGCACGATGAATCTGTGGCTGACCATCCGCCCCCATTTGAAACTCGATTGGCTGGAAGTCAAATACGAATCACTGGTTGCCGATCCGGCCGGTGAGTCGCAACGAGTGCTCGAGTTTTTAGAGTTGCCATGGGACAATGCCGTGCTGCAGTTCACCGCTCATGTTCGTACCAAAGCCGTTCGTTCACCTACCTACCACGCCGTTGCCAAACCTGTCTACCAAACCTCTCACGGTCGCTGGCGGAAATACGAATCGCATTTCGAAAATGCGATGCCAATTTTGCAACCCTTAATCGAAACATTGGGCTATTGAAACGCAACGCTCGAATGAAATGTTCTCCAAGCTATCTGCCAAACCTCGACAACGACACGGAAAAAAATACTACTTCATCAGGAACCGACGGTGATTAACTCGAACTACCCCAATCTGAATTTGGCCTTAGCGACAATTGTTTTGACGGGTTGGGCCAGCCTTATCGCTCAGTCACTAGCGGCCCAGGCCACCGATCCAACGACGCCCGTTGCCAGCGCTAAAATTTCCTGCGCCGATTCTTCGCCAGATGATCAGGAACCCCGTGTCGACGAAACTCGATTGCCGAACGGTCGCTCGATCCAACCGGCCGGCGAAGTAATGCCTTTTTCGGGCCGGCCCGTGGACATTAAACTTTCGCCAGATGGCCATTGGCTGTTGGTGAAAGATCGAGATTCACTAAAGGTAATCGATGCCAAACAATGGAAGCTGGTTCAGTCGATTGCAAGTCCCGATGGAGCATCGCTGTGGGGAATCGCCGTCGGTCGCGACAACCGGGTTTATTTTACCAATGCCAAATCCGAACTGCATGTCTATGCGATCAGCGATCGAGCCGAAGAAAACAATCCCTACAAATTGGAAAAAACCATCACCCTGGCGAATGGATCATTCCCTTGCGGTATCAAATTGTCCTCCGATGAATTGACTGCCTATGTTTGTTTGTCGAAGAGCAACAGTGTTGCGGTTGTGGATTTAACAACGGGAAAAACCACGCGCACGTTCGATGTCGGCATCGCTCCCTTTGATTTGGTACTGTGCGGCGAAACTCTGTTTGTTTCTAACATCGGCGGTCGTCGAGCCGTTTCCGACGATAAAACCGCACCCTCCGCTGGAACGGAAACGGTGGTCGATGAGCGGGGGATCGCCAATACCGGAACCGTCAGTCTGATCGATTTGAGAACCAATACCGTAACCGAGAGCATTGCTGTTGAACTACATCCGTCCGTGATGGCGGCTGGATTGAATGCCACGTCAGTTGTGGTTTGTAACACCAACGACGATTCGATCAGTTTGGTTAATTCGAAAACCCACCAAGCGACCACCTTGGTTGTGAAACCGGATGAAAAACTACCTTTTGGCTCGATGCCCAGTGCCATTCACCTGTTGGTGGAACAGAAATTGTATGTCGTGGCGCTCGCCGGAAACAACGCGGTCGCCATCGTCGATCCCACGGCAGCCCTGGTACCGGATGCTAAAACGTCTCCGGCCGACATCCGGGGATTGATACCAACGGCTTGGTATCCGGTGTCGATCGATAGTGACTCCGAATATCTCTATGTGGCCTGCGTGAAGGGTCTGGGATCGCGTTCAATCGTCCGTCCAGAAAAGGAAGGGCGCAACAGCCACGATGCAATGGGTACCGTGCAACGAATTCCGCTGACGCAGATTTTCCAAGCCGATCAATTGCGAAAGTGGACGGAAACGGTTCACGAGGTTTCCAAGGTCAAACAGATCTTGCTGGCAGCCGAATTGCCCCCAAGTCAAGCTGCTGACCATCCGCCTATTCCGATTCCTGAACAATTGGGCCAGCCCAGTTTGCTTCGACATGTGATTTATGTCATTAAAGAAAACCGCACCTTCGATCAAGTATTTGGCGACGTGGCCGAAGCTCGCAGCGAGCCCGAACTGTGTATCTTCCCGGAAAAAATCACCCCCAACCATCATGCCCTGGCGCGACGGTTTGGAATTTTGGACAACTATTATTGCAATGGCGTTTTATCCGCCGACGGACATTCCTGGGCCACCGAAGGCAATGTGACCCCTTATCTGGAACGGGCCTTTGGCGGTTTCGCGCGGAGTTATTCGTTTGGTGATGATCCGATTACTTATTCGTCCAGTGGATTTTTGTGGGACCACATTTTGGCGGCTGGGCTCTCGTTTCGTAATTTTGGCGAGATGGACTATGCCACTCCTCCAAACGGCATGGAGTATCAGGCAATTTGGGAAGCCTACACCAATGACCGACCGATTGAGTTTAAACAAAATATCGGTATTGAACGTCTCCGGCGGTACTCTTCGCGCGACTATCCGGGATGGAATATGGTGATCCCGGATGTCTTACGAATGGATCGTTTTCTGAACGAGTTTCGAGAGTTCGAAAAAAATGGAACGCTGCCGAATTTGACAATCGTCTATTTGCCCCAAGACCACCTCGGCGGCGGTGTGACATCCGAAGCTCATATGGCGGATAATGATCTGGCCATCGGTCGCTTGGTGGCTGCTGTCAGCAACAGTAAATTCTGGAAAGAGACCGCGATTATCATCAACGAAGATGATCCGCAGAACGGCTACGATCATATTGATGGGCATCGCAGTCTATGTTTGGTTGTCAGCCCTTACAGCCGGCCCGGTGTGAATTCCAATTTTTATAATCAAACCAGCGTACTGCGAACCATCTTGCATATTTTTGGTCTGCCGCCCATGAACCAGCAAGATGCTTCGATGCCGCTGATGTCCGATTGTTTTCAGCCCATCGCAGACCTCACACCGTATACTGCGGTGGATGCCAATGTGCCGCTGAATCAGGCGGGCGGATATGTGGAAGAACAGTCCAGTGCAGAACGCCAATGGCGAACGATCTTGGCCACAGTGCCGATTGAACGGACCGGCCTGAAAACGGAAACCGATGAAGACAATCTCAATCGTTTCGTCTGGCACGAAGTCCGCGGTTGGGATGTTCCCTACCCCGCCGAATGGGTGGGGCCTCATGCTCGAGGTCTGACTAAGTTGGGATTGAAACTCGATCCAACTGATAAGGATTAATGGCACCGCTGGCTGTTTTTACTTTGACAACGAGTCCGTCGAGCATTTTTTTACAAAAAAATCCGCATCCCGCCATCCACGAATCGGACTTCCCGTGGGGTGAAAAAACTCAAACGAGCATTTTGACTGAAGAAAAACGAGTTCGGCAATCTTCGTGAGACCGAAAACTCGGTCGGGATCGATACTGCCTTTCGACAGAGATGGTCAAAATTTACAACGAATCAAATGAAGGGCGCAGCAGCGGCCGAGCCAATTATCTTGGATCGGCAGTTTGATCAGAAAAGAGACAGCTGTAAATCGCATTTATCCGAGTCGCTGCGGATGATTCTCAGCAGTTCGCAAATCGTCAATGTACTTTTTGGATCGGACGACATTCTGTTAAAATGCGGATGCAACCACATTTCTGAAATCAACACAAACAAAGTAGCCCATCAGGAAACCAAAATTCATCCTCGCCGCCCTGTGCGGCTTGCTAACCATCAGCGTCGCGCAAGCCGCGGATCAGAAACCCAATGCGGACAAAAAACCGAATATTCTTTACTTCCACGTGGACAACACCGGGGTCGGTGATTGGGGTTGTTATGGCGGCGCCTACCCACTGGGAGCGAGGACGCCTAATGTTGACCGCTTTGCCGCCGCAGGCCTGAAGCTGACCAACTACAATGTCGAGTCGCAATGTACCGCGAGTCGGGCGGCCTTGATGACTGGACGGTATTCGGTTCGCACCGGTTGCACCACGGCACTTCCCGGTGCTGCCCCGGAAAGAATATGAGCACTCATCGAACGGCGGTGCCGTGGCGGATTGGGTACAGATGATTGACGGCGACTTCCAGGTCCTGCTGGACAAACTCGATGCGCTGGGGTTGCGCGATAACACGATCCTGATCTTCGCGGGCGACAACGGGCGGGATACTTCGTTCGATGGGCCGGGCAAGCAGGAGCATTCCAACCAAGACGGCTTCATGATGTTCTTTGATACCCAACTGGTCGGCATGTGCTACAAGAACTTCAAGGTGCTGACCCACAAGGTCGATGACGGCGCTGCCCCCATCGAGGGCAACGCTACTTGCAAATAGTGGTGGAAATGTCATTCTAACCAAGATGTACGTTGAATTTTAAAACTCCCTCGGTTTCCCAGTGCATCCATGTCAGTTCGAAAATCCGTTGCTTTGATTCTTGGCGGCGGCCGTGGTACGCGGCTGGCCCCACTCACATCGATTCGAAGTAAACCCGCGGTTCCGCTGGGCGGAATGTATCGCTTGATTGACGTCCCGATCTCCAACTGTATTAACAGCGGAATCAATCGAATCTATGTGTTGACTCAGTTTATGTCAGTCAGTTTGCATGGCCATATTCGCCGCTCGTATTCATTTGACAATTTCAGCGGTGGGTTTGTGGAACTGCTAGCAGCCCAGGAAACTCCCAACGCGGGCTCGCATTGGTACCAAGGAACGGCCGATGCGGTTCGCAAGAATTTGATCTATTTTGACCAACCGGGCATCGAATATGTCGTCATTCTCTCCGGCGATCAGCTGTATCGGATGGACTACGGCCAGTTGATCGATACCCACAAAAAAACCAAGGCGGATGTCACGATTTCCTGCATTCCGGTTTCCCGCCAGGAAGCCAAAGGGTTCGGCATCATGAAAGTTGATAACCAGGGCCGTG
The DNA here is from genome assembly GCA_031400405.1 of Mariniblastus sp. Taxonomy (GTDB): domain Bacteria; phylum Planctomycetota; class Planctomycetia; order Pirellulales; family Pirellulaceae; genus Mariniblastus. The sequence goes on from JANNPW010000029.1 coordinate 84,022, forward strand.
TTACCGACTTTGTTGAAAAGCCCCAAACCCCAGCTGAGCTGGATGCGGTCAGTACCGACCCCGCCTGGATCGATTCGCAAGGGATTCCCAGCAATAATCGGGATTGTTTAGCCAGCATGGGAATTTACGTGTTCAACCGAGATCTGCTGCGGGAGGTCTTATTGAACTCGGATTATGCGGATTTCGGGAAGGAAATTTTCCCCGAAACGATCAAATCACATCGGGTTCAAATGCATTTGTTTGACGGGTACTGGGAAGATATCGGAACCATCCGATCGTTCTATCACGCGAATCTGGCGATGGCTGCGGATGAACCGGTGTTTGAACTCGCCAAAGCAGATGCACCGATCTATTCCCGCGCTCGCTTCCTCGCGCCGACTCGCATTTCCGGCGGTCGAGTAACTCGCAGCCTGATTAGCCATGGCTGTCGGATCGGCGACAATGTGACGATCGAAAACAGCGTGATCGGACTGCGAACTATTATCGGTCGCAATGTAACGATTCGCGACTCGATAATCATGGGAAATGACTTCTACGAAGCGGACAGTGAAAGCCGCGAAAGACGCGCTGTTCCCATGGAAATCGGCGAGGGAGCCGTGATCCAGGGAGCGATCATTGACAAAAATGTTTCGGTGGGCCGAAACGTGACCATCATCAACGAGTCGGCTCGCCAGAATACTTCTTTGAATCACCCGATCTGTTCGATCCGTGAGGGAATTTCGATCGTCGTGAAAAATTCGATTTTGCCCGATGGGTGGAATTTGGAAAACGAAGTTTAGTTCGGTGCGGACCGGCAAAAAAATCGGTAAACCGTTCACGCTTCGTTAGTTAGTCATTCCCGAATAGGCCGGAATCCAGTCGGATCGGTTTCCGGATTCCAGTCTGGCCAACGCTGGATTCCCGCCTACGCCGGACCGATGAGTTGGGGCTGAGAACGGTTACAAAAATTCTGTGGTCCGCTTCAATCCGTCCCCGACCGGGCCCCCCAAATCCGTTACCGATCCGGTCTGATCCAGCTGTTTGCGGCACCGGGCTGGCAATAAAATATCGACGGACTTGGCCATTAAACTATCTTAGTGGTGTTTTTTTTCGCATTCCAAGTTTTTTTTGGCAAAAATTCTCATTTCAAAAGGCAAGCCCCTTTAGTTCCCCAAATCGGACGTGTTAGCCTATCCGCTCAATTCAATGAGCCAATCGGATGGTTCAAACTAGAAATTTAGCTGCCCACATTTAGCCCACTCTCGTTCCAAAGTTTGTATTGCCAAACCGGTGGTCGCGTGACCTCGGGAAGAACAACCAGAATCAGGAATTCGATTTTTGGCCCTTCGCCAACGATCAGAAAAAAAGGAAGCAAAAATGCGTTTGCGAATTTTGTTGGTGAGTATTGTTGCAAGTCTTGTTTTGTACACGCTTGGTTCGGTTCCCTCACAGGCAGCCAATTTGGCTAACTCTCAAGGAGGACCACTGAGTTTTGTTGATGCCCACAATGGCGGGGGCAATCCGTCCCTGACTCCAGCTGCCCGATTAAATAAGTCAGTCGAGTTGGCGAAAGCCGGCAAAGTCGACCAGGCTTTTGTGATGGCTAAGGATGCCAAGCAATTGGCAACGAAAACCCCCCTGTTTTCCGTTGATTATCTGAAGACATTGTTTGTTTTGATTGAGTTTGCCGATGATGTGAAACGTGGTGAGATCGTAAATGAGGCCGTGGCGACCGTCGGATTGCTGAAATCAAACCAGCTGTTCGATGGCCACGGAAATCCAGAGACGGCCTACCATTTCATGAATTCAGTCGGTCAACTTGCCCTGATTACTTTGCCATTGAGCGAGCCAACCTATGTGGGGCTCCGGAATTGCCAAGGTTCGATCGCTAGAAACTTGAGCCGCCATCCCCAGTTTCCAGCCAATGGGAAAGAGAGTTTGGCGGAACCGTTGATTGGGCTGGCAACTTCGTATGCCATTGGCGGCGATCAAGTCGCCGCTCAACAAGCGATTTCGGAAGCGTGCGAATTGGGGTTCTGCGATTTTGAGAAACTGGCGACCGACCCACTACTGGGACGACTCAATGATCAACCTGCCCTGCAAGCGCATTTAGAATCGTTGGAACAAGCCTATTTGGTGAAAGTAAAGCTATGGGGACGGCAACAAATCGAGGAATTCGACTCGTTCCGTTTACAGTTCAACATTGACGATGTCGCGGGCGGGAGTTTGGCATCCCAGGATTTCAGGGACAAAATTCTCGTGGTTGATTTTTGGGCGACTTGGTGTCCGCCTTGCCGCCAGGGAATTCCACACTTTATCCGCTTGCAAAAAGAGTTTCAGGGGCAAGGTGTTCAGGTTTTGGGAGTCTCGATGGATTCACCCGAGGACCCGCTTAGCTGTGTTGAGGTGGTCAAGAAGTTCTGGGCCGAAAATCAAGTGAACTATCCGTGTGGATTAGGAACCAATGATTTGAAAAAACGAGTGCCGGGTGAAATGAAACTGCCGGCGACCCTGTTTGTCGATCGCACAGGTACCGTTCGCTATGTGGCAACTGGCTATCACGATTACGCGAAACTATCCGCGATTGCCGAAGTTTTGGCAAACGAGGAACAACCCGTCAATACTTCGACGCGAAACTGATCAACGAGCGGAAAATGTGTGGAGTAGACTTTCTGCCGGTCCTGATGGATTCGATTGGCTGTGAGTCGATTCCACTTTATTTGACACTTCTCGCTGAATGCCACCACTCAGGTTGCTAATCCCACAGGCTTGTCCTGCGGATACTTAGGTTTTTTACTACTCAACGAGTTCACGCCATCTTCGCTTTGCCGCCGGATTTGCCGGAGGCAAAGCGAAAGGGAGTGCGTCGTTCTGTAGGTAGCGAAAAGCCCAACCATCCGCAGGACAAGCCTGCGGGATTTATGAAATCGAATATCCATTTTGGTGGCGTTCAGCCAGAGGTGTCGAATATTTTTTACAGTTGTTTTTTAATCGTGGAGCCATCGGCGGTTTGTTGAACTTCAAAACCAGCCTTCAGAATTTGCTGGCGGATTTTGTCCGAGGCCGCATAGTCTTTTGCTTTTTTGGCAGCGTCCATGGCCCGGCATAACTCTTGAGCTTGCTCGACTGTCATTCCGGACGCATCCTGAAAATCTTCTTCGTTGACTGCCCCCGGGATTCCTTCATTGATCGGAGCGATGGACAGCACCGAATTCATTTGTTTCCAAACACCCAATGATTCGCCCGGATTGGGATGATCGCCTTTGACCCAGGTGTGCATCACTGCCAACGCTGCTGAGATATTCAAATCGTCGGCGAGCGCCTCGGCAAATTGTTTCAGGACCGGATGGGTCAAATCAACGGCGTCCGATTGGCCGCCGGTTTTGGATTCCAGGTCGTGGCGGAAATTAGTCAGCCGGTTGATTGTTTGTTTCGAGTCCAGCAGACCCTTCATCGTGAAATTCATGTTAGCGCGGTAATGGGATTTGATTAACTCAAAACGCAACACCGCCGGATGAACTTTTTGTCCGGATGGTTTGCCATCGACCAGAACTTTCCCCTCGAACACATCACGCGCCGTATAAAAATTACCGAGAGACTTCGACATTTTCTCCCCCTCGACGAACAGGAACCGGGCGTGAATCCAGAAATTTGCGAATCGGTCTTTGCCCGTCGCGCCACAAGATTGCGCGATCTCACATTCATGATGTGGAAAAATCAAGTCTTCGCCGCCCGTATGAATATCAATGACATCGCGGCCCAGAACTTTACGCGCCATGACACTGCACTCGATGTGCCAGCCCGGATATCCGACACCCCACGGCGAATCCCATTTCATAATATGGTGGGCATCCGGTTTCCAAAGCATGAAATCGCCAGGATGATTTTTCATCGTTTGGTTCAAATCCGAAACGCGACCGCCAGCACCCGATTGGATTTTTTCCAAGGTGTTGCCACTTAGTCGACCGTATTCCGGAAACGATTGAACGCTGTAATAGACGACGCCATCTTTGGCGATATAGGCATGACCCTTGTCGAGCAATCGTTGAATCATTTCCTGCATGCCGTCGATATGCTCGGTCGCGCGCGGCACGCGCTGCGGATACTCATAGGCGACTTTGTAGGCCAGTCGTCGCGAATCTTCCATAAACGCTTTGGTATAGTATTCGGCGATCTGATACGGATCGTTGGGGTTTTCAATTGCCCCCTCAGCCACGCGACCCGATTTCTTGTTTTGCGTGACGCGGTTGGCCGCCTCGGCCATTTTGTCGGTTTCGCCTTCGAGCATGTGACCGACGTCGGTGATATTCATCACGTGCTGGACTTCATATCCGACCAGTTCCAAAAACCGCCGCAATAAATCACCGAAGAGGAACGAACGGAAATTACCAATATGGGCAAAGTCATAAACAGTTGGCCCGCAACTGTACATCCGCACCACGCCCGGTTCGAGCGGCGAAAAATCTTCGAGTTGATTGGTCAAAGAATTGTAAAACTGAATCTTCATGGCGGCGAATCGGCGTGCGTGGAAACTAAGTTATGGGAAACCGAATTTACCCAATTACTCACGTTTGACTCAAGCCAGATTGGCGAGTTTGGTGAAAAGAGTGAAAATACACAAGCAAAGTTCGCTCGATTCCACTAATAATGTGCACCCCAACCCAATTTTTCACGCAGAGTCCGGTAATAACTCTTGCCGGGAATCTCGATCAATTGGAAGACCGGTTCGGCTCGTTGGATCTGAACTCGATCGGTTGCGCTTAGTGGCGACAGGACTTGACCGTCGAGCACGATGCACGTCGAGCGATTGGGTTTGCTAACAACGATTTCGTAAATTCGATCGCTACGATCGACGACGGGGCGAATGGTAAGCGTATGGGGACTGATCGGCGAGATCACAAAGGCCTCCAAGTTTTTGCGTAGGATCGGGCCGCCCGCCGAAAGATTGTGGGCCGTTGACCCGATCGGTGTGCTGACAATCAAACCGTCGCAGCGATAGGACGTCGCCAAATGCCCATCGACATAGAGTTCAATCAATTGAATTTCAAACGGTGGCCCGCCCAAAATGGCCGCTTCATTCAAGCCGATCTCGTCGAATATCACTTGCTCATCGCGAATCACCTGGCACCGCATCATCAGGTGATTCACCAACCGATGTCGCCCCGCCACAATGTGATCGAGTGCGGAAGCCAACAGGTCCGGGTGAACATCGGCGAGAAAGCCAAGCTTTCCAAGGTTGACACCCAACACAGGCAATTGGTGGTGCCCCATTCGCTTGGCAGCTCGCAAAATCGAGCCGTCGCCGCCCAAAACGATTGCAATCTCCGCATCAAGTTGGCTGAGGTCTTGCGAAAAATCAAAATCCTCGGCGACGATATCGACGCGTTGTTCAATTGCTGGACGGAGGCGCGCGAGTGCCGGAAACAATTCCGGTTTTCGATCTCCGGAACCGAGCAATACCGCTTTAATGCGCTGACTCACCGCATCGCACCTGGGGCGGGAAGGGGATCCTGCAGCGCTCGGCGACGAACGGCTTGACGACAGGTTTCGGCAATTCCCGCCGCATCGAGTTTCAGTTCGGCTAATACTTCGGGGCGTGATTGATGTTCCACAAACAGGTCTGGAACACCGATCCGTTGCACGTGCGAAGTATCGAGGTGCATCTCGTTGGCCGCCTCCAGCAGCGCACTGCCAAAGCCTCCCATCAGGGTGGCCTCTTCGACGGTAACCACAAAACTCGATGCAGTTAAGGTACGCCTGATCATCTCGCGGTCGATCGGTTTCACAAAACGCGCGCTTACCACACCAACATCAAGTCCCTCGACGGCGAGTATTTCCGCCGCGTCGAGACAGTCTTGCAAGACCGTCCCGCACGCGATGATCGTTCCGTCGCGACCTGGGCGCAGGCTTTCCGATTTGCCCAACTCGACCGGTTGCAGCTCGCGCGAGATATCGGCGGCGTTGGTTTTGGGATAGCGAATCGAACAGGGCGATTCGTGAGCCAGCGCAAAATCCAACATCGCGCCCAAATCATTGGCATCCCCCGGCGCCATCACGACCATATTGGGAAACATGCGCATGTACCCTAGATCGTACGTTCCATGGTGAGTCGGTCCATCGTCGGCGGTCAGCCCGCCGCGATCGAGCATGAAAGTGACCGGCAAATTCTGTAGACAGACCTCCTGGAAGATCTGATCATAGCTGCGCTGCAAAAACGTGCTGTAGATATCGACAATCGGTCGCAAACCAACTTTCGCTTGCCCGGCCGCAAAAGCGACAGCATGGGACTCACAAATTCCGACGTCGAAAAACCGTTCAGGAAACTCACTGCGAATCGGTTCCAATTTATTGCCTTGGCACATCGCGGCAGTAATCACAGTGACACGGTCATTGTGTCGCATTTGATCGGCAATCGCGTCACGGGCATGATTCGTATAGGCCTTCCCCCCGGATTCGGATTTGAGCACCGGTTTTCCGTCGGATGTTCTTTCGAATGCCGGAGGTGTATGGAAGTAAACGGGATCTTCGGCTGCTGGTTGGTAGCCATGCCCTTTTTTGGTGATCACATGCAACAGCACGGGGCCGTTGATTTCACGGACCATTTTCAAATACTTCTTCATGACTCCAATATCATGTCCATCGATCGGGCCGAAATATTTGAAGCCAAACTCTTCAAACATCATCCCGCCGTGTAATCCGGCTTTGACTCCTTCCTTGATTTGGAACAGCAATCGTTCGGTCGGATCGCCCAGCACTGGGACTTTGTTAAGCAGATTGACGACTTCTTTTTTTACGCCTTCGTACAGGCGGTTTGAACGCAAGCGATCGAGATAGGTGGCAATTCCGCCAGTCCGTGGACAGATCGACATTTCATTATCGTTTAGCACGACCAGCATTTTCGATTTCAGTTCCGAGGCGTTATTAATCGCTTCCATCACAATGCCCGAGGGAAATGCTCCGTCCCCGATCACGGCAACCGAATAGTTTTTTCGTCCCAGAATATCATCGCCACTGCGCAGTCCGACAACCGTCGAAACACTGCAACCGGCGTGTCCCGTCATGAATAAGTCGTAGTCACTTTCGGCGGGGTTGGGATATCCCATCAAGCCCCCTTTGGTTCGAATCGTTTGAAATTCGTCGTAGCGACCGGTGATTAATTTCTGCGGATAGATTTGGTGTCCGGTATCCCAAACCAAATGATCCTGAAGAAAATCGTAGGTGCTGTGCAGCGCGAGAGTCAGTTCGACCACGCCGAGATTCGACGCGAAATGGGCGGCACGGAGGCTGAGCAAATTGCACAGCGTTTCTCGAATCTCGGCGGCTACTTGATTCAGTTGCTCCAGCGGCATGCCGTGCAACTGCAGCGGTGATTTAATCGTGGGAAGTAGTTTGGTCATAATTTTAATGCGTCCTATCAACAACGAATCGAGCGAGTTGGATTAGTGGCAGGGCCGCATCCTCAAACGGAGCCAGCGCCGCAATTGCAGCATCGGCCATCGCTTGAGCCCGAACCTCACTTTGTTGTTCGCCCAGTACGGAAGGGTAAGTCAATTTTCCACGGTCGGCATCTTTACCCGTCCGCTTCCCCATTTTGGCTTGTGAGCCGCGTAAATCCAACAGATCATCTGCAATTTGGAAGGCTAAACCGAGACGATTTCCATAAATAATCAGGCTTTGTCGGTTTTTCGCAGTCGCGCCAGCGGTAATTGCGCCCAATTCCAGCGAAACCGAGAGCAGCGCACCAGTCTTTCGATTATGAATTTTTTCCAATGACTCGACGTTCGGTGCACTAAATTGTAACCCCAAGTCATCGGCCTGACCGCCAACCATTTGAGTTGCGCCACAAGCCCGGGCGAGCGCCGTAACGCACTCCAAGGCGACCGTTGCCGGGCGAATATCTCGCGCGATAATCTCAAAGGCCAACGGGATCAATGCATCCCCCGCCAGGATCGCCGTGGCTTCATCAAATTGGATATGACACGTCGGTCGGCCCCGTCGCATATCATCATCATCCATGGCCGGCAGATCGTCATGGATCAGTGAATAATTGTGAATCATTTCAACAGCACAGGCAGCCGGCAACGCGTTTTCAATCACACCACCACACAACTCGGCCGCCATTAGCACCAGTAAGGGGCGAATTCTCTTTCCGGGTGCCAGTAGACTGTAGCGGATCGCGTCTGCCAGATGCGCCGGACAACCAGCATCAAATTGCGAGTAAGCCTCGAGCTGGCGCTCCAATTGTGCACGGTAGCTGTCAAGCTCGGTTGGAAAAGTCGTCATCGGGAGAGCTGTCATGCAAGAAATTCGCGGATGCGAGGTGGTTCAGTGGTTCGCGGACGGGAAAGCACTAAAACAACGAATTTGGATCAAACTCATCGTCGTCAAATTCATCGTGGGTGGATTCGTTATCGTTTTTTTGTTTCTGCGATGGTTCAACCGTTTTCGAAGCCCCGGAATAACCTGTCGTACCACTTGATTTTGTGGCAGTCGAATGGGTGGGTTCGGCTTCAAACGGCTGGGTGATCAGTTTACCCTGTTCGTCCAATCGAACCAACAATTCGATTTTTTTTTGGGCCGATTCTAACGCTTGGTAACAGTGTTTGAGGTTTTTGACCCCTTGACCATATTTTTCCAGAGAATCACTCAGGGACAAATTACCATTTTCCAGCTCCGCCACGATCGATTTCAATTGCTCCAAAGCATCCTCGAATGGGACGGCTTCTGTAGCCGGTTTTGGTTTATTTTTCGCCATTAAGGCTGCCCAGTACAATTGCCGTCATTATCTACAGAGATTTGCGCTCCACCCGGCTGGTCAAAGTCCCTTGCGCCAATCGAGTCGTTATCGTATCACCGACTTGGATTGAATCAAAGTCCGTCAAAATAGTGCCCGTCGCATCGGACGTCAGACTATACCCGCGGGCCAAAACTGATAACGGATTCAGGGACTCCAATCGACCGCTCAATTCTCTCATTTGGTGCTGGCGAACCGTGATTTGCTGCTGCATCAACCGACCCATTCGTTGGTCAATCCGATCCAACTCCAATGACTCCTGCCGAATCCGATCGAGGGGGCGCGTCAACACCGACCTGTTTGCTAACTGATCCAATTCCTGGGCAGCAACCCGATACCGCGACCGAACCGCTTTCCGCAACCGCGGTTGCAATTCGGCCAAATCTGCCAACAGTGCCTGCCGGTCAGGGACCAATCGTTCCGCCGCTTCGCTCGGCGTCAACGCGCGCACATCGGCCACCAAATCCGCCAGCGTCACGTCAATCTCATGACCGACGCCAGAGATAACCGGGATCGGGCAATCAAAAATCGCGCGACAAACAACTTCCTCATTAAAGCTCCACAGATCTTCGATACTGCCACCACCTCGCGTGATCACGACGACATCAGGAGGTTTCGCAAATCGGCTAACCGATCGAATTGCGTCGGCAATTTCTTCGGCGGCGCTAGGTCCCTGGACTTTGACCGGAATGATAATCACTGCCATATTTTGCCAACGACGATCGAGAACTTGCAAAAAATCCCGGACGGCCGCACCGGTTGGACTCGTGATCACCACGACGCAACGCGGAAATTTCGGCAGCGGTTTTTTGTGACGCGGATCAAATAGTCCCGCCAATTCCAATTTGGCGTGCAATTGCCGAAACGCCAACTCCAACGGTCCCGCACCCACTGGCTGCACCGATCGCACGACCAATTGATAGGTTCCCCGTTGCGGGTACACGTCCAGACTGCCGCCACAGATGAACTCAAGTCCATTCTCAAGCTCGAATTTTTGTCGTTTCAATCGCTCAACATCATTGCGCCAAATAATGCCACTGATCTGTGCTGTTTGATCTTTAAGCGTGAAATACACATGGCCGGAACTGGGACGTGTCAGGCCAGAAATTTCTCCGGCGACATAGACTTCGGAAAATTGATTGTTGAGATTGAAACGGATCTCGCTGGTCAATTCCGTGACGGATAGAATTTTGGTTTTCTCGGAATTCAAAAGTGCAGTTCGCGAACAGATGGAAGGATCGGAAATAGTCTATTGTGCCGAAGCCAGCGTCCGGTTGGTAGTCGTGTCCCTGTTGATTCACACTGAATTTAATGTGTGTCGAGCTGGGTTGCTCGTTGCGAAAAACGCTGCGCATCGCGATGCCATAGTAAAAGAAAGACCGGCATGAATACGAGGATCGACCATTGATAGACGGTCAACCCCCACTCCCCCGCAATCTCGGGGCGGATGAACTCGGTAAGCCAACGGAACACGAAATAGCTCAGAAAATAGACCTTGATCAGCTGTCCCGGAAATTTTCCTGCTTGTCGCAGCCACGCTAACAACCCCGCCAGCGACAGATGGAAAACCGATTCATAGATTTGAATCGGGTGTCGTGCGACTGAGTCAGCGGCGGCGAATACGATCCCCCAAGGCATTTCTGTCGGGACTCCATAGCAACATCCGGCAAAAAAACAGCCCCAGCGTCCGACTCCCACGCCGACTGCGACAGGAACGACAAATGCATCTCCCGTCTTGGTGGTAACCCCGAGATATTTTTTAGCCAACTCGACTCCAGCATAACCGCCAACCAGACCAAATAGAATCGATTTACCTCCCATCAAGAGCGTTCCGGCATGCTGCAAGACATCATCCCGAAGCACCAAAAACGGCAATTTCGCAAACAGGATGGCAGCGGAAAATCCGGCCAAGCCGATAAACCAACGCTGAGCCGGAAGTAGTGCCAGGGAGTGCGGCCAACACCGCGCCACGATCGCGGCACTAACCATCGCCAAGACCATAAACAACACGTAACTCATGTTTAAGTCAAAGCCACCCGTTGCGGGGCACGCAAATTTGGCAATGGGACATGGCCATCGCGGTACAGTACGTTGTAGGCCGAAAATGGAATCAAGTGACCGCTGGGAAGAATTTGATGGACACAGGATTTCATCAATTGGCGAACATCAAAATTGTAGGCATCCATAAACGAGGTTGTCGTAACGCGCAACAGATCTTCGGGTTCGAGCGAAAGTGTCAGTGCCTGTGTCAAGAACGCCTCCACCAGGTCGAAACTCGCGCCGCTACCGGCAAGTTTTTGCAGGGCAAACTCTGTTGCAGACTTGGCGAATTTCGCGCGTGATTCCGCCGAATTACAGCCGGCCGGTCCACACCCCAACGAATTCAAATAGGTCTCGATCAAAGTTTTGGCTCGCGGGCGGTCAAAGGTAATCCGCCCGGACAACAAATCCAAATGCTGCTCGAAATTGATGAATCGGGCCAGCGGAACAAACCGCTCACCCGCCGCATCAAATTTTCGATACGCATAAGCCAATGTGTGGGCGTTAGGGTGGGCACAGGGCAACGGCGAAAAATCGGATTCACGCCATTGACCGCTGGTCTGCTGTTCGATTCCCTGCAGGATATCGGGAAAAGTAATTCGTTGTTCCAGATCCGCCGGTAAAAAATACCGGCCGGTATAGGTCGTCGGCTGAAAGCTCAATCCTGTGACCCAACGTCGCGACATTGCAAAATCCGCCAACGGTCCGATCTGGTCATCATTCACGCCTGCCTGCAACGTACAAACCAAGGTCGTACGAATGCCATGTTCACCAAGAATTCGCAGCGCTTTCAATTTCGTTTCCAGCAACGATTGGCCCCGGAGGGACTGCGTTTGGCGATCGTCAAGTGAATCCAGCTGGAAATAGATCTCACAACGCTTGCGCTGTTGCGCCAATTGGTCAACAAACTCGGGATCGCGCGCAATGCGAATTCCGTTGGTATTGATCATGACCACATCAATCGGCTGCTCGCACGCATAATTGAAGATCGACAGAAACTCAGGATGAATCGTCGGCTCGCCGCCGGACAACTGCAAAACCTCCGGTTTTGATTCCACTTCGACCAACCGATCAATAGCGGCGCAACATTGTTCGAAACTCAAATGCCGACCGCCCGGTCCACTGCCAGCAAAACAAATGGGGCATTCGAGGTTGCAATGGGACGTTATTTCCAACAGTCCAATGCAAGTGTGTTGTTCATGTTCGGTACACAAACCGCAATCATAGGGGCATCCGCGCTGACGCTCGATTCCAAATGCGTTGGGAATCTTCCCCGGCAAAATATAATCCGTTCGATCGAACCAACTGACGTCGCTACAAACAAAATCTTCCCGCTCGCCATGGGTCGAACAGAACTTGCGAAAGTAGACTCGGTTGTCACGCGAAATGATTTTGGCCGTTACCAGCTCAAGACACTCGGGACAAAGACTTTGAGTCGATCCCAGAAAATTGTAATCGCGATAAACGGTCATGATTTGTCCCGGCCAGCTACGCTTGACTTAATAATCCGCAAATTTTTGTAGGCGATGTTTGATCAATCATCATTGATCTCCCGCTGACGCGAACGATCAGTGGATTTTTGGAAGGCCCGAATCATCAAGAAGACGGTAGCCGCAAAGGCGAGAAATGGTATCGACCCCATCAAAAATGGCAATATGGAATCCCAGGGGCCCAGAGTTCCCGAGATGTTTCCTCCAGTTCCCGAAATGTTTCCTCCGATTCCGAACAACAACAGCACGCCAAAGCAACTGACAAAAAACATGAAACCACCCGCGACCAAAGATCCCACGATGACGACGATCCAGGCCCAGACGCCGGGAGATCGCCCCGAAATTACTGGTTTCGTTTCCTCCGCCGGTGGATCGTAGGGATTTTCTAAAGTCATGCGAGAACCTATCGAGACGTCAGCACTGTTGATTGCAACCGACCCATCGGATCGTTGAACCGAATTCTAAATCATTAACATGGCGTAAAACAGTCATGACAAAAAACGCCTGAGGATGAAAACTCTCAACTGCGACTTAAATAATTAGAAGTTAAAGAACCCACCCCGTATCCTCTCCAGGAAATCAAATTGCTGAATCCTTGCCAATCGGCTGCCGACGGTTAAAATCACCCTCCTGATCCGAAACTCTGGTCCGACCGCTTCCCTTTGATCGTTTGCAATTCCAATCAACCGTTATTCCCACGCAGCTCCATGTCGACACCCTCACGCTCGCTCAGCCCCTTCCATTTGGCGTTTCCAGTCCACGATCTGGCCGCGGCCAGAGACTTTTACGTGACAAAACTTGGCTGCACGATGGGACGCAGCAGCGATCGCTGGATCGATTTTGATTTTTTCGGTCACCAGATTGTGGCTCATCAAGTCGCCAAAGAGCCCATCGCCGCCGCAAATAGTACCAATTATGTCGATGGGCATGGTGTCCCGGTTCCCCATTTCGGAGTTGTCCTGGAATGGAGTGTTTGGCAGGAATTCGCCGAGCGTTTGCAACAGGAAAACACGGAGTTCGTCATTGCTCCTTATATTCGATTCCTGGGAGAACCAGGCGAACAGGCCACCATGTTTTTTCTCGATCCGTCCGGAAACGCACTCGAATTCAAGGCCTTCAAAGATCTGGGGAATCTGTTTGCGACCTAAGACCGATTGCCCTTGGGACCGAAACTTTCCATAATTCATTGCTTCATTTATCCAACCCTTGGAACTGATGAGGCCCTGATGGACGACAAAATTCGGCACACCGCGATCACGTTCGACGATGTCTTGATCGAGCCACGTTATAGTGAAGTCGTTCCGTCCGAGGTCAATGTCGCCACGCGATTGACCCGCAACATCTCGATCAATATCCCGTTCATCAGTTCCCCGATGGATACGGTCACCGAACATGCAATGGCCATTGGCTTGGCTAAAGTGGGTGGGCTGGGAGTCGTGCATAAAAACATGTCCGCTGCCAATCAGGCGGCGGAAGTTTACAAAGTCAAACGATCCGCCAACGGGATCATTCTTGACCCGATCACGTTGCCCCCGACGGCCACGGTCGGCGAAGCCAAAAATTTGATGGCACAGCACAATGTCTCCGGCGTACCGATCGTGCTAGCTGATGGCAAACTTGTCGGAATCCTGACCCGGCGAGATTTGAGGTTTCTGGAAACCGTGGATATTGCAGTTTCTGGCGTGATGACAGCTGAACCGCTGGTGACGGCGACGGGGAATGTAACGCTTGAGGAAGCTGAGAAAATTTTAACGGCTAAAAAGGTGGAGAAACTTTTGCTGGTTGACGAAGATAAGAAACTAAAGGGACTTATAACGATTAAAGACATCGACATGATGCGGCGGTTCCCCAATGCGTGCAAAGACACGCAAGGACGGCTGCGGGTCGGAGCGGCGATTGGCGTCCATGATTTGGATCGGGCCGAGCAGCTGATCGACAAAGGTGTGGATGTCCTGATCGTGGATAGCGCCCACGGCCATTCGCTGAATGTGATGCAAACGGTCGCGGCAATAAAAAAGAGATGGGATATCGACGTCATCGCGGGAAACATCGCGACCGGCGATGGATGTCAAGCATTGATCGATGCAGGGGCCGATGCCGTTAAAGTTGGTATCGGGCCTGGGTCGATCTGCACGACGCGAGTGGTCAGCGGCATTGGTGTGCCTCAGATCACCGCCATATACGAAGCGGCGAAGGTCGCCAACAAACATAACATACCGATTATCGCCGACGGAGGAATTCGTTACTCCGGCGACGTGACCAAAGCGATTGCGGCGGGAGCAAGTTGCGTAATGATTGGCGGACTGTTTGCCGGTTTGGCAGAGAGTCCAGGTGAGACGATTTTGTACCAAGGTCGCACATTTAAAGTGTACCGCGGAATGGGATCACTGGGCGCAATGGCTCGGGGATCCAGCGAACGATACCGACAAGCAGACGGCGGCCCAGGAAAATTGGTTCCCGAAGGCGTCGAAGGCCGGGTACCGTTTAAGGGGGCATTAAGTGATTTTGTTTACCAATTGGTTGGTGGTTTGCGCGCTGGCATGGGCTATTGCGGAACGCAGACAATTGATCAATTACGAACGGAGGCCCGATTTATTCGAGTCTCTGCGGCCAGTGTTAGAGAAAGCCACCCCCATGACATTGCGATTACTCAAGAGTCTCCGAATTACAGCACGGAGGAACATCTCAACCACCCTTCCTAGCGATCAGCAAATCGATCCGATTTTGTTCAATGCAATCACCGAACAAGTCAAACCAGCCTTCTGCGGGTTTGGACTTGACCACAGCTACGCTTCCCAAGTTTCCTTGAAACGGGAAAATCTGCGGCGCCGCTGGATGTCTTTGGCCTGTTTGACTGCCACCTTCTTCACGACGTTTGCCTGTTGCCCGAACGCCAATACCTTCGCCCAACAGTTTCGATCACCACAGTCACCACGCGGTTCAAACGGCTACCAACCAGCGGATTCCAGTTCTGCCAGTCAATACGATCAGGCTGCGTTAAACGAAGCATTCACTGAACAGTCCAATCATCCTGTTCGGCAGGCTTCGTCCCAGTCACAAATCGGCTACCCTGGCCGACCGACTCGGAACTACGCGCCTCCGGTCCATATCGCGCCCGGAACTGCGACCAGCGGTCAGTATTCGTCACCCAATTTCGATCGCGGGTCAGCTCAAACCAGACAGATATCGAGCAACTCACCAGCCCCTCCGCCAAGTCTTCGTAGAGTTTTAGGATTGCAATTGGTGACGGCACCTAATGAAGCCAATCCGGAAGATACAGTCGGACTTCAAGACAGAATTACTCGGGCCTTGACCCGCAAGAATTCGCGCTCGAATCAAGAGATCAACAGTCCGCGGCAGGTAACTCAAATTCCAGTCGCTGCTTCGCAATATTCCAATGGCACTGGGTCAGGTCAACGCATCGCGCGTCCGAATATGGTTCGACAAGCATCCCTGCAGGAGCCGATTCGCGATCCTTTTGGAGATCAAACTTATTCCGCACCCCAATTGCCGGTTCAACAGCGTTATCCCGGTGCTGCTTCAACTCAAATCGCTCCAGCTCCAGCTCGTGGACAAACGAAACAGGCATCGATATTAAGCTTGTACGGTTCTCAAGATGAAACATCAGCATTGCCTGGCGCGACATCACGACCAGAGGATGCGGGCGGGCCGGCGGCTTTCCAAGACAATGCATTTTCTCCCGGTTCAGCAACCGATTTGCGGTCAAATGCTCCCAGTCCCGTCACCCCGCCCCAACGCGATCCAGCCACCAGCTTTAATCAAGATGAACCTCAAACGGACTTGACTCCCCCCGCGAACCTGCAAAACCGTTTGGATCGGTTCGAGGAAGAAACAGAAAACATTCTGCGTGATGGACAGACTCCAGGTAACGAATCGGTGGACCGATCGAACCTCGACGACCAGCAGCCGAACACGCGTTCGTTACTGGATCTTGAGGACGAAACAGCCACCGATGACAACGAGAAAACCGAAAAATCAAGGCTGCTGAATAAGCCCTGTGACGAGTTTCGGAATGAGCTGCTGGACAACCCCATTCGCAATATCGCGTTGGATATGAGCGCCCCGAAAAGTGATGTCAAGTCCGAATACAATGCGACATCGCGCACTTGGACGGATCGTTCCGGTAACATCGTTGCCACGGGAGCGATGACAGATTTGCGTCGCAGCTATGTGATCCTCGACAACGGACAGAAAATTCCGTTTGCCCGACTGAGTGACGCCGATTGGGCCGCCGTCGCGGAATACTGGAAAATCCCCGTGACCTGCAGCGTTGGAAATCGCGGCTCGGCCTATCGCTCCTGGAATCCACAGACGTTTTCGTGGACCGCGTCGTCGCTGTGCCACAAACCACTCTATTTTGAAAACATCCAACTCGAACGCTACGGTCATTCACACGCACCGTTTATTCAACCGGTCCAGTCGGTCGCCCATTTCTTTGTCAGTCTGGCCACGTTGCCCTATCAAACATCGATTCATCCGGCGAACGAGTGTGAATACGCGCTGGGATTGTATCGGCCTGGCGATTGTGCTCCGTGGTTGAAGGATCCGTTTCCAATCAGTCTGGACGGGTTGCGACGCCAATCACTGATTACAACAGGGTTGATATTGATTCCTTGATTCCAAGTCAGGGTATGAAAATTAGATAAAAAATTGACGGAGACTCCGGCAGAACTTCCATCCGGTAAGAGACACTTGTAAGTGCTGAGGGCGATTGGCCGGCCGCAGGAATAATATTCCTGCGGCCTTTTTTTTGTTTCAGCATTCAGTAATATCAGTACCGATCAGGCCGGTGGCCGCAGGCTAATTTGCCCTTTTTTCAGCGAGTCGAATTTGCTTTCCCGCAACCAATGTCGCGCAGCCGACCGACTGGCCAGCGAATCGCTGGGAATTCCGGCTGTCGTATTGATGGAAAACGCCGGACGAAGTTGCGCTGAAACTTTGTTGGCATTGGGATGCGGTGATGGAGTCGTGATCTGTTGTGGACCAGGTAACAACGGTGGCGACGGGTTCGTAATCGCTCGCCATTTGTTCAACGCGGGCACTCGAGTAAACGTCATCCTGTTTGCCGCACCCGAAAAATACACCGGCGCCGCATTGATCAACCTGCGGATTATCGAGCGGTTGAAGATTCGCGTTATCGAGTTTGATTACGGGTGGGATGCGGAAACAGCCACCGAGAAACTCGTTCGAATGGGACGTTTTTCGGCCACCTGGATCGTCGATGCGATTTTGGGTACCGGTTCCACTGGCCCGCTAAGATCACCCTTGGCACGAATTGTCGAATTGATCAACGGAACGGACTTGAACATCTTGGCCGTCGATATTCCAACGGGCCTGGATTGCGACACGGGCGAACCAACTCCGGTTGCAATTCGAGCGGATATTACCTGTACTTTTATCGCTGCCAAAACCGGTTTTCAAAATCCAAAATCTGCGCCCTACTTGGGACATCTCAAAGTCATCGGAATTGGTGCGCCGAATAGTGTCATCATCGAGCCCGATTCCGAATTACGTGCGCGGCAATAAGCAATGTTCCGATTTGGATTAGAACATTTGTCTCAACTGTTTCAAAACAATCGAGGACAATTTTCCTCCCTTCCTAAATTTCTTTCTGCCGCTCGCCTTAGGACGTGATTTCGACTCGACTGAATGCTCTTTGAGTATCCGCTTCGGATGGTGGTCGAAGGACGGAGTTCGCAACAAACTGTTGTGCTTGAGGGAAATCGGTGGCCAGAAGCCGCTCCGTGGCCGTTTCGAGATCGAACCGCGTATGTCGCAATTCGATGTTCGGGCCCAATAGGAGCCAGTAGGCTCCCGGCTAGCCGAACGGCATACCCACGCTTCCGGCATTCACAACCCGTACTTTGCCAACCATCCGATTAAACTGCAGATGGGTATGACCGCAAACGACCACCGGCACATTAACCTGTTCGAATACCGGCCTGAGCCGGAATTCGGGCGTCAATCGCGTGAAGATCTCGGTGTCATTGCGCGGGGTGGCGTGGCAGAATAGCGTCCCCCCAATCTCAGGAATTAGCAGCCGACAGGCGGCCGGCCAACCGGTCAACAACCGCTCATGTCCGGTGTCCAATTGCTCAGCAGTTCACCGTATCGGCGTGCGCCACTCTTCCGGTGCGGTACGGAACCACTCTGTTTCGACACCACGCATTTGGGCGAGCACCTCCCGATCGCCGCGCCCCAACATTCGGTCCGACTATTGAAACAGGACACCACACCACAGTGAAACTACAAGCATCGCCAGGGCAATATGTTTGATTTCAAATTGCCGAAAGTCACGGTGCAACATACTGTCGACGTAGATTGTTGTGGACGCCAGCAAAGCAACGCATAGAACGAGATTTACAGCAACATTACCGCCGCTCCATGAATTCTTGGCGGTCTCTGTCGCGAAAGTATCTAAAGGCCACAAGCCCCTCCGGTTTTGCACCGTTCGAGTCGTAGTTCTATCAAGCATCACCCTGGGCCAACCAAAGAATCGTTGGTCAGAGAATTGCGTTGCCCCACCAGAAAAGCACCCTGGAGTTGGTTGGAACTGAAGAGACAAAAATATTGCGGCCAACACAATTGCAACGGCAATCGTAGAAGCCCGCGAAACTTTCGATGGACAGATGCCTGGCATAATATCTCAATCCCAATCTAGTCGCAAACTGCGACCGCGATGACAGGAAGGCGGGACTCAATGGTGACAACGTCATGAATGAAACAGTTCAATCGTCCGGGCGGCTGAAGCGTACGAAACGATCCTGGGCGCGTGATTTGAGTGAAGTAATTGGAATAATAGTGTAAACAGATTGGTGGTAGGTTTCTGCGTTGAACGATGGCCCGCGTAAGTCGGCGGATTGCCTCGGCAACGATCACGGTTCATTAGAGGCCGGATCTGATTCGAAATCTTTCCAGATCATGGCGCGTTGTAGCGGCTCGATTCGCAGCACGACTTCCCCATTCTGAAAAATTCTGACGGTGCCACTAGACTGACTGACCACAACGGCAATCGCTTTGGTATTTTTGCTGATCGCAGCGCCGGCAAAATGCCTTGAACCGAGCCCTTTGGTCATTGTCAATTCGACGGGCGAAGTATCGATAATTCGCGCGCAGCCTTCGATCGTACCGTCGGACGAAACGACAAACATTCCATCGATCTGCGCAATCTCCTTAATACTCTCATGGATTTTCGCGTCGAGCAGATTGCGCTCTTTGCGTGAATAGCCTTTAACGATATCGAATCCGCCCGGACGACTTTCTTGCATCACCCGGCGATGATCACCGACGACAAACATGGTGCCGACCGGTTTTCCTTCGCGCCCTTCACGACCAATCGAAACCGCCAGATCCACAACCATCTTGAGAGTTTCCAGCGGAACTTTGGTTTCCAGTTTGCGGAGATCGCGGGCGCTCAAGCGACCCAGGCGTTCGGTCAGTTTAAGGACGCTGATCGAATCGATTTCATCATTATCGAAACCACCATAGACTGCGGCGACCGTGGAACCCGACGGTAGGAACTCACTCGCCACACTGGACAAAACCGCCTGTGTCAATTGATTTTGGACGGAAGCCTCCGGCATTTCCAGCAGAATTGATTTCAATCCGGCCGCCAGCGCTGATTCATGGATCTCTTCGAAGTTGGTCGCCACCACGAGCGATTCAATTGGCTCGGCTTTTTTCTGTAACTTTTTCCAATCGACGAACCGTTCCAACAACACCAGAATCGCATCGGCTTCTGTCGCTTGAGCCAACCGGGTGGCGGCCTCAATGAACAAAAAAAAACGATTTTTTTGACTGGTCATGTTAAAAAATTTGTGTGATGGTTCGACTGAAAAAATGAACCGATAGAGTACGAGCGCTGCCCCTCCGGATTGTCTTTTGTCAGATCCTGGCCCGGCGAGGGCAAATTGACTCAATGCGACTCGCAACGGCAACCGATGACGACCATCGATGCAGTTAACCCCAGCTATAGAATTTAGTTTCTCCCACACCAAAAAACAACCAGTTGGGAAATTCTGCTGGCTGCGCGACGCGCCAGATTCCTAACGTGGGGTAGTTGAGGCAACAGGTCGGCGAGCGACCGAACTTGCACTATTTTGGTCCGGCGCATCCGGAATTGCACTCGCCGTATACTGCTGGACGAATTCCTGCCAAGCCACAACATTACGGCCCAATGGCTCACCCGTCACACTTTGCAACGACTCGGTGGCCCGCAGCTGGAGTGCCGGATCGGGATCGTTCAGCGCGAGAGAAAGCGCCTGCACCGCCTGGGTTCCTGAGAAAGTTCCGACGGCTCGTGTCGCCGCCAGCCGCACATCGACATTGGTGTCACTGCCAATCATTTCCTGCAGTTGGGGGATCGAATGCTCCGTTGGCTTGTTCTCCCAGGCTTTGATCGCCGCCAAACGGACATCGGTGTTATAGTCCCGCGAAATAGTCTTCAAAGTCTCCAAAGCGGACGGACAATTCAATTCACCCAACAATTTCACGCCATGCAGCCTCAATAACAGAACAGGGTCGCGGTGGACGACTTCAGCCAATTCATCGGCGACCCGTTCTTGTTCGTCAATCGGGGCATGGAGTACCGAATTCACCGACTCGGTCATCCGCTGCTTGCGCACGAACAAGGTGTCGGCGATCTGCTCCTCAGCGGCCCATTTATTTCTTGCCCAAGGCGATAATTTACCGCTTCGCCACATCGGTCCTTCGGCACAACCCGACAAGGCAACCGACAGCGATATCAATAACATTAATAAAAAAAGTAGCTTTTTCGACATGGCAATACTCGACCAGAGTCCTCAATTTTTGGGACTGTAGCACAGCCTGGCCGTTGGAAACAGTGCGAACGAATTGCTAGCGAAAGCCGACGCTAATCAAGGGTTATCGCAAGTTTTTCGATTGCAATCTGTCGAAAACGCACTTCCGAACGTCACCCTTACGGCGATTGCCAGAATTGAAAGACAAAAAAGGCGTCTCTGGGAACGAGCCCAAAGACGCCTGATGACCGTCAATTCACTGAAGAATTGACTGTGCCACTGGAAACAATTTGGAAATCGTACCGATTTCCCACAGGCAACTAAACTACCGGAGGCTGCTCAGTGCGTTGTGCTTCGATATGCTTAGGACCGTTTGCCGCATTCGCTGTCGCCCGGTCATCATCATAATACTTACCGCCGGCGCCGTATCCGTAGCCGTAGCCATATCCATATCCGTTATAGGAGTACCCGGCACGATAGGCACCGTAGGTGTATTGGCTGCCATAACCGGACTGTGCACCAACACCATTGACCACCAAGCCCAGGCAATTCGCGCCCAGATTGGTCAGCATTTCGGTAGCCCGTTCCGCACTGACGCGCACATTCTTTTTGATGCGGATGCACAAGATTACGCCGTCGACTCGTGCAGCGATTGGACAGGCATCGGTTACGGCCAGCAATGGAGGCGTGTCGATGATGACGAAATCGAACTCTTGCCGCATTTCTTCGATCAACTCTTTGACTTGGGGCGAAGAACTCAGCTCGGCAGGATTATTCGGCTTGGCACCGCAGGGCATCACCATCAAACCTTCGATTTCTTCGCATTCGTATACCACATCGCGCCATTGCGATTCGCCACTAAGCACGGTCGCGAATCCAGTTTTGGAAGTAATTCCAAAGGTGGCTGCTTGTCGTGGTCGTCGCATATCACCGTCCACGAGCAATACGCGTTTACCGGATTGGGCAATAGACACCGCTAGATTGGAAGCCAATGTCGATTTACCATCACCAGGTGTCGGGCTGGTAATCTGAACAACCGACTTATGTTTGCCCTGGGTATTAAAGTACAGCGACGTTCGAACCGCTCGAAACGACTCTGAAACTTGCGATTTCGGTCGGTGGTAGGTACAGACAATAGGATCGATCAGCGAATTTTCGACGACGTATCGTTTGCTTTGACCGATGACTGGAATGTGACCAATCAAAGGAATTTGCAACTGTTTCATAATTTCATCGGGATTGTGAAACGTCTTGTCGGCAAATTCGACCAGGCAACCCAAAGCAAATCCACCCAACAAGCCGAGCAATCCGCCAATACCCAAAATGGCTGGCAAGATTGGCCAAACCACTTTCCCCTTGGTCGCGTTCATGATCACGTCAAAAATGTATCCTTCGTTGCGGGCACGATTATTCAACTCCATCGACGGATCGACTTCTGTTTTCTTCATGTCCGCCAATAATTTGAGTTCGCCGACATCATGAATCTCCCGTTCGATGACTTCGATTTGCCGTTGGACAGCTGACAATCGACCAGCTTCGGCTTCGTGCTGGATGAACTCCCTGGTATCTCGGTCAAGCGCGAACTGCTCATCCGCAAGTCGTTGTTCCAGCGACGTCAAAAACCGATTCAGCGCTAACAATGGGTCATCGTTCATCAGCGCACTTTCGCTCTGGTTGGCGTCCCGATAGGCAATCTTTTTCTCGATCGCCGCCTTCAGACTACGGACATCGATATGGCCCGCACCCACCAGCAACAATTTCTCTTCGAGCTCTGTTTCCATTTGACTGATTTGCAAATCAATCTGACTGCCACCTTTTTCGGCTCTCATCGCCAAGCTGAAATCTTTGATCTGATCCTGCTGAACCAAGTTGTAGTAAGTTGCCTTGATTGCTTCGGGCCCCTGCTCCAACGCGTCGAGAACACGCAGCCTGGTCGCCGCCCAAGTACCGATCAAGTTTTTCGAATTTGCCATGGCCCGTCCCAGGTCATAGATCGCTTGCTGATGCAGATTGACTCCCGCAGACACCATCGGCACATTGTAGCTTTTCTGAGCCTCTTTCAATTCCGCTTGCAATTGCATCCAGCGGCCATCGAAACTATTCTTGACGTTGTCCAACAGTTCCTTGTACTTATCCGCTTCCACTTTATAGGTTTCGTCGAGTTCGCTCTTGTAGGTCAAAATCAGATGATTCAAGATCATGGAAACATCATCTTGATTCTTGCAATAGAATTTCAACTCATACAGGACGGGCTCTTCTTTATCCGGCGCGCAAACCAGATTTTCCATCACGTATTCGACGACTTCACGCTCGGTGAGATCATTGAAGGAAGGCAAGTCCATCAAATCATTGTCAATCAAGCACTTGTTGACGATATTGTAGCCACCGATAAATCGGTCGTGCCGGGAAACGAAATCAGCAGATTTCGGACCAATTACCTCGGTCGGCGTCAGGTGAAAGATCGTCGGATTCTTGGGTTCAATTTTAACACTGGCCTTGCTTTCCCAGAGCACTTCGCATTGGGCATGATACAAACCACCCAACGCCAAGCCCGTGACCAATCCTAGAAAGACCAACCACTTGCGACGACCCAGCACTCCCCAAAAGTCGAAACTGCTTTCCTCGGGGGTGTTCGCCAGAACAAATGATTGTGTTGGCGGTGCCGAATGATGGGTGAGTGACTCCACGATAAACCTCCGATGTGACGACGATGTTGAAAGTATCCCAGGCACTGGGACCGCTTCGATGACTGACCGGTCAAAACACGACTAGAAACGAAATCCACCCGAGGGGAAAAAAAATCCCGGCATCATCCGTTTCGGCTCGCAAAGAGCATTTCCAGTGGCACTGCGAGAACACCAATATACCATCATCTTCGGCCCGCTCAAGCTTCTTGTTTCGAAACACATGAGATTTTCCGCTAATACCGGTAGTGGTTGATACAAAGGGAGAAGTCTCGGCAAAGTTGACACTTAGTTTTCGGATTCTTCCGATTGGAACCATAATATAGCCACCCTTTGTCGACCCGGTGATGGCAAATTTTTCCGTTTGCCAAAGCGACACCAGCAGCAACGATTTTTCCATCCGGCGTTCCGGCAAGATCGTTCGGTCAAAATCACTTGAGAAATTGCCACTCGAAAAAGGCCCCGCGGATTGATACATTCCTCGTATGAATATCACTCCCATGATGCGTCAATACGAAGCCGCCAAACAAGCCTCTGGCGACGCGGTGCTACTGTTTCGAATGGGTGATTTTTATGAACTGTTTCATGAAGACGCGCGGACGGCGGCCAAGGTACTTGGCCTGACACTCACCTCCCGCGACAAATCCGCAAACGCCATTCCGATGGCTGGTTTTCCCTATCATCAGCTCGACGGCTATCTGGCGAAACTTGTCAAGCAGGGATTTCGCGTCGCCGTCTGTGAACAAATCGAAAACCCCAAAGACGCCAAGGGGCTCGTCAAACGTGAAGTCACGCAAATCGTTTCACCGGGCACGATCACCGATCAGGAATTACTCGATCCGTCCCAAAACAATTATCTCGTGTCCGTATTGCGCTATCAGCAAGGCAAAACCAAAGACGAATCGAGTTACCGTTACGGAGTCGCGTGGGCGGATTCCTCGACCGGTCGTTTTTGTGCTACCGCCGTCGCGCAACATCAATTGCTTGATTTGCTCGCCCGCCTAAACGCCAGCGAAGTGCTCGTACCACAAGGACAACCGGAGCTGGTCGAAGGCGCTCTGTCGCGTAACACGATGCGCACGGAACGTCCACGTTGGTCCTTCGCAATTGCTGCCGCTACCGATTTGTTAAAAAAACAATTTAAAGTGGCAGTCCTGGATGGGTTTGGACTCGAAGAGTTCGGTCCAGCCGCGATCGGCGCCGCTGGCGCACTGCTGGAATATTTGAAAGAAACGCAAAAATCAACTCTGTTGCATTTCGATCGCCTCCAACCCTATCGACAATCGCAATTTGTCGAGATCGATGCAGCGACCTGGCGCAGCCTGGAAATCAGTCGCACGATTCGAGGTGGCGCCCGCGAGGGATCGCTACTGGGAGTCATCGATCGCTCGCTAACTCCCATGGGCAGCCGGTTGCTGGGTGAATGGCTATCGAATCCGCTGACTCAAATCCAGGCGATCGAACATCGCCTCGACGCCGTCGCGGAGCTGTTTCGGAACCAAAAACTACGCAGCGGATTGCGCGATTACTTGAAACAAGTTTACGACCTGCAACGCTTGCTGGCACGCGTGTCGGTCGGTCGTTCCTCGCCGCGCGATCTTGGATGTATCGAGAAAACACTCAGCCATTTGCCGGAATTGAAGAAACTCCTCACGGGTTGTCACAGTCCGTGGTTGGTCCAATTGGAATTGGATCTCGATCCCTGTACTGAATTGAAATCGCAACTCGCATCAGCCCTCGCCGACGCTTGTCCACCGACAACCAAAGACGGCGGATTTATCAAGCGTGGCTACAGTCCGGAACTGGACGACTTGCGCTCCTTGGCGGCCGGCGGTAAACAATGGATCGCCAAATACCAGCAAACCATTTGTCAACAAACCGGCATTCCCAGCTTAAAAATTGGCTACAACAAAGTCTTTGGCTATTATCTGGAAACCACCAACACTCATCGGGATAAATTGCCGCCGGAGTTCATTCGCAAACAAACTTTGAAAAACGCGGAACGCTTTATTACGCCCGAGTTGAAAGCCTATGAAGAAAAAGTCCTGTCGGCCGATGGCCAGGCCGACGAACTTGAACTTCAATTGTTCGAGCGTCTCCGGGAACTGGTCCGCGCAGCAACCGCCCGACTCAAGTCCAACGCCGATATTATCGCCACACTCGACTGCCTATACGGCTTGGCCCAACTCGCTTCGGAGCAAAGCTATTGTCGGCCCCAATTGTTCGAAGACAGTGTGTTGAGCATTGTCGATGGTCGCCATCCGGTGCTGGATGTGGTCGAACCCCTGGGAGCGTTTGTTCCCAACGACACAACCATCGATGACGACGCCGGAATTCTGCATTTAATCACCGGCCCGAATATGGCGGGCAAGAGTACCTATATTCGACAAGTCGCCTTGATTGCATTGATGGCGCAAATCGGCAGTTTTGTGCCCGCGAAATCCGCCAGCGTGGGAATCGTCGATAAAATTTTTGCGCGAGTCGGCGCCAGCGACGAATTGTCACGAGGACATTCGACATTCATGGTCGAGATGACCGAAACAGCGCGGATTCTCAATACTGCGACTCCGCGCAGTCTCGTTATCCTGGACGAAATTGGTCGCGGAACCAGCACCTATGATGGAGTGTCGTTGGCTTGGGCAATCGTCGAATACTTGCACGACCAAATCGGTTGTCGCACTTTGTTCGCGACGCACTATCACGAATTGACGGAACTGGAAACGGACTTCACGGGTGTCTGTAACTACAACGTGGCGGTAACCGAGTGGGACGAGAAAATTGTGTTCCTGCACAAAATCGTCCGTGGCAGTGCCGACAAAAGCTATGGAATCCACGTTGCAAAATTGGCCGGTGTGCCAAACTGGGTCAATCAACGCGCGCAACAAATTCTCGAAAAACTGGAATCCACGACGCAACGCGAACAACAGCGTGAAAACCTGAAAGCCGCCGGGCCGGCCAAGTCTTCGCGCAGCGAAATTCAGCTGACGCTGTTTGGTTCACCGTCTCATCCCCTCGTGGAAAAAATCAAAGCACTCGATGCAAACCAATTGACGCCGATGACTGCGCTCCAAATGCTGCATGCCTGGAAAGATGAGCTGCAAGACGAATCCGACGGTTGATCCGGAACGCGATCATGTTGTCGCCAAGAACGCCCACCACCAGCGCCAGAATTCGGCGGCCTGAAAAGAAAACGGAGTCAGCCATAAGCCGGGTTTTGTTCCGGATGATCCATGGCCTTGCGACCCTGAACCAACCGGTGACGATCATTTATCTACGCCGAACATTGCTGCCCGGCTTTAGCAGCCTACCCGAAAGTCGTCCCGTGACGGACCGCCACTGCTTTCTGTTTGGCCTTGCTTCGGATGGGGTTTACCTAGCCACTTGGGTCACCCCAAATGCTGGTGAGCTCTTACCTCACCGTTTCACCCTTACCCAGCTTTGTGCGACGGTCAGCGACTGTCGCGCATTACCGGGCGGTTTGTTTTCTGTGGCACTGATCCCTGGTCTTGCGACCGGTCGGCGTTACCGACCATCCTGTCCTAAGAAGCCCGGACTTTCCTCTCGTGGTCGAAACCACCAGCGATCATCCAGCTGACTCCGCCGCTGTATTCTAGTTCGACTGGCAGGCGAGGGAATGCCGCGCCGCCCATGGACGAAAAATTTTTCCGTTGCCCCAGCCGCAATCAAGATTTACTTGCCCGACGCTGAGTCCACCATCTTGTCGATCAGGCTGTTGGAAGTCATTTCCACAACAATCCGGTCCCCCGGCATCAAGGCATAATCCTGGTCAGGGGTAATGGCCTTTTTGCGGGGTTCGTAGCGGGTCGCCATCTTCAACGGTTGACCGGTTTCCTCGACAACTCGCCAGATCGTCACGCTCATGTTACGGTATTTCTTGATCGCACCGGATTGCTCAAGCGCCGTTTGAACTGTGTGGGGTCCGTCCAAGGTACCATCGTAAACTGAAGCTCCGCCAAACCCGCCCGACATTTCAACCCGGTATTGGCCCACCGAATTTTTGTTCGACGTGGGCACCGACTTGCTCCCCAGAGTGGGCATACTGGCACATCCACTGGAGGCGACCGTCCAGCCCAACAGGCCGAGCCCGAGGAAACGGAAAATCGTGGACAATGGGCTGTTGGTTTGAAGTTTTGCGTTCATCTGATTGGCTTTGCCGTTAAAGTTTTACTAAAACCCCCACTCGTCTCATCGGCGACTCAAGTGTCAAACTTTAACGATCAGGTAAGAAATTCGGAAGTAAAATTCATTGGTTTCGATTTCGACGGCCTTCAGCTAGCATATCGGCAGGGCCGTCACTCATTGTGGATGTTGCTCGCTGGCAACAATTTCTTCGTTCTGTTTAGAAGTAACTCGGACATTAATTTCGCAAAACAAACTGCATGACGTACTGGAAAAATAAAGTTGTTGTCATCACGGGCGGTTCCGAAGGGCTTGGGCGCGAACTTGGAATCGAGTTTGTGCGGCTGGCGGCGATTGTCGTGATTCTCGCGCGCGACGCGGGGCGCTTAAATCTGGCTGTTGATCAAATCACGAAACTGGCAATGCCTGGAAGGGTCTTCGGCTTGGTCACGGATGTGACTGACGACACAAGTGTTCAACAGGCCATCGATCAGATCATGGCAGAACATCGACAGATCGATGGTTGGATCAATAATGTTGGCAAATCGACGCGGGTGTCATTGGTCAATTGTCGCGTGGAACAATACCGCGAACTGATGGAGATCAATTTCTATTCGGCGGTTCGCTGCTCATTGGCGGTGTTACCTCATTTGGAAAAAACGGCCGGGCACTTGATCAATATCGGTTCGCTGGCCTCGAAAACAGGCTGGCCCTTCGTCGCTCCCTATGCGACGAGCAAGCACGCGTTGTCAGCGTTCCACCATCAACTCCGTTTAGAGGGTCCGCGCAGAATTCATTATCTCCACGTTTGTCCCGGGCCGATTCAACGATCGGACTCGAATGTTCGGTATGCGGACGAGGCGACCGGCCTGGGAACGACAGCGGCGCAACCGGGTGCCGGAGTCCGGCTTAAAGGAATTGCACCACAGTGTCTGGCGGCAAAAATTGAACGAGCCTGTCGCCAGCGGAAACCGGATTTAGTAATCCCCGGATATGCGCGAATCCTATTTATGTTGGCGCAAATATGCCCTTCGTGGACCGACCGTTTGCTGATGCGAACGAACAAAAAACGTTGAACGAATGTCCGTCCGGCGATTGTGCCTTACTTCAATTTCAACAGCGCGTTGGGCCGAACCTGTTTTACAAACCGATAGATTTCGTCAATTGGAATCGCAAACGTCGCGACTCGCATGGACCGGGCGACATTGATCCCGACGACGCGGCCGTCCAGGTCGACTAGCGGTCCGCCACAATTCTGTGGCGCGACGACCGAATCATGGGCGAGGACAGCGCCGAATCCAAACCGGCGGTCGCTGTAGGGACCGCCTCCCCAGCGGTCATGGACCGTGCGTTGGGCGAAACTCTGGATGCGAGTCGACAACTCCAGCCATTGCCCCGCGCGCACGACACCAATCGTCAACGTTTGACCGACTTTGATGTTTTTGGAAATTTCAGTCAATTGATCACGGCTAATCAAGTCGTTGCCATTAATGGATCGCATCAAATCGCCAACCAGTAGACCGGTACTTTCGGACGCGGTGCGGGGATAGACTCGTTGCACCTTGAGTCCCGACAAATGATACGTTCCGCCATCACGCCGGAACTCACGAGTTTCCGCTTGAGGAGCAACAATCACTCCCAAATCCACACAGTCGTCACACTCGACGTGTCCAATCGCAAACTCTTGCAACTCGACGGAGATCAGTCCGAGACCGACGACTGTTCCCTCAGTTCCTAGCGACACGACAAATTCACCGGGCTGCGGAGCAGTTGCCTTCAAATCAATTTCGATCGGTGTCAAATCGTTGGCCTTGATTTGAATCAAGGCCAGATCATTTTTGGGATGAATTCCAACCACGGTACCGTAATACAATTTGCCATCGGGCAGGACACAATGAAAGGGTGCCGCCAGCTCGCTATATTTTGTTACGATCAAACCATCGCTCGAAACAATCGTCCCCATCGCTGTGCGCTTGGGTTCGCTCTTGATAGTTACCAAACAGGATTTCAGCGGATTCGCCAAAGTCTGCAGCGATTGTTTGACCTTGAGAGAATTTCGACCCAACGTCAAGTTGGGACTGAGAACCGGCAATTCTGAGCCAACGATCGGTCGAATCGGGAATGGATCGACCGCCGAATTCGAGCTGGACGCTGCAAAAAAAGCTGGCGCTTCAATCAATTCAGATTGATCCGGTCGCAACGGCACCGGGATTTGCCCCGACAACAGGGACACCGAGCTGCCCATGAGAAACACTGCCGTCATGGCGACTCGTCGACCCCACATCAAGCTTGGTGGCTTGTCGTTTATCCGATTGAATTGGCGATTGTTAGTCATAATCAAATTCGAGTCAGGGCCGCGATCAATATTGACTTCCCAGTTCGATCGGCAAACTCATCAATTGCCCAGAACGATTCAATTCGGCCACGACTCGCTCTCCGGGACGCCGACCGTCGAGAATCTTCAATACATCATCAAATGTTCCGATTGGTTTTCCATCGAGCTGCATTAACACGTCTTCGGCCAACAGGCCGGCCGTTTCCGCGGGTGAGCCTCGATGGACGCTGCGAATTCGCACCCGATCGAAATCGGTTTCACCCTGAACGCCCAGATACGCCCGCTGCCCGGTCGGACTGCTGCGCTTGCGAACATCCACTGAAGCCGCGAGCTGTTTCCAATCGTCCAGATAAAGTTGGATGGGAACGTGCAAATTATCGCTGATACCATTCTTCACGCGACTGCTGATGCCAATTAGGTTGCCGCGCAAATTCAACAACGGGCCACCCGAATCCCCCCCCATGATCGGACAGTCGGTAACGATTTGATTTTCGTCAATCGACAAAATTCGACCCACCCGCGTCGCCGCCGGTTGGCCGCGAGGAAATGATAATGGATATCCCAAGGCCAGACACCAATCGCCGGCTTGAACCGCCGCTGAATCGGTAATCGCTAAATGGGGCCAGGGACCCGGCAAGTTTATTTTCAGAGCCGCCGTGTCGGTATTGTAGTTTGTCCCCAGCGTGGTGGCGGTTACCACTCGACCGTCAGAAAACCGCACGTCGACAATCCGGCCCGCTTTCTCTGTCACGTGCGAGGCCGTCAAGATCACGCCATCGCTGGTCACGATCACGCCGCTTCCCCCTTCGACCGACACGACACTCGGAAGTACTCTCGGCAGGACCGATTGGATTTTGGTTTGAATCTCGACCAATTCGGCCAAACCCGTCGGCGGCGGAATATCGACCAAATCGACTGGATCAGCAATCCTTTGTTGCAATGGTGTTTGCCCGACGGCATTTGAAAGAAACGCAACTTGAAGGCACGCGCACAGACAACAAGTCGCTAGATATTTTATCCTGTTAGGAATACACCACACTTCCATGATTCACCATCGCCAGCAAAGCCGAGCAAAAAGTTATGTCAAGTTGTAAAAATCCAGATGAGGAAAGTGACAGCGCGAACCAAGACGCAAGACCGTGACTTCCCTAAATCGCAAAATGCTCGTCCATGGATTATAAAGAGTCAATTTGCAATTGCGAACCACCTCAGCCAAGATATCCCAACATTCCTGTGCTTCCGAAGGCTTGATGTTTGAAAGATGCAGGAATTTTTCTAATTCAACCGCTCCAACCCACATTTCGGCTGACGTAGTTAATCGAGGATTAACACGGAAACAAATCGGAAATGTGTCCTGCCAAGTTTCCGAGGATCGTATCGCGGCTAACAGTCAGTCGCGCCATTATTTCAACCGACACAAAATTGAAAAATCGCAACTTGGCCGCGCCAACTGAGCAAATGAACCAGCGACGCGATCAGGAGACACGAATTCGGGTTCCAAACCGAATCAAATGATTCCGTCCGTGCGGCTGCTCGGATCACTCGCCAGCGGATACGGTTCCCGACCCACCATAACCCCAGCCAAAACAGGGCGACTGAAATTACCGATTGCCACCCCAGAAACAAACCGACCAACGTCAAACCCAAAGACAAATTGAATCCACACAGCTGCCGCGAAGCTGGGTCCAGCCGCGGCAAGCCACGTCCCACCAAAAATCCCAGTGCAGCCCCGGCGAACAACGTCAGCCATTTATCGAGACTCCATTGAGTCAACACTCGAGCGCCAAATCGGCCATCCCAAGTGATGAGCAATACGTCACTCCAGAATACCGGAACCGCAAGTCCGATCAATAACGTAAACCAATAGGCCGCCAGCGGAATTCGAAACCCGTCCATTTCGATTAAAGCAAACAAGAACAACGTCGACACGAGCACCAAATGAAACACGAGCAAACGGATCAAGTCCCAATTGGGTCCGAGCATGAAATCGGTGAAACCGCGCATCGAGTCGACCGGACGAAGTGGCAAGCTTCCCCCGCCCGCCGCCAATTCTGCCGCCGTCAACAACAAAAATACCGTCCCTAACACGATCTCCGCAATCAAATAGCGAAGCGCGATCGGCGCAGCGCAATTCCGACATTGCCCTCGATTCCGCCACCAACCGATTATCGGCAAATTATCGCCAAAGGCCAGCCGGGTTTGGCAATGCGGGCAATGACTTGAGCCGAGAATGCTGCGGCCGCGAGGAACGCGCCAAGCGACCACGTTCAAGAAACTCGCGAAGCAACCACCCACGAAAAAAACCCAAACCACCAAGAAAATCTGCAATACCACCAACTGCAAATTTTCAATCCACAAAAGATACTTGGAAAAACTGTAGGGCAGTCGTCCAAAATCGATCAACAACGCGGTTAATAATGGCAGTACCACCAACATCAAAACAACAAACAAAACCGCCAGCCAGACGATCATTTTCGTGGCCCCAAACCGGCTCATTGCTGCTCGCGTGTGGATGTTAGTGAGATGAATGATCGTCTAAATACCACTGTCAAACCTCTGGACTAAACTTCATTAATCAAACTCTTGTGGGTCCCATCACATTGCGGCGGATTACCCGTTCGTTTGCACTGGCAAAAAAATGAGGTCTTGGTTTCTTCAGCAGTGAACACGATCGGCACAAACGATCCTCCTTTGTGTTTGCCATCGCAAAAGGGCTGGCTTTCCGATAGCCCACAAGTGCAATAAGCGTATTTCTTGCCCGCTTCAAGATTGACTTGTTGGGGGAAACAGGCAGCGACTTTGGGTTGGTCCATGGACGACTCCGACTGGGTTTAACGGGGTGAAGACAGGTGATTAATGTAGTGCAGCCCGGGACTGGCGACTAGTAGATCTTTGTCGGGTCAGGAGAAATCGCTCGCTGTTGATCCGCCGGCTACATCTCTTCGTTGGGAAGAAAACTCAGTACATCCGTGATGTCCACCAATCCAACGGGCGCACCTTCGGCGTCAATTACTGGTAATTCACTGAGATTGCGGCAGGCCAGTGTCTCGACGGCCAACATCGTTTTCTGCCCACTTCGAATCGTGACCGGTGTTCTTGTCATGACGTCACAGATCGGTTGATCAAACTGGTTTTCCTGTTGTCGTTCCAACAATCGCGCCAAATCACTATCGGTAAATAGCCCCGTTAACACACCTTCCGGATTGGTTACCAGCACGACTCCCGCGCGACGCGATCGACCACTGAATCGAATGTAAACATCGCGCACGGTTTCCCATTCGCTGGCAATCCGACAATCCTTCAAGGGTCGCATGATTTCATCGACAATCGACAGGCGTTTGCCCAATGTTCCACCGGGATGAAATCTTGCGAAATCGGACATCGAGAAATTTTTTATCCGCGACACAACCAATGCCAACGCATCGCCGAGCGCCAACATCAAGGTGGTGGAGGTAGACGGAGCCAAACCCAAATGCCCCGCTTCTCCGGTCAGTCCATAGTCCAACACCAACTCGCTATTTGAAACGAGGGTCGAGCGACTGCGACCGGTCACCGCAATCACCGGCACACCCAGCTTGCGAAACGTCGGCAAGAGGTGCAGGATCTCGCTGGTTTCGCCACTGTTGGAGAACGCCAACACGAGGTCGTGTTTTGCCACGCGACCGAGATCGCCGTGAATCGCTTCGGCGGGATGCAGAAAATGGCTGCAAGTTCCTGTCGACGCCAGCGAAGCGGAGACTTTTTGGCCGATCCAACCAGCTTTGCCCATGCCAGTAACAATCACCGAACCGGCACATCTGCCGACCATTTCAGCCGCAGCGTGAAAGTCCGCGGGCAATCTTCTGGCCAGTCGTTCCAGCGCGGCGGCTTCGGCAGCAATTATTTCCTGCGCAAATTTCAGTTGTTCAAACTCGGTCAGCAAATTCGATTGGGCGATTTGGAAACTCATTCCTGGCCTCAGTAATAAATTCAACACCTGACAGCCGGTCTCTTCCGGCAAATCCAAACCGACACCGATTCGATCTGGCGACCACCGCGATCGGATACTGGTTTTCGAAAAAACTCTACGCGACGTCTTCCAACCGCAAATTTTGCATTCGCCGATACTCATCGCAGCGACCAAGCATCTGTTCATGTGTGCCACAATCGACGACTTGACCATCGCGCATCAGCATAATCCGATCGACCAGATTCAACGTTGACATTTGATGCGTGATCAAAATCGTAGTACGGTTCTTCATGAAATCGGCCAGCGTGTGATGAATCAGTTCCTTGCTCTCGGGATCGATTTGACTGGTCGATTCATCGAGGATCAAGATCTCCGGATCCTTCAGAATCGCCCGGGCCAGTGAAATCCGTTGTCGCTGACCTCCGGAAAGAATCCCATCGCGATCCCCGATATTGGTGTCATAGCCCTCTTCCAAAGCCAGAATAAACTCGTGCGCATGGGCTTTCTTGGCAGCCTCAATAATCTGCTCGCGAGTTGCCCACGGCATTCCGTAGGCGATATTCTCGGCAATGGTATCGCTAAACAACATGGTCGTTTGCGTGACGTAGCCAATCCGCTGCCGCAAGTCCTTGACGCGCACTTGGCGCACGTCCAGGTCACCGATCTTGATAGCGCCACTCGATTGATTCGGCTCACTGCTGCAGACATCGAAGAACCGCGGAATCAAATTGATCAAAGTACTCTTGCCACAACCATTGTGACCCAAAATTGCCAGCGAACTTCCCGCCGGAATTTTCGCGCTGACTCCCTTGAGAATCGATCGGCCCGATTCGTATTCGAATCGCACGCTTTTGAATTCAACCGCTAGTGGCCCTGTTGGCAAGGGCAGGGGGTCGACCGGATCCGTGACCGCCGGAAGTTGATCGATCAAGGGAAACACGCGATCGGCGGCCACCATACCGGACTGAATCAAGTTAAAGACATCGCCCATTTTGCGCAGTGGATCGGCAATCCCAATCAGAAATCCGAAAAACATCATCACACTGCCGAAGTTCATGGGCACGGCACACATCCGAATGCCAAACAAATGGGTTTCGTGATTCAAGACCAGGTAGCCGCCTGCGAGAACACTCAGGCTGATCATCACGATGCCAAATATTTCGGTGTTGATTCGCGCCAACGAACTGAACCAGGAAATTCGCATCGATTTTTTGTAGACATCCTTGGCAACGATTTGAAATCGCCGTCGTTCGCCATCTTCCATATTGAAGGCGCGGACGACCCGCATGAACGTCAATGACTGATACAACCGGTTCAGCAGTTTCGCCGAGTCTTCCATCGCGCGTTTACTCGCGCGTTTAGTGACCTTCGCCAACCGCAGCATTAAATACGCAGCCAACGGACAGATCAACAACGACAACAACAATAGTCTCCAATTCACGATGGCAGCACCGGTCAAACAGCCCACCATCTTCAATGGCTCTCGAATCGTTTTGCCAAACAGGACCATGATCGCCTGCCCAATGGAAGACGTTTCGCCGCGAATTCGACTGACTAGATCGCCGGTCCCTTTCACGGCCAACTCTGAGGGTTCCATGTCCAGGACGTTGCGGAAAACATCATTCTGTAAATCCAACATCGTCCGTTGCCCGACACGTGCGACCGTCACCATGCTGCCCATGAGAAAGATGCCACGCAAAACAGTACCGACAAACATCAGAAACATCAACGCGACCAGAGTATCGAACGGTTTTTCCGGCGCCCACCGTTGAATATGCACCGCCAATTGATCGCGGACGGCCAAACTCGATTGCTGGATTTCAATATCGTCCGTCAAGACGAGGATTTGACGCCGTAATTCCTGCGATTCACTTCCTCCAGCCGTTGCCAGTTGGGGTTCCAATTCGGCAATTTGCGATTGCAGGCTGCGGATCTGGGAATCGGCCTCCGTTTGCTGGATCTCAACCCAATCATGCAGTGAATGACCGTGCAGAATTATCTCCACAAACGGATAAACTGCGCCTAAATTCAATGACCACAGCACCGCCACCAAAGCACTACAAATGAACGAAGTGATCAATGACCAACGGTATTTGAACGTCATCTGTAACGCTCGAGTCAGATTTTTCATATTCGTAGTTTCGCGGTTGCGTCCTTGCAATTAATCACGCGAGCAATCAGCCAGCACTATCCACATCTAATTGAAATAGCAATCAAGTTTTAGCGGTAAAGGTCCGGAACAACCAAGATCAGTTGCCGTAGATCGCCGGAAACTGCTGTCAGTTGAGGGAACTGGCGGCGACGGATTGTTCAGAATGTCAGCTATCGAGGCAAACCGGTCAGATCCCAAATCTCATACAACCAGGGATGCACCCAGGGATTGTTGGCTGGATACATGGCCGACAAAGCACTTAGAAACAACAGCGTAAAACACAAAACCTTCCCCCACCGTGACCCGCCCAACCAATCGACCACCGGTAACATCGACATCAACCAGAGCGGCGCCAGCCATAACAACCACCGCAGTGAACAGGCAAATCCGCCATAGTTTCGATCAATCGTCGGCCGCGTCAAATAGAATGCGATTACCACCACAGAGACCGCCAAGCTGATCGCCCCCAACCACCGCATTTGGTAGGTTCCTCCCATTTTAGCGCCTCCCATCAATGCCAACATGCCGGCCAGGCTAAACAGCCAAATCGGCGTCAACGAAAAGATTCCGTGATGCCCAAACAACACGTGGAATGTGTAAAGTGGAATTGATGCCTGGCCTAAATCAACCTCAGATTTCTTCTGGTCGTTACTCGACAGCCAATAGCTACCCGGGTAGTCATACCAGTTTTCCCAATTCAATAATTCGTAATTTTGATTGTCCGCAGTTACGATCGCCAACTGCGATGCCGCAATTTGGTCCCGCACCACCCACCGCCGAAGCCTGGATGGAGTGCTGGGCCAACAACCGATTTCCACCGTGGGTCGTTGAAATTTAAGAGTGGCTGGAATTTGTTGCCGGATCTCGTCGGGTAATTTTCCCTGATCAAGAGCCGCTGAAAACTCACCCGCCACGTTTGCGATCGGCGTCCCGTCGTGACGTTGGGCGTAAGCCGGATTGAGTTGACCATGGGCCCACCAATTGGTACCGACCGCCGCCGCGCCAACCAGCGCGGCAGCCGGCAAAAATCCCATCATCGTTTTGGACCATGAACGCGTTAGACCAATCAAACCGGCCGCCGCAAAAAAGCTCAGCGCTGGCAGTTCGTTCGTCACAGCAAACGCTGAAAACAAACCCGCCGCGAAATAATAGTGCCACGACACAGACGCTTTGCGAATCATTTCCGAAACACAATACAGGGCAATCATGACGCTGATGGCCGCCGGCAAGTGATTATTCAACGTCACTACAAAGGGTCCCAAAAACGTGCCGAAGCCAGCGCAGGCCAACACGTAGTAGCGAGTCCAATCACGAACCGGAACGCTGTTCACCATTCGCGCCACGAACCACAGATAAAGGCCCCACGGGATCACGTTGATCAACATCAACAAAACTCGCACGACCCCAAATGTGTCCGTCGCAATTTCCCAACCGGTCAACCATTTCAACACTTGATACTGACCAGTCACCAGCACCGGCAATAACGGCGGCTTGCTCGAATAGGAATGTAATTGACCGTCGGCACCGACATGGCGAACTTTGTCAATCGAATCCCATTGTCGCCCATTGTCACTGGCTAACAACTGATCGAGTTCAAAAGTCCCACGATCACCCAATGCGCGGACCGTGGCCCAGCGACTTCGATCATTAGCCGAAAAAAAAGGTTTGGCGTTGGCGGGCAGTTGATCGCCCAACGTCAACACCCGGCCCGCCACCATTGCCAACGAGCACACAATCAGAATCCAGAAGATCGACCAATGTCGTTGCGCGCACCAATTCGGTAATTCGGCAGGGCAAGTTTCGGTAACATCGGACATCGGGGAATTCGCGTTACTTGGAAGGAATCAAAATCTTAACTTGTGGACCGGTCCTGGGTAAGAACAACGAAGGGTCAAGCGACGCGTTCTCGCACAGGCACGACGGTTCAATCTAAACGCGCTCTCGAATGGAGTAGGGTTCTTTCCGTTCTTGTCCGGTGGCCACAATCAACTCCGCCAGAAAACCCATGCACAACATTTGCGACCCCAACAACATAGCTCCCAACGAATACAACACCAACGGACGTTGGTGCAGCGGTTCCCAATCAGGATAGAGGGTCATTCGCAGTACCCAATAGATCGCCAACCAGAACATTCCCGCTCCGCCCGCTACAAACGAAAGCAAGCCGACCGAGCCCAATACATGTTGCGGTCGCTGTTTGAACCCGGTCAAAAACGTGACAGTCAGCAAATCCAAAAACCCCTTGGGCAATCGAGACCAACCGTATTTGGATTTACCGTGCTTGCGGGCTCGATGATTGACGGCAATTTCGCCAACTCGATATCCCTGCGCGGCAGCCAGCACCGGCACAAACCGATGCATCTCGCCATACAATTTCACGTCGTCAAAAATTTCACGGCGGTAAATTTTGAATCCGCAATTGTGATCGTGCAACCGGACCCCCGTCAGCCAGCCGACCAAGCGATTGAAAATTTTCGAGGGCCACGTTTTTCCCAGTGGATCATGGCGGATTTCTTTCCAGCCACTGACCAAGTCGAATTCTTCCCCCAAAGTTTCCAACAATTTGGGAATTTCCCGAGGATCGTCTTGCAAATCCGCATCCATCGTGATCAACAATCGGCCGCTGGACGTACTGGCCGCCGCCCGCAGGGCGGCGGCCTTGCCAAAATTTCGCCGAAAACGAATCCCTCTAACATTCGTCTGGGATCGGGCAAGTGTTTGGATCACCGACCAACTTGGGTCGATCGAACCGTCGTCGACAAACACGATCTCCAAATCGTAATGCTGATCTGTGGCCACCTTGGTAATCTCAGCCGTCAATTGCGATAACGATTCGGCTTCATTGAAGACTGGTATGAGAATCGAAAGGTCAGGCATGATGGCTCAAAACAGCAGAAAACGAAAAACCGCCAGATCATTCGACAGCAGACGCGACTCCAAGTCACCGGCGACCCCGAAACATAAAATAGATTATACCAGACGTCAACAATTCCGCTCCTAGCCAAACCAGGCGAATTAGAATCGCGGCAATCACCGCGTGTACCGATCCGAAACGAGCGCCCAATAACGGGATCAGCACCAACTCACGAGCGCCAATGCCGCCCGGCAACAGCGAAACGAAACCAGCCACGGTCGCTAGACAGACGCAAGTCAACGTCAACGGATAATCTTCAATTTTGATTCCCGTGTCCCCCATCCCATACAATACCAGCCAGAGACTTAACCCATTCAGGCACCAACCCAGCGTCATCACCAACCAACCGAAAATCATGGTCGGCCAATTCAGTCCCGCTAACAAAGCGTCTGCTGACTTACCAAGATCATTCCCTCGAGCAACACCCAAACGGCGGGCAATGGCTTGAAATACCGGGGGTGCAGTTAATGCACCCGCCACGATCGTCACCAGTGCGGCGGCGATCAACAACCAACGTTGGTCGCGAAATTGAATCATCAGTAACAGACATCCCAGGGCCGAGCCGACGAACAACCAAGTCAGCGTTTCGACAAACACGCTGGCGGCGGCTGGGCCGGTTTGAATCGGGTTGAATTCCTGTTGTGAGTCCGCACCACCCGATCGAACACTGGTCGACAATCCACGAATCATGTCGGTCCGAATTACCACTACCATCGCTTTGCCGGGCACGTATTTTCCCAATTGACTGGCAAAAAATGCCATCAGCGTTTTACCGAGCGGTGCGCGCTGCCCGATTGCCAATAACACTCGGTGCCAGAACATCCACGATAGTGTCATCGCGGATACATACGAAACGACGGCTGCTGAAATCCAACCCCAATTAATTTTTCGAGAATCAAAGCCACTCGTTTTGAGTTGGTGGGAAATTTTCCAACAGGTGTAAATCACGGTCAATGCGACGATCAATGCAATGATTATGCGAAAGACCAGAAGATATCGTTTAATCGACGTTGGCAATCGAGCGTTTGAAGGTGGCGCCGCGGCTGAATTCATCATTGAAATTTGGGGTGGCCAATCAGGGCGGGCGCTAGGGAATTGTCCCGTATTAAGTTCCGCGGTTTGATGGTAGCGGAAGTTAATACGGGACAATTCCTAAACGCTGAGTTTTGTGAACAATTGAAATAGCAGTTTATTGCAAAGCGGTCCGTCGAATCTAGAGAAAATTCGACAATCCGGGTTCTGAAGTCCGGCTTATCAAACCGCAGCAGCGCTCCGAGCGAAGAATGGGACAAGGCCTTTCCGGATTCTTGACAAAATTAACAGCCTGCAAGCCCATCCCGCGTTTTGACTATGTCAGTCCTTGCCGGCGCGCAGTCTTTGCACTCAGCAACGGAAATGGCAAATTCGCGACGAACGCAACAAAACTCAAAAAAATGGACAAATTTCACTATTTACCCAATTGGTATAAAATGGCTAACATAGTGAGCTACCCAGAATCTCATGAAAGGTGGAGCAGTTCCATGAAAGGAATAATGGCAACGTTGCTGGCCCTTGGACTGACCGGGATGGTCAGTGGTCGACAACCTCAAAACAACTCGAATTCGTTCAATCCACAACAGTTTGCTCAGAACACTGCGGCACCAACTGACTCCCAGAGTTTGGCCAAATGGGAGCCACTGACACTCGATTTGGACGAACCAACCATC
The DNA here is from genome assembly GCA_031400405.1 of Mariniblastus sp. GTDB lineage: Bacteria > Planctomycetota > Planctomycetia > Pirellulales > Pirellulaceae > Mariniblastus. Next base: position 124,985 of record JANNPW010000029.1, read on the forward strand.
AACGAATTAAAGCAGGCTGGGAGCTTGAACGCCAAAATCGACCCGGTTGATAATACTGGGGTTCGCGTTTCTTTAGATACGATCGATGGAATTTTGTTTACAAGCAATGCTTCCGGCGCGACGACGACATTCCAAGTTGAGAACAAGCCGTATGAGCTGATTCGTCCGATTGGCAGACAAGACAGGACATTGGTTTTTGAGTTCGACGATTATCTATTTGGTCAACTCAAGCTGCGGAATCTCCATTACCGGTTCAGCAAGGCGGAGTTGGGCCAATTCCAGGAGGTACGAGTCAATTACAACGGGCAGGGGATTACGCAAACCCCTTCGACCTTGGGATCTGACCAATCGATGAATCCCGCTCGATTCGACTCGAATCGCGGTACGGAAAATTTCGGGAATCCGAATACGGGCAACCGGAATCGTGAGGAAAACTTCGCGAATTCTCGACCCACTGACGGGTTCCGCGAGTATGATCCGAATTATATGGGACCGACACGCTCGCCGGCACCTTCCAGATTGGACGACGCGATTTTCAGCCGCCGACCGCCGAATGATTCGCTCACGCGTCCTCAGTGGTCGTCAAACCAGAATCCAGGCAATGTGCAGAGCTTTATTGGAAGTAGGGGCAATCCAAGTTCGTCCTTTACGGACAACCGTTCGGTCGGAGGACGCGAAGCGATGCCGGAGCGTCAAACCTTCAATAATCCGAACGGCAACGACCAAAGCGATCCGCGCGAAAATTTCGGGCCCGCGATGCCGCGCGACAACCGCCCAATTGCGCCGCCGCTTGACACAAGTTTGACCGAACTTCAATGGCAGCTCAAACAGACGAACGATCGCAAAACAGAAGCTCAAAGGGTGCAGCTCGAATTGGAACAAGCAGAAGCTGATGAATTGGAAACTGCGAATGAACGTAAACGGCAACAGTTGAGGTATCAAGCGCAGCGAAATCAAGATGATGAAAACACTCGTCGGACCAATCGGGACGCGAATCCCAACGGTAACCAATTTGCAAGCCAGGAAACCCCGATTCGTTATGCTGACAATGGCACACCGATTTATGGCCAATCATTGTTGGAAAACGGTCGGTCGAATTCAACGCGAACGGCTTCCGATCAAACATCTCAACCAGGATTGGCTGGTGGCTGGAGTGCCGCGATCACGGGCCCAGCAAAAGAACCCAGCACAAACACGCTTCCGAAGAACAATTCGACAACGGTGTATGGGGCGTTGTTTTTCATGTTGATTGCGTCGTTGGGTTTGAACATCTATCTCAGCTGGCTCACGCGTAGTTTTTATGTTCGGTACAGTGAACTGGCCGACGAGTTGCGGGAGACTTTTACGGCCACGATGTAGGTTTTGACATGACTTGCGCTGGCGACCCATTTGAATTGAGAAAAATAAAATAGGCCTTTACGCCAACGGGAATAATCGGCACAATACGCCGCCAAAACATAATTTTCCGGATCACCCCAGCAGTTTTCAGCAAATGGATTTGTTGATGACTGGGTTGGCCAAAAACACCACAGCAAAGGAGTGCTGAAAGTGAAGAATCAGCGTATCATCGCCGTTTTCCTCGCCTGTCAGGCGTTAACCCTTCTTACCACCTTCGGTAGCAACGCAGCGGCACAAACCCGTGTGGCGATTGTCGACATTGGAGCGGTTTTCAAAAGCCATTCCGAATTCACTCAACGACTCGAGGCATTGCGTGCCGAGGCCGAACAATTCAAAGCAACGTCGCAGTCACAACAGCAACAATTGATGCAAAAAGCGGAAGTGCTCAAGCAGTACGCGCCGGGCAGCACCGAATTCAAACAAGCCGAATCGAGTTTGGCTCAAGAGTCCGCCGCCTTGGAAGTCGAACAACGTGACGCCATGCGAAAGCTGATGCAGACGGAAGCGAAACTGCATTTCGACACCTACGCTCAGGTCAATCAACTGATTGCCGACTACTGCGACCAACAGGGAATTCAATTGGTGTTGCGGTTCAATGGTGATCCGATGGATCCGAAAAACATCAACACGATCATGCAACGCGTGAATGGTTCCATTATTTTTTACGAACCGGATCGGGACATCACGACCCGCATCATTGGAACGCTGCCCCAGTCCGCGCGCAGTGCCGACCTCGGCGCTGGGTCCACCCAACGATAGCAACCACGATTGCCCGTTGTGGGCCGCCAACTTGTAGACGAAAGCCAATTTAATGGAACTCACGTTGCGTCACCAGTCAACGATCGCTCGACCGGTTTCGGTTTCCGGATTCGGATTCTGGAGCGGGCTCGACGTGACGATTGAGTTTCGACCCGCCGCGGCCAACCAGGGACTGGTGTTCGTCCGTCGCGACCTGCCCGCCCAACCGCGGATCGCCGCTAATATTCTCAACCGAATTCCTGGTCCGCGCCGGACGACGCTGGTCCATGACGGAAATTCGGTGGAGATGGTTGAGCATGTTTTGGCGGCTTTGGCGGGACTGCAAATTGACAACTGCGAAATTCACATCGATGCAGCGGAAATGCCGGGGATGGACGGATCAAGTCAGTCTTTTGTTTCCGCTTTGCGATCGGTCGGTCGCGTCCTGCAGGAAGCGCGCCAACCGGTGCTGAGAGTTTTGAAACCGATCCGCGTGACCGAAGGACAAGCCTGGATTCAGGCGATTCCATTGAACCAACATCACCTGAAATTGAACTATCAACTGGAGTATTCCCATGCCCCCTCGATTGGGTCGCAATCCTTTGCGACGCTCGTTTCTCCGGATGTGTTTGCGATCCAGATCGCGCCCGCTCGCACGTTTTTGCTGGATTCGGAAGCCTCCGAATTGAAACAACAAGGAATTGGCAGTCGCGTCTCGTTCGATGACGTGTTGGTGTTTAGCGAACAGGGTCCGATTCAAAATCGGCTGCGGTTTGACAATGAGTGCGCGCGGCATAAAGCCCTCGACATGATCGGCGATTTTGCACTCGCCGGTTGCGATCTGATCGGAGAGTTTACCGCGTCAAAAAGCGGACACCTGCTCAACTCCCAAATGGTTACGGCAGTGCTGCAACAAAATATACATTCCCTTTCCAATCGACAGTCAGCTTGAGAATAGTTTGATGAACTCCATTCCTTTACCAGGCAACCAAGGGTTGCGCGTTCAGGCCGAACCACAACCTCCGAAGATCTCGCCGTTGGCGGTAGTCGATGCGGCGGCCATTATTGCGGATGATGTCGAAATTGGACCGTTCTGTGTGGTCGGCCCGAAAGCCAAAATTGGACGCGGGACCATTCTGCACAACAACGTGACGGTCTCCGGCGATGTGACGATCGGCGAATACAACGTGATTTCCCCCAACGCTGTGTTGGGTGGCTTCCCGCAAGATCTTAGTTATCGCGGAACCGAGACCAAGGTGGTTGTCGGCGATCGCAACGTGATTCGCGAATGCGTCACCATCAATCGCGCGTCGGAAAAAGAAGACGGCTATACCCGAGTGGGCAACGATTGCTATTTCATGGGGAACGTCCACATTGCGCACGACTGTGTCGTCGGCAACAAAGTGATCATCGGTCATGGATCGATGCTCGGTGGCCATGTGCACGTGGATCACCACGCGACCCTTTCCGGATCTGTCGCAGTGACCCATTACGGTGCGATCGGCTGCTATACTTTCGTCGGCGGGGCCAGCCGTGTGTTACAGGATATCGCTCCCTACATGTTGGCCGATGGCAACCCTGCGCGTCCCCGCTGTGTCAATATTGTGGCGTTGAAACGAAATAACTTCGCGCCGGAAATTATCGAAGCGATCAACGAAGCCTATCGATTGATGTATCGAGCACGCGTCGGATTGGAAAGCGCCCGAGAAATTCTCAGCGCCAAAGGGGAGTTGATTCCGGACATTCAGCATCTTTTGGATCGGATCGCGGTATCCCAATCCGGACGCCACGGTCGCGGCCGCGAACAACGGAGGAAAGCCGCGTGAAAAAGCTTCGTGTCGCCGTTATCGGCGCCGGCCATTTGGGAAAAATCCATGCCCGTTTGTTGGCTTCACAACCCGGCGTCGAATTGATTGCAGTCGCCGATCCCAGCCCCACCGCTCAACAACAGGTTCTCGACCAGATCGAGACCCGGACCGTTAGCGATTACCGCAAGATCATTTCCGAAATCGACGCGGCAATCATCGCAACTCCGACCCAGACACATTTTGCTGTCGCGAGCGAATTGCTGGAACAGGGCATTCACACGCTGATTGAAAAACCGATGACCGATTCGGTTGTCGATGCGCAACGCTTGGTCCACTTGGCCGATCGATTCCGTTGTGTCATTCAGGTCGGCCATGTCGAGCGATTCAACCCGGCCATTCAAGCTGCCGTGGCTGAAGTCGGACAACCCAAGTTTGTCATGGCCAACCGGTTTAGCGGCTACACTTTTCGTTCCACCGATATCGGGGTCGTACATGATCTAATGATTCACGATATCGATTTGGTAAACGCCCTGTTTCCAGGAAACCTGATCGAAACGCGCGCCGTCGGTCTGTCGATGTTCGGTCATCACGAAGATCTGGCGCAAGCCCGGTTGCAGTTTAGTTGTGGCGGTGTCGCCAATTTGACCGCGTCGCGTTGCAGTTTCCAAAACGAACGGAGTATGCAAATCTTTGGCACCGATGGTTATGCAGCCGTCGATTTGGCCACCAACAAACTAACGGTAGTAAAAGTACCAGGTTGGATTCGTGATCGGCATTATGATTTATTGGATACGACCCCGGAGCAACAAGCCTTCATTCGGGACCAATTGTTCGAGAAAATTTTCACCAAACATGAAATTGTGATTGAAAAATCCAATGCCATTTTAACAGAACAAAAAGACTGGATCACCGCGATCCGCACTGGTGCGACGCCACGGGTCTCTGGTGAACAGGGGAAAGAGGCAGTGGAGATCGCGCAAGCCGTGCTGGACTCATTGGCCGCCCATCGCTGGTCACAATCCAACACGGCGACCACCGGCCCTTTTGGATTGCCAACCAACATCGGCTTGCCAATGTATGCCTCCACCAATTCCACTCGTCGCGCAGCCTGACAACGACGCGGCAAAATTGCGCGCGTAATCTTCGCCCTGACCAGCCCTGTCGTTTCCATTCTTAAGTGGGCGAGAGCGAAGTGCGCGAGAGCGATTGCCGGAAACCCGTTTAAGCCAAATCTCGGTCTTCGAATAGGACCAGTGCCACAAGCATCGCCATCGAACTATAAAGACCGGTATAGATCACGGCCCAGGCGATATATTCTGTAGGGACGACCGTATTGTTATTGATGGCGGCTTGCACATCAAAGTGATCCAGCACTGGGAACACGATCGCCACCAATCGCCCAAACACGGCAACCGTTTCAAATGCCCCCAACGAAGATTGGACTAGCAATGGCGTCAAATGCCCAAGCACGTAGATGGAAAAACAAATCAGAAAATTGGCCAATATTCCAAACCGAGTCGAAATCGCGACGCTGATCGCCACGAAAATAATCACTTCCAGAAAACACAAAAACAAACCTGGCATCACATTAATCGCTTCCAGGAAACACTCCGACCACTCCGCAATTCCTTTGGAGCTCTCTTGGTTGTCGTACACCGGTTTATAGGCAACCCAAATATAAAACCACAGTCCTACGACAATGAACATGACGGCAATCGACAGCGAAATACCGGTGAATTTCCCAAAAACAAATTGTCGTCGGCCAACGGGCTTGGAAAGCACAGTCAACGCCGTTCGACCTTCAATTTCTTCCGCGACGGACTTACTGGCCGCCCAAATCGCCAGAAAAATTGCCAGCACTCGAATCAAATTCAGGCCAGAATCTTTGTACATTTTGATGTCTTCGCCAAACGTGTTGTAAGGAACGAAGATGGTTCCCAACAAAAACGCCATGGTTATACCCATCACCAACAGGAATAGTGGCTGACCCGCTTCTGTTTTAAATGTGGAAAACGCAATCGCACCGATCTTCGGGAACAAGGACACGAAAATCAAATACGCCAAATAAATCGCGACCGTGACAATCACGAACATTGGGATGACGATAACTTCCCGAAAGACCGGCACCAAATCCCAAGTTATCTTTAACTTCGTGGCATTTTTGCCTAGATTTTTGACGTAGATCCCAGCAATGGGCTCGGCCGGAAAAGCGCCGCTACCGTCGGGACGCTGAACATAAATCGAGGGTTCTCCGGCGACCGTGTCGACCACGAGCAATCGGTTGGGCGGCATTCCGGGAGTGATCTCCATACTGGCAGCCTCCAGTCGGTTGTCGCACTCGAATATCAATGCCTGTAATTCGGCTCCGTCAAACGAAATCGGTAATTTTTCGCCGGTGCTACCCTCCGTACTGCCAGGAATATCGAACTCGCGTTGAAATGAACCCATCCACGGCAAACGCACAAAAGACTTTACAATCCCCATGGGTTCATCCACAAACTTGACAATCCCAAATCCATTCGTCGCCGCCAAACCGAAACCGAGCAGGGCGAACGCCAATGCAATCCAGCAAACTTTATTCACCCACGACAGGAAGCCATCGAAAATCAGATCTGACATTTCCCCGCGCATTCGTCGGGACATGACATTCCAAATTCCGAATCCAGCCAGCAAACAAATCGGCACCGCAAAAGAAAGCGGCAAAATCAAATTGCTGTCGAATCTTAGCATTCCACGACTGATCCAATACAGAAATGCGATAAACAATGCCAAATACGCCGCCGACGTCAAAAGTCCCACAATCCATCGGGATGTTGTTTTCTCAGTGACCGCATTGATGCCGGGAATACGTTGACAAAGCCAAATTTTTAGCAACAACAGCAAAACCAAAAGATAGCCAATGGAAATTCCGATCGACATGATCCAGACCGGAGTCAGCCAATTGGTGATTTTGATACTTTGGGCCAACAGGAGATGATCAACTGGCATAATGATTCAGACAAATAGCAAAAAAATTGCGAGGTACTGGAAAGAATGATTTTGAATACGCACATTATGCTATCAAAGTTCATCCCATTAAAGGGAGTAGGGTCAGATCAATCCCGTCAATTTTCCAGTCGTCTTTGGACCAAGTAAAAACCGAGGACGAACCGGAAGGTCGAATTGCGGACAAGCTGTGCGGTCGAGGCGTGTAGTCGTGGTGTTTCAGTTCAGCTAACATGCATCGAAACTCTCTTGCGATAAATCCCTGCAATTCAATGCCGATCGAAAACAAAACCTGTTCGTTTGACCGCCAACTATTGCAACAATGCGGACGGGCGAGCCAACGCGCCGCTCGACTGGGGGGCCAAGTTCTCATGGAAATGCTGGGTCAAGCGGAAAGTTGGCAGAAAGGGCCAGGGGATTGGGTTACGCAGGCCGATTTTAAATCGCAACAGCTGATTCGCCGCGAGCTGTTGCAGGAATTTCCCCATCACGACTTTCTGGGCGAAGAAGTCGATGGAGAAATCAATGTTTCTGACAAACGCCAACCGGCGGATTTTTGTTGGATTGTTGACCCCCTCGATGGAACAACCAACTTCGTTCATCAACTCCGCTCCTTTTCCGTGTCGGTGGGCCTGCTTTATCGTAATCCTCGCGACGGTACCGAACAACTTTTGGCGGGCACCGTGTTTGACCCGACGACGAATGAATGTTTCTCCGCGATCGTTGGCCAGGGTGCCACCTTGAATGATGGGCCGATCCGCGTCAGCCAGTGTACGACGCTGAGCAAAGCGTTAATGGTGCATAGCATGAACAGCCGAGTCCAACGACAGGACCCACAGATCACGCGACTCCTGAATGTGATGGCGACAGCCGCCACGGTACGACGGCTCGGGTCAGCGGCGCTGAATTTATGTTTCGTCGCTTGCGGCCGAATGGATGCCTATTGGGCCACCAATCTAAGTGCATGGGACGTGGCCGCAGGTTGGTTGATTGCCAGCGAAGCAGGTGCCGTGGTGGCCGACTTCGACAACCAACCGCTCCAGTTGATGCATCCTAAATTTTGCTGTGCCGCGACCACTCACCTGTTTGCGGAGTTGCAGCCCTTGTTAGGTGTCAATCCGTTGGAATGCCACCACAGCCAAGGGTGAGAACAGAATCACGGGCAACCAGGCCGCTAGCGCCGATGGTTGAATAAAACTAAAAGAACCCAGACTATGGCAACCAATCGTCGTCAATTGCATTGCGCCAACAATAAAAAAACACAGTCCGGCTGAAACGAAAATATTTTTGTCGTTTCGACCAATCATCATTGGTAATCCCAACAGCAACAAGGTCAGATCCAATACCGGCTGCAACAATCGGGAATGAACTTGAATCTGCGTCGAATCGTTGCCAAACCAATGTTGCGGTTTCCGCAACTCGTTTAACAGCTCGGGAAACGATTGATAGCCCAACAACTTGCGACCATAGGCCGCTTGGTAAGGGTCAAAATTGCACTCGACAAAACACTGGTTCGGTTGCAACCAAGGCGTATCGCCAGACCAATAGACCGCCTGATTCGGATCGTCGAGATTAGTCTTCAATTGCGAGTTGTCCACAGGCATCTTGATCTCGCGTAACAATAATCCGGCCTCGTGTTGCTCGTTGGCCGGTGTCACAATCGCCCACGAGGCCTGAATGCGCGAAAATGCGTTTTCTCTGCTATTAGGCCATTGAACCTCGACATCGGCAATTTTGTGTTCTTCCAACGACAATACAGCCCCCCGAATTTTGATTCCCGTTTGGAGATCCTGATAGGTCCCCATCGAAATATCGGCCTGGTTTTCCCAGTCTTGTGCGGTTCGAACGAGCTTGTCTCGCACCTGTGGGAGGATCAATTCGCGGGCTGCAATCGACACTCCAATGATGACCAGTGAAAAAAGCAATACCGACCGCAAAATCCGGGTTTTCGTAATCCCGGCCGCTTCAATTGCAGTCATTTCCCGTCGTCGTTGCATCAAACTTACAGCGAATACAGCCGACACTAAGGCCCAGACCGCAGCCGTTTTTTCAAACAGTTCGGCTGTCCGCGGTCCATAAAATTCCCAAATCAAGCGGGGCCAACTTTGCGATTTGCTGATCGCGGTCAATTCATCGAGATTGCTAAACAAGTGAATTACGATGAACAGTCCGGTGAAACTGACAAAACAAACACTGAAGATCTTGATAAATAGAAAGAGCAAATAACGATCAATAATTGTCATGGGAGTTGTTCAGTTTGCAGTTTTTCGGACTCTCAGCCATTGGCATGCTGTAAAGCAGGGTGGCCACAGTTTTGCCAAATTAATTCCAAGGACATCGGTCACATCGCCGAGCCTTAGACCGCGTGATTAACACTGGACCGCTGAATCCTACAATATGCACACGGAACCGTTGATGGCCAATTCAACATCGTGCTAGCACCCTCTACCAATAATCCAGTTTCAACACCACAATTCGGACTACACCGAAACTGAATTGTTCGGTGCTAGTCACTTGCTCGAGCTCGGTGGAACCTTGACGACAAACTCATTCAATACCAACGCGATTCATCGGCAATTGACGTCCCTGATTTTTCCCGCCAGTTGCGTTGGCTGTTTTGTCGAACTTGAGCAAAGTGCTTTCGAAGAATCAATTCAACTGTTAACGGCCGGACAAAATACCGTTACGGATGGCGCCACGGCGACACCGGAACTCAATTCCGGGTACTATTTCCAACGCTGGCAAGCGACGCATTGGTGCGATCGGTGTTGGAGAAAAATGACGCTCGCTGTGAATTCGCGTTGTGGCAAATGTGGCGCGACATTGAACCGCCCCAGTCCTTTGGGCAATCAGTGTGCTCATTGTTTTGGACACGATCTTCGATTTGATCGCGCGTACGCGATCGGGAATTACCAGGGACTATTGCAGGAATTGGTCATTCGGATGAAAAACCAACACGATGAGGCGCTGGCCTTGCAATTAGGGACATTTTTGGCGTACGAGTTGCTCGCCCAAGGCTGGACCGAATTCGATCAACTTGTTTCGGTACCCTCGCATTGGATGCGGAAACTGAAACGTGGATTTCAGGCGGCCGATATATTGGGGGAACGAGTCAGTCAACTCATTGGTATTCCAAAGTGTAACCAGACGGTTAGCGCGACCCGGACGACCGCCAAACAGGGCACATTATCTACGACGGGTCGACGAGCCAACGTGCACAACGCATTTGAATTACACGCCAAGGCGGATATCGAGGGGCAGCACGTCTTGATAATCGACGATGTACTCACCTCGGGGGCGACCACCAGCGAACTGGCCAGAATTCTCAAACAACATGGAGCGGCACAAGTTTCCGTTGCGGTCGTCGCCAGAGGGGCCGGAGTTAGCTAAGATGGGGCCGATCGAGACGGGATCTGCGAAGACCTTGAGGACTTATATCAGGCCATCCAGTTTTGCGTGAGTTGCGGAGTCGTCATACCGGAACACCAAATGTCCAAAGCAATGCTTGAGAAAGACAGCAAACGTCGCACTGGAATTGAAATCAATAATAATCCCTAAGCCAGCGTCGCGAGTGTTGCTTCTATGACGCGACCAAAAAAAATTCGACTTGGTACCCGCGCCAGTCAATTGGCGCTGTGGCAAAGCAATTGGGTGCGCGAACAATTGCAACTGTTGGGCGCGGCCGTCGAAGTAATCCAAATCCGGACTGACGGCGATGCGCAGACCGGTCCCCTGTCTCAAATTGGCGGCCAGGGGCTGTTTACGAAACAGTTGCAAATCGCCTTGTTGAATCACGAAATCGATCTCGCGGTCCACAGCCTGAAGGATTTGCCAACGGACGACCACGCGGCGTTGATGATTGCCGCCATTCCGTTGCGTGAAAATCGCGCCGATGTCTTGGTTGCCCATCAACCGATGGCGTTTCAGGATTTGCCAGCCGGTGCCAAGATTGGCACCGGGAGCATTCGCCGTTCGGCGCAACTGTTGCATTTGCGGCGTGACATTGTGATTGCCGACATTCGAGGAAATATCGACACGCGACTGAAAAAACTGGCCGCCGGGGAATACGACGGGTTGGTATTGGCTGCGGCTGGCTTGATTCGCCTCGGCTGGGCCGAGCGGATCTCGTATGAGTTTCCGACGACGGAGATGCTGCCGGCAGTCGGGCAAGGGGCTTTGGGATTGGAAACTCGCCGCGCGGATAACGACACGATCCGCTGGGTCAGCCAATTGAACCACGCCCCCAGTTATTTTTCGGCGATGTCGGAACGAGCGATGTTGAACCGGCTGTTTGCCGGCTGCCTGTCTCCCGTCGGTGCCGACTCGCGGATCAACGGCGAGGAACTTTCCTTGACTGGCATCGTCCTCAGTCGCGACGGCAGGCACCAAGTCACGGCGACGAAAACAGATCGGCTGGAATTGGCTGTCCAGTTGGGTGTGTCCGTCGCGGAAGACCTTTTGAAACAGGGGGCTGGACAATTTTTGGCACGTGAGCCCCAATAGCCAATCGACCAATTCAAGTTGAAAATAAACTTCTTCATGGTTCGCCAATTTTTGCGCCACCCATAATTTTCTGAGGGCACCACTCCCATGCCGGTCTCAACACTGGATTACGCCGCGATCGCGTCGCGGCATGGCGTCGATCTCGCGCAAGTTTGTCCCACGACCTGCGAGGAGCGGCTGGCACAATTGCAACAGACTTTGGTTCGAACCGATGTTCCTTTTCCACTGTCTCCCGCCGAACAGGCCGCCTGCTTGAAAGCCGCCAGTTCGGGCCAACCATTCGGATCGGGCCAATTTGGAACGGAACGCGTCGACCTCGGGAAATTCGAAAATTTTCAACACTATTCAGCTTACACTTTCGAGGAGCATTTGAGTTGGGCCTGTTTGGTCGCTGATCAACAACACACGAAACATCAATTCGCCTGTCGGGAATATCTGGAAGGAGAACGGTTGTTTGAAATCGGTGGAACCGTGATTCCGGATTTTTATTTGCTGAACGCGCGCATCTACCAGCAAACGCGCTGGCAATTGGCGACGGTCAACATGATCATTCCAGCGGAGCTGTTTTTTACGTGTCACAGTCGCCGTTTTTTTCCCGTGACGACTTTTATGCGTCCTTTGGAAGTTGATTATCTGCAAGAGCCAGATATTGGCCATGACGTGGCGGGACATGTGGCGACATTTACCATTCAGGCAGTCGCCAATGTGATGAAAAATCACGGACTCGCCCGGGACGCAATTTATGCCGAGCGCGATCAGCAAATTGAACAAGCAGCCGGCGATCCCGTGGCGATCGCCCGTATCGCTCAAACCGCCGATCAACTGCTGACCTACGCCGGGCGGATTTATTGGTTCACGGTTGAATTCGGTCTAGTTATGCAAGAGGATGAAGTGCGGTGCTTTGGCGCCGGCATTCTGTCATCTCCGGGCGAAACTGTATTCAGCATTAACAGTCGTGAATCCAACCGAATCTTGATCGATCCGTCCAACGATGCCGATTTGCTACGATTGGCCAGTACCGATTACCTGATCAGCGAATTTCAAAAAACGTATTTCATCTCGAAAAGTTTCGATCGGCTCGATTCGATGACCGCCGAACGGATCTTACAGGCCGCGAAAACGGCGATGTCGTTGCCCGATTATACCTGGCGCGAGATCGTGCCTGGCGATCAGGTTGTCAACGTCGGCACGACCGCGATGAGTCCCAACGAAAAATACTATCGCTTGATGGCCGGGCAGCCGTTGGACGAGTGCCTGCGCCGAGCGGCCATCAAAAATCTGGCGATGATCACCGATGGACTGGATCTGGCATTGCTGAACCATTTTAAACTTCCTCCACCCAATGTTCCATCCATCGCCATGGAGTGGTTTAAGCAACACCGGTCATCGTTGATGTAATTCGACTTGATCAGTATCGCGTCCGAGTTCAATCCCCTTTCCCAAAACTGCGGTGTCCGCCGGCAAGCCTGTGTTTGTCGCGGACCGTTGGAAAAATCTTCAGGAGCACCACGTGGTCAACATATTTTTCGAATCCGACATCAACTCGGACGTACTCAATGAAATTTGTGTCGCCGTAATCGGATATGGCAGTCAGGGCCGAGCACAAGCATTGAATTTGCGCGATAGCGGCGTCCAGGTGGTACTGGGACTGCGGGCCGCCGGCAAGAGTTGGCGGGCCGCTGTCGCCGACGGCTGGATTCCACTGTCAATCGAAGCGGCCGCGGCACAAGCCGATATTATCTGTTTGCTGACGCCAGATATGTCGCAACCCAAAATGTACCGCGATCAACTGAGGTCGCACATGAAACCGGGCTCGACACTGCTCTTTGCCCATGGCTTCAATATCCACTATGGCGCGATTCAAGTTCCTGTCGAAAATAATGTAGTGCTGCTGGCCCCGAAAGGAGTCGGCAAGATGGTCCGTCGGCAATATGAAGAGGGCGGTGGAGTTCCCGGGTTGGTCGCCGTGCACCAGGACGCCACCGGTAATGCGCGCGACTTGGCATTGGCCTATGGCGGGGCGATCGGTTCAGCCCGAACCGGAATTATTGAAACGACCTTCGCCGAAGAAACCGAAACCGACCTGTTTGGTGAACAAGCGGTTCTGTGCGGCGGCCTGACCGAGTTAATCGTTGCCGGTTGGGAAACTCTGGTCGAAGCCGGTTACCAGCCCGAAGTCGCGTATTTTGAATGCCTACACGAAGTCAAATTGGTTGTCGATTTGATTTTCGAGGGTGGTATCTCCCGGATGTTTGAGTTTATCAGCGACACGGCCGCCTATGGGGATCTGGTGAGTGGCAAGCGCGTCGTCGGGCCCGCGTCCCGGGCGGCGATGAAAGAGATTTTGCAGGAAATTCAAAACGGGACTTTTGCCAAGAATTGGCAAGCCGAAGATGCAGCGGGAAATCCAAACTTCCACGCGATGAGGCAAGCGGACCTGGAACATCCGATTGAGGTAACTGGCAAGGATTTGCGGGACCGATTTGCCAGTCTGAAAAAGTCTGCCCCTGGGACCATCGCCAGTCGGTAGCGCCATCGCAAGTCTTACCGCGGCTGGCTTGACGAAAATGTTTTAACATGAAATGACGAACAGACCGGAAATCCCGCAGGCTTGCCCATTGGTATCTACCCAACTTTGATCGACAAACCGTGGTTTAGCCCAGGTACGAGGAACGGCGCGTTTTTAATACCACCGGCTTGTCCGGTGGATTGTTGTGTTTTTTGCTACAAACTTGCTGGGCCATTGATTCGTGCTTCAGCCGGATTCGCCTTG
>JANNPW010000037.1:0-89462 GCA_031400405.1 Mariniblastus sp.
CTCCGCTGCCAATGGTCATTAACAATCAACCATCAATACGTCACAGACGCGTCGTCGTTTCAGCTAGCTTGCTATCGCAGCAGTGCTTAACCCTTATCAGCAAACAACTTACAACTTATTAATGCCATTCTGGTGTGGCCCTTTCGATTTCCACTTGCAATCTCCACGTAGCTTGATTCTATCCATAATAGATTGGTGCCTTCTTCCCCAACGACCCTTTCCACCTTTAAGGTCGTTCGCAGCCTTCTCGCATTCTGCTTTTGTAACCGCAAAACCCTTAGGGTCAGTGGATGAGATTACAAAATACCCCCTAAACCCCGACATCCCATCGACATATTCCATTGGATCGGTCGAAATAAACTCACTGGTGCCCGGATCGTAGTAACGGGCGCTTATCAATTGCGGTATGCGATTGGGTGCAACGAGTTGTTTATTGTCCGTTGATTGACGGAGAAACGACGCGGCAATGGGGGTTGGCGAAGCGGGGTTCCAGTTTTCTGAAAGCTTGACCATGCTGGGTGTTTAGTTCCCTACGCGCGAGACGAGTTCAATGTCGCTGACGATGTGTTTGATTGTAATCCAGGCGGCTAGCCGAGGCCAGTGAAACTCGCCGTGATTTATCTTCTGGTCTGGGCTTGGATCAGCGAAAAATGGAATTTCTTTCCTTGGCTTAACTGAAAAAAGTTGCGCTCATTTGCCACCAATTGCCAACCTTTGATTCAGGTTGAGCGCCTTGCAGCCAAAGTTTGAAGATCCGTCGAGTGGCCATTGCTGACCACTCGCCTCACACTTCGGCACTTGCAGCAGCGCTCGGGTTGGTCTGCGGCAGAGGTGGTCTGGCAACGGATCAAAGTTGAGACCTGCTATTCATAAATTGGGAAGCTCAATTTCATCAGAGGCCATCAGTCTCTCCCCTGTGTGACGCTTTGGCGACCCGTCCAACCGGTTTTCGCAGTACTGCGTCGTAGGTGCAATCATCGGTTTCGACCAAGCTCATGGGCCGCATTGCTTGCGAAGGCGGCGGGACCGTTTGCGCCTGGTGGCATCAATGAAACATTATTCCGGCAAAGACATCGGTTAAAGTTTTCGGCAAAATTCGGTCCCATCAGGATTAAAGGAGTTTTCCCAAACAAGAGTATTGAGAGTCATGACTACCACCGAAACATCAGACGTTAAGGTCTACGACCTGGCGTCGCTGCAACATCGCATGGGCCGCGTCAACCACCAGCCGGTGAGTGTCCGGTCATTTACGAACAAGCGATTTACGGTCAATTTTCGTGCGCCGTTGGATCAGATTGGCCGATTGTTGCCACCGGGTATCGAACCCGACGAGATTCCCGGCACTGGTCTGGGAATGTTTGGCATGTGTGCCTGCGATTTCCATGTGACACAATTCGGTTGGGTGCCAGTCCCAAGAATCCAGAACAACGACATGCTGTTGCGGGTCAGCGCCCGCATTCCAAAGCAAGGAATTCAACAACGGGCTTTTTATACCATTTCATCGAATTCATCGTCGCCGGTTCTCGGGTTTCTCGGTGCCCGATTCTCACACTTTCGCAAACGGGTCTCGGCTTTTTCTCGAGTCGATGACGGTGAAATTTATGAATTGAAATGTCTGGATCGTGACCCTCTGGCGCGCGGCGTTTTTACGGCCCGGATGAATTCCATTTCAAAAGATTGTCCGGAGTCTTCCATCTTTTCGGGCATTGCAGCTGCGACAGATTTTCTGTTCAATCTGGATGGCAGTTGTGGGTACAGCTTCGATCGCAAAATGTTGTCATTTCAAAAAATTGACTACCCGGAGTGGGACATGTACTTTTGCCATAATGCTTCGTATGAATTTCCGCTGCTCAATCATTTAATCGATTCCTTTGACATTGCTGCGGAACTGGATTGCATTTTATTTATGCAAAATACGCCGCAAACGTGGTGTTCGTCGTGGCTGTACGCCCCCACTGAGGGATAGGATGACGGCAAGTTTGCGGACCGTAATTGTGTTGACGATAAACTGGCAAGGAATTTCTCCCAAACGCCTGCAGCCTCTCTCGCCGTGAGTTGCGGACGGTGCACTTTTTTGAGAGCATGATGGCTCGCCGTTACCCCTAGCACGGCCATCGTTGACCAATTGAAAGGGACCTGTCTGTGCCTGAAGTTCTTGCAGCTACCTACGTGCTGGCCGTTAACGATCTCCACGAATCCAAAAAATTCTACGTGGAGAAACTCGGATTTGCTGAAGACCTGAGCGTCGACGGATGGTCATTCCTAAGTCGGGGAGCATGCAAACTCCGGATTGGAGATTGTCCCGATATCAGACCAATGTCGGATGCTCCGGACCACTCCTGGTTTGCCTACCTGCATGTTCAAGACGCCAAGCAACTTTACGAGGAGATCGTCAGGAATGGCGTCAAGGTTTGGCATAGGCTGGCCGATCGACCCTGGGGAATGCGAGAGTTTGCCATTGTCACGCCCGACGGACATCGAATTGTCTTTGGTGAAAAACTATCCGACTGACATGCATGTTGATCTCGAAGAATTTGCTGCGACAGGAGTCCTTGGGCCCTTCAGCTCCGACTCGTCTCGTCGCGAGATTGAGACGTTGCTCGGTGCGGCGGACGAGGGTGGCTACCCAGAGTTCGCATCCTATGGGCATTTGGTGTTTGATTTGGGCGGCGGGATTGGCCCGCCGTGCAGAATTCAAATCGCTTTTCCTCATTCGGCCCATATGAGGCCGGCAAATCCCGCCTGGAGAGATTGGAAACCACCGACTTGCTTTATGATTTGGCCTGATCGCCGCTTGAAATGGACTCTGGGATTTTTCGTTCCTGGGCGATCGATTGACGAGGCGATCGCATCACTCGATGAGTTCTATGAGTCCGAGACGATCTCTGCGTCGAATGGGCTTCGCATTTTACACAACCCGAAATCAAGAGTAGACTTGGTGTTTGAACACGACTCAGCTGCAAATCGCGTGACTCTGGCATTTATGGTTGCTCACCCAAAGCAGAAACTCGAATAACGTTCCATGGGCGTGCGACAAATTGCGAGATACGCGATCGAAAACGTTCGGTAGGCCGATAGGATTGTCTAGTATCGTTTCGTCGGTTGATATAGCGGCACCTCGTAACCAACGGGGATGACTGAGTAGCGTTCATCCTCAATGCCCTGGATGGGAACGGTCGAGGACTGATTCGTTTTAATCGGGTTCGCCGGACGGGTCTGGATTGGCGGAAGTGAAACCTTGGGACGGTAGGCCTCAGGTGACTCGGGAGAATTATCGGGCCCCCGGCCGGATGGATTGCTGTTGGATGAACTTGTCGGCCGGTAGGACATCGGAGGTGGCACAGCGGTCGGAGCCGTCATCGTTGGGGGGGAATTTCCACCAGCGATCCCGTTGCTGGCTCTCTCGTAAGTCAAGCCAGCGACTTCAATGAATTTCTGTCGGACGTCATCATCAATATTCAAACGGGTTCCCATCTGTTGAACCCCCGGGCCATTGGTTGCCGTGGTTTCATTCAGCCGCTGTACGAACTTGAGTGATTCAATAAAATTTTGGTCAGCGGTCGGGCCGACGATGGGCTGGATTGTTTTGGCGACTAACCCTAGCGTAGCATTGTCGACTTTGAGAAACACATCCAATTGGTTGGTGACCTGGGATTGGCCTTGCGCATCAATCGCATAGTCGCTGCGCAGGATCAACACGCAACGGCCGGTCAGTTTCTTGTGAATCACGGGGCCTTCATAGGTTCCGGTCCCATAAAAGATGTGCAGATTTTCATTGCCATAGATCAACTCGAGTGTGCTAACGGTACCCGCGCCATCGTCAGTTTCGAGCGTAAACGGACCCGTTCGTTTTGTTTTCATCTGGGTGACGCCCATGATTTGCCAAATGTTGACAATGACTTCCGGATATCGAGTGAGGAAGCGAAAATAATCCGGGTCGGCGACAATCGAGTTTACAGGCAACCGCCGATACAAACTGGGCTTCTGAAGAATGTCCGAGATCTTGTCGCGGGTGACCTGGTTCAGTAGTTGGTACGGAACAAGTTGCAACGCATCATTGCGAAACTGGCGACTACTGGAGCCCGAAACGTCGTTGTCGCCGCGCGCTGTCGAAAACGGACCTGCCAACCAGGCAATACAATTGAGCACGATCACTGCGCGCAGACAAACGCCAAACAATCTTGCCGAAGATCGGTTTTGCATAGCGTTTCCGTACCAAACTGGACAATCGTCCTGGAGAACGGCCCATTTGAAAAGTGCGCCGTACCGTTGTAATCGGCTGGATCGTTACGATACAACAGGCAAAAAGGGTCGGTTGGGTTGCAATTCTCCGGTTTGGCGGCTAGATCTTACTCAGCCTTCGTAGCTTGATGGGAAATGCTGGCAATTACGGCTTGGATTGATCAATCAGCGTTTCAAGGATTTGTAATTCTAGAAGGGGTTTGGCCAATGCCACTCACTTTGTAGCGGAACGGCGCGAGCCGTCCGGTAGTTGCGTGGGAATGACGGACGAAAACCGGGCGGCTTGCGCCGACTCCGCTAACAATTACTCGAATGTGAGTGCCATTGGGGGTTGGGCGGATCGTTGTCCTTGAAGGGCGTGAGCCACTTGGGCCAGAAAATCCACTGGCTGCGTGCAAAAAACTACTTTCAAACTACAATTTGATTGTTAGTTGAAAAAAAATTATTGGAGTTTCGTAATGCCAGCGATTGTTGCGTGTCCCAAATGCAAAGCCCGATATCAGTTGCCCGATGGAGTTTTGGGTAAGGCGATCAAGTGCAAGTCTTGTGGAACCGCCTTTCAAACTAAAGCCACGGCGGCAGTTGTCGCTCCCAACATCGCGAATGAAAAGGCGGTTAGTCCGGCAAGTGCTTCGGCGGGTCGGCAGGGGGTGGCAAATGAGCTCGCGCGATTTGGAATCGACGGTCCGCTCCATCGTCAGCCGGACGTGTTTGCTGGCGCGACTCCGTTGCCGCGGCAAGCTCCCGATTTTTTGGGCAACCATGCATCGGAGCCGGGCTTTGGAGAAGTCGGCAAAACCAAATCAGCCAAAGCAAGTGTCGTTGAAGATAAGTCGAAAGCCCACCAAGCGGAGTTTTTGACTAATCCAGCGTTACGGCTGGAAGACAACAGGAAACGGGCTTCCGAGGGTGGCAAGAAGACGAAAGTCGCGCCATACTATCAGCAAGTCTGGTTTATAGTTTCAACAGTGTTTCCATTGTTATTGGCCTTGATTTTATTGGTCACCTATTTCTCGCCAACCTTCGGCGGATATCTGTTATCCGGCTACTTTGGAATTCTTTGTCTGACGGGAGGACTGATTGGACTTTGGAATTTAATCAATTGTCTGCTTTCGGCCGACGAAACATTGGAAATCGTCCTCTTGATATTGGTACCGTTTTACATTGTTTACTTTTGCGTCAAACATTGGTCCCAAGTCTGGCAATCAACGATCGCAAATTTGGCGGTATCGTTCATCGTCGTGCCCGTTACCGTCCTTATGGTGGTGCTGTATGTCTTGATCGCTGACATACTTCCAAATATACCTGGATTTCATTCGAGCGACGAATCAGCTGGTGACGAAATTGGGGTCACCCAGCCGATTGATTACCTAAACACTCCGTCGTTGAATTCCTGATTGAATTCAATAATAAGCACTGTTTCAACGAGACGTGTCGTCGCCGGCGCATGCATTGGGGTTTGGCAGGTGCGAAGAATTCCTGGGTCGGTAACCGATCGGCGAAACCTTGTCCAGCTCGAATTCCTTCCGCGATACGGCGATGTAATTCAGCCCGATCGCGATCTGTTCCCCTTCGACGATTCGATTCCCTTCCGCGTCCAAGCGCGCATTCATGGTCGCTTTTTTGCCGCTATGGCAAATGGTTTTGACTTCGCCGAGTACATCGGCCCAGGCGAGCAGATACTTGCTTCCGTCAAACGGCTCGCCGCGAAAATCGGTTCGCAGGCCGTAACACAACACAGGTATTCCCAGCCGATCGCAAACCAGCGTTAGTTGTAGAACCTGAGCGGGTGTGAGAAATTGGGCTTCATCCATAAACACACAACTTACGGGATTGGTCGCATGTTCGCGGCCAATGTGTTCGAATAAATCAAATTCAAAATCGAAGTCCAGCGACGGTCGCTGCAGTCCGATTCGGGACGTTATCATACCCACTCCGGCTCGATCATCGATGCGCGGCGAGAACAGCAAAACCCGCATGCCGCGTTCTTCGTAGTTATGAGCCGCCTGCAACAACGTCGTGCTCTTGCCGGCATTCATGGCCGAATAGTAGAAATAAAGTTTGGCCATCGCAGCTGATGATTACCCGAACCAGCCTTTTTTGGTAAACCCTTTGATAGCGGCCGCTTCATCCTTGTCGATCTTGAATACTTTGCCAAGCTTCATCAACGAGAAAACTTCCTCGACGTTGTCGTTGATATTGCACAGTCGCAAATCGACTTCCGCCGTGGTACATTTTTTCCCGAACAACACGAGTTTGCCAATCATCGCCGATGACATAAAACTGACGTTTTGGAAATTGAGAACGATTTTCTTGTTTTCCGAACTGCTAACTAATTCCGACAGTTCATTGCCGAGGGCACTGATCCTTGATTCATCAATGATTCTTACATCCTGGAAATAGGCGACCAGGATATCCCCTTCGGCGCGTTTGATGAGTGTAGTCACGTTTTCAATACCTCTTTACATTGTTGCTTGGGTGGGAAGCGACGAAACAAAAGCCGGGGTGACGCATTTCCCCAAAACGTTGCATTCAAAAATCGCTCATAGGTTACACCGGATTGTAAACAACTGGTCAGGAATGTAAAGCAATAACCGATGAGACTACTGCTTTTCGAATGGTTGACTGGAGGGGGAGGCTGGTTTGATGGCCGGCCGTCGGATTCCAGTTGTCCGATGCAGGCTCAAGGACAGGAAATGCTGCTGGCGGTCGTTGGTGATCTACGTTCCTCGGATATTGAGTTGACCGTCCCGATCGATTCGCGCCTGTCAGTTTTCAATAGGCTTGACAAAATAGCCTTGCCCGTCTCCTCCGCTGACTCGCTGCGCGTCATTTTGGCGGAGCAGGCGTCGATGGCGGATGCGATTATTTTGATTGCACCCGAAAGCGGCGGATGCCTGTCGATGTGTTGCCAATGGCTGGAACCGTTTCAGGCGAAATTTCTCAGTCCCCACCGCGGCTTTGTGGATCTCACAGCGAACAAGCAACAGACGGCGGAATGGCTGACCGTCCGAGGTGTATTGGTGCCCAAGGGGCGCCTGTTAAGTGAGTTAGATTTACTGCAGCCAATACAGGATTTCATTTGTCCTGTGGTGATCAAGCCCGTCGATGGAGCTGGCAGCGATCAAATTCAAATTGTTGAAAATTTTGAGTCGATAAGTTGGCCGGAAAATCCTCAAGATTTTCGCGTCGAGTCTTTTGTTCGCGGGACGGCGGTTAGTGTGTCAGTTTTGTGCGGTGGAAAAAATGTTGAGCTATTGCCTCCGACCGGCCAGGTCTTTGATTCGCAACCGATAGGAAACTATGTTGGTACCCTGTTTCCCCTGCCTCGACAGCTGGCCAGGCGGGCACCGGCGTTGGCTGCAAAAACGATGTCGGTGTTGCCCGTGACGCGCGGGTACATTGGAATCGACATGATTCTCAGCTCCGAAAGTCCCACCCTGGATTGCGTCGTCGAGGTCAATCCTCGGCTGACGATGTCCTATGTCAAGCTGCGCGAAATTTGTGACTTCAATGTGGGAATGCGGATGATTGAGATCGCGAAACGAGGTCTACTACCGGGACAGGTGTGAGGATTTACCACCCTCGCTGGACAAACAGCATTTATTCATCCGCCCGACTTCAGTGAAGACTTCAACTCTTATCGTGTGACCTGGATCGCCAGTTCCTTGATCCCTTTGAGATCCAATTTTCCGGTTCCCAAAATTGGTAATTGGTCGACCAGGAAAAACGAATCGGCGGCTGGGATGAACAGGTTGGGTAGCCCGGCCGCTTTCAAGGCGGCTTGCATTTGATCCACCGAATGATTCCTGGTTGTGTACAACACGACCAGTCGTTCGCCTTTCTTTTCATCGGCGACGGCGGTGACGGCGACGGACAAATGATCATCAGAATCATCGGTTGGAGTTTGGTCGAGCAGCGCCGAAAGGATTTCTTCGATCTTCAAATGCGGCACCATCTCGCCACCGATTTTCGAGAAACGACTCATGCGGCCCGTGATTTTGATGAAACCATCGTCATCCAGCAACGCCACATCGCCCGTTTTGTACCAGCCAGCGACCAGCACTTCCGCTGTTTCCTTCGGAAGATCGAGGTAACCCTTCATCACGTTGGGTCCCTTGATCCAAAGCATGCCCGGCTGCTGGGGGCCGAGTTCCGCGCCAGTTTCCAAATCGGTAATTTTGGCCGCCACAAGGGGAATCGGTCGGCCGACAGTGCCTTCTTTGCAATCGATCTGAAACTTGCCGCCATGCTGCCGCGACGGAGGAATGTTCACGGCAGTGATCGGAGACAATTCGGTCGTACCATATCCTTCAACGGGTCGCACCCCGAATTTTTGTTCAAACTCATCGCACAATTCAGTCGGCAAGCGTTCGGCACCGGCGACGACTGTGCTCAACGTTTTGAACTGTTCGGGTGTACAGCGTCGGGCGTACGAGCGGAGAAACGTGGGCGTGGCGACGATGACAGTTCCGGAAAACTTCTCGACCAATTTGCCGATAACTTTGGCATCGAGCGGACTGAAATGATAAACCCCGCGCAAATTACAGGCCATCGGTGCCCAGAGTGTCGCGGTGTAACCCATGGAATGAAAAAACGGCAAGATGCCGACCATCGTATCCTCGGGAACAAACGTTGCGATCTGATTGATCGCTTGGACGTTGGTCATGATATTCCGCTGGGTCAGCATAACGCCCTTGGGTACGCCGGTCGACCCGGAGGTAAACACAATGGTCATTATGTCGTCGGGTTTCAGCCGATTTAGACCGAGAATTCGCGACAAGATGCTGGCCGGCGTGGCGAAGCTTTGCGCGGCAGCAATACCCTTGTCGATACTGGTGACTTTCTCTTTCAAATCGTCCAGATAGACAACTTCGCAATCCATTGTGAAATCAAATTTTTCCATCACCTTGCGTGTTGTCAGCACATGTTTAATACCCGCCTTTTGAATACAGTAATTAATCAGTTCCGGCGATAACGAGTAATTCAAATTAATGGCTACACGTTTGTCGAGCGCCAAGGCCAGGTTGACGATTGCTCCGCCGACAGAGGGTGGGATCAAAATGCCGACGTTGGTTTCCGATGATTGCAACACGTGTTTGCGCAAGAGCTTTCGCAACACCAGACTGCGGGTCAGCAGCGAGCCCCCCGTTTCTTCCTGATTAGTCGAGTCACCGATTTTCGATTTGAATTTTTTACGTTTGCAACTCTTGATAAATGCAGCAGCGGGAGAAACAAACTTTCCAGCCGAATTTTCCGCTGCTTCGGCACTCATTCGCTGGACTGCCTGTTGCAAACTAAACATGGAATCAAACTTGTCGATCGGTTTGCCAATATGGACCGACAACGGGCGCCGAATGGCATCGGGCCATTTCCAAAAGGCTTTGCCTCCCGAATAACTAAACAGGCTGCCATAGGTTTCCGCGAAATAGACGGGGATGATCGGCACGGGATTTTGCGGGTCGATCATTTTCGACAGGCCGGGCTTGAAGGTCCGCACTTGACCCGTTCGCGAAATGCCACCTTCCGGGAAAATCCCCAGCAACTCGCCACTGTTAAGTGTCTCCTGCGCTTTCTGCAGTCCCTGTTTAATCGATTTCGGTCCACCGGTGATCAAAATCACACCACAAAAATCGGCCCATTTCCGCATGAAGAAACTGGAAAAATTTCCCGCCCAGGCAATGGTGTGGGGAATGCGCGGAACCAGCGCCACCATGATCGCTCCATCGAGCCAGGACTGGTGGTTGGCAATCACCACGCCTCCTCCGTGAAGCGGAATATTCTCACGCCCCGTTATTTTCACACGATACAGCAACCGGAATATCAACAAAAAAACCAGCCGCAACATCGGCTTCGCCAATCGATAAACGGCAAATGCAAATACTGGCAACGTGAGCAAAGCCATGGACAGGAAAACCTGTCTCGACGTTAGCAGTGGCAATTTACCGGCCTGCAACGTCCCTTTCTTGATCAATCGCGCTTCACTGGGAAAGACACCGTTTGAGTCGGCCGGATATTCGGCCAAGTAGGCATTGAACAAAATGGATTTCTCCTTTTCGCGACGATTTTTCGCATCCAGATACGCCAATTCCGTGACCACAACCGGACGCATTGTCGGATCGACTCGATCAGCGAATGCCTTGATTCTCGGCGGCAAATTAATCCAATCGGGTTGCGCGACATACTCGGACAGCAGCTGCTGTAGTTTCAATTTCTGTTCCGCGTTCAAACTGGCCGAGGTAATCGAAGGGGGCAAATTCGCCAACGATCCATCAAATCTCGGAGCTCGCATCAATCCCAATAAACCGAACATTACGAGAATTCCGCTAAATGCCAGGCAATTGGTCGCTGCCAGAATGGAACCGCGTTTTTCGATCGGACTGTTATGTTGCAAGTACGAGGATAATGGCACGTCAAAAATTCCCGCTCCCATTCCCAATCCGAACAACATGGCGCAACTCACAATCATTCGCCAGTCGAACAGTCGATCGCAAATAAAATCGGCGGGCGCGAACGCTAACAGCAGTGCGAACACGGCCATCCCCAAAGCTCCCCAGGGAATCAATCCCAATTCAATCCGGCCGGCCGAAATCAGTCCGGCGAGTACACTGCCCAAACCGATTCCGATGGTCACGCCGATCAACAACGGAGTCCGATGAGATTCAATGAGTCCGCCACTTTCGTCCGCAAAGAAGTCAATATTTAACTGTGCGAACGCGGCAATCGACCAGAAAAATGCCACGCCCAACGCCACACGGGTCAGTTTCCCAGCGCGAAACAGGTTCCACAGGTCGACCAGTGTTTCTCCGATCAGCGTGACGGGAAATTTAGCGTGTCGATTCGCGGCGGGCAACGATTTAACGAACAGACTGAACACCGTACCAATCACCGCAATCCCAACCAAAACCACACCGGCGACCCACAAGTTTTGCTGGCCGCGGGCCGTTACATCCGACAACCAGCCTCCCAGCGCCATGCCGATTACGGTCGCCGACAGCGTCGCCAGATTGAAAACGCCATTCCCAGCGGCAATCGTACTTTCGTCCAGCAATTCGGGAATCGTGCCGACCTTGGCGGGGGCAAACAATGCACTTTGCAACCCTATAAAAAACACCGCAGCCAACAACAAATAAAAATAAGGATCCACACCATTGAGGGGATCTGGTTTGCGCAACAGCAACACCGTCAAAACCCCGACCGCCATAATGACGATCTCGGCGAACTTGCAGACGATGATGACATGACTCTTGCGATATCGATCGGCCAACCAGCCCGCTACGGAGGCGAACAAAATGTACGGCAGGATAAAAAACGAAGATCCAACGACGACGAGGGTGCCCATGTTTTCGGGTGTGAATTGATCTTTGCCGACACCAATGACGAACCAGCGAAACACGTTGTCGTTGATCGCGGTCAACCATTGGGTCCATAACAATCCCTGAAAACTGGGTGACCAGATGCCGGTATGCAACGAGTCATGATCGTGTGAATGGTCAGCAGTCGAATTCATCGTGAACCCAATTATTAGATTAAAAAACTGTGGAGCAGTCGTCCTGGAAATCTAGCCAGCCCTACAGGATAACCGGATCTGCAAAAATAATCCTGACCCGGATAACAAAAGTAGCTTGTTTCGCTCCGCCAGGGGGGCGACCGGGACGCCCGCCGTTCCAAGTCGGCCAGTTTCCCAATCGGCCGACAGCGACCGTGGCGGCAGACTTATTCCTACAATCCACATTGTCCAGCGATCAGCCGCACGACTGGACGGAATTCAAACACCAATATTCAAGCTGCGGCTAGCACCCGTTCGATACCGAAGGAGTTGTTTGCCTGTGCGTGATTAAGGAAGGGAGTTCTGGTCGCGGCAATCGAACGTGTCAAATTAATCGATTTTGATTCGGGAAATTAACGTATGCGACGAACCTCCACAATGACCTTGGGTTTTGTTCTGATCCTGATTGGGATTCAACTGAACCTCGTTCAAGGCTATGAACTAACGCCCCGATTTTCGAATTTCTTGTCGGAAACCGGCGGCAGTGTGCTGAACCAGCCCAATTCCAAATTCGCACCAAACAATCAGACGTTCAATTCTCCCTATTACCAAGCCTCATTTCCCAGTTCGACCTATACTCCAACCGCCACCAAATTCGGTCCCGTCAATTTGCGAACAATCAACACGCCGGGTTGGTTGTGCTGGCCAGTGCTGTTTTTCGGGGCCGTGGTGTTCCTGCATGGATTCGCCAAACAAACCTGAATTTCAATCGTCCGACATTGTAAAACCGTTCCCATCGTTCCCGTTTCGTTTCAAAAACTCCACCGGTTTGGTTCAAACGATGAACCTGAAATGCCGATCAATACTGCAGAGAATTAAACTGTAATGTACCGCCACGATTGGTTGTTAAATCGCGACTGCCGCGATTGACAAAATCGACTCCGAGACGAATTCCCGCGAATCGGACAGGAACATTACGGGCCAAAAAACACTAGACCAAAGCGTAAACGAATGTGATTCTGGTTGATCATTCGAGAACGCCAAGGCTAGTGTTTTTTTTTGACTTGTCCCAGTATTGGGCCTGCCCCCCGGTCCGGTTTTCCAGCTGTCAGGCTGCCAATTTCCTGCCCTGAATAAATTTCTCGATCAATAAATTGACTTACCCACCCTTGGGTGGTTCTAATACAGTCGGTCGCGAGTTTCTCGTGGTGACTCGAGACAGGCAGGCTACAATTTAACGTTGGTTTAGATTTGCTATGGAAAATTATGAATGCATTGATCTGCAGAACGTGGAACGCGTTTCGGTGGTCAAGTTCAAGGACAATCGCGTGATGGATCCCGCGCGAATCGAGAAACTGGGCCAGGAGTTGATGGCATTGGTTGATGACGTGGACAACGATAATTTGTTGATCAATTTTGAAAATGTCAAATTCTTTTCCAGCGCTGCGATCAACAAACTGATCGTGCTGGAAAAACGTGTTCGCGCCAATGGTGGCAAAATTCGTTTGAGCAATCTGCGTCCGGAAGTCCGGGATTTGTTCAGTTACACCCATCTCGATTCAATTTTCAAAATTGACGAAGCCCAGGCTGAATCGCTTAAGTCATTTGCCAGTGACCGATAACAACGATTCTTCGAAATCAACCCAGGCGGAATCAAATTTATGGCGTTTCCGAGCGACGACAAGAAACCGATGATTAACGGCCAAAAAAATACTCAACAAGAACTTTGGCGGTTTGACAAGCGAATCGATAGCGAGCCCGATAACTGTGCCAAAATCATCGAAACTTTGTTGGTTCAACTCGAATCATTTGGCTGGAGCAATCGCGACTCGTTTGGGATTCACATGGCGATGGAAGAAGCCATCTTGAATGCGATTCGGCACGGAAATCAGTGTGATCCTGAGAAACAGGTCCATGTCAAAATTGAGATTTGTCACGAGCGGTTTTATTCTCAGGTGACCGATCAAGGGGCCGGATTCCGTCTGTGCGATGTACCCGATCCGACGCTCGAAGAAAACCTGGACAACACCTGCGGGCGGGGTGTGATGCTGATCAAGAATTTTGTCGACCAAGTCCAGTACAACGAAGCAGGTAATTCGGTCGAGCTGGTTAAAACTCGATCCAAATAATGCAGCCGCGTTCCGCTGGGCCTCGTTACTGCCGGGAGTCGTTTCGTCCGACACCAGGCCAGTCTTCAAACACATCCGTGGCCGTGGGCATGTTTGGTAACGGGCTTACTGAGCGTTCTAATGGGCCGTCATGAGTATTCGTGTGACGTGAAAGAAAATCGGTGCGGCAAAACAGACCGAATCGATGCGATCGAGGACTCCGACATGGCCGGTGACCAGCGTCCCATACTCTGTCACCCCGCGATCCCGTTTGATCGCCGACATGGTCATCGATCCCGAGGAAGCCATGGCGCTGATCAATAACGACATCAATCCGGCTCCATACCAGGTAAACGGCGTAACATTGTAAAACACGAGTTGGATGAGGGTGCCAAACACGGCGGTACAACAGGCCGCCCCGATCAGTCCTTCCCAGGTCTTGGTCGAATTTACGGTTGCGGCGATCACGTGTCGCCCAAACAGTCGATCCCAAACAAAATGAAACATGTCACTGACTTGTACAATGACGATAAAAAAGAACAACAGACCCGCCGGCTTGCCGGTCCAGGGCTCCCAAGCCTTGTCCCGCGAATCCCAAGTTAACAAATCCAAATTCAATAGCGCGGCGGCATGGCTAAGCGCGTAAACGCAAATCAGTAAACCGAACTGGATTTTGGCCGTCCGTTCCAGAAAACGTTTATGGTCGCTGGTAAAAGCGATGCGGGCCGGAATGAATAAAGAAGCATAAACTGGAATGACAATCGTGTAATACTCATATTGGTTATAGGCCACCAACACATATTGCAATGGCGTGAAACCGAGGAACACCCAAAATAGCGTGCGATGATCTCCGCGACGTGTCGGGGTCATGGTGATGAATTCCCGCAACGCCCAAAACGACACCAAACCAAACAAGACAACCGTAACGATCTTGTTCATCAACAGCGCCACCAACAGGACGATGCAAATCGTCATCCAGGAGGTCACGCGTTTATTGAAATTGCGGACGATCGCCGGATCAAACTTAGATTCTGGCTGGCGTTTGAGAATACGCCCAATTCCCAAAAATATGGCCAAGGTCGCGATCACGACCAACACCAGGACAATCGTCCAGATGTCGACCAGATCGGAAGTAAACAGGGCCAGTAGAGACATGCAACCGACAATCACAAAAATAGGTCTTTGATGTTAACAATAGCGTCTTCACGCTGTTTCGATAAATTCAGCCCGCGCTGGCGCCTCTCAACGGTTCCTCAGTTTCAAAACCGCTTGCCGGGCGCGTTCGAGAAACTCCGTCTTGCCTTCCCCCGACTCCAACCACACCGGCGCTCCAATGGAAATGCAACTTAGTAAAGGAACGGGCAAATACTCTCCCTTGGGCATCACGCGATTCACATTGTCGATGTATACCGGCATGAGCTCAAGGTCCGGCCTTTTTTTGGCCAGATAAAACAAACCACTCTTGAATTCCTGCAATTCACCCGTCGGATTTCGGCCCCCTTCCGGAAATACGATCAGCGAATGTGTGTTGCCGATTTCAGCCAACATGATGTCGATCGGACTGTTGTGGACTCTTACTTTCTTTCGATCAATCAGCAACGCGTTAAACACCGAAGCCATGTAACGCCGCACCGGACCACCATCCCAATAGTCCGATGCCGCGACGGGACGAGTCAAATTGCGAATTGACTTTGGCAATGATGACCACAACACCAAGGCATCCAAATGGCTGGTATGATTCGCAAAATAAACCCGTTGGCAACTGTCCGGTTCGCAATCGACCCAGCGCACGGTTGCCCCGCTCAGGATTTTGGCAACGGCGACCAAAACTGGAACCGTAATTTGTTTCATGGTCAAACCGGGCGGTCATACGCGGGGGAACTCGCCTCCATGTTCGTGTAAAATTCGATGTTTTTCAAGCAGGTACCAGCGAACAGGACTTGTGGCACGATTGATTTCGTTGGTTTTACCGCGGACGATCACGGGGGTTTACGCTGCCTTGCGGGCTGGCAGCCATTCAACACCCGCGTTACCTAATTCGCATTCAGTCGTTAAAATCGTGACTCCCTAGTGTCAATCAGTCCCAATCGCATCCAGTATTTCATGGTTCGTAATGGCAAAGAGCAAACGCAAGCAGCAAACGGGCTTTCCCCCCGGTCCCAGCCCCGTAAAACTCGCGACGCCACATGCCGCCGGCGGTCTTAAACAACGCCCAATTCGTTGGGAGTTGGTTCTGCTATTTCTCGTGATTACACTTGGTGGAACCTATATGGCGATAACGATGCGACCCCGAAACACCCCGCCGCAATACACTTTCCAGATCCTGAAAACATATCCCCATGATCCGGCAGCGTTCACGCAGGGATTACTGCTCGACGGAGGCTTTCTGTGGGAGAGCACGGGTCGCAAAGGTGAGTCGTCGGTGCGAAAAGTTGAATTGGAGACCGGCAAAGTCTTGGTAAAAACAAATCTCGCGGCTGATTTGTTTGGCGAAGGCTTGGCACTTCATAATGACAAATTCTATCAGCTGACCTGGCAAAACAATGTCGCCTTGGTTTACAACCGTGAATTGGAAAAAATCCAGGAGTTTCAATTCGAAGGAGAAGGTTGGGGGCTAGCCTCCAATGGGACCGATTTGATTTTCAGTAACGGGACTTCCGAGCTGCGTTTTCTCGATCCGGAGACGTTTGCCGTTCGACGTTCGATTATCGTCCGTCGAGGAGACTTTCGTGCGGGGCAGTTGAATGAGTTGGAATTTGCCAACGGAAACATTTATGCCAATGTTTACCAAACGGATTTGATCTATGAAATCAATCCAGAGTCCGGAGAAGTTACGGCAGAGATCGATTTGGTGGGATTATGGCCAATGCGCGAACGGCCGCAGGACGGAGTGCTAAATGGAATTGCCTATGACGCCGAATCCAAAAAACTGTTGGTTACAGGCAAACTCTGTCCCAAGATTTATCAAATTGAACTTCGGAAGTCGGATCGAAAATAGCCTGGCGTTGGCTTGCTGTTTGAGCAGGCCGGACCTTTTTCACTGCGTCGGCTGAATTGAGCTTCATAAACCCGCCGATCAAAACGATCACGATCATCAGAAACAGCGAGACATTCAACCAATATTTTTCTTGTTGACGGAGCCGTTTGGCCTTTTCGCTGCGCCCTGTCATGACGGCAGACAAATAAAATACAACCAAGGCGAGCAGGATTTTGACCAGTAACAATCCGTTATAGACCATATCCAGCTCATATCCCATCGCCTTCATCGCTGTGTTGTACAGACCGCTGACCAGCAGCAGCAGTGTCGACAGCATCACCCATTTCATCCAGCGTTTTCGCGCGGCTTCGTTGCGATCAAACAGTGACGAATCGGTCGATCCAGGCTCCAGCAGACAAAATCGCAGAAAGAAAATGCCGCCCACCATCACCAGGGCCGGTACGATATGCAGCCAACGAAAAACCAAGCCGAGAATATCCATGTAGGTTTCCTAAAAATTTGTTCTAGCACAATTGAAAGCAAGCAACGAAATTCACCATTCCGACCACGACGTTGTACACGTTTGTTCCGGTTCTGTCCAATTGCGACCGCTAATCCCACCGGTTTTCCGTTCCTTGCGAAGGGCTTTGTTTTGAGTTATTCTTTTTCGAATTGATTCTGGGACCGAAAATCTGTCCGTTACCGTAACCCAAATAAAGTAAAACATGGCGACAAAAATTGGCATTATCGGTGCGGGCGGCATGGCTCGTTATCATATCGCGGGCTTCCAGCAAGCCGGAGCCGAGGTCGTGCAAATTGCCGATGCTTCGTTGGCGGCTGCCAAAACTGCCGCTGGGAAATATCACATTCCAACTGTGGCCAAAAGCGTCGCAAAACTGCTTGCCGATCCGGACATCGAGGCGGTGAGTATCATCGTGCCGAATAAATTCCACGCGCCGTTGGCGATCAAGGCATTGCAAGCTGGCAAGCATGTGTTTTGTGAGAAGCCTCCCGCGCTCAATGCGGCCCAAGTCAAAAAAATGATTTCCGCGGCTGCGGCAGCTAAAAAAACATTGATGTTCAATTTTAACAACCGTGCTCGGCCCGAGTCTTACGCGATGCTGCACGAAATCAAACAGGGTACGGTCGGCACGATCAATTCCGCGCAAGCGAAATGGATTCGTCGTACCGGGATTCCAGGGTTTGGAGGATGGTTTACCAATCGAGCCCTGTCCGGCGGGGGGCCGCTGATCGATTTGTTGCATATGATGGATTTAGCATTATATTTCATGGGCAATCCGCGCCCCGTGCATGTATTGGGAAATACTTTCAACAACTTCATTAACGATTCCCAGTTCAAAGGCCCGTGGGGAATTCCGGACAACAACTCCGGCGTGACCGATGTCGAATCCGCCGCACACGGATTGGTGACATTTGATACGGGTCAAGTGCTCAGCTTCCAGGTTTCCTGGGCCGAGATGGTGAAGCGGGAAGTGGTCTCGGTGGTTTTCCAGGGTTCCAAGGCGGGGGGCAAAGTCGAGCGATTGTTTGGCTCGGATGGACTGGATGAGACAGCGATCGATAGTTGTGAACTCTACACGCAGGTCGACGGAAAATCCGTTAATCGGACCATCACCGTCGATGTTTGCGAGGACATGGGACGCATCCGTTCAGCGCAGAATTTTGCGGCTACCCTGGCCGGCACCGAACCACCGCTCAATACACCCTCACAAGCGTTGGCATTAATGCAAATCATCGACGCTTGTTATAAATCCGCGCAAACTGGCAAGCCCATCGCGATCAAATGACAGCGGTTCAGGCAAGTTTTTCGGCTTTGTTCAGTCGTCTCAGCAAGCAGTAGAAGCCTGCCCATACGACGACGCCGATCGCGATACTGAAGTACCAAATCAGATCCTGATTGTGTTGGTAAATGGAACTGCCCAGCATCGGTGCAAACACGGCACCGATGGAAAAGGTCATCGCATACCAGCTCATGTACAACCCTTGATCACGTCCCGCCGAACGCTCGGCGACGTAGCCGGTTGCTAACGGAAGAAACAACATCTCGCCAAATGTCATCACGACCATGGCCAAAATCGCCCACCAAATCGTGGTTCCCCAGGGCAGGATTCCGAACCCCAAGCACAACAAAAAACAGCCCCAACCGATCATTCGCAACAATGAAAACCTGCGAACCACATTGAGAAACAGCATTTCAAACACCACGATGATCACGGTATTGACCGCGAACAATCCGCCAATCTGGGGCTTGGTCAATTCGTAATGGTCTTGCATGTATTTCGGATATGTGGCTGTAAACTGGAAAAAAACCAGCATCACCAAAATAATCAATCCCAGGAAACACAGAAAAGGTTTGTCAGAAAACGGCGATCCAGAGTTTTGGTTGATTTCGGCCGATCGTTGTTTTTCCGCCGCCGAGGAATTTTTCGAATACCGACGAAAACCAAACTGACTGATGAGAAATAGCCCACCCAATCCGGTGGATATTCCGTCCACAATAAACAACCAGACGAAATCAATCTCCGCCAAAAATCCGCCAATCGCGGGACCGATCGAAAACCCCAAATTGATGGCCATGCGTTGCAAACCATAGGCACGCGTCTGAAATTCCGGCGGCGTGAATTGGGCGATGGCCACATTGCTGGCGGGCCGAACGGCTTCGGAAAACAGACTGGTCAAAAACACAGCCGCTGCGATCCCGCTCCAGCTACTAAACAAGGGGATCATCAAACAGCAGGGCATCGCCAATATCAACCCGACGATCTGAGTCCGCACCGCCCCCAACGGTCGGATCAATCGCCCACCCAAATACGCGCCGGCGATCGAGCCGAGCCCGTAGACACTAAAGATCAGGCCGGCCGCAGACATGCTGAATCCCAACCGATTGGTCAGGTACAAAGCCAGAAACGCCAGCACCATGCTCCCGGTGCGATTGATCAACATCGCGATTGAGAGAATCCAGACCTCGTGAGACAGGCCTCCGTAGGCTGCGCGATAGGCTTGCAAGATTGTGCGAAGCATGGAAAGGCAAACAAACCAAGTCAGGAAATGAAAGCGAGTTTTAGAATCCGGTGGGCCACACAAGTCTCATTCTGGCAACTCAGGCACTTGCCTATTCGAGCAAAGAGGTCGAGTAGAACAAGCGTCAGCAAGTCTAGCCCGCCCGTTAATCGACACAAAGTCCAAATGAGAAGTTCACTCCCAGAATAGGAACATCTCTGACGGCCTTCGTACTTACCCATCCGGGTCATCAAGCAGGGTTTGAAGGCGTTGACCGAGTGGGGGTGGAAATCGATCTGGCCAAGTGGCGCCAATCAAGCCGACTTGGATCATGTCGAGTAGATGCGTTTGATCTTTTCGTCGGTAACTGTTCAGCTTCATCTCCACGAGCGATTCCAATTCAACGATCCGTTTCTCATTGATCTCGACCGCCTGTTCAATCGACGGTGTGGGGCTGGCGTATTCGGGCTTGACCTTGCGACCAGCCAACAGGATATGCAGCCCCTGGCTTGGCTTCCCCTCGGGGCCGTCGAGGAACACAATCACGTCCAGCACCTTGGTGCGGACAAACCCGACAGCTTGCAACGCCTCGGTCGCCTGCGGCAAGTCTTCCTCGGCGAGCAGCAGGTCAACATCTTGAGTATTCCGCACGGCCCCGTCGTCAATCGTCGCCACCCAAGCCGCGACTGCATTTCCACCAATCACTGCGTAAGGTACGTTCGCCTGGCGCAGTGCCCCACACGCTCGATTCAATCGTTCCTGAACGAGTTCCACGGCGCGAAACATCCTTTCGAATACATCAAGTCCTTGCTCGCGAACCAGGTTCGCCGTTTGTTTAGAGTCCATGCTCGCAATTATAGCCGAAAAGTATTGAAACGGACTCCGATTATGGGGCCAGTGAACTGCATCAATCAACCTTCAACGCCAAACGGCAGCCACCGTAAGAAAATCAACTGCGTATATCTGCTAGATTTGCGGTTAATTCCAATCATCACAGCTAGCAAGTTAAACTCGCGACCACGCAGCGCGGGCTGGATTGCTAACAGAGTCTTAATGGAATCTTAAGGAAATTTGACTGAAGCTTAATGTAATGTTAACAATCCATTAGCGATTTCTTCACGACGTTTGCCTATCGCCTATCTTGACTTCCCATTGAATGAAAAGCGCAATTCAGCGTTGGGGCCAAGTTCCAAGACTCATTGGGACTTGGATTCATCATCCATTTTGGAATGGGTAGTTTCTTAATCGCGGCGAACAGGCCGCAGGCATGTAATTGAAAGGTATGTTTATGTTGAGAAAGTTTTGCGGAGCGATCGCGATCGCGCTGGTCAGTGTAACTCTGGCAAATGCTGATGTAGTTACACAATGGAATTTTTACTCCGGAAATGATGCCAATGCGACAACTGGAACGACTACCCCCAACGTGGGTTCGGGAACAATCTTGACGGTTGGCGGAGTCACCAATCCTTCGTTCAATTCGGGCGTTGGCTCGTCAGATACCGAAGCCTTGGACAATAGCGGGTATCAGACAACCACTTACTCGGCACAATCGGCGGCCAATGGAACGGCCGGCCTCAGATTCAATGTGAATACGCTTGGATTTGAGAATATCACTGGCTCGTTTGATCTTCGAACCAGTAACACATCAAGCCGTTGGTATCAGGTGCGTTACACGATTGACGGTACTAACTTTTTGGACTTATCGGGTCCGGTTCGGCTTGGAGTTGGCGACGTTAACGTGGGTGACACATGGTCCAACAATTTGCTTTTTGACCTGACATCAATTAGTGGTGCAAATAACAATGCTAATTTCGGAATTCAAGTATTGTCAGTCTTTTCACCGGTCGCCTTTACCGAGTTTTTGTCCGCCACAAGTTTTGGTACCAATACTGCTTATGAATCCGCTCGCAATGTTTCGATCGGAACCCAAAGCAACTATGGTGGAGGCACTTGGCGGTTCGACATGGTTACCGTGAGTGGAACCGCAGCGATTCCTGAGCCAACCTCGGTCGTATTGTTGGGTGTAGTAAGTGTTGTCGGACTGGTTCGACGACGAACCCGAATTTGATTTCGTTGATCCACCAAGGCCGAATGAAAAATTCAAACTCGTACTTCCTCTACTCTGCGTTCCGAATACGTGATTTAGAGTGGAATGTTAAGAAAAAGGTCAAAAAGGCCGTCGACCATTGTCGGCGGCTTTTCTATTGTTGCAACGGCACCGAACTCTCGTTGGACAAAGCTACAGCGGAGGCATTTCCATCTGGCCGACAATGTCACGAGCCAATCGTTCGATGATTTCCTGTTGCGCGGTCGATAGTGATTGACCACCTTCGGGAATGAACGTGGCGTCGCGACTGATCTGCAAGACCTGACGTTGCATCAGGGGCACACCGGCTCGATCGACCCAGCTGACCTCAACCCGCCAACCCAATTTGAGCGATCTGGCATCATCGTTGATGTTTTCACCGACGATTGTTTTCGAATCATTGACAATTCGACCTCGGATAAAACTATGCGCGAGTTGCGGCTCGGTGATCGTCAAGGGAGAGCTCAATTCGATCTGTTTGACGACGGCTTCCGTCAATCGTTGACCCAAAAATCGCCGATAGGAATCCGACTCGAACATCGCCACATGCACCGAACGAATATCGCTGCGATACAGGTACTGGTTCCCAACATGGTAGCCAGCACAACCACACGGGATCGTCGCGAAAGCCAACAACAGGACCGCGCCAATTCGTCGAGAACGGATTATCGTGTGAAGTTTGGTCATGGTGCCGGTTGTGGTCTAGTCCTCGGACGTCGCCGCGAAAACAAAGTTAAGTTATCGCCGCAACAGCATGGATTCATTGTCGCCAGCCGCAATCAACGGTCGGTCTTCTTCCGTTTTAGGGAACATGTCGACCAACCATTTGGCGTGCTGTTTGGGCTCGGGTGGCAGCTTTTCGATTTCGGCAATTTGTTGGCGAACCGTGGCTGAAAAATCGGTGTTGTCATATTTTTTGGCGAGATTGCTATAGATGTAGTTCGCCGAGCGATTCTCGCCCCGACCTTCGTAGAATTTTCCCATGGAATAGTCTCGTTCCACGATCTGGTTCTGGATCAAGGAATGTTGTTGTTCCAGGTACTCCATGTTTTTCTGTGACTCATCCGGGAACTGCCGCGCAATGGTCTTCACCAGTTCGTCGGCTTTTCGCAGCGGAGTATCGTCATAGCTTTTTCCTTGATAGCCTTGCAGGCGAGCTTCCAGTTCCAGCATGTGCGCCGTGAACTGGTGTTTGCTGCCGGGATAGTTGCGGCGCAAGTCTTCAAATGTATCGGCGGCTTCGTAGTAACGTTTGTCTTTGAGGAACGCTTTACCCAGCGCCAAGGTCGCATCATCGGCCAACTTACCGGTCGGATCGTCAATTCGAATCCGGTGCAACACCCGGCGGGATTCACCGGCCAGGCCGGCTTTGGGGCGTTTGGGGTCGCCGAGCTTGAGCCCCTTGGATTGTTCGCTGAGTTCATCCCAATACAGGGCAATTGCTAGACGTCGTTGTTCGGCCAAATCCAAAAACCGTGTGCCGGAATAATTGGCGACCAATTTTTCAAACGCGCGATTGGATTGCACGTAGTGATCCGCGAAAAAAAATGATTCCCCTTCAAAATACAGCGAGTCTTCTTCCAGTTGCGAATCCGGGTACCGCGAGGCAGCCAGACGAAATTGATTGGCGGCCTCGATGAACAAGTCTGCGTGGCGTTTTCCGGTGGGTTCGGATTCCATAACGGCGACTGCTTCGGCGTATTTAGAAATCCCAGTTTCGTAGTAGGCGGCAGCGGCGGATTCATCAATTTTTTTGCCGCCACGCGTTCGCAGCGTGGTCCCGATTTGGCTCGGAGAAAGATCTTCCCACAACAGTCGGTTAGTATTCCGCGCGCCCAACGGGTCCAGCAATTCGTCGGACAATTCCTGTTTCGGACCCCGCCGATTGAGGCCTGGTAGTTTTCCAAAAGATTTTTTCACGTCGGAAAACGACTGACAGCCACTGTTGTTAACCAACATCGTGAGCAACAGGAAAATAATTAACCAACATCGCATTTTCGACTTCCTTGTCGTATTCGACCACCCGTTCGTATTCCGTGTCACACCGCAAGCTGCTTCAAAAACCTATGCAACCGGGGTTCAAATCCCAGTAAATGAGTCATGTATTGGTTGATCAATTGGCGGATTTCAGTGGCCGACTCGACCGCATCCTGTGATGGAAGACCCGTGTAGTCGCTTCTTGTTTCTTTCAGGGTTGAAAACTCCGGTTGTTCAATCCTGGTGCCCAAATCTTGCCAACTTTCACCCAAATCGATCAATAACCCGATGCCCTCCGGGCTAACGTTGACCACATTGGTCAGCGCCGGTCGGCAAGATTGGCAAATGATCCCGCCAGCCGTCAAACCAAAACTAACACGATTCTGAGTCGTTCGTTCGCGACCACAGACCACACATTGAGTCAACATGGGCATATGCCCCAGTATTTTCAATAATCCGACTTCAAAACGCAGCACACACAAGTTTAGTTCATAATATTTCTTAGCTGCTGGCGCCCCGGTATCGCTGGCAGTATCGCTGTTACGCTGATCAATTTCGGCGATTGTATTCACCGCGAGATCGAACAGATCCGGGTGCGGGTCGCCTTCTTCCACCATGGTTCTCAATAATTCCACGACATAATAACCGGCATAGAGCCAATCCAAATGCCCGGTTGCGTTTCGAAACCGACGTTCAAGTTTCGCTTCGGTCAGTACGTCCATCGCTCCCGACGATTTGTGGAGGAACACTATGCGACAGATCGCCAGTACGTCAAGAGCAGCCTCAAAGGGGCTTTTGGGCCGGCGCGCCCCTTTGGCAATCGCGGTGAGTTTGCCAAACTCGCGCGTCAACATGGTCACAATGCAGCTCGTTTCGCTGAATTCGATCACTCGCAGGATAATGGCAGTCGATTTTTCGGAACTCATGGGGCGTTATTCTTCCAATTTGCTGCTGCCGACATGACACTAATTTGATGATGGCTTTTTTGAGTCTGAAAAAAGTCGGCCTATGATCCAATTGGATTGGGTTTCCTGTTATATTGTCTGGCATTGGATTCCAGCTGCCGCGATTGCCGTCAAAAAAACGCTAGCCCCCGATCACTTCATGGACCTTGGATTCTATCTTAGCTTCGAGAGACCCTGGTTTCTGCTGCTCTTGTTGATCTTGCCTATCATGCTGGTGCTCAGTTTTAACAGCCTGGCAGGACTCGGGAAATGGCGTCGTTTTTTTGCGTTGATGTTGCGGACGATTGTCGTGTTATTGCTCGTGGCGGCACTGGCCAAAACACAATGGCAAAAGAAAACGGACAAGCTGACCGTGATCTACTTGCTGGACCAAAGCGACAGTATTCCCGCTGAACAGCGTGAATCGATGTTGTTGTACGTCCATCAGGAAGTCATCAACCATCGACGAGCGCAAAAAAACGACATGGCGGGCGTGATTGTTTTTGGTGGCAACGCGAAAATTGAGATGGCGCCCTATGACGGCGAGTTACCGTTGCCCGACCGAATTGAGTCGGCCTATGATCTCAAGACGGGCGCCACGTCTCTGGAGTCGGCGCTGAAATTGGCCAAGGCATCGTTTCCAGAAGATACCGCTCGGCGGGTTGTGATACTGTCCGATGGAAATCAGAATTTAGGTGATGCCACCTCGGTCGCTCAAGCGATGGCGGAAGACGGCATCGGCATCGATGTCATCCCGATCCAATTGCTCGCGGACTCCGAAGTCTCGGTCGATAAATTGGTGATTCCATCAGACATCCGTAAAGGACAGGAGTTCGAAACTCGTGTCGTCATTACCAATGAGACAAAACTTACCGCTGCCAATCCCAAGGGTCTGGTCGCGGGGAAGTTGCGAATCACTCGCCGGACGCCGCAATCCGAAGAACTCGTCTCGGAGCAAGATGTAGAACTCGAACCTGGTAAAAACATTCGCGGGTTCACTTCGAAGTTGGATCGTTCTGCCGTCTATACCTACGACGCCACGTTTATACCGAACGATAAATTGCACGATCGAATTGAACAGAACAACAAAGCATCGGCGTTCACACATGTCCGAGGCCAAGGCAAGGTTTTGCTGATTGAGGATGGTTATTATCCAGGCGAGTTTTTACATTTGATCGGACGCCTGCAAGCCAACGCGATTGAGGTCGAAACAATGACGACCGCCGAATTGTATTCCTCGACGGCGGAGTTATTGCAATATGATTCGATCATTCTCGCCAATCTGCCGCGCGCAGCCGGCGATGAAGCGGGTGGCGAAATTCAGTCGTTTACGGATGCGCAAATCAAAATGTTGGTGGACAATTGCGAGCATATGGGTTGCGGGATTGTGATGCTGGGTGGCGATCGTTCGTTTGGAGCAGGTGGTTGGTCCAACTCACCGTTGGAAGCCGCGATGCCGATTGATTTTCAGATTAAGAACGACAAGGTCAGTGCCGTGGGTGCGTTGGCGTTGGTGATGCATGCTTGTGAACTGCCGAATGGGAATTTTTGGGAAATCAAGACCGCCGAAGAAGCGATTAAAGTCCTGGGTCCGATGGACTATTGTGGCGTCGTGGAATGGAACAATATGGGAGGCAATCCAAACTGGCTGTGGAAATTGCCCAATGGCGTCGATCGAGTCTATAACAATCGAAATACGATGTTGGGTTTGGTCAATCGGATGACGCCCGGCGACATGATGGATTTCGAGGCCCCGATGAAAACGATGTTGGCTGGCTTGAAGAAAGTCAATGCCTCGATGAAGCATGCGGTCATCATCAGTGACGGGGATGCAACGCCACCCACGAATCGATTATTGCAGTCATTTGTTGACAACAAAATCAAAATCTCGACGGTCGCAATCGGGACCCATGGCCCACCTGGCAGCACGCCGCTAAAAAGAATCGCCAGTTTCACGGGCGGCACCTATTATGTGGTCAAGGATCCGAAAGCGTTGCCAAAAATTTATCAACGCGAGGCGCGTCGCGTGGCCAAACCCGTGATCAAGGAATCAGCGTCCGGCATGTCGGTGGTTCCAATTGCCGGGACTTCGACGCACGAAATTCTGCAAGGGATCGACGTGAGCCAATTGCCGCCGTTCGTTGGTTACGTGATGACGACGGTAAAAAAGAGTAATCTGGTCGAGCAATTGGCGTTGGCGAGCGACCCGCCCAGCGACGGTGGCGAAAACTCGACTTTGCTGGCGTCTTGGCGATATGGCAATGGCCGCACGATTGCTTTCACATCCGACGCGGGGCATCGTTGGACCGCCCAGTGGTTCAATAATTCGCTCTACGACAAATTGTTTGTGCAGATGATTCGTTACTCGATGCGACCCATTACGGAAGACGCGAATTTTTCAGTCGCGACTGAAGTCAAAGATGGTAAAGCCAGAATCGTGGTCACGGCGTTAAATGAAAAAGATGAATTCCTCAATTTTCTCGAAATGAATGGTCGCGGCATCTCGCCGGAAATGAAGGATTTCGATCTCGATTTCAATCAAGTTGGACCGGGACGCTATATTGCCGAACAGGATATCGAAGGTTCCGGAAATTTCTTGTTTTCGATTTTTCCCGGTGAAGGCTACGAACGATTGACCGCCGGGGCAAGTGTTCCCTATTCGTCGGAATATTCGGACCGTGAAGCAAATCTCGCGTTGCTGGACTCGCTGTCGAAATTCAAGCCCCAGGGAGGCGAACCGGGGGTCATGATTGCAGGTGAGCTCTCCCAATCCGGTCTGGACCAACTTCTGCAGACCAATACGTTTCGTCCGACTTTGACGGCAGCGGTTGGCATTCAGGATATCTGGCCGTTGTTGTTGGTAATTTGCGGGATCGTTTTCTTTGCGGACGTCTTCGTGCGACGGGTCGCGGTTTCGTTTGATTGGGTCGGGACGGCAATTCGGCAGGCCCGTTCGCGCTTAACCCGAGTTGAAACTCCACAACCCCAAATCGCTATTTCTCGTTTGCAATCGCGAAAGGCAGAAATCGAACGCGAAATTGAATCCCGTCGCAGCGCGACCCGATTTGAGCCGAGTCCGGACCATCCGATGTCCGGAAAACAAAAACTTGAAGACGTGCTGGCCAGTGAGATCGAAAAAACTCCCCCGTTGCCGCCGAAAATCCCTCGCGACAAACTCGATGCAGAAAAAGAAAATTCTTATACGTCCCGTTTATTAGATGCCAAAAGAGAAGCACAAAAAAAACAAAAACGAAATGAGGATTCCTGATCACTTGGATCATCTTGGTCGGTCGACGCATCCGCTTGGCCGTTTAGTTCGCGTAACGAAATGCCCCGTTTTTTCAGCTCACAAACCGATTCATTGTCCGTTACCAATCAACCGCCACCCTTTCATCCTATTATCAACCCAGGCAAATTTACTTATGAATGATGAATTGAAATTTCAAGAACAGGCGGCTAATTTTCGTGAGCGGTACCAAGTTGTCAAAGATGAAGTCGGCAAGATAATTGTTGGGCATGACGAGATCGTACACGGCGTGTTGACTTGTTTGATGATCGGTGGTCATTGCCTACTCGAAGGTGCGCCCGGTTTGGGAAAAACATTGCTCGTTTCAACCTTGTCGCGGGCTCTGAATCTCCAATCGAATCGGATTCAATTTACTCCCGATCTGATGCCAGCCGATATTCTAGGGACCAACATGGTGGTCGAAACGCCCGACGGAAAACGGCAATTTCAGTTCCAAAAAGGCCCGATTTTTACGCAAATTTGCTTGGCCGACGAGATCAATCGCGCGACTCCAAAAACGCAATCAGCGATGTTGGAAACGATGCAGGAAGGTACGGTCACCGCCTCGGGGCATCGCTATGTATTGGACAAGCCATTTTTCGTCTTGGCCACGCAAAACCCGATCGAGCAAGAGGGAACGTACCCATTGCCGGAGGCCCAACTGGATCGGTTTCTCTTCAAACTGAATGTCGGCTATTCCAGCCGTGATGAATTGGCGACGATTTTGGATCGAACTACCAAAGGCGTTCACGCCACGGTCAACGCCGTGATGGATGGAAGCGAAATTCTCCAATGGCAAGCCTTGATTCGACAGGTGATCATGGCCGATCATTTGCGAGATTACATTGTCCGGCTCAACTTGGCGACTCATCCCGAAGGCCCTTTCGCGACGCCCATCACCAACCAATATCTACGGTGGGGGGGCAGTCCTCGCGGCGCACAAACGATGGCCCTGGCGGCAAAAGTCCGGGCTTTGCTCGAGGGGCGGTTCAATGTTTCATTCGAAGACGTGCGACGCGTGTATTTGCCAGCCATGCGGCATCGCGTCATCGTCAATTTCGAAGCACAAGCCGAAGGTGTTTCCTCGGACCAGATCCTGTTGGAGATTCTGGACCAAGTTCCAGAAAAAGTTGACAACTAGTCGACACGGCGAAAACGAGTCAGAAAAACTGAACAACTGTGGAACTGAAGAACTGAAGAACTGAATGCCCCTCAACCCAATCAAATCTGAATCTCCCGAGCCCCTGCTCTCGCCGGCTTTGCTCGCCAAATTAGAGAGTATGGAATTGATCAGCCGCAAAGTTTTTCGCGGGCGGATGAAGGGCGAGCGCCAGAGTCGCCGCAAAGGTCAAAGCGTCGAATTCGCCGATTTCCGCAATTACGTGGCCGGGGATGATCTTCGATTTATCGACTGGAACATGTATGCCCGCTTGGACAAATTGTTTTTGAAGCTCTATCTGGAAGAAGAGGACTTGCACTTCTATACCGCGATCGACGTCAGTTCCTCCATGAATTTTGGCACCCCCACCAAACTGCACTATGCCAAACAGCTCGCTGCCG
Organism: Mariniblastus sp.; assembly: GCA_031400405.1. Taxonomy (GTDB): domain Bacteria; phylum Planctomycetota; class Planctomycetia; order Pirellulales; family Pirellulaceae; genus Mariniblastus. The sequence continues at coordinate 29,691 of JANNPW010000037.1, forward strand.
CCTTGGGGTACATTGGGCTGTGCCGGACTGATCGGGTCAAGATCGAACCGCTCGACGGAGCGCGAACCAATGCGGCGCCGGTCTTGCGCGGACGCAAAAGCTTGTGGCGCATGATCGAGTATCTGGAGAGCCTCCAACCGGGTACGAATTGCACGTTGGCGGAAGCCGTCAAGTCTTTTTGTTTGCGGAACACCGGTAAGGGAATTCTTGTGTTGATCACCGATTTGATGGATAAATCGGGTTACGAAGAAGCACTCAAATATCTGGTTGCGCGGAATCTGGATATTTATTTGATTCATGTGTTATCGCAGGAAGAGATCGATCCCGACCTGACCGGAGACCTGAAGTTGGTCGATTGCGAAGACCAGGACATCGCGGAAATCAGCGTCAGTCAGCGACTGATCGATCGGTATCGGCAAACGCTGGCCACGTTTATTGAGCAAGCGCGCGATTTTTCGTCGCGACGGGGCATTGTTTATACCATGACCAGTACCGAACGCAGTGTTGATCGATTGGTCTCACGTTACCTGCGTCAACGAGGGTTGGTGCGTTGAGCTGGATCAATACCTTACCCGTGTGGCAGTGGATAATTTTGGGCTTAATTCCACCCTTGATTTTTCTGCTGTATTTTCTGAAGCTGCGCCGCACTCCGCTCGAAGTTCCCTCCACATATTTGTGGACCAAGACCATTGAAGATTTGCACGTCAACAGCATTTGGCAACGGTTGCGGAAGAATCTGTTGCTGTTGTTGCAACTGTTGGCGGTAGCGATGTTGATCCTGTCCTGTTCGCGGCCCGGTTGCCAAGGCGAGCAATTGGTCGGCGATCGTTTTATTTTTGTCGTCGATCAATCGGCCAGCATGTCCGCCACGGATACGCTCGACGGTTTGACCCGCCTGGAAGAGTCGAAAAAGCAGATCAACACGCTGATTGAGCGGATGAAAAAAAATGATACCGGCATGTTGATCAGTTTTTCCGATAGGGCGATTGTTCAGCAGTCGTATACAAAAAATCATTCACTACTGAAACGAAAACTCCAGGCGATTCAGCAGACCGAGCGCGGCAGCGACATCAACGAGGCGCTGTTGGCGGCCTCCGGTTTGGCGAATCCAGGTCGCACCAGCGATCGCAATTCCAATGTCGACGTGCAAGTCGCAGAAGCACTCGAAGCGACCTTGTTCATTTTTTCCGATGGAGCAGTGAAAAGTGTACCGACGTTTTCGTTGGGAAATTTGACTCCCGAGTATCGTCCGATTGGTTCCGTCGACCCGCCCAATAACGTGGGAATCACCGCGTTTTCGATCAATGAGCAAATGGATCTTGGCGGGCAGGTTCAGGTATTCGCCAGATTGCAAAATTCTAGCTTGGTCGATTCAACCATCGACGTCGAGTTGTATGTTGGTGAGGAATTGCAGGATGCCCGTGGCGCAGTGAAAGTTCCCGGGTTGGGTTCGGCAAGTCTACAATTTGAGCTGACGGACTTGATGAGCGGCTTGGAAAAAGCCACGCCGATTCGGCTGAAGGTTGAAACCCCGGATGTATATTTACAGGACAACCAGGCGTTCTGCATCTTGAATCCGCCTCGCGTGGCCAACGTTCTGATTGTGTCGGATTACAACAAGTATCTGGATTTGGTCACCAAGACAGAACGAGTCCGCAAAATTGCCAACGTGCAGTTGGAAGATCGTAGTTATTTAAAAGATAAAGTCTACCTCGAACGAGCTACGCTTGGGTTTTATGATTTGATCATTTTTGATCAGTGCTCACCGGACCAGCCTCCCGCCTGCAATGCCGTCTACTGGGCTTCCATCCCGCGTACCGAGGGCTGGCACACCAATGAAAATCTGACGACCACACCCATTGTTGACGTCGATTCATCACACCCTTTGATGTTTGCGATTCAAATGGGAAACGTCAATATTCTGGCGGGCCAAACTTTGACAGGCCCTCAAGGATCGATTTCGCTGATCGATGCACCGGCCGGATCGGTCATGATGATTGGATCTCGAGCGGGCTTTGAAGATCTGGTGATTGGTTTCCCGTTGCTGGAATACCTGGCCAACGGTGACACTTCGATCAACACCGATTGGCCGAAACAATTGAGTTTCCCCTTGTTTATTCAAAATGTGATAACAACTTTGGGAGGCGGTGCCAGATTCAGCACGTCGCGGGCTAATACTCCGGGATCCATCGTGTTGCTTAAAACACAAACGCCAGTGGATTCGATACAGGTGCAAGACCCCGTTGGCAGTTCCACGAAATTGATCCCTCGCAGCGACAATATTTTCAGTTATTCGCAAACGGATCAATCGGGGGTCTATGAAGTTCGATCCGGTTCCGCGGCGGATCTCGATCAGATGTTTGCCGTCAATCTGCTTGATCGCCTGGAATCCGATTTGGCGGTCCGGCAGGAACTGAAATTAGGCTACACCGAGATTCAAGGTAAAACCGTCACGGCCGAAGCGAGAAAAGACTACTGGACCTGGCTGGTGCTGTTGGCGTTGGCGTTGATCTCGCTCGAATGGTACGTCTACAACCGTCGCGTCTTGATCTAGTGAAGCGGTCACTTTTCCGCCGTCGTCCTGCCATAGGCTTGGTTCATGCTTCCAAGCGTTTATGGCTAAAAAATTTCTTTGGGGCGCCAAACCGCGAGCAATTCGGCGTGCGGCGACAACAGCATGTCGGACCAGCGGTCAATTTGCAATCGAAGATATGCGATCGAACCTGTGGACATTCGTTCATAATGGCCCGACAATTTCAGAATTAGTTCTTCCAAGCCCGGATTGTGGCCGACCACCATCGCCGTCTGAATTGACTCGTCGGCGAATTTGGCCAATTGCATTAAATAGGTTTGCGATTGTGCGTGATACAATTCGTCGATCAAGATCAGTGACGGTGTATTTGACTGCGGGCAATTCGCGATGAATAGTTTTGCTGTTTCGAGCGCTCTAACGGCCGTTGAACAGAGAATCAAATCGGGCAGGCAATTCTGTGCCGCGATCCACCGGGCCATTTGTGGGGCATCTCGTTGGCCACGTTCGTTCAAAGTCCGAGCGTGATCCGTTACCACGGAATCGGCCCAGGACGATTTGGCGTGTCTCATAATTAGAAGTTGCTTGGACATGTGTAGCAAAGTTCGTGATTCGGAATTGGATTTCAACCGTTGTAACGGGTGCAATAGGATAAATGGGATTTTCAGGTTAAGCTATAGGTATTCGACTTCGGCACTTTCCTCTACGCAAGAATTTGCGGTTGACTCTGTTTCATGCCAAAATCCCTGGACCCCGAACGCGCACGAATTCAGGCTGATTTGAGCGGCCTGATTGATGGCGAAGTGCACTGCGACGCTGCATTCTTGCAAATGTATGCCTGCGATGCGTCCATTTATGAGGTCCTGCCTTTGGGAGTGGTACGGCCCGCCGGCGTGCAGGATGTTGTCGCGTGCGTCAAGTATGCCCAAGAAAATCAAATTCCGCTGATTCCTCGGGGTGCTGGATCCAATGTGGCGGGCGGTAGTATCGGTGCCGGGTTGATACTTGATCTATCCTATTCCATGCGACGCGTCGAAGCAGTCGGTCGCGAGGATGTAACGGTACAGCCCGGTGTTGTGCTCGGCGATCTTAATCACCAATTGAAGTCTCATGGACGAGTGGTGGGACCAGATCCCGCGACGCGGATGGTGACGACGATTGGCGGTGCGCTGGCCATGAATAGTTCCGGGAGTCATTGGGTGCGGTATGGAACGCTGCGCGAAACGGTGATTCGCCTGAAAGTCGTTTTGGCGGACGGCGAGTTGATCGAAATCAGTTCCGTCCGCGATCCGGCGGCGGCCAATAATCCCAGTTGTGCACGGCTTGAGCAAATCACTCAACGCGTTGAACGAATTGTCAATCAATACGGAAATTTGATTCAACAGTACCGTCCGCAAGTGCAACAAAACCAGGCGGGATATAATTTGTTTGATTTGTACCAATTCGATGAGCAACAGCGATCGCAACTGGATTTGACCCGCCTGTTGACCGGCAGCGAAGGGACACTGGGAATCATCACGGAGGCCACGCTGCAGACCGAGCCGATCCCGCGGCATCGCGGCGTGGCGCTATTGTTTTTCCATCGACTGGATACGGCTGCGCGGGCGGCTGTGGAGATTTCCAGACTGGACGTGGCGGCGTGTGATTTGTTGGATCGCCGGTTGCTATCGCTGGCGCGAGAAACCAATCCGGAATATCATCGTTTGATCCCCAGTGAAGCCGAAGCGATGTTGTTGGTCGAGTTTCAAGCAGCTGACAATCGTTCGTTGCAAAGCAAACTCGATCAATTGGCGACCAAGATCCAGCGCCGCAAGAAATTGGCCTTTGATATTAAAACGACGACGCAAAAAGAAGTCCGGGATTTGTATTGGCGAATCGTCCGGCGGACCGTACCGACTCTGTTCAAACTCAAAGGTGCTCGACGGGCGCTACCCTTTATCGAAGACATCGCGATTGCTCCGGAAAAGATTCCAGAGTTTTTGCAGGATGTGCATCGGATTTTAAATGAAAACGAAGTCACTGCTTCGGTTTTTGCCCATACACCCCAAGGTTTGATCTCGGTTCGTCCCTTCATGAGCCTGGCGAGTGATTCCGATTTGACGACGATGCAGCGTTTGGCCAATCAATTGTTCGAAAAAGTCCTGGAATATGGCGGATCGGTCAGCGGTGCCCATGGCGATGGACTCAGTCGGACCTGGTTTCTGCGCCGACAGTATGGACCACTGTTGGATGTCATGGCGGAGATCAAACATATTTTTGACCCACAAAACATCCTGAATCCTGGCAAGATCGTCGGTCATCCGCATAGTGGGTTGGTTGATCATATACGCTCCGTGAGTCTGGCAGCGGCGTATTTGCCAGTGATTGCCGACAGCGATTCGCTTGTTTCGCCGACAATCGGCGCTGGCGCAACGTTGACCACAACCAGCGACCCAGCCGCGACCACTGACCCCGCTCCCACCACTGCATCCGCTTTTGCCGCCGCGCCAACCAAGCCCGGGGGGTTACCAATTTTGGTGCCCAATTTGAATTGGGATTTGACTGCGGCGACATTGGCGGCGCGGAATTGCAATGGCTGTGGGCGCTGTCGAACTCAGGCACCTCAAGCGCGGATGTGTCCCCTGTTCCGTCTATCGCCCCGCGAAGAAGCGTCACCGCGGGCGAAAGCGAATTTGATGCGCGGCGTGTTTACCGGAAAATTGGATGCCAAACTATTGGCCCAGGATGATTTCAAAGAGATCGTTGATCTGTGCGTGAATTGTCATCAATGTCGGTTGGAGTGCCCGGCCAGCGTCGATATCCCCAAGCTGATGGTCGAGGCGAAATCGCAGTTCTACTCGGTCAATGGTTTGAAGATCTCCGATTGGCTGTTGACTCGTTTGGATTGGTTGTACAGCATTGCCGGAAGCGCGCCAGGCTTAACCAACGTGTTGCTGCAGAATCGTTCGGCGCGCTGGTTGTTGGATCGTTTGCTGGGCGTGGCACAGGGACGAAAATTACCGTTGTTTGATCGACAGACATTTGCCCGTTGGTCACAGCGACAGCGGTTGAACCGCCCCGCCAAGCAGTCGTCGCGGAAAGTCGTGTATTTTGTGGACGCGTTTGTCAATTGGAATGATATCGAATTGGGCAAAGCTTTTGTCAAAGTTCTTGATCATAATGGTATTCATGTATTGGTACCCTCCGGGCAAAACGTGTCAGGCATGTCTTTGATTTCCGAAGGTTCCCTGGTCCGGGCCAAACGTTTGGCCGTACGCAATATCGAGTTGTTCGCCGAATTCGTGCGGCAGGGCTACCAAATTGTGACCACCGAACCTTCCGCGGCGTTGGCGCTGAGCCATGAATACCTGAATATGTTGGACGACGCGGACGCAAAACTGGTCGCTGAAAATACAACCGATGCCTCGAATTATCTGCTGCAACTGCATCGACGGGGCGAGTTGGAGCTGGATTTTGATCCGGTGAATGCAGCAATCGGCTATCATTTACCTTGTCATCAGCGGGCGCTTGGCGAAGAAATACCGGCGCTGGAATTGTTGCGCTTGATTCCGGGGTTGAAAGTGGAAATGATTGAAAAAGGTTGCAGCGGGATGGCGGGAACCTTTGGATTGAAACGCAAAAATTATTTGCGCAGTTTGCGGATGGGATTTCCTTTGATCAACGCGATGCGCAGCCCCGAAATTGTGGCGGGTGCAACCGAATGTAGCACTTGTAAAATTCAAATGGAACAGGGAACGACCAAACCAACCGTTCATCCATTGAAAATTCTGGCGCTGGCGTATGGTTTGATGCCGGAGTTGGAAAACCTGTTTCAGCGGCGAAGCGGCGAATTGGTAATTTCATGAAAATCCGAGTAATGCTGTTCGCGGTAGCCAAGCAGATTGCCGGGGCGCCGGAAATTGAATTGGAATTTGCCGCTGGCCCAACCGTGGCGGAGGTGCGGAAAGCTTTGATTCAATTGTGCCCAGATTTGGCGGATGTCATGGCTTGTTGCATGTTTGCGGTCAATAATGAATATGCGTCGATGGATCAAGTCATCAGCGATGATTGCGAAGTCGGATTGATTCCTCCGGTTAGCGGAGGGTGACGTTTGAGCCAAGCAATCGGCCTCAAATCAATGCCTGGCGTTCTCTCAAGGAAATAGTTTAGTTGATGTTTGAAATCGTTGACCAACCGATTGATGTACCAAGCGTACTACGTTCAGTGGCGGCCCACTCAACTGGCGCCACGGTATTGTTTTTGGGAACTACGCGGCAGTTTACGTATGGCAAAGAGACCATCCAATTGGAGTACGAGTGTTATCATGCGATGGCGTTGCAGAAGATGCAGGCGCTAGGCCAACGTGCGTTGGAAAAGTGGCCGATCGAAGGTTGTGCGATTGTGCATCGAATCGGTTTGGTGCCCGTCGGTGAAACGAGCGTGGCGATCGCGGTGAGCACGCCGCATCGTGTCGCCGCCTTCGAAGCCGCCGAGTGGATTATCGACACTTTGAAACGCGAGGTGCCCTTTTGGAAAAAAGAAATGTATGCTGATGGTCAACAGGAATGGATCCATCCAACCGATAATTCGCCCACCCCTTGATTCACAAATATCACTACAGTTTGTGCGATAGACATTTCACATGAATTCATTGCCCATTATCGACTCTTTCGGACGAATCCACACGAGCCTACGGGTCAGCGTCACCGATCGCTGCAACATTCGCTGCTTTTATTGCATGCCCGAAGTTGTGCGATTTTTACCTCAGCACGAAGTTCTAACATTCGAGGAAATTTTTCGGGTCGTTCGGATTGGTTCGGAATTGGGAGTTACCAAAATTCGGCTGACCGGTGGTGAGCCTTTGGTCCGGGCCGAATTGTGGAAGCTGGTTGAAATGCTGGTGACTCTCTCGGGGATCGAAGAAGTGACCTTAACAACCAATGGCATCTTGCTGGCTGAACAGGCGGTCGCGTTGAAACGGGCCGGTCTGCGGCGACTAAATGTCAGTCTGGATTCGATTGACCCGGCCATGTTTCAGCAGATTACGCGCCGGCCAGGACTTGAGAAAGTGTTGGCGGGAATCATGGCCGCCAAAGATGCAGGATTTGATTCCATCCGCCTGAATGCGGTTTCGATCAAGGGTCTCACAGAATCCGAAATAGGTCCCTTGGCTCAATTTGCCCGCCAGCACGAGTTGGATTTGCGGTTTATCGAATTCATGCCGCTCGATGCCGATGGAGCTTGGGAACGAAATCAAGTTCTCAGTGGTTCGGATGTCGTCAAGATTATTGAGGCCGAAGTCGGGGCACTGGAGTTAGCAGCTAGACCTGACCTGAGGCAGCCTGCCGTAGATTTTCAATATGTTGATGGTCGAGGCCGGGTCGGTTTTATCAACTCGGTGAGCGAGCCGTTTTGCGAGTCCTGCAATCGGATGAGAATCACGGCGGAAGGCAAGTTTCGCAATTGTCTGTTTTCAACCGTGGAGTGGGATTTGCGGGAATTGTTACGGTCGGGTGCCGACGATCGACAGCTCGCCGAACGAATCCGCGAGTGTGTGGCGGCGAAGAAAGCGGGGCATGGAATGGACTCCGATGAATTCCTGCGGCCTCAGAAATCGATGTACCAGATCGGCGGCTAGCGATTGATTTTTTTGGCGGCCCACGGTCGCAGCTGTTCGCGAAAAATTTTTGCATTGTGGCGAATATCGACGGGCAACGAACGATGCAGCAGAAAATGTTGCAGGTGTTCGGTTTGCCAATGTTGCCGGGCGATAGCCTTGAGCTCTTCCAGGAGTCTGTCGACGTCCGTCCGTTTGCGGGGCCAATGTTCTGGTAATGGTTCAGCCACGATAACCGGGATTTGTTGGCCTGGCACGCCGATTCCGATCAATGCGCTGCGATAGATCGCGGGGTGTGTGTTGATAATCGCCTCACAGGGAATAGTAAACAACGTCCCCCGGGCAGTGGTTAAACGATGTGACTTGCGACCGCAAAACCAAAATCGATCCTGTTCATCCAGGTATCCCACATCTCCCAGGCGATGCCAAAATGAATCGCCATCGGCGACTTTGTGGAGCGCATTGGCTTCGACTTCGGTGACATATTGATCGGTAACAACCGGCCCGCGCACCATCAACTCACCGATTTCGCCGTTTGGTACGGATTGGCAATCCGCAAGTTGTGACAGTGGACCGTCTGTAATCTGGATGACCCGCCAGTCGATATCGGGAAATCGGTGGCCGACACAAGTCCCTGCACCTCGGGCGGTTCGCGCAGCGGTTTCGCCGAGGATTACCCTGGCAGAATTGCAGGCGATCGGCAAAGACTCGGTTGCTCCGTAGGGCGTAAATGCTTCGCCGTCGGGTGAAATAATCGCTCGGATTCGTTGTAACACGTTGGCCGGAACCGGCGCACCGGCGGACAGGATGCGCTGCATATCGGGCAACCTGATCGAATGCTTCAGACAATATTTCGAAACTGTATTCCAGAGTGCCGGCGAACCGAACGATTGGTTCGCTTGAAATTTCTGCACTGCGTGAATGATCTCGGGAGGGTGAACCGATGCAGGGCGAGTCGGATCCATTTTCGGAAAAACGGTGGTCGTTCCCATCGCGGCATTGAATAGTGCGAACAACGGAAAACCCGACACGTCCACTGTGCCGGGTTGAATTTGAAAATAATCCCGGATCTGTCGCGTTTGTTCGAGAAAGATCCGATGGCGATACAAAACACCTTTGGGAGGCCCAGTGCTGCCGGTGGTAAAAATAATCGCCGCCGAGGATTCCCGGTTGACGTCCACCGGCGAGAACTCATGCCCCTCAAGTTTTTCAAAATCGACGGCGCGTCGACAACCTGGCCAGCGCCCGAGGACAATGTTTTGTCGACAATCGGGAAATCGAAACCAACACAGCTGTCGGACTAATTGTGCCTGCGGGATGCCGACGAAGCCAGCCGGTTTTGCAGCTGCCAAGCAACGAATCATGTTTCGACGGCCCATCCCTGGATCGATCAGAATGATGACGACACCCGCCTTAAACAAGCCAAACACCCAGGCGACAAAGGCGATGCCGGGTGGGACCATTAATGCCAGACGCGTCCCTGGTGCATTACCCATTTGCACAATCCCGCGAGCGATTTGATTGCTCCGCGTTTCCAGTTCGGCGAATGTAATCGTATCAAACTGGGTCGGTTGATGCCGTTGTTGTTTTGGCGACGGGCACGCAACAGCGACGGCCTGAGGCATGCGTCGGGACGTTTCGGTCAACGCATGGCCGACGTTTTGCAGGCTGTCAAGAGACCAGGTTGGAATTCTGCTTCCTGAGTTGGCAGAGTCGACGGACATGGGAATTGGACTCATGGAATGGTTGGTTACCGGCAAGCCTGTAATTGACTGCCGGGGAGGCTTAAGTTTTTGCGGTAGGCTTCCGTGTGGACAAAGATTGCTTTAGATTTACTGTTTGGGAAACTTTGGAAAACGTGACCCGGCGCCAATCGGAGCGCCATACAATTAACAACACAATTTGAGCGGCGCTAAACACATTTTGTGCCGCTGCAATCGCTATTTCGTCGCCGGATTTACTGGCCGAAGGAATCGCGGCAACCGTATTAGGGATTCATTCAATGGACATTGACGCATATCAGCAATGCCCCTGTCACGCCGAAAAGAAAATTAAATTCTGTTGTGGCAAGGATATTGTAACCGATCTTAACCAAATTTTGGCGAAAAACGCAGCGGGGCAAGGCTTGGCGGCACTCGATCAATTGGATCGAGCGATCAAGAAGTCGGGGCCGCAGGATTGTCTGCTAACCATTCAAACGCATATTTTACTGGCCCATGGCGACATCGAAAAAGCCAAACAATCCAATGATCTGTTTCTGGAAAAAAATCCAAAACACGCAACTGGACTGCATCATCGGGCTTTGATTCGATTAGCCGAGGACGATGTCGCCGGTGCGGTCGACTCACTGCAAGATGCGATGGACGCAATTACCGGTAATGAAATTCCCCTGTCAATGGCTCAGGCCTTTCGGGTGGTCGGAATTGGCTTGATGCAAGATGGCCATTTGGTGGCGGCTCGCGCCCATTTGAGTTTCGCCAACGATTTAAAAAACGGGCGTGATGCTGAGCTGAGCCGCATGATCATGGAGACGTTTCGGACGCCTAGTTCTTCGCTCTTGTTGAAACAGGATTTTGGCCTGCGAGATTTGGTGGGTGAAAATGAGGAAACGGAATGGGTGAAGAAGTATCGCACAGCGCAACGTGCAATTGCGCGAGGCCAATTTCGAAAGTCCCTTAAGTTCTTAAAAAAGATTGATAGCAATTTCCCCGTCCAACCAGCGATCGTGCGCGGCATTGCCCTGCTCAATACGCAGCTGGGGTATTTGGATGAAATCGGACCTGCCTGGCGTCGCTATGCGGGGCTCGCCGGATTGACTGAACTGGCATCGGTTGAAGCGGCTGCACTCGCCCAATTGTTTTCGACCGAGCCACAGACCGCCGAGATCAAGATTGTGCGGGTCACGTTTGAAGTCAGCGATTTCAGTAAAGTCCTGGAAGCGGCACTTTCCACGCCTCGATTCACCCCGGTAACGGGACTGACGGAAGATCCCTTTGAAGAAGGCCCGGCTCCCAGGAATGCGTTCCATGTATTGGATTGTCCGCCAGTTTCAGCGTCCGAATTGAACATCGATAATGTCTCGGATATTACCAGCGAATTAATGCTCTATGGCAAACAAACCGATCGGGAAGCTCGCTTGGAATGGATTGTCGCGCAGTATCCGCCCTTTGAAGAGACGCGACAACTGATCCAGTCGACGTTTGCCGGTTTGATTGCCGGTGCACCGGTAGAACAGGAGTTGGGTTTATCCAATGCCGTGTCTCAAACGTTGAATTGGAATTGGCACCTGCCCCCTGGAGTCTCGAATTTAGAACACTCGGAGTTGGTAAAACAAAAATGTCGGCGCGTCTTTTTGGAAGACTGGGCTCAATTGCCGTTTACAATTCTCGGGGACAAATCGCCCGCCGAAGCGGCTCAAATTCCTGACCTTCAGCTCGAATTGAAAGCGTTATTGGTCGTCCTCGAACAAACACCCCAGGCGCAAATCGATGACGGCGCCGCGATCGCTGCGTTGCGGGATCAGTTGAACATGCCAGCACCAGCCGAATTTGAACTCGCGCAAATGCGGGGCGTAAACGTCGCGGACGTATCTCCGTTTCAACAACAGTATTTGCAAGTTGAGAAATTGACGGATCAGGAATTGCTGGTATTGCAATCCGAATCAATGGCCATCGGGAATATGCGCGTGTTGCGACGTGTGGTGCTGGAACTGCTGAAGCGCCCGGAGCAAGCTGAATCGCCACGCGATTTGATTTATTCCCTGCTGGCTCAAATGACGGACGATGAAAAGGAAGCCCTGGAATATCTGTCGAAGGCTCGGAGTGAAGCCAAGAAGCAGGATCGACCGATCGGACTGTATTTAGTTCAGGAATTTGAGTTTCGTTTGAGACATGGAATGACCGAAAAACTTCCGGCACTGATACAGACCATTCAAATGCACCACCTCCGCGAACCGGATGTGGAGTACCATTTGGCACGGGTACTGGAACGACACGGTTTGTTGCGTGGACGCGGTCAAGGGATGGAAGAATCCGAGTTGGACGAGTCCCTCCCCGAAAAATCGGGCGGAGCGTTGTGGGCCGGCGGGGCATTGGAGTCCAAGGGCGCGCCAGTCATCGTCGACTCGAAAAGTGAAGCCAATCAGCCGTCCAAATTATGGTTACCGGATTAGAGGTAGATCGTGTCCAAATACATTGTCCGATATGGAATTTTGCGCAGTCTCGGCGTGATGACGGTTCGCAATGAAACCGCCTATCGGCGCGGAATGGCGGTTATCGTCCGCACCGAACGTGGCCTGGAGGTCGGGCAAGTTCTCTGCGCGGCGACCGATGATGCATTGTCCGAACTGGACCAGTCTCCCACCGGGCAAATTGTCAGAGAAGTTTCCGGCGATGACGCGAACGAGATCAACCACATTGACGGGTCGCGCAATTCAAAATTGGCCGTCTGTCAGAATTGTATCGACGCATTGGCATTGAATATGAAACTGATCGACATTGAACAGTTGTTTGGTGGCGAGCGATTGGTGGTCTATTATCTGGCAGAGGATCGCGTCGATTTTCGAGAATTGGTCAAACAATTGGCCAACGAGTTTCAAACTCGCATCGAAATGAAGCAGATTGGTGTCCGTGATGAAGCGAAGTTGCTGGCTGATTACGGCGATTGTGGAAAGCCCGTGTGTTGTAATACGCATTTGGTAACGATGCCCCCGGTCTCGATGAAAATGGCAAAACTGCAAAAAGCAACGTTGGATCCCACAAAAATATCCGGACGCTGTGGTCGACTGAAGTGTTGCCTGCGATATGAGTTCGACACTTATGAAGAAATCCAGAAACAACTCCCACGAGTAGGCGCCCAGATCGTAACGCGCGACGGTAAAGCCAAAGTTTTGGGACAACAAATTATCGCGGAACAACTGTTGATCGAAACGGAAGATCATCGAAGAATTGTGATCGATGCCAGCGAAGTGCTGTCCGTGATTCGAAAATGATCGCGCTTCGCTACGCAAATTGTTGACTGCAGGTTGTTCGCAACAGAATCATTTCGCGAAATACGAATGCATGATGGTCACCGAGCTTCGCAACTAGTTGGGAACGACCCAGTTCCGGGGCGGCGGAGATGCGGAAAAGCTGTCCGAACCCTTGGATTTGTGATTGGAAATTTGTGTCCAACGGATAGAATAGGGTCAGCGTTTCTTAGATCTCTGCAAGCTTCCGCATGGTAATCCTATGACCGATGAAACTTTCACCCTTTATCAATTGGTAAAACAGGATCCCAGGTACCCGATCGAAGCTTATGTATTTGTTCGGGAGGCCTTGGCGTTCGCCGCAGATTCGATGGAATTGGGGGCGCAAACCTACGAACCGGAGCTCAATCTGGGACACGGTGTCAAGCCTTCTCAACGCGAGAGACACTTGACGGGTCAACAATTGTGTGAAGCGATCCGGCAATATGCACTCAACCAGTTCGGTTACATGGCGAAAGTGGTATTGAGGAACTGGGGCATTGAGCAGACTCAATGTTTCGGCGATATCGTGTACAACATGATCGATGCCGGGATCATGAAAAAATCCAGCCAGGATAAACGCAGTCATTTCGACGAAGTGTATCTGTTTGATGAAGTCTTCCAGACCCATTTTGAGATCTGCGACTCACTGGCTCAAAGGCGATCGTAACCGAGTTTTATTCGTTTTTGGTGAGAACTTGGAGTTCACATGCGCCCTGGGAATCCGCGAGAATCTGCCGTAGAAAAGTTGCCAGTATCGGGTAACGAGTTGGCATGTATCGAGCAGCCGATTCAGCGGCGACCAGTTGCCGCTAAGTGTCTGTTGTTGTTGTATGTGGTTTGGCTGTTGTTTCTGGTTTTTATCTCGTACCAGGTACTGGCCGATTGAAAATCGTGATTCTCGACGGTGAAACCGCCAACCCTGGCGATAATCCCTGGAACCATCTCGAAACGTTGGGCCAGGTAACGGTTTATCCGCAGACCCAGCCAGACGAATTGTTGTCCCGAGCCAAGGACGCGGAAATTCTGTTGACCAACAAAGTGATTGTTAGTGCAGATTCCTTGAAACAGTTACCCGCGCTCAAATTCATTGCGATTACAGCGACCGGTGTCAATGTCGTCGATTGTCCGGCAGCGGCAGCGCGCGGGGTTTTGGTTTCGAATGTTCCCTCGTACAGTACTGCTTCTGTGGCGCAACAGGTGTTCACTGGTCTCTTGAGTCTCATGAGTCGACCGGAGCTGCACTATCAGGCGATCTTGCAAGGCGAGTGGGAACAGTCCGGAAATTTTTCATTCTGGAAAGTTCCACTGGTTGAATTGGCTGGCAAAACCATGGGCATTGTCGGGATGGGCCGGATCGGCCATGCGGTGGCGAAAATTGCCGATGCGTTGGGCATGCACGTCGTGGCCAACAGTCGTTCACCAGCAGAGCCGTTGAAATATGCCGGTTTTCGCTGGCTTAATTGGGAATCGTTGTTAGCAACCGCCGATGTGATCAGTCTGCATTGCCCCCAAACGGCGGCGAATTCTGGATTCGTCAATCAACAGAGTTTGTCATTGATGAAACCAACTGCGATTCTGGTAAATACTGCGCGCGGCGGCTTGGTGAATGAAGCGGACTTGGCGGCTGCGCTGAATTCGGGTGGAATCGCTGGCGCATTTCTGGATGTGGTTTCGGTCGAGCCGATCGCGCGCGATAATCCATTGCTGGGCGCTAGAAATTGTTTGATCACACCACATCTCGGTTGGGCCACGATTGAGGCGCGCCGCAGACTGCTCCAGGTTACGTACCAAAACGTAGCGGCATTCATCAACGGAAGTCCAATCAATCTGGTTTAATCGATTTGCAATAACGTCAATCGAAATTGCATTCGCCCCGGGGACTGCTCAACGTAACGCTCCACTGTCTTGCCAACCGGATCATAAAATCCCACCGTGATGCAAGCGCCTGATTTCGTTCCAGTGCCAACACAAGCGACGAAAATGCGGAAATCAGGCCGAGTTTGGAAAGTGTCGACAGAAAAGTACCCGTAATGAGAGGTTGAAAAAGTTCTGGCAAATAATCAAACGACAGGCTATGACAAGAATCGAATTTCTGGCCAGTTTTCTTCTGGTCAGTAGAAGGAAGGGAATCATCAACGCCTAAATACGATTGAGCTAAGATCCTGCGGCGTCGCCTCGACCTATCCATTTAACGACGGTGTGGTTGAAACACTGTCGTCTTCAAGTCCGCTTGCGCTTGAAACAGTTGTCGAGCCTCGTCATGGAGGTGTTGTTGAGCCCGAAACTCGCCTTTCTTCCGTTTTCGCGTGACCGGCAGATAGCGCCCATCGGGCTTTAGCTCCAGCGCACTGACGTTATCATCGAAATACAATTTCAGAATTCGGAGCAATCGCGATTTACACTCCTTGTCCTGGACTGGGATCATGAGTTCGACTCGTCGATTCAGATTACGTCCCATCCAATCGGCGCTGGAAATGAACAAGCGATCGTCACCGGCGTGTTGAAAATAGAAAATTCTCGAATGTTCCAGTATCCGATCGACAAGACTGATTACTTGAATGTTTTCACTTAGGTTTTTTTTGCCGGGTACGAGGCAGCAAAGGCCACGGACATTCAACCGAATTTTTACGCCGGCCTGGGAAGCCAAATACAAAGCGTCGATGATTTCCTGGTCGACGAGCGAGTTGACCTTGGCAATGATTTGGCCGCTGCCTTTTTGAATCGCATTTTCCGTTTCCGCTTGAATCAACTCCAACAGAGTCTCGCGCAGGTTGATGGGCGCGGCAGACAATTTTTCGAACGGTTGAGGAACGGACAAACCCGTGATGGCATTGAAAAGATGAATCGCATCGGTGCCGATTTGTTCGTCGCAAGTAAACAGGCTGATGTCGCTGTAGAGCCGAGCGGTTGATTCGTTGTAGTTGCCGGTACCGAAATGCATGTAGCGGCGAATTCCGGTCGTTTCGCGGCGGACAACGATACACAGTTTCGCATGCGTCTTGAGGCCTTGCACGCCATAAATCACATCGACGCCGGAGTCTTCCAGATGGTTGGCCCAATGGATGTTGCGGGCCTCATCGAAACGGGCTTTCAATTCCACGATCACGGTCACGTGTTTGCCGTTCTTGGCCGCCGCGCTGAGGGCCTCCACAATTTCGCTGTCTCGACTGGTGCGGTAGAGCGTTTGTTTGATCGCAATAACGGCCGCGTCATTTGCGGCGGCTTGCACAAAATTGACGACCGGATCATACGATTGATAGGGATGGTGCAACAGCCGATCGGCATCCGCAATGGTATCGAAAATATTTTTGTCAGGCCCAAAATCAGGCGACCGTTGCGGGAGCCAGGGTTCATCCTTGAGCTCCTTAAAACCGGAGAGATTGGCGAGTTCCATAAAGTCGGTGAGCGCCAATGGTCCTTCGATTGGGTAGACTTCACCATCCGCAACGTCCACGCAAGCCTGTAAAAACGTTTTCATGGTTGCTCCGGCGTTGGCGGAAATTGTCAATCGGATGCAATCGGCCGATTTGCGGGCGGCCAACATTTCCTGCATACCCGCCTGTAAATCAGCGCGTCCATCTTCGTTTAAGGCCACGTCGCCATTGCGGGTGATTCGCAGGGACGTCCATTCAAGGATGTCCTGATTGGCAAACATCTCGGCCAAGAACAAGCCGATCACATCCTCCAGCAACATATAGCGATAGCCTCGTTCGCTAGGCACCGTCCAAATACGGGCTAATGAACGACCAAGTGGAATCAACACAAAACGATCGGTTTTTTGTGGTGCCGCGTTGTTGATCAACGGAGGCGGCAAATCGGCGATTGGTTGGAGCAAGCTGTCGGAGCGATTTTTCATCCGCACGCAAATACAGAGCCGGGCTCCGCTAAGATTCGGGAAATCTGCGGCGGTCTCGATCGCCAACGGTGCGATCGTCGCGAGGGTTTCACTGCGAAATCGTTTCAACAAATGATCGTATTGAGAGTCCGATAACTGGTCCGCGGCGATCCGCACGACACCGCGTTCTGCCAGCGCTGGCTCGAGCGAATTGAGCAGACAATCCGATTGGAAGCGATTCATTTCCAAAACACGTTCGCGAATGGCGACCAATTGCTCGGTGGCCGTCAACCCGGTAACGTCGACCAACTCCCGGCCGGACTCGACGACCATTTTCAATCCTCCGACTCGAACCATAAAAAATTCGTCGAGGTTACTGGCACTGATTGCGAGAAACTTGACCCGTTCCAGGAGTGGTACCGATTCACGCATCGCCAGGTCGAGTACCCGTTGATTGAAATTTAGCCAACTCAATTCGCGATTGAAGTAATTGGAAATTAGATTTTTCATTCTACTTGATCGGTTGAGGTCAAGAAAACTTGTTTGCCAAAAATGTTATCGAACAACTCGCCGGCTTGGTGCAATTCCAATACTTCCATGGAGATATCGGCGGCATCCGCTACATCGATCTGGAGTCGGTTGCCCAGCAGACGGCAACTAATCGTTTGTATCCGTTGGCTCTGCGTTACATCCAATGCTTTGGCAATTCGCAACAGCGCCGATAGTTTGGCGACCGTCACCCGCCGAAGACGGTCCAGTGTGGAATAGCCTTCGTGTGTCGGTTGGGGAATTGCCCCGCGATGGTATCGAGCCACCAGGGCAATCAATTCCAGATCGGAAGAGCCGATTCCAAAGAACTCTGAATTGAGAATCAGATAGGATGAATGTTTATGCCGTGATTTTGTATTGACGAACAAGCCAATATCGTGCAGCAGCGCTGCGAGTTGCAAAATTCCGCGAAATCGTTCGGGCAATTGGTGCAACGAGTGCAATTGATTAAACAGCGAGCAAGCCAATTTGGCGACGTGCAACGCGTGCTCTTCCTGGAATTGAAACTTCCTGCCCGTTTGAATCGCCGACCGGACAATTTGTTCTTGCAGCGATTCCGACCAACCGCTCCCCGCGGCCATTTCCTTTAATAGTCCGTCCCGAAGGCTGATATTGGCAACCAGGAATTTATCGGTTTTGAATTCGCGCGCGAAAAGTAACTGGGTCAACAGTGCGGGACCCAACGATTGCGCCTCGGGAAGGCTCATATGAAATTTTGTCGCCAACGAATCCGGAGACTGTTTTAAGATGTCATGCGTAAAGGCGTGGAAATCGTTCAATTTCAATTCCATCAGCTGTTCACCCATCGGCGTTTGTTTGATTTCCTTGGCAGCGAACCGGACGTCACCACCCATGGCTATCAAACTCGATGGATTACAATTGGGGCAACTTGCTTTGATTTGTTTCACAGTTTGGAGTATTTCGTTTTCCATCACCAACCGTGACTGGGATGGCGAGGCATCGAATCGTTCCAAAGTATTCCGCAACCGCAGCGCGCCCAAGCGATAGGTTCGCGAAAACGTCACGTCGGCACCATCTAGCAACAGCACTTCGGACGTGCCACCGCCAACCTCGAGTACCAGTGTTGAGCCAGCGAAGTATTTTGGTTGAGACTCGATAAACGGCAACACTCCGAGAAACGTGACTCGATGTAATTCGGCTTCTTCAAAAGGTTCGATTTCAAAACCGGTCGCAATAAAAATTCGATCGACAAAAGCAATTCGATTAGCGGCTTCGCGTACTCCACTGGTGGCGATGACCCGAATTTGTTGTGGATTGGTGATCCCGAATTCGACCAACTTATGGCGGTATATTTCCAGCACTCGCACGCAATTTTCGATCGTCGAGGATTCCAGGAAGCCCTTGGTAAACGAGTCTTTTCCCAAACTAACCGCTTGCGAGAACGACTCCAGTTTATGTACTTGATGATTTGCCCGGATCTCGGCGATTTGCATCCGCAAGGAGGTGGCGCCGATGTCGACAACTGCCACCAGCTGGGGCGCCTCGGCAGAGTTCAGGTTTTCTCCGGTTGGGGTCGGCTCGAATGTCATGGCTGCCGGAACAAAGTTGAAAAGAGTATCGATACTCGGTCAAGACACCATCATAATCGAGTTGTCGGTTGTCACTAGCCCGGACAATTTTCGCCACTGTCAAATTCGATACAACTGCGATAATCCGTTTCCACAACCGAGTTTTGGGTTAGACACGGTAGAATCAATCCCTGAAAAAGACGGAACTGGTAATCCCAACCTAGAGTTATCCGCTTGGACTACCGTTTGCCCTCGCTGGGCTGATCACAATGCGATCGATTCACTCCCTCGTTCCGGAATTGTCAATGGAAACCGTTTCAACTTCTGCCGGGGCTCATAATGGTCTTCAGACGGACCTGAAAATGGACGCTTTGTTGGCTCGGATCAATAGTCTAACTGGCGGAAACGGCGGCAGCGGGTCGCCGGTCCGCAGCGAGTCGTCGTCAAATTCCGTCCCTTCGCAGACACGTTCCCCAGTGGGTGCTCAAGGCGAGTTCTTTCCACATGAACCCGCCACATTGGCGGAAAGCAAAGTTTCCGAATCGATGATGGAGGAACTGATTACCAAGTTCCTGATGGCGAAGGGCGAATCTTCGATTCGAAAAATCTCGGCCCAGATTGGCATGCCGTTTTCAACCGTCGACAAAACGATTGTCCGTTTGAAACAGGAACAACTGCTGGGCTATACCGATCAAGCGGCGATGAACGACTATATTTGCCGTTTGACCGAAGCCGGTCGCGATCGCGCTCGTCGGTATACCGACTCGTGCTCGTATTTTGGGGCGGCACCGGTCGATTTTCAAGACTACGTCGATAGCGTTAAAGCCCAGACGATCACGAAACAGAATCCAGGCGAAGAGGACCTGGCCCGCGCGTTTTCAGATTTGTTGATTGATCCAGCGATGATGCGAAAGCTGGGTCCAGCGGTGAACAGCGGTCGGGGTATGTTCTTGTTTGGCTATCCCGGCAACGGCAAGACCAGTATCGCCGAACGGATCACTGCCGCTTTCGGCCCCTATGTTTGGATCCCACGCGCCATCACGATTGATCGGGACATCGTCCGCGTTTTCGATCCGATGCAACATGTCGAAGCTCCGCTGGAAAGTGGATCGGGATACCTCAGCGATTCCACGTTCGATCACCGGTGGGTACGTATTAAACGACCAACCATTGTCGTGGGCGGAGAATTGACCATGGAACAGCTCGAAATTCAATACAATCCGCAAACCGGAATCAGCGAAGCGCCCGTGCAAATGAAAAGCAATACTGGGCTGTTATTGATCGATGACTTTGGTCGTCAACGGATGAGTGTGGACGAGTTGCTCAATCGCTGGATCGTTCCCTTGGAAAAACGTTATGACTATCTGAATACCAGCAATGGAAAAAAAGTTCAGGTCCCGTTTGACCAACTAGTAATTTTTTCCACGAATCTCGAGCCGAAAGATCTAGTGGATGATGCATTTCTGCGTCGGATTCCTTACAAAATCGAAGTGCCCAATCCATCGGCAGAGAATTTTATCAAACTGTTTGCGATTATGTGCAAGGTATACAAAATCGACTACCGACCTGATTTGATCAAATATTTATTGGAAACGCATTACATTCCCAAAAATCGACCCCTGCGCAATTGCCATCCGAGAGACTTGCTGTTGCAGGTCGTAAATTACTGCAAGTATCGCAAGCAGCCCATCATTCTCAGCGAGGAAACTTTGGACTTTGCTTGTGAAAACTACTTCTCGATTATGTAACAACATTCGTCGACAGGTTCATGAACGGTTAGGCGGACGATCACTGGTGTGCGAGCAACGCGAATGCGATGGGAATTCAAACCTTCGGGGTCAATTGAAATTTTCTTCCGTCGAGAGTTTTTCGACTAGTGTTTGGGCCTGTTCAATCCACTGGTCTTTTTGAATTTTGGATTTAAGACTTAGTTGCTGATCAACGCGCGCAACATCTTCGTCCGACCACGCCGCGATTTGTTGAATATTCCTAATTCCCACCGAGTGCAGTTTAGCGCGAATCGCTTTGCCGATGCCGGTGATTTGAGTTAGGTCCTCCAGGTTGATGGTTTTTGGACGGGGTGTGCTGGCCGCTGGAACTGCGCCAGAATTCTCGGCCGTCGTCGAATTGCGGATCACCGACGGCGGTTGGTCGGCAATTTCGCGTTTTGCCGATTGAAGCGCGGCGCGCAGCTGATCGCGTTGCTCCTCGGCGTCCACAAGAAATTGTTCCGATTGCTTGCGCAATTTTCGTTCTCGCTCATAGGCTCGATACAGTTTGGTAAATTTCTGTTTAGTCGCCTGGTCGATCGCCGCCTTGTCTGGCTGGGCCGCATCTGCCATGGCAGGCAGACTGACTTCGTCAATTTTGGAACGCTCGTCAATGAGTTGCTGATCGCGATCCGCTAACTGGGCGAGGAACATTTGTTTTTCAGCGAGCGCGTCGGCAAGCTGGGTTTGTAGCGAATGTAGCCCACTCAATTGCTCCGCCATAGTTTGTTTTTCCAACAGCGCGGAGTCGAGTCGTTGTTGCAGTTCACGCTGTTCCAGCAGTCGTTGTTGCTCAGCCAATTGGTGGGCATTTTCCTGTTGTAGTCGCTCCGCCAATTGTTGATCGACCAAGATCTTTTGATTAATGAGGCTTTGATTTTCGGACAGCGCGTTGGTCAGTTCAGTTCGTAAAGTTTGCAAATCAGTCAACTGCCCGGCCAACGATTGTCTCTCCTGGAGTGCCGAGTCGAGTCGTTGTTGCAGTTCGCGTTGTTCCACCAGTTGTTGTTGCTCGGCTAATTGGCGCGCAGCTTCTTGCCGCTGATGCTCGACCCGTTGTTGATCAATGAGGTTTTGTTGATGAAGCAAGGTTTTATTTTCGGACAGCGCGTTGGTCAGTTCAGTTTGTAAAGTTTGCAAATCAGTCAACTGTCCGGCCAACGATTGTTTCTCCTGGAGCGCGGAGTCGAGTCGTTGTTGCAGTTCACGCTGTTCCAACAGTCGTTGTTGTTCAGCCAATTGGCTGGCATTTTCCCGTTGTAGTCGCTCTGCCAGTTGTTGATCGATCAAGGATTTTTGATCGATGAGGCCTTGATTTTCGGACAGCGCGTTGGTCAATTCAGTTTGTAAAGTTTGCAAATCAAGCAACTGCCCGGCCAACGATTGTTTCTCCTGGAGCGCGGCGTCGAGTCGTTGTTGTAGTTCGCGTTGTTCTAACAGCCGCTGTTGCTCTGCCAGTTGATAATCCGCTTCGAACTGTTGTCGCTCGGCCCGTTGTTGTTGCTGTTCGAGGTTCAATTCGTCCAATTGCTGTTGTTGCTGTTGCGTAAACGCCGCCAATTCTTGTTGGCTCGCTTGCAGCGATTGATGGAGTGTACTTCTTTCGGCGCGCAATGTTTCCAATTCGGCTAGTAGTTCCGAAGGCTGGCTTTCGTGCGAACTGGCTGGAGCATTTTCGATCCAGTCGCCAACCATCCCCAGCGGCCTGGCTATCGATGCGGGCTGGAACTCGACCCTGGTTTCCGGCTCCTGTAGGTCCAATTCATCATCCCCAAACCCATCGACAGAACTGTTAAATCGACCCTTGAATTCGTCATCGTCAGTTGGAATGTCGTCAAAGTTCAGGTCCACTTCGTCGCAAGTGATTGCCGATTCGATATCTTTCGTGATTGAAACATGGATCGGGCCAATTGATTCCGGGAGGTCGTCGATTGTGTTTTCGATGGGGACAGAAGTCAGCCGTACGACATCTTCGGTTTGCGTGATATCGAGAGGGCTCTGGTCTTTGGCCGGCGCGAATGGCTTCTTTTTGCCAAACAGACTGCCGATGCGTGAAATAAAGCCACGGTCGGTTTTCTCGGCGGCAGTCGCGGCTTCGATGTTCGAGGGAGAAATTTCGTGCGGAGACTGCAGGAATGCGTTGTTGGATTCGCCCACTGAATCAGCCGACGGAGCCAACATCGATGGAGTTTGCTCCGGATGATCGAAACGTTCTTCTTTGGATTCGCCAAAAAGTTGGCTATCGTCATCCGGGTTATCGTCACCGAAATCGAAAGCGTCGAGATTCATGATTTCCGAGACGTTGGCAGAATCTTCCAGCAGTTCGGCTTGCGGTTCCATCGCATTCGAATGCGCGATTGTGGGGCCCGCTTCGTCGGCAAAATCGAAATTCAGCTCTTCGGCTTCATCATCAAAGGGTTTGTCAGTTGCCATTTTGGATTCTTCGAATTCGGAGTCAATTATCGGTTGGGATGTTTGGGAAATCGAGATTGAGGAAGTTTCGGCGTCAACCAGATCGTCATTATATTGTTTGCTATTGGCAGTTGACGCCGCCAGGGGCGTGGAAAGTCGCGTACTCTTTTTGAATTCTCCCCTGGCTTGTTCGTCGGTCGAACGCAGTCGATGTCGTCCGTGCCTTTTTTTTCGCCGGGCCAACCACTGCCAGACCACCACTCCAACGATTAGTGGAACCAACAACAGCAACCAGAACAATAACAACCAGTAGAGCGAGTCGGAAACAGCTGAATCGGCGACTGGCGGCGTAACCGGTTGCTGGGTTTGCGACTGGATCGCCGACGATTGTTGTTTCAATTCGCTTGTCGTGCTCGAAGTGGACGGTTGAGATTCTATCGATGCCGTTTGAGCCTCGTCTAACAAGGGACTGTTGCTGGGTTGTTGGTTCGGCTCGACAGGCGGACTATCGATCGCAGCGGGGCTCGAGGCGTCGACGACGTTCGGCGAATTTTCGGCTATCGGTTCCGGCGACGTCGAGCTACCGGCTGCGACTGACGTGTCGTTTGAAGGGGGATTTTGAGGCATTTGATCTTGGTCCGTTTGGTATTCTTCAGTCGACGAACGAAAGCTGTCGGCGTCCAAAGTCGAGTTCGGGGACAGCGGAACCACAGTCAACGGAACAGGTGTCGCGGAATAAAATAAAGACGGTTGGGAAGCAGGGTTCGATTGGACCACGGGCAATGAATTCCCCGGAGCAGAATCAACTTCACTGGCGCGCAACGCTGTTTCAGTTTGCTCGTCGGCGGCCACCGGCACCGCGGAATCTTGCTGCGAAGGAGAGCCCGACAAATCGGCGACATCCTGCGAGGCGGAATTCAGTTTGATTGCTGAGGGTGGCGCCACCAATTGTTCTTGTTGAGTCGGAGGATCGGCGTGCGGCGGCGCGAATTCCTTGTCTAGTGCGATCGGGAAACCAGCTCGGGAATCGTCTTCGGCCAATGGTTGTGATCCAGATTGGTCAGTGCGAGCGGAATCGTCGGTTGGAAGCAAAACATCGAGCCTTCCCGAACCAGTTGTCAGTTCTTCAAACGGGTCTGAACGCCAGCGGGCAGGCGGGTACGGAAGCGATGAATATTTCTTAAGCATCAACCGGCACTGGACCAAAACGGGGAATAAAATCGTCCCTGAAAAAGGTTGTCGGAGTTTCCGGTCTGACGCGAATCCACTGCTTCGGCACCGGAAAAACTTCAACAAAAAAAACGGATCGAAAGTCTATTCGATTCTATCCCAAATCCCGTCAGATTTTAATTATGCGGCAAAGGAAATTTGCGGAAATATGTGGCAGCGTGTGGGGTCGCTTTCCGCTTCATTTGCTAGAATCGTTACAAGCGTTGCTATCAAAATGACTGGACGCGAGCTGGGCCGATGCGGGGTTCCCAAAAACCGGGGATTACGACATCATACAGTGCTTGCAAAGGGTAACCGATAAAAGAAGATTCTCAGAATTTGCCTCGAAAATTCTGACCATAAAAACGCGATTGGATAGATTGGATAAATAGCTTGAAAAGTTCATTTGTAGATTTCGCGGATTTTGATTGTGACAAGATTGTCGTTAGCCGGGAAGAGATTTTAAAAGTCAATCCGCATCGTTTTGAAATGGCTTTGTTGGATGGAATTTTGCAAATTTCCGAGGAGACAGCTGTCGGATTCAAAGATATTTCGGCGGACGAATTTTGGGTGCGTGGTCATTTTCCCAACCGCCCGTTGATGCCCGGCGTATTGATTTGCGAATGTGCGGCCCAGCTATCCTCCTATTTTGCGATCATTACAAAAATGGTGGACAATGGCTACGTTGGATTGGGCGGCCTGGAGAGCATTCGATTTCGGGCACCGGTCATGCCAGGCAGTAAATTGATCGTGATGCTGAAGCGCGGAAAGGTTCGCAAAAACGTAATTTTCTCGGCGGAGTTTCAAGGCTTTGTCAATCAAACCCTCGTTGTCGATGGAGTCATTAAGGGTGTGGCGCTGGGGGAGTAGTTTCAGGATTTCCAGGTGTCTTGCCACAGGCAACCGGCCCACGACCAGCCGACGCCAAAACCAACCATGATATTTTTCATCTCCGATGTGAGCGCGAGTGTGTCGCGAAGTTGTTTGATCAGAATCGGCAATGTTGACGATACTGTGTTGCCAATGTCGCGTAACAGGATCGGCATGCGAGATTCTTCAATTTCCAATTGCTGTTGAAGCTCACTCAACATTTTTAGCGTCGCTTGATGGAACAGGAACAAACCCACTTGATCTTTTGGCAGATTTGAATCTGCCAGTATTCCTGCCACCAGCTCGGGAACTTTTTCAACCGTGAAGTTGATCAAGGCCGGACCGTCCATGTAAAGATCGCTGCCCCAGCGTTTTCGATGTCTCGGTTGGATTGCATCGGTGGGACAGCGAAATCCTTTTTCGGTGGCCAACAGGGTATTCGCACCACGGCCATCGGTGCCGAAACGAAAATTCGACAGCGAGGGCTGATCGCTCGACTCAATCAGCGTGGCAGCTCCGGCGTCACCGAAGATCGTACGCAAACTGCGATCTTGGGGATCGATCATTTTGGAATAGGTTTCTGCCGTCACCAACAAGATGCGTTTGGCAGCTCCGGACCGAATCAAGCCGTCGGCCAGGGAGAGTCCATAAACAAATCCGCTACATCCCAAATTGAAATCCAGTGCACCGCAATGGGTCGGTAGTCGAAGACGGTCCTGCATCAAACAGGCTGAAGTAGGCAGTGGGTAATCAGGAGTTTGCGTACAAAACAACAGAAAGTCGATAGTCGACCGGTCGATTTGATATTCAGCGAACAGGCTTTCAACGGCGGCCACCCCCAAATCCGATGAACACTCCGAATCCGCCGCGATATGACGCTTGTAGATTCCGGTTTTCGACGCAATCAAGTCCATGTCCCATTTGGGATTGTCGGCTTGCAAATCTTCATTCGTTTCGACTCGCTTTGGAAAATGAACGGCGATCGGCCCGACAGCAGCATATTTCACGAGCGGCCTTGGTTGACCGCTTTAAACGCGGCCCTTTGATGAAGGTGAGGTTGTAGATAACGATTGCAAATAAACCGGAAATTTACCAAATTGAAAGCCCATCGCGAAGACGACTGTTGCCAATGAAGCATTTTTCCGTACGATTTTCGTCCATGGATCCAATTTTTGTCTATGGCACCTTGAAGCGAGGTCATTCTCGCGCCCATTTTCTACAAGGCCAGTCCTTGGTCGGGCTGGCCCGCTCCGATCCCGACTATCGGCTGTTTCAAGTGGCTGAATATCCGGGACTTGTGGAGGTCAGTCGGGGAACAGGAATGTCCATTGTCGGCGAGGTCTGGCTGGTCTCGCCCGCTTGTTTGCAGCGTTTGGACGAGGAGGAAGGAGTGTCGTTTGGCGAATATGAACGACGAACGATTAGAATTTGTCGAGATTCGTTGCTTCCGGCCGAGCAAATTGCAGTCGATTTTGATGCGATTGAAGCGTACTTTTACCTGCGTCCGATTACCGATTGTCATGATTGCGGTCCGTGTTGGACCTAGTGGTCCATTCGCATTTCGGATAAATTAGTCAACTGTCGTCAGGTTCGTAACTTCATTTTGAGGCGCCTGAAATCGATCATGAAACTCTGAATACTTGTTGGAGAAACCGATGCCCAAGGCAACCGCGCGCCACATCCTTGTTGAAACTTTGGCCGAATGCGAAAAGCTAAAACAGCAGCTAGAAAGTGGTGGCGATTTTGCTCAAGCGGCCATGGAGCATTCAAACTGTCCGTCCGGACTTCAGGGAGGAGAATTGGGAGAATTTGGTCCGGGTCAAATGGTACCGGAATTCGATCGGGTGGTTTTTAGTGGCCAAGTCAATGAAGTACTCGGTCCGGTCAAAACCCAATTTGGCTATCATTTGTTGGAAGTTACCAGTCGCACCGAGTAACGACGTGCGAAACCGCGATTGTTGATAACCCCGTGATCCTTTACCGATGGAATCATGACGAAGGTGCTGCTCGCCGTTTTTCTGGTGCTGGTTCAGAATCTCGTGGTTCCCAGTTTGGGGATCGCGAGTCTTCAGGATGAACCCAGTTCCAATGCGAACTCGCCGCTGACCACGGCCGAGCTCGAAAACCGATTGCAAAATTTCAAAGGCGTCACGGATCTCGACGAGGCGTCAAAGAGTTCCATCCAGCAACTTTTTGAGCGCGCCCGGCAACAACTCGACGCGGCTAGCAAGTTTGAAGCCGAGTTGAAAAAATTTCAGGAACTGTCTGGGCAGTCGCAGGTCCTGTTGGAGACTGTCAAGCAGGAACTGGCGAAAACGACGGAACATTCAACCCTGTATTTGGATCGGGAGTTGACGGAAGCGCAGTTGCAGGAAATGTTGCGACAGTCCAACGTCGCCCTGGATCAGGCGCGGCAGCGCGCGATCGAGATGGCCAGCGAAATGTCGCGACGACAGTCTCGCATGGTGGAGCTGCCCGAGTCGATCGCCAAAGCCGAGCTGCGTCTGATCGAAATCAGGTCGCAGCTCGACGCGGCAGCCCCCGCCGGTGAAAACTCGCTGCTTACACAGGCGCGGCTCACTCAGCTAACAGCCGAGAAGCAGAACCTGGAACTTCAATTGGCAGCCTCCAACGCAGAAAAATCGGCCTATGCGTCGACCGCTGATCTACCGCCACTGAATGATCAATTGGCACAACGCAAATTGAAATTGATCGAGGCTGATGTCGCGAAAATCAAAGAGCAACTTGCTCGCCTGCGCGAAAGCGAAATTGAAAAACGGATTCGCCAAGCTGTTGAAGATCTGGCAAACGCGCCCGAACCACTTAAGTCGTTGGCCGAAACCAACGTGGATTTGGCCCAAAAACTGCAACAGTCGGCCCTCCGAATCGGCGAAGTAACGAAGGTGGAAAATCAGATCGAGAATGCCCGGATCGCGTTGTCCAAACGGTATGAGACCACCAAGATTCGAGTCGAAGCGATTGGCTTGAGCGATACGTTGGGAATCATGCTGCGACAAAACAAATCAGAGGTCGCCAAATTGCAATTGCGGTATGGCATTAGTCCTAACCTGCAGGTGGAAGTCAGCGAGAACCGGGCGGAGTCGTTTAAGTCAGAAGACAAAGCAGCAAATTTGGCGGACCTCAACGAGGTGTTTGACAATTTTGTTCGCGATCAAGGAGGTTTATTTGACGACCGCGAATCCCTGCGCGGAATTGGAATCGAGTTGTTGGAAAAACAACAACAAGCCTGGGTCCGACTCTCCGAAGTCCAAAATGACTCCTTTAATGCGCTGTTCGGTTTGTTGACGGTGCAGCGCAAGTTTGCCAAGCTTTGTACGGAGTACTCGTCGTATATCAATCAACACATTCTCTGGGTGCGCAACGCCAAAGTTCTGGGTGCGTTCGAGCAACAAAAGATCATCCGCTCAATCAAAAAAGAGGTTGCAGCGGATTCCTCGCGCAGCGAAATCGTGGTCTTCAAATCCGACTTTACGTCGATCGCGGAGGCGGCACAAGGCATTGTGGCAGCGGACAAGTGGCAGTCGGTCGGTCGGGCGATAATCAATGGCGGGCGGAATCGCGTAAGTTTGTCGATGGTGATTGGATCGGGCTTGCTGCTGCTATTCTGTTTTCATTCTCGACTTAAGTCGAATATTCGTCTGGCTTCCAAGAAGGCGACTCGGCGCAGTTGTCGCGAAATCTCGCCAACGTTGTCGACCACGATGGAGACAATTTTGCTGTCCTTTTTGTGGCCCGGAGTGATTATGACGCTGGGCTGGTTGATTCGCGCTGATCTGGCGGCGGAATCATTTGCGCTGGCCTTGGGATCGGGATTGATTGCGGTCGGAATAACATCCGCACCGTTGGAGTTTTTACGGCATGTTTGTCGCTCCGAGGGGCTGGCCCAAAGCCATTTCGATTGGCCTGAACCGGCGCGGTTGACCATTCGATCCAATGTCCATTGGTTGATAATCGCCGGGGCGCCGTTGTTGTTAGTGACCGTAACGTTGCAGCATCTCGGCAATCCGGATTGGGACAATTCGTTGGGACGAGTCAGCACGATTGCGTTGTTGCTGCTGACTGCTGTATTCATGTATCGAGTCATGCGGCCAAACAGTCCCGTCTTTCGGAGTAGTCAGGATCGCAATTCAAGATTCTATCGGTTGCGGTATTTCCGCTTTGGGATTTTGGCTGTGGGATTGGTGGCGATGATCGCCTTCGCAACGGCGGGTTACTATTACACGACCTATCAGTTGGGAGTAAATTTCCTGCAAACGGTCGCGCTTTCGATCGGTCTGCTGGCACTCTATTCGGTCGCGTTAAGATTCCTGCTGGTTCGACGGCGTCGGTTGCGATATGAGCAGTTGGTCCAACAGCGTGAGCATTTGCAAAAACAGTTGCGTTTGGCGGCGGACACAAATCCCGATGGCATTTTGCCGGCCAAAAATTCGGACTCGCTCGAATTGGAAATTCAAAATGAGTTGGGGACGGACATCAACAGCGTGAGCCGTCAAGCCAAAGAACTGACGGGGGTAATTTTCGTCGCCGCGACATTGGTCTTCCTGTGGCAAATCTGGCAAGACGTTCTGCCTGCGACGCAGTTGCTCGACAACGTGCACCTCTGGCAGGTGACCGAAGGTGAAAAAGGCGAAACTCAGTGGGTCTCCTTGCGGGACTTGCTGATTTCACTGGGGCTGTTTTTGGTTACGTTTTTTTCCGTGCGCAACATTCCAGGAATGTTGGAGTTGTTGTTGCTCAAGCAATTGCCGCTGGACGCGGGATCGCGCTATGCAATTATCAGCATCTTCCGATATTTTATTGTCGTGGTCGGTGTAATTTTAGCGTTGAATTTTCTCCGCATTCCGTGGTCCAAGTACAGTTGGTTGGTGGCGGCGATCTCCGTTGGTCTGGGTTTTGGTTTACAGGAAATTGTGGCGAATTTCGTTTCGGGTTTGATTATCCTGTTGGAGCGCCCGGTCCGAGTTGGCGATGTCGTGACGATTGATAATACCACTGGTGTAGTTTCCCGAATTCAGATGCGAGCTACGACGGTAACGAACTGGGACAATCAGGAATTGGTCGTGCCGAACAAAGATCTGGTGACGGGCAAAATTATCAACTGGACCTTGTCCAGTCTCATTAATCGAGTGTCGTTGGCGGTCGGCGTTGCCTATGGATCGGACATCGACAAAGTGCAGCAGTTGATTATGCAAGTCGCGGCCGGGAATTCCAATGTACTGGTCGATCCGCCGCCGATGGTTACGTTTGAAGAATTCGGGGACAACGCTTTGTTGTTCAAATTGCGGTGTCATATTACCGCGCTTGATCGCCGACAAGTCATTGTGCACGAGTTGAATTCGGGTATTGATGCAGCGTTTCGACGCGAAAAAATTGCGATTCCGTTTCCGCAACGCGAGGTGCATCTTATCAATCCAAACAACGCTTAATAGCGGTTGCCCAGGGACGCCGGTTGTTTGCCCCCGGATGCCTATTTCAAATTTTTGTCTTTGATCAAGCTTTTGCGTCGCAGCGGCTCGACCGTTTTTTCCCAAAATTCCTTGACATCCGGTTCTTGAAAACGCAGATCTCGAATTCCCTCGTCCCATGCCGCGATAATCCACTCACTGGCCTTGACCGGATTGTTTTGAAACTTGAATTCGTGCACAACGATTCGGCGATACAGCGTGTCACGGTCATCGCGCACCCAGCGGCGAGCAGGATCGACGGGATCCGTTTTTTGCAGCAGTGTTTGATATTCTTTAATAGCGACGATTTGCTGTTTCGTATCGTTCGAATCCCATTTCTGGTGGGCGACTTCGACGGCTCGTTCCGGAGAGTAAGCATAGCGGTAGACCAAACCGATACCGATCGCCAAACCGATCAACAACACAGGAAAAATCAAGAGACAACCACCACGATTGCCGTTTTCCGTTCGAATATTTGCGCTCAAGTGAATACGCCCTTTCTATATCGCTGGTCCCGCTGTCATTTCAAAAGTCGAGAGCGTGAATTGGGTCGGCCACTGGGAAGAAGCTGGCCGAACAATTCTGATCCGATTCTACATTAAACAATTTCCACTGTCAGAATTACAGTTTTGTTGGTCGCTCAAAGTCCCGACTCAGTCCGTTGTGGACCGAGAAATACTCGCTGACAAATGAATTGTAGCGACGACTCTGCCCGGCGACTGGTGCGGACATTATGTGCCATGTCGTTCCCGGATCAAAGACTGGCAAAAAAAAAGGCCGACCTTTGCTTGTAAGGTCGACCTATCACCGTTGTATTGGCTCAATTTAAGTCAATTGAATTTAAAATTAGGTGTCATCGCCAGTATCTGGTGTTGGTTGATCAGGGCTGGGAGTTGCAGCTGCTGGTGTTGATTCGGGTGTGGCCGCATCAGCCGCTGGCTGTGGGACGGGCGGAATCGAATTGTCGGTGCTGGCCGCAGGGGGAGTTACAACTTCGCTTGGCGTGACGACTGATCCGCTCCAAACCGCATTGTTTTCGACCATCGTGCCTGGGACCATAACTCCTCCGCCGTCAACAACAATAGAACCGGATCCCATCGAGGGATAAGAATATGCGTTGGCTGCACCCATCATTCCCATGTCACCACCGTAAACGACAGTGCCACCGCCGCACGAGTTACAGCCGCTGTTCATATACATGGGTTGGCTGTAAACATTTTGGTAAACTGGCGCGCTGACAAACGAATTGCCGTAGCAGCTTGAGCAACCAGATTGGCCGTAAACCGGCTGTGAGTACTGCGGTTGGCTATAGGCTGGTTGAGCGTAGCTCATCGCTGGTGCGTTATAGGAAGGATAATAATTGGGAGCCGCATAGCTCATTTGATTGCCGTAGCTGACTGGCGCATACGACTGGCTGAAAACCGGTGAGTTACCGGCACAACTTGAACATTGAGCGAACACGGGATTGGCAATCAACCCCAACACAGCCACCAAACTAAGTGACATTAAACTCTTCATTGTGATCTCCCTCAAAAAAATCTGTTAGTTAATCATTCTTAGTTACTTGCCACATGCCGAACAAAGCCGGTGGGAATGGACTAAAATGGACCTGTAATAGCTGTATTAGACCAATGAAGCTTTTGAAGTGTCAAGTCTGGGGAATATCGAGTACGCCGGCCCAATAATTTTGAGTTGTGGTCGGTCAAGTGCTGTAGAATGGCCAGCAAATTCAACATTCAAAACCAAAGGCCACTTCCAAAACGGAAATGGCCAGTGCTCTGCGTGCTTAAACAATTCCGACGGGATCTGCCAGATTTCACAATTCAATTAGTTTCGTCGAAAAATTCGACCGCCGACAAAACCGCGAGTTCGAACCATCGATCGCGGCACGATCGCGGTAACGCCTCGACCCATCGCTTGTGACGAATACATAACTCCGCTTGATGACGATCCGCAGCCAACACAACCGGAACCAACGGCATCGGACGACATAACGGGAATGTCGGACATTGGTGAAACCGCTGACTGAAGGGAATTGATGCCTGAGGCATTGGGATCGAACGTTGGAGCCTGATTATAGGTTTGCGCTCCGTCAATCATTGGAACCGCCTGGTAAACGGGTGCTTCGTTGACAATTCCAAAGGTTGCGGAATAGTCGATAGTTGCCGGACTGACGATGACGCTATCGAATTCCTGGGGTCCATCGGCGGCTCCAGTCGAAACGCCTTCCTGATAAGAGGCTAAGGAAACCGTGTCATATCCACCACAAGCAGAACTGGCGAACTCGGCGATTTGGACGACCGGGAAACCGCAAGGCTGACATTGGCAACCGCCCGTCGCCATCATCAAAATTGGCTGGCACGCGTTAATTTGGCCGCAGGGATTTGAAATGGCATTGGGTAACAGCGGCAAAAATTGTCCACCGCCGACACAATCGTTGCCCGAAACAAACGCTGCATTCATGAGGGTTTCCGCGACTGGCGTTTCGGCGACGGGAACCGGCGGAGCTACTTGGTCACTTACCGAAGGCTGTGTATCGCCAAGGTTGGGAGGCTGAACGATTTCCCCACCGGATGGTTTGTTCGGTTCGGTTTCTTGAGCGTAACACGCTGAGGCAACCGAAAGTACAGCCATCAATCCGACGCAATGTCTAAGAATTTTTTTCATCGAAGAGTTCCTTAAATTGATTTGTGCAAGTCCCGAAATCGGACTTTGACGATCCAAATTTTGATTTTATCAACTCGGATTTTCGTGGCAACCAGTTGGATGTCTCTGACGCGGTCAGGTCTCCGGCATTGGCTATCCGATCAACGATATTCCAACAAGCGGGTGCCAATTTGTCTTTCAATTCGACAGAAACAGCCGAACCCAATCTCAAAATGAACACTCTTGTAGTCAGAATGAATGGCACTTGCCAGTCGGTAGGTTTGGAAAACGAACCGAACAAGAGTAAATGAGCGGTTTAATTTGGAGTTTGAGTACGGTTAGCCCAAAGATAATCGCTGGGCATGGTTCTTGCGGATAGGTTTCCGCAGATTTTATTAGATCGGTGAATATTCTGTCCCATTTCACGAATAGCAGTCAAATCACTGGAGCAGGTCATGTT
This sequence comes from Mariniblastus sp., assembly GCA_031400405.1. Taxonomy (GTDB): domain Bacteria; phylum Planctomycetota; class Planctomycetia; order Pirellulales; family Pirellulaceae; genus Mariniblastus. The sequence continues at coordinate 63,569 of JANNPW010000037.1, forward strand.
GGCAAACAATCAAAACAATTTGACACCGAATCCGGACGGCAACGTCAACGGCGGTTCGCATCGTCGAACTCCGATCGCGCCAAGTTTCGTGGATTTGAGTCAATTTTCCGCTTGGCTCGATGGTGAGCTTCAGCAGTTGGAACAATCATTCCACCAATTCGAAACCACTTGTTCGCGCCGAGACAATTTTCGTCAGACCCGTTAAGCCGCTCACTTTTGACAGATCTCTGTTGGATCGGTGAACTGTTTAACTCGCGACGGTTTTTAACTCGCGACGGTTTGAAAACCAAAAAAACCCGGCAATCTTCGAGTGATTGCCGGGCTTGAAAGTCTCAGATTAGAATCCGTCCCCTAATTAGGGCGTGAAACCCAGCCCGGAGAACAACAATTCTTCGTTGATGATCAAGGTCTCAGCCGGGCCAAAGGCACCCGAGGTGATGCCTAGGATCGGACCGACGAAACCATTGGTTGCTCCATCCAAGCCCAAGGTGAAGTCACCCGGTGCGACAGAAAAATCCAACAGATCGGCACCGAGTTGCAAGGCATTGCTGGACATGTCCAGGTTCATTCGAGCCGAGCCTTGAGCCACTGCGTTTCCGAAGATGTCCACCCCGGTATTGGTCGGGTAGAACACACCTGGCACGCCGGCTGGCAACACGACTCCGAAAAGGTCAATCGCTGCACCCGTGTTATCTAACAGAATCTGAGTTTGGTAGTCTCGAATGTAGAACTCTTCGTTGTTGACCGCTTCGAAGTCAAAGATCGCCGAGTCCGCCAAGGCAGGATTGGTTTGACCATTGGCGGTAATCGGAAATAAGTTGTCCCCATCTTCACCACGATCGTTACCGAAGAATACGTTGTTTTCAACCAAGGCATTGATCGTCGCTCGTCCAAACGTATTCAAACTTAAGCCTCGTTCGAAGTTGTCGCGGAAAGTGTTGCCAAAGATTCTGGTAGAAATTGTACTTTGGTCGAAGGCGTCGATATTGATCCCATCGAAGAAGAACAGATTGCCAGGGTCGGCGACTCCCAACGTCGGATCATTGTAGACGTTGTTGTTATCAGTGTCGTTTTCAAAGCCCGCACCGTTGTTGCTGACGTTGTTGCCGGTCAAGTTGAGCAACATCTGTGCGTCCCCGAAAGTCGCAACGTTAATTCCTTCAAAGGTAAAGTCCTGGATATCGTTGTTGGCAATGTTGACCCGAGTCAAATTGTCCAAGTTGCCATCGGTTATGACTTCAGCAAATGAGATTCCGATGTCCGTGTCAGGATGATCGGTTTGATTGGCAAGACCTGAAAAATTGCCTTGGCCATTCGCTTGAACAAGCACCCCGGTGAGTCCCGCACCGTCCACAAACGGAGCGTTGTCAGCACGAACTCCTGGAGTCGATTGGGCGAAATTCGGTCGGATCGTCGAATTCGTCAATGAGAAGTCCGTAAAGGTTTGAGTTCCTGTCAACAAAACAACACCGAAGTTTGAAAACAGAGTCAGATTATCCAAGTCAATGTTATTGATTAACTGGCTTCCATCATTATCCAAATTGATTAACAGACCGTTCTGAGTATCCCGGTTACCTAGCGCGGTAACTGCGTTGGGAGCACCAATTCGCGAGTTTCGAACCGCAACATCGACCACGCCGTTGTTGAGCGATTGAATGTTGACACCAGCGGTCGGGATGATTGTCAAGATGTTTGTAATCGGATCAATTACCACATTGAATTGGTTGTTGATATTCACATTTTCAATCACCGCATTCATACGAGCGGCCGGCTGGCCGTTGGCTCCTTGGGCAAACAATACGATACCATCGCCACCCCCGCCACCGTTGCCGATGATTTGTTCCAGATCAGCCGGATCGGTACTACCGATTCGCGTATTGATGGTCGCGCTGTTCAGAGATAGCAAGCGAATCCCGTCATTAATGTTGTTGTTGATCGAAACGTTATCAATTATGTCCATGTTCAAGACGGTTCCAATTCCCTCAGCACGTCCATAGACACCGCGAACGCCGTTGCTAAGTGTTTGGTTCGTAATCGTCACATTGGAACGGGCGCCGGGAACGTCGAGATAGACTTCAATATTTCCCAGGGCTCCGTTGCGGGAGATGTTACTGGTACCACCGGTCGAAGTACCTACGATGATTTCGTCAGTCGGAATATTGTTGGTCCAATTGCGGATGGTCAAACCGGAACCAATGTTGTTAGTAATGTTCGAATCCAAAATCTGCAGATTGCCGTCGCCTCGATCAACAAAGATACCTGAACTCAGATTGGCATTCGCCACATGATCGTCGATCAACACGGTATTTCCAGCGGAATTCAAATAGTTTTGCAGCAACAAACCATGTCGCGAATTTCCGTTGGTTGTATTGTTGCGGAACACGATCGAGGTTGGATCATAGTTGGCAACTGTAATTCCGTCCCGACCGTTGCCGTTAGCAACATTGGACAAGAACTCCAAGTTGGAACTGGGATCCAACGGATTGAAAACGAGTAAGCCAGATCCGCCATTGTTCTGGAAAGTGTTTTCCTGAAAGCTCCAGTCGCCCGTCGGATTGGAAATTCTCGCCCCGTCCAGGGTGGCGTTCGAAATCGTATTGCTACGCAGACTGCCTCCGTTGCCGTTTCCAAAGATACCAAACTGGGCTCCGGTTCCATCGATGTTGATGCCGGCAATTTCGTTGTTGTTGGCCATCGTGACCACCGCAAATCCACCGGTATTGGAAATCGTCGGAGCATTGCCGGTTCCATCAGCACACAGACTGAAGAAGGTGCCGCCCTGAAGCGGAATCAACAGTTCGCTACCGGTGCCGTACAGTCTTTGATTGTCCTGCAAGTTAATTCCGGCATCCATATTTCGATCGGTACCATCGCCGGAATTCACCGCGATAATGTCACCCGGAGCACTCAGGTTTTGAGCCGTCACCAGGGCAGCAAACGGTCGTTCCACTGTACCATCCTGGAACGCTGGATCGGCGTTGTTGTTTACGTGAACCACGTTGTAGGCTAAACCCGACGCTGGGTCGATTGCGAGCCGAACGTCTTGATTGAATCGCACGATGTGGTCATTGCGAACGACTGATTCCAGGTCGCGACCAAGGCGTGAATACTCGCTACCGAAACCGCTGCCGTTAGCACCAAAAATCCAACCCACGCCCAACACGCCAGTCGTGTTGAAGCGTTCGTCATGGTTGATTTCCGCGCTGACGATCATCCCGCGAAAGGCTTGAAAGCCCATCCGGACGCGACCGCCACCGAAGGCATTCACCAGACCGGAGCTGTAATGATATCCGCCGATGTCGATCGATCCGTTGACAATTGCCAGTGGTGCTGGTCGGTATCGCCACGTTACATCGAAGCCTTCCAAAGCGCTATCAATCCCCGGAATCAACACGATGTTGTTACCGACAAAGCAATTGATCCCCGATGGATCGCCATAGGAATAATCTTGAATGCCGACCGGGAAATATCCGTTACCAATTACGTCCCATTTAGGTGTCTTGACTTGGGCACTGGCACCGACCTGATGGAAGTTATGAGAAAAATCGTTTTGGGTGTCTCCGTCGTAGTCGTACCAGGCACTGAAGCTAACGTCCGCGTTGGCGGCGTCGACCGAGAAGATCCGTTCGATACCAATGTTGGCAAACAATCCGCCATTGTCCTCGATGGAATGATGAATTTGTCCTTCGACCAACCAACGGCCATCGAAGCGATCCTCGAAGAGCCGATTCTTGGCACCCAAGGTCATGTAAGTTCCTTGATAGCCCAAACCCCGGTCAGCTATGTTGGACTGGAGCCAGACGCGACCAGGTTGACCGGCACTTCCGGTACCCAATCCTCCCAAGCCCAAGATGCCGCCACCGGCTGCGGTTCCACCCCCGCCGCCACCCGATCCGCCGAATAGATCGCCGGAAACGGATTGGTAGGCGGGCTGTCCACCGTATTGGTCACCAAAGCTGAGTGCCTGCTGAGCTTCCGCGACGTTCGAGGCAAAAACAGCCATTGCAAAGCAGAAGAGGCTCAATCTTATCTTCATCGATGTCTCCCGAGACGTGTCTCGACGCTATCAGGTCTAATTTATCCAACATCGCGAGCGCACTTAACACCCGCAAAAGTGGTACATGTGTTAGAAACCATCGACATGGAAAGATCAGACTCATGAGAATTTTCGTTACGATTCGAATAATTGATACAATTTGACAATTTGCCAGCATTAAACTGACAGTGATCCGAAGGTATCAACGAGTGAATTTCAGGGTTTGAATCCGGATCATTCCAGCTAGCGAACGCGCACGATGAAAGCAACAATCCCGTCGATCCCGAGCGACGATTGGGGAGAGCATTGGAGATTGGGCGACTGGGGAATTTAGACGTTAATTTTGGTTAAGAAACGAAGGCCATCGCGTGCCTACCGATTTTTTTTGTATTTCGGTCAGTTCTTGGATGCCCCGTTTTCCCAGTTTTATTAAAGCTGCCAGTTCGGCTTCAGTGAAAGTTGATTCTTCTCCGGTTCCCTGGATTTCAACAAACTGACCCTTTCCAGTCATCACGATATTCATGTCCACGGCCGCCGCGAAGTCCATCGGATAATCGAGATCGGTAACCGGAACTCCGTCCACAATTCCCACGCTGATTGCGGCGACAGAATCGCGTAACGGATAAATCTGTGGGTCTGGCAATTCCTTTTTGATTGAGTTGATCGCGTCGACCAACGCAATCATTCCGCCGGTGATACTGGCAGTGCGCGTACCCCCATCCGCTTGCAGGACATCACAGTCGATCGTGATTTGACGTGGGCCCAAGGCTGCCAGGTTGACAACGGCGCGAAAACTGCGACCGATCAAGCGCTGGATCTCAGTCGTTCTGCCGTCGACTTTTTCACGATCGCGTCGTTTGCGAGGATTGGTACTGCCAGGCAACATGCTGTATTCGGCCGTGATCCAACCTTGTCCACTCTCACGCATCCAAGGTGGCAAATTGATGTCGATACTGGCGGTGCACAATACAACCGTTCCGCCACATTGGTACAGCACGCTACCCGGCGTTTTGTTGGTAAAATTCCGTTTGATTTTGACCGGTCGAATTTCAGTTGGCTTGCGGGTCATGGTGTTCCGTGTTGAGTCGAGTTGTTTAACGCAGGGCGATGCGAGCGGGCAACGCCGTCTCACGTTCGATGAGATTGAATTAGTCCATAGTTTTGAACCTGGCTCCTAATTCCCCGCAGCTAATTTTCAAACATCCGTTTCGCCAAGTCTCGAAGTTCGGCAGCGTCCGTGAATTTTCCGAACCTGTTGGCGGGCAGTGCATCCGTCAGCCGGCGCAATCGCTCGCCTTCCAAAGGACGATTGGGAACTTCCCGTATCAACATTGCTTTGATCCTCGACGGGTACTTGAGACAAATCTTTCGGTATATTTCGGGGTCTTTCTCGCCTGAATCGCCAACCAGCACAAAATTTCGTTCGGGCAGGTTGTTCAGCAGGAACCGAATCGTGGTGGCCTTGCCCTGTCGGCGCAAAATGACTTTTCTCAACAGTTGGTCCCGCAACCGAAAATTTCGGAGGTGCATGGTGCCAGCTGGGAAACGATGTTCCACATTCATTGCCAACAACGAAATAAACAGTTGCCAGGGACTCGACGAAACGTAATGAAAACTCGCTCCTTGATCCGACCAATGGCGATAGACATCAGCCATCCCAGCGACGCTGCGAAAATCTCGCAAAAAAGTATTGCTTAACAGTTGTTGGCGATCGCCGACGGCAGAATCCTTGATCGTGTCATCAATATCCGAAATAACACTCGTGCCCCGACGATCCAACAAATAAATCAAACCCGTGGTTGGCGCAGCTTGAGAATCTGCCACCGCAAGGCGATAGGGAAGTGTGCGGTTTCCGAACTCGTCGACCTCGGCAGCCGATTCGACCTCGGCGTTCGACAGGCTCACAAAGTCACGAAAGTGGCCGTTCTTGCGAGTTTTTTTTCCCAGTCGATGAGTTCGTCCGGCGAGTTCGACAATGATCGGCTGGCGTCCATCGGCCTCCGCCATAAACGGCGCGATCCGATCCTGAAACGGTTGACTCTGCAATTCTTCGGGCGTGGCTTTCATCACGCCAGCCAACATGCGAATCATCATTCGTTGTCGCAGATTGAACACCACCGGTTCCTGCCAAACGACTCCGGACAGATAGATGCGGCATTGGCCCCCGGCCGTTGGATAGCCAAAACCGGGATAAGCCAGTAAGGCAGAGGTACCTGTTTTTGAACGACCCATTCTGATCATCGGCAATTTGCCACGCAAGTAAAACGAAAGGAGCGTGTCCGAGAATTTCTCGAAGGCCCTGATAAATCGAATTAGATACTTAATCCCGCTTATTTCAATCGAGGGCAACAAAAAAAGGCGGCCCAAAGGCCGCCCGATTACACATTATTTTTTGCCGGCCCCGTGGGGTGGCTCACAAGATCTACTTAATCCCACCACCATTGACCATCCGCAAGACCTTGCAGCTTGCCTTCAGTTTCGTCCTTAACCGAAGCAATTTTGCCGTCGATGTCCTGTTTTACCAAGTCGGAATTCAAAGCGACTCGCGGCTGAATATTCACACCACCGGCGATGGGAGTCATTAGATATTGACCCTTCCATACGGCATTTGCGACTGGCGCGACTTGTGACGGTGCATGGAAAATTTCCACTGGAAACTTGGATTCGTTGCCAAACACTTCCATGGACCACTCGGCTTTAGCAAACAAATCGGCTTTTTGAATGAACGCGGCCGCGATTGACAAATCAATCAAATTTCGCAGTTCGCCCCACAGCGGGGAAATCTCAGCCAGTTTGTCGTAATTTTGTGTAAAGGAGTTGCAATAGGCTTTGCTGGCTCCGTTTAGACCTTTAGTCACGGTGCGCTGTCCGGCTTTGGATACGCGTTCGTCTTCGCCGACCAATTTTACTCCGCTGCCAGTAAATTGGATGGCGGATTGGTCCTCGGTCATGGTGACACAATCATAGTTGGGTTGAAAAAACCAACGCTGGAGCGAATTCTTTGCGACGGAGGTCGGAGTGGCTTTTTCGATGAAGCTGGTAATGGGGACCGCTGGTTGTTCGAGTCCAATCCCAATCAGTTTCATGTGGTAATCTGCTTCGACCAAAACCCGGGCAAAGTGGGTTTTAGGCGAGACACCCTGGATCGTAATTTGCTGCATGCCAAGAGCCTCGCGAAACAGGTTCAAGACAGCCGCTTCGTCGCCGGGGCGGAATTGCGCACTCACGTACGCCACGGCTTCTTTCATTCGCAACAGACCGTCTTGCGTCGGATCGATCGAGCAGGAAATGACGCGTGTTTTGTCGCCACTAGGAGCGAAAGCACGCAAGGCCACAACCAAGTCCTGCAGTTGCAATGTCGAGCGACCCGTTTGGGTTCCGATTACATGATTTTCTGCGCTGATGAAATATCCCTCGGCCGGACCAGCAATGACGATGTCTTTACTTTCAGGATAATAAAAAACATGCGTGATTCTCGTTAATCCAGCCAGATATAACATGTCGGCTGGCACAGGCTTACCGGAGTCAACCAATTTTTTGACTTCTCGTTCCAGTCGGGTTAACGAAATCTTGCGCAGCGAGATCGGAGTCTGCAGGTCTTTGTTCAAAGAGGCTTTCGCCGCTTGAGCTCGCTGTTGATTCAGTAACCCGGAATTGCCGACAATCGCGCGTTGGGTAAGCACACCCTGGGCATCGATTTCAATACCGCCAACATTTTGGTTATTATTGCCACCTCCTCCACCTGGTGGTGGTGGTTGCTGCCCCAGCGCGGAGGACTGAGCGATCGAGACAGTCCCCGCCAGAGCGAAGAGAATAGCAATGTTACGCGAAAATCGACCAAGCATATTGGTTCTCCAATCAGTTTCCTGATGTTAAGCGAAATGACTCGCCGTTGCAGCCTAAATGAAAAACCTGTGCGCATAAAGTTCTTGCCCCGCACAGGCTTTTGCATTGAATTGTTTTCCAACCTAATACTAATTGCCCAATAAGACTTAGGCAAGAAAATCCTTGGTTTTCTTCGACATCGTTTCCTGGAATCGTGTTGCGGGCCGAAAATACCGATTTTGGGGGTGAACCGATTTTCGGCGAACGTCTATTTCCTCGGCCATTTCCACGAGTTATTGACTTCGGGAATCCAAGAACAAGATCCGCCGCTCGACACCAAAATCTAACTTTCGCCTTGAAAAACGGTCTCCCGTCTTACTTCGTCAAGTCAACACCCATTTCTTGCATCAGCATCTTCATATCCTCCCAAACGTGTTTCTTGGCCGATTCGGTCCGCAACAGATACGCTGGATGGTACGTAACGACCACGCGACTACCGCGATAAGAATGGAATTTTTGCCGCAATTGCCCCAACGGCACGTTGGAATTCAGCAGTCGTTTGGCGGCGACCGATCCCAAACAGCAGATAAATTCGGGTTGTAGGATCTCCAGTTGGCGCTCCGCGTAACCCCAACAGTGGTCTAATTCGACTTGGCTGGGATTTCGATTACCTGGTGGACGGCATTTCACCGTGTTCAAAATGTAAACATCGGAGCGCGTTATTTTGCAGGCTGCTATGATTTTGTCGAGCAATTTTCCGGCAGCCCCCACAAACGGCTCGCCCGCCCGATCCTCATCCGCTCCAGGCCCTTCACCAAGAAACACCAATCGAGGCGCGATTTCCCCCACTCCGAATACCGTCTGGGTTCGAGTCGCCGCCAGTTCTGTGCATCTTGTACAACCCGCAACTTCTGCCTGGATGACGGCCAACTCCGCCCGCCGGCGCAACAACGGTATTGCGGGCGGATAGCGTTGTTCGTCATCGATTCCCTGTTTTGATTGTGGTCGGTGATTTGACCGGGAACGTGTGTCGGTGTCCGAGTGGATTGGCACCTCGACCGTTTCGCGGCCTGTTCCCAAAACGGCAGGGTTGTTTAAAGAAACTCCGAATTGACCCGCTGGCCGATCGACCACAAATTCGCTGCCAGATTCGGAAACCCGGTTGGGCTCAATCGGTTGGGTATGGGTCTCCGAGTTGCCAGGTGCGGAGGGGGCAATGGTCGATACACGGCTGTCCAAACTCCGTGGCAATGTTGTTTGGAGCGGAACAGGGATAAAGGAAAATTCATGCGCTCCTTTGGGCAATGTCTCAACTCCCGCCTGAGCCAGTTGCAGCAGGTATTGTCCGATCGTGGCCTTCAAATCAACTGCCAAAACCTCAAATGCCTCGACTGAGTCACTTAAATTCTCGTTTTCCGACATTGAATTCACCAATCTTGCATCCCGTAACATTGACAACCGACTACCATTTGACAGAAACTGTAGCAGACAAGCCAGAACCAGCACTGCCGATCGGCGATCGGTCAATCGCCACATCCGTGGAGCGTTGAATTTCCTGGAGAACTTGATGCCAACAGCGATTACTTGCGGGATTTTTTGCTGCTATCCCTTTTCCATCGCTGGCTACTGTTTGCTTACCAACCTATTACGATTGCGTTCCAATGTCACTCCCCCAAGTCTCCATCGTCGGCCGGCCCAATGTCGGCAAATCCAGCATTTTCAATTGGCTGGCCGGAAAGCGACTGGCGATCGTTGACGACATGGCCGGCGTGACGCGGGACCGCATGACTTTTTTGTTGCAAGAAGACGAACGCTATTTTGAAATCGTGGACACCGGTGGGATCGGCATCAATGACGTCGATGAACTCGACGACGAAATCGAAGCGCAGATTGAAATCGGAATTCAAGGTGCGGCTGTTTTGATGTTTGTTGTCGATTGCAAGGATGGGCTGACGTCACTAGATCAGCGAGTTGTGCAACGACTGCGCGGATTAAACAAGCCGGTATTGCTCGTGGCCAATAAATGCGACGGCGAAAACTGGGAAGTCGCGGCCAACGATTTTTATTCGATCGGTTTCGGCAAACCCATTTGCGTGAGTGCCAAGAATAATCGCAACAAAAGCGAATTGATCGAAGCGATCCTCCAACACCTGCCCACGGACGCGGAAATTGCCGACAAGGAAACTCAACAACCCGATATGAAGTTTGTCATTGTCGGGCGACGCAATGTTGGCAAAAGCACTTTTATTAATACTCTAGTTGATGCGGAGCGAATGATCGTCAGCGAAGTCGCCGGCACAACGCGTGACAGCGTCGATGTGCGATTCGAACTCGATGGAAAAACGATGGTTGCCATCGACACACCCGGCTTGCGTCGCGGTAAATCCGTCCGGACCGATATTGATTTTTATGGAACTCATCGCGCTCATCGGAGTATTCGTCATGCGGACGTGGTGTTATTGATGTTTGACGCCAGCAGTCGAATCAGCAAGGTCGACCGACAGTTGTGTAATTATGTGGAAGAGAATTACAAACCTTGTATTTTGGTGGTCAACAAATGGGACTTGATGGCCGAACATATGCCGACTCAACGCTGGTCCGATTATTTGCGCGATAATTTTACTTCGATGTGGAACGCACCGATTGGTTTTGTTACCGGAAAAACTGGACAAAATTGCAAGCGTTTGCTCAACCACGCCCAAATGCTGTACAAGCAATCCCGGGCGCGAGTTTCGACGCCGCAATTGAACCGGCTGATTAAGCAGGCGTTGGTAAAGCATCCCCCACCCATGGCCTCCAATAAACGTCGACCAAAAATTTACTATGCATCGCAAATTGGAATTCAACCCCCGACGATCATGTTGAAATGCAATAACCCGGACGCCTTTGATTCAACCTATCAAAAATATCTGTTAGGTGTGCTACGCGATTCGTTGGAGTTTGGCGAGGTTCCAATTCGATTGGTGTTGGAAAAACGCTCATCCTCAGATCCCAAAGAAACGCTGGAAGAGTCGAAGTCTTAAACCGACGTGGGACGCGAAACCGCTGATAATTGGCGGATTATTCTCATACTGAATTCCGAACGACGAAACTCCACGGACTGATCAAGCTGGATTTAATCTTGAATGACTGAACGTTCCGTTATCGAATTCGAATGCAATTATTGCCATAATAAGATCACTGCGCCGGCGGTGGATTGTGGCAAACAGCTCAAATGCCCGAGTTGTAAAACGGTCTCGATTGTACCTTCGCGACCGATCGACCTGAATTTGTTTGACAATATTTTTGAGTCGGTTGATCCGCCATCGATTGCGACCACGGACGAAGAAAATGTGCCAGGCGCGGTTGAAGGCCAGGCAACGGACCACCCCTTATCCGGGATTCTGGCGGATGCGGCTGGGAAGTTCGATCCGCAGTTGACGGACAGGCCTCCAATGAATGCTCCGTCGGGCCCAGCGCCTGAATCCCCTCCCGTGCGGAATGAGCCGGAGATGCCAGTTGACCCTGATGCCCCGTTAGTGATTGATGGAATCGATGATACCGATCTGTCGAAAGTATTTGGGATCAAGTGCAATGTTTGTGACACGCGCATGCATGTCAGCGAATCGGAAATCGGCACGCACGTGGAGTGTCCGGTGTGCTTTACCCGAGTCAAGGTGACTGCCCGTGAATCGAAACCGAAATCAGCGGCGCGATGGATGCCGGCCCCGTCAGTTCCAACGGGGCAATCAAATTCGGCAAAATTTGGCGATGTCGATGAGCTGCGATTAAGCCCCCCGGTAGAACGGCCCCCGATCGATTTCCTAATCGACCCGAGTTTCGGATTCGCTCCTGTGGCAGAAGACCTGCTCGCGCCCGTCGGCCAAACCAGGAATATTGATCCTGATCCGAATTCGGTGCGAGTGTTCGACGATAGTTCGACGCTGGATGTCCCGGTGCTGCCAGAGGTGGAAGCTCAACCTCTACCCAATGCCGTTTTGCCAAGAACACCCCGCGAGCGTTCGCGCCGAGAACTCTACGAAGCTGCCCAACGGCGTCAAATCGAGAATGAACAGCCGGCGTCATGGTGGTCCGGCAAATCGAAGAACCAAACCGCATCGAAATCACGGAAATCCGGCGCGACGAATCGGCCCGACGGCTCGACGGGCACGGATTCACCAGAAGATGTTGTTAACCCACTCGAATCTCAAGCAATCAATTTCGAATTGTATTGGAGACTGGTCATCGAAATGTGGCGCAGTCCTGGATTACTCTGGCGAGCCATACTGGCTGCGATCACGATTGGAATCAGTCGTGGAGTTATGCACATGATCGCGGGTTGGTATCGACGGATCGTAGATCCCACATTTGGCGACTGGCTGTGGAATACGACGCTGTGGATGGCGCTTGGTGTCGCACCGTACGCGATTGGAACGCTATTGTTATGGTTCCTGTGTGGTTACGTTTTTCGGGGGGCAGCGGCAGGTAACCGCCATGTTGCGACTTGGCAAATCAACGGTTCGGCGGATGTTTGGAGCACGCTGCTCGTGTTCAGTTTCAGTTTCTTTGTTGCCGGATTGCCTCTGGCTTTTTTTCCTGTTTTGGTAATGCCCTTTCGTTGCCTGGTCGCGCCGCCACTGTTGCTGGCGGCTTGGTACAACAAGTCACCGTTTGCGATCGTGGCCGTCGATGCATTTCTAAAATTCAATCACCAATGGCGAATGTGGCGATCCTTGTATTTATTTCTGTTGGCATTGGCGGGTGTTTCACTGGTTGGCGGACTGTTGATCGCCGTTCAGATGTTCCTACTATCGTTCGTGACGTCCCTGGTTGGAGCGGCGATTTTGATGTTGGTAACGATCGCATTCGCAACGGTGACCGGGTGGCATTGTAGCCAGGTCCTGCGTGAGTTAGAAAACGAGAATGTTTCCTAACGGAATTTTCCCAGGGAACCTTTCGCCAGCGACTTTCCAGCACTTTGTTTTCGTTCGAGACTGATCCCGGTGTCCAAGAATTTACCTATTCAAACGCTGCAGATGCGCATCGCTTACTTCAGCCAGATTATTATCGCGGTGGCAGTCATGATCTGGAGTGCGCGAAATTTTTGGAACAACGTGCTACAATTTCGTGCTTCGCAGGACCCCCAATCAAGTTGGGGTTTGACCACAATTTTGATTCTGGTATTGACCGTGGTTCCCTTTTGCGTGGGCGTCGGGATGTTGTTGCGGAGTCTGAATGCCAAGCAGCCCAGTCCATAGAATAAGCCGTGGGAGAGTAGCGGTCTATTTCGAGGAATCTGCCGACGGATTCGGCTGGTTCGCCTGATCCATAAGGTCGTTATACATTCCGCGTGCCTCCTCCAGTAGCTTGCGTCCGGCAACTCCTTCCGGACTCTGGTCCCAGTCTTCGTCCTCGAACAACTCAACGATCGAACGGTAGATTGGCGCGGCTTGTTCGGGATCGGATTCTTTGGCAGCGGTCTCCATCGCGGCGCGGATTTTTTCCAATTGCCAAACGGAATCGGCGCGAGCTTCCGCACGAATTTTCAGGTGGTAGCCTCTGGCCGCGGCAAGACATTGTTGATCTCGATCGCTCAAGTCATTAACCCCCTGATGCACCGTGATGAAAGCCTGCATTTTGGTCGCTGCCAGATCCTGATTGTCTTCCGCGAGTTCGACAATCTCCATGAACTGTTGTTCGATTTCTGTCAATCGATTTTCGCCTGGCAAATTTGCGCGGATGGCCAGTTTGTTAGCCAGCCGACTATAGAATCGTATGGCGTTGCCCACCTGTTGCAGGTGTTTGACTTGTGCTGATCGCGGATCATCGGGGTACGTCTGCAAAAACAATTCGGCTGGCTCAAGTATCAGCTGGGGCTGAGACTCGGAAGCCTGAATCTTCCCGAACAAATCATCCGCCGACGGAGGCCGGTTAGCTTGATAGACTCCGAATGCGGAGATACCGATCACCGCGAACAGCGTCAACAAGATCGGCAGAATTCCACGTCTCGATGATCGAACGTCGTGCACCAAATCCCGATCTTGCTGGTTGCGAATATGATCTGTAACGGTGTTGTAGTAGTCGATCTTGCGCGACGAAGTGGCACCTTCTGTTTCAACCAACTCCTCATCCGAATCAATCGTCTGATCATTACTGGGAATCGTGGCGACGTTAACGGGTTTCTTGGGGTCGCGATGCGTGTTGGCTCGCGTCGGAATATCGCCGGTAGGCAGCACCTCAAAAGTCTCGTCGTGTCTTCGAGGTCGCGCTTCAAAAGTTTGGGCTTGGCTGGATCTTAGCAGCAGATTCTCGATCTCTTCGATTTTGTGCAACAGAGCTTGCGCCGTGGCGATCCGCTGCTCGGGACGTTTAGCCATTAATTTTTGAATGAGTTCGTCGATCTCGATAGGAACTTCCGGGACCAGCGAACCAATCCGGGGAGCTGGCACGCGAGTCAAATTGCGCAATGATTCCTCCACCGAGTTCGCTGAGAAAGGCGGCTTGCCGGACAACAACGTGTACATCAGTGTCCCGAGACTGTAGAGGTCGCTGCGAAATGAAACCGGTTGTCCTTTGGCTTGTTCGGGACTCATGAAGTCCATCGTGCCAAGTACGTTTTCGCCGGTGTTTTGGGAAGTGCCAAATCGCTTGGCGATACCAAAGTCCGTAATCTTGACTTCCCCTTTTTGGCCCTGTTCGTCAATCGGCATCAATAAATTTCCGGGCTTTAGATCCCGATGAATGATGCCGCGGTCATGCGCGTGACGTAAGCCCTTGGCGACTTGTTTGCCGATCGTCAAAATTTCGCGCCAGTCGAGGCGATGTCCTTTCTTCTGCAGTTGAAACAGGCTCTTCCCCTCAACCAATTCCATGGCGAAATACAGATTGCCCATCTCCTGGCCATAACTCAAAATCCGCACAATGTTTGGATGGTCAAGTTTTATCAACGCCTGGATTTCTGACTCGAACCGGTTTCGAAAATGATCTTCGTCCGTAAAGTTTTGCGCTAGAACTTTGACCGCGTGGATTTCACCCGTCTCTCGATGGCGACCACGGTACACCGATCCCATTCCGCCGCGACCTACGATGCCGAGAAAATCATAGGGGCCAAGTTTTTCCAAGTTCAAATTCCTGTGAAATTTTTGGTTTGCCGCAATATCTGGCCAGCTCTTTCTCACACCAAGCAGGCATTCCTATTTTAGCCGCCGCGACGTCAATTCCCAACCACTCGGGAATTTATTTTTTTGACCGAAGCAGGACCCGCTGGATGATTCTTGTTTCATCGAGACCCGCAACCAATTGACCTAACCAGAATTTCCGTCCAGCGGGGCCGAACGCTCAGTTCAACCGAGCAAATCGCCCGGTATTGAGAAACTGAACCACCTGCCGAAAACAGGAGCGGCGAATCAAGAGACCATTGTGTCCGCTAAAAACCGTGACCCGATCAGAAAGGCACCGCAGCGAACTGTTGGGGTACGGAATGACATGATCGTAGCTGGCAGCAATCACTCCAATCTCAAGTCCATTGGGTTCAGGCAGTTGTCGGACAAAGCTGCCTTCAGCGTCACTCAATTGTCCGAGCGTATAACAGAATGGCGCGATACGACGCGCTATAAATTTCGCGACTGGCGAACCCTGGTTCGGAGGCGCCAACATGACGACTCGTTGCACGCGATCGGGATGCGAATGCAGGAAAGCTTGACGCGTAACAATGCTACCCATACTGTGTGCCACGATATGAATTGACGAATATTTGCCCGATTGATCCAGTTCGACCAGTCGCTGTCGAAATCGGTCGGCATGTTGTTCAATTGAGCCAAACAGACTTCGATAGCCAAACCGGGTCGTGGTAAAGCCAGCTCGGCGCAGGTACCAATCCAATGGCCACATCAAATTGCGATGCGCCGCCCACCCATGAATCAACACGACCAACGGATTGTCATTTGGATTTTCGATTGTACGGCTTCCTTGTTCCTGCTGGCGACATTGGGAGACTTCGCATAATACTACCCGCTGGCTTTTGCCAAAAACAACAACGATTGGATTTTGTGGATCCTCAACAGCGGATGAAAAAGGTTCGTTACTCCGCTCAACTTCCGGGAATTGTAACCGTTCACGCTTTGTTCGTTAGTCGTTCCGGCGTAGACGGGAATCCAATCGGATCGGATTCTGGATTCCAGTCCGGCCAACTCAATAGCGGTACTATGTTTCGCCGTCGAAATCGTGCCTCGTCTAAGACAGAAGTTTGTTTTCCGCCAAATCCTGTTCAATCCTCAATCGCATTTGTGTCATCTCTTGATGGGCCAGGCGTTGACCGTCTTGCGACAGGAACCAAAGTCCCAGCGCCACCAGCAACCCGATCGGAATGACACCGTAGGCCCAAGGGGACGCGCCGGATAATTGTTGTGCGACGCCGACCATCACCGCAAAGAACAAACTGATCCCAATCGCCAAATGTGTCAGCATGATGGCGGTCCAAATACTCGGATGGGGGCTAAAGCTGGGCTGTCAAAAATTTGGTATTGACAGCTGGAAATTGCGTTGATGAAAAGTTCCTTTTTTGTTCGCGGCCAAATCAAAAAAAGTCATTTACTCCCCCTCTCTCCTGGAATTCGGAGAAAGCTGGATGAAGTGGCGATCCGAATTCGTCCGAATTCCAGGGGCGAGGGGAGCAAAAGTTGCGCAAGCTGAATTGTCCGCAACCTCAAATTTTTGGCAGCCCAGGATAGCCCCCGGTTTTTCCAAAGCACCGGACACCAGCGCACGCCGGCCAATCCGAAATCCATGCTGTTACAAGCGCCCGTTTGGCAGCGCTCGATTAGTCTTTCGTCACAGCAAGGGAACTTTCCATTTCACGAAAAATCTCTGTTAGCGCCTGATGTCGAAAGCGAAAAATTTTTTCAAGGTCGGGGCGCACCAACCATTGGTGAACCAGGCGTCCGCCCCGCGGAATGTAATGCACGTCGTCTTTGACCCAAGTTTTCCCGTCGATCTCGATAAATGTATGCTCGTGATACCAACGATAGTAGGGTCCACGCAACTGTTGATCGACAAACCGGAACGGAGGTTCCCAGGCCGCAATTTCGGTTCGCCAATTTATGGGGACACGATGCAAATACAATCGATAGTCGAGCAGTAAACCCTGACGCATCTCGATCGGTTGCGGAGTTAGAACCGTAAAATTCAACCACGGCGGGGTGAGTCGTTCCAATTGCATCGGATTGGCAAATACACTGAAAACCGTCTCGATGCG
The DNA here is from genome assembly GCA_031400405.1 of Mariniblastus sp. Lineage (GTDB taxonomy): Bacteria > Planctomycetota > Planctomycetia > Pirellulales > Pirellulaceae > Mariniblastus. The sequence goes on from JANNPW010000037.1 coordinate 80,662, forward strand.
CAAGTCGACCAGCATCTCAGCGCGCAGTCGATAACCACGCGTTTGGTCTTTGCTGAATTCTATCTTGGAATTTTCCATGCTGTTTTTGTAATCCTAATTCCAACCTGCTACGCGAGCGCGATTTACTCAGTCCGTTGGTAATCGATACGGCCAACCGCGTATCTGCCACCAAATCTCCCTAGCTACCCACGCCACCTGTTTACCGATAGCTGTTCGGGCAATTAACGCCAGAAACATTGAATCTGTATGAGATTCAACGGAATCGTAAATGGTTGATGCCGATCTTGATTGGATTGCCGGATTCAGTTAAATGCTCCCGGTCAAAATCCACCGAGATAATTTCGTTCATCGCCACCGAGTAGTTACATGAATTCAATCAAGCTTCATCTGTTGTCGGTGTCGATCGCCTTTGGCCTGTTTGTTACCGGCTGTGCAATTCCGGCGGGAACTGGAAAACCAGGGCGTGAATCGGGCAAACTCTTTAGAAAGTGGAGTCCGCCCGCCTTAAATTTGCGTGAGTCGATGAGGGACCAGGATTCCTATCCGACCGCCGTCGCGCCGCTGGGGCGCAAGAGTTGTCGCGCTGGATCGTCGTGAAGTTAAGCCCCCAACGCACCGTGTGTGCGATCGTCGGAACCCGTTGGATTGACGTTGATAGCCTTCAATTGACAGCGTGAAGCTGAATTGATGGAATTCGTCGAATCCGAATTCTTAGTGAGCCGATTGTTAGAAAATCGGCTCACGGCTAAACCTGGACTGCTAAAAATTTGGGGTTGTCTGGATTTTCTATTGCGCCAATCTTGTTCCGTTCATGGCTTGTTTTGCGGGGCAAAGCCCCAGCCGTTTTCATAGCCCAGGCTGAAGGCCTGGGAATCGCGTCAACGATAGTACACAAGGGCCAATGGCCCGCCAGTTTACCAACCATCCACAAATTGCCGGGCCTTTGGCGCTGTGGTTGCTTGTTCTTTCCGTTACCCAGGCCTTTAGCCTGGGCTAGGCAAACTTCTGGGCCGTTGGCCCGAAGTCAATTTCGACTGCGGAATAAAAACGGTTGCACGAAACACGATGTAAATACCGAATTTTTAGCAGTCCCGCACTAGCCGCCGGTTTTTTCCAAAGTAACCGGACGCTAGCGCGCTCCGGCTAATCCGAAATCCATCCAGTCACAAAGCCCTAGTGCGTCAAATTGGATTATTGGAAAATCGCATCGAGGTAGCCTTGCGCGGGAACGGTGATCGTCAACGTCCCTCGTCCGTGAGCGTCCAGTTCAATCGGCGATGATAGTTCACCATTGATCGAGACGGTCGCTCGTTCTCTCAGCCCGCTATAATAGAGTGGAACCCGAATTGTTTTGGTGATCGCGGCATCCGTGGGGTTGTAGGCCGAAAGTAACGCGCGTTCGGTCAATTTTGGATTGACGTGCAACATCCAATCGATATCTCGTCCATCCGCCCGGTGGCCGTGGATCAAATCGGACTCCAGAATATCACGGTGTTGCTTGTACCACTGCACTACGCCGGTGACCATCGCTTTCGTTTTCGCGGTGTCGTACAAACGCGGCCCGCGATAACAGGCTTGGACTCCTAATCCCAAATTGGATCGCAGCATGATTTCATAGTGCTCACAATGTTCCTCCAGAGGCTCGATCGTCGCTGCCGCGCCGCCGCCCTGATATTCAACCAGCGGAACAAACATCCAACCCATCGAGGGAGTTTTCGTCCAAGTTCCGTCGTAGATGTTCTGTCGAGTATGGATGCGTTGCTGTTCCCGAGGCAGCGACCAATTGACTTCGCGGTAGCCCATTCCACACTTGTTCGCGCCGCTTAAGTAATAGTAGTCCGGCAAATTCAAATACACGCCCCGCCCGCGCAGATGTTTGTAAAACGCCGTCCAGACGCGCCAATGCACCCACCGCGAATCGTCAATGCCCTTCTGCAACGGCGGCCGCGCTGTCGTGTCGACGTCTCCGGGATAGGGTCCATCATTTTCGAATACCATGAATCCGGTTTCTTCGAACAGAGTGTAGAGTCGCTTCAAGTAGCGCTGACCCCAGGGACTGGTGATCGCGGGACAAACGCCATGGGCGTTCGTCATTCCGGTCGGTGGGATGATGTTGTTTCCGATGCCGGCATCGCGGGAAGAATACAGCGAATAACTTCCCAAATGAATGCCTTTACTCTGCGCATAATCATTGAGTTGTTTCCAGTGCAATCGGTAATCCGGTTGATCGTTCTCCGCATCGAATCCTGATCCGAAAGACAAGATGATCATTTCAAAACCAGTCTCCGCCGCTTGATCGATCGCGTTTCGGACGACCGTCTCGTCGGCTGACTTGCAATGCAACATCAACGGGTTTTCGGTTACCCACGGGGCAATCGTGCGATAGAATTTGCGCAAAGCCAGCCCGCACCGCTCGCGATCGGTACTGTCGTGAATCAGCTCAAAGACGCGAAAACTCTCGAACGTTTGCCCGGGTTCGATCTCCTGGGACGGCCCATACGTCGGTTCCACAACCATCAAACAGGGTTGTTGCAGTAGGTAGTTGACTTGCGTTGCATAGAGCGGATCAATTCGCCAATGAACCGAGTCGCGATTGGCGTTGCGATAATCGAATCCGCCGAACGCCATATCAGTTTCCACGTGTAATCCAGTTGGATTCTCCAACGGCACGCCATCGCGCGTTTCAACTTGATTGTCATGCTCGATCGTGGCAAGAATTTCCGCCGTGAATCGATCGACCGTCAACGTCTGTTTCGTTGCATTTTCTACTGTCAACCATTTGCTGATCGCCGGAATTCCGTCATACAATTCGTAATGCACAGAAACTTGGACGCCAGTCAGGGCTGGCAATTCATAGTCCATTCGCACGTACACGCCAGCGGGAGGCCACTGAGCATCAGGAGCGTGGTGTCGAACTTGTTTCCACTCCAATCGAGGCTTTGGCCGGCCAATCGAAATGGCGCGAAACTGAAATGACGCCGGTTCAGCCCGCAGATCATCAATCCAGGCCGGAGTCAGAAACGCGTGATTCGGTTGACCGCCTAATCCACCGATCGGATACTCGGTCCCGTTGATGGTCACACTTCCCTCCGGACGCACCGCTCGTAACAGCGTTTCGCCGGTCATCAAATTATCCAATCCAACGGTGGCGGCATTCGGCTCCGTGCGAAAAACCCGGCGGATCAGGCCGTTGCTGAGGATCACCTCGCGTTTGGATTGGGAAACAGTCGCCTTGAACGATGCGGGGTCCAGATGCCAATCGGTTTCCAATTGATAGTTCGTCGGCAAGTCAGCTTTCAGTCCGCCGTTCAATATCGTGATAGCCAAAAGCAACGGCAGCAAGTATCGATTCATGGGTGGGGATGTCCGTTATTGGCGATGACTTTGGGCTGGTGCTGAAACCGTCAGTTTAGCTCATTAAGAAACTTCAAAATATTCGGTTGACTCCCCAACGTAGCTAGTGTACTATTTAACTAGTAAACCAATTAGGCAGGTTTCTCAACGAAGGGTTTCGGCCATGTTTTTCACGATTGATGCCAGCAACGGCGTCCCAATTTTCGAACAAGTTGTACGACAGGTGCAATTTGCGATCGCCGAAGAAGTGCTGCGGCCCGGACAACTGCTGCCCAGCGCTCGCACGCTCAGCGTCGAATTGGCAATCAACCCCAACACAGTCGTCCGCGCCTTTCAGCAGCTGCAAGCCGAGGGGATCCTCGAATCGTTGCGTGGTCGCGGTCTGGCTGTTTGCGCCGGAGCAACCAAACGCTGCCAGGCCGCGCGGCGCTCGTTGGTCGCCGAACGGTTGCGATCGGTTCTGACCGAGGCCCTGCACGGTGGTTTGAGCGTCGACGAGATCAACGCAGTGGTCCACGAGCAATTGACCGACCTCGATGGCAAAGTCACGTTGGTTAGTTCCACGGCTGGATTTGGTGGTGCGGACATCGGTGGCCAATCTTGATGCGACTGAACATTTTTCGAATCAATGGAAACAATCGTTTACAAATTTTTAAGGTAGTTTCATGAACCTCTGCATTACAGCCACCGGCCTTCAAATGCGATTCCCAGGTTGTGACGCGCTCCAAGGAGTCGATCTAGCGGTCCCGGTTGGGTCGGTGTTTGGTCTGCTGGGCGAAAACGGTGCCGGCAAGACGACGCTGATCCGCATCTTGACTGGTTTCTTGCGACCGACGTCCGGATCGTGCCGCGTCTGTGGTCTCGATCCAACAGTCAACTCGCTGGAGATTCGTCGGCGCGTGGGTTATGTTTCCGATGCGCCTGCGCTATACGATTGGATGCGAGTCGACGAAATCGGTTGGTTCGCGGCCGCGTTTTATGATGACGCATTTCTGGTCCGGTATCGAGATCTCGTTGATCGGTACGAGCTGCCTCGAACCCGGAAGATTCGGCATTTGAGCAAGGGTCAGCGAGCCAAGGTCGCGTTGGCGTTGGCGGTCGCTCCCGATCCCGAGTTGTTGATATTAGACGAGCCGACATCAGGACTTGATCCCCATGTGCGCCGTGAGTTTTTGGAGAGTATGGTCGATCGCGCGGCGACCGGTCGAACCGTGCTGTTGTCGAGTCATCAAATCTCGGAAGTCGAACGGGTGGCTGATCGGGTGGCGATTCTGCGCAACGGACGAGTCCAATTGGTCGACGAACTCGCGACGCTAAAGGAGACCATTTCCGAAGTGACCATCACGCTAGCCGACTCGCTGGTCGCGTTACCAAGTCCTGCGGCGCCGGCACAGGTGATCAGTGAACAGATCGAAGGTCGCCAACGGCGCTGGATGGTACGCGGATTTAGCGACCGAGATCAACACGAACTGGAATCGCGACCTGGCGTGCTATCGGTTCGTTCACGGCCTGCGACGTTGGATGAGATGTTCATTGCCAGTACGCGGGGAGTTCCGCCATCGTCCAGCGATGGTCAGTTGAATGTTGAGCTGGAATCCCAAGAACGTCACGCTTTGTAATTTGCTGAATCGTCCTGCGTCGGAATCAACCGCGATGAATCGAGAACTTGTACTGAAGCGACTATGGTGGAAAGAGCTGCAACAACTGTGGCCTTTGGTGGCAGTCTTAATTGGACTGGGTGGGTTGTTACAAGCGCTGACGATCAATCTATCGGGGCAGTGGTGGACGGAATCGTATGTCGGAATTGTTTCATTGACCAACGTTCTGCCGGGTTTGTTTGCCGCCGGAATTGGAGCGTTGTTGATAGGCCAGGAAAAAGAGCAGAGGACAATCCTCTGGCTGAAATCGCTACCGATCGCAGCGCGGGACATCGTTTCCACCAAACTCTTAATTGGGATGCTGGGGTTGATCGTGGTCTGGGGATTCAGCTTGTTGTTTGGCTGGCTTAGCGGCGATCGCCAGTCGACTCTGGATTGGGTGTTTTGGACGGAGTGGATTTCATTTGTCTTACATTCGTTTTTCCTGCTGTTTCTCAGCTACGCGATGGCGTGGCGCATGAATTCTTCGTATCTCGGTTTAATCGTTTTAGTGCCTTTGGCTTTTCTTCCCTACGTTGCGACCAGCATCCATCAGGAACTCTTTATTTCAAACGTTTCGGATCGACGCGAATCATGGGAAGCAATTTTGATTGTCTATCTGGTACTATTCGCCGGCGGGTTTTCCTGGTGGGGCTGGCGCAATGGCTTGCGGTACTTTGAACCACTTGCCCCCCCGCCGGTTAAACACGTTGACCATCGGTCATTGGTCGCGGTTCGGGCGGACTTGTTGCAAACTCGCAGATCATCACCGGTGCCGTCATTGTTGTGGCAATTCGCGGCGCAGAGCTGGCATTTAATGTTGGCCATAAGTTTGCTGTCCCTGTTGGGCGGTGTGTTGCTGGCTCTGGCCACCAATGAATATGTCGGTGTGGAGGTGGGAGTTCTGGCAAACCTTGGGGCGGCGTGTCAATTTTTGGCATACAGTTGGCTGGGCGTGTTGGTGTTCCAAAGTGACGCCAGCGATCGACGGGCGATGTTTTTGGCTGACCGTGGAATCGCTCCCAGGAAAGTTTGGCTGACGCGACTCTTGGTACCGACATCATTGGTGATCTTGCTAATCGGCGTGTTACTTGTTTGCGTGGAAGTATCCGGACTTCGGCAAACCAATGTCTACGTACCAATTGCGATCACTACCTTTATCTCTTCATTAATATTTGGCCAAATCGTGCGGACGCAGATCATGGCGGCATTGTTTGCACCGGTCTTTTCGGCCATTGTTTTGATATTCGGCGCGATGGCATTTCTCAGCCTGTCGGTACCTTGGTGGCTATTGAGCTTTCCGATTCTAGGTTGGATGATTGCCACTTTGGCTTTTACCGGTCCCTGGATGGACGGGCGGCGAGGTTGGCGAATCTTATTGGCGTACGCCATGTTGTTGTTGATCGGCTTTGTAACTCCGTTGGTGCCATTTGCATTTGAATATATTTCTCATCCGCGCATGTCGGATTCAGTCCACGAACAATTGATGGCAATCGCGAATTTGTCCGGACCGAACAATTCGATTTTGGAACAATTGCCGCGTTCGGGACAGCCTGAGAATCCGCGGCCGATAGGGAAAGCATTGGGTTCGGTATCCGAACTTCGTGCCGCTGAACGAAACGAAATCAAACGACAACTGACGACCCATCCGCATGGAGTGCCGCAATTGCAGCAGAGAAGTGGCCTCATCGCGGACCTATTGTTGGTGAACATGCATTTGCAAAACGATCCGGCTGCGAATCGCGTAGCCGAGTATCAATCCATTGTGGATGTTCTGTTACTCTTGGTCGAACGCCTAAGAACTTCCGGAGATCTGAACCAACAGAATCAAGCCGACTGTTTTGAAATTGCTTTGTTGGAAGAAGTTCAACTCGGGACTGCTGAACAGTGGATGGGGCCAGTGCTGCGGCAACGTGTCATCGATCGTTTGTCGAATCAAACAGCGCGCGACGAAAGCCGGCTCCGGGCCATCGCGATCAGTTGGCAGCAGGCAATTCAGGAAGAGAATTTCAATCTGAGTGGCTTGATGCCGTGGACAGGTAGCCGAATTCACGCCAGGGATCTCTTCCGATTAGACTTTCGGGATCTTGTATTGGCCAGAGCAAGAATTGGCCTAGTTTTTGAAACGCTCTTTCACCTTGTAGACGCCTCGGACGATGCGCGGCCCGGGTTAAGGTCCGAACTGGCGGACCGACTCGAAGCTCTTGGAGCACAATTCAAAGTCGCTCAGTTGTACCTTCAAACCGATGATTTAGACCAGCGAGATTTGCTCTATGCTGAGCTCGAGACTAGTTCGGTCGCATTCGGAACGTGGTATGAAGGTTGGGAACGTCGCGCTGCCGAGTTGAAGTGAGTATTGAATCCAATAGATTACGAGGAATATCATGAGCCAATTGTCAACTGCCGCTGTTCTTCCACACCGGCGTCGCATTCTGTGGATTGCGGTTGTAAGTTTTGGAGTTTTGTTCACCGGCATAATGGCGATTGGTCAATATGCCGTCCGCGAACTAGTTGCTAAGCCTCGGCTCGAAAATTACATAAGAACAAACGAGATTGGTGGAAAGTGGATCGAACAACACTTTAAACAAACGACGCACACCGAAGGAACGGTAGCCTGGAATAAGATTCGCTTGATGTGTCGATTGGATCACGGAGAGCAATGGAAATCATTTACGCTGCTACTGAACAATGGTGTGACTTCGGAAGGGCAAACGAAACAAGAAAAGTTAGATTGGTCGAAAGAAAGAGAACGACTGGAACGCGAACTGGACGCGTTTCTGGATGAAATGCAACCGTTAGTCGAACTGGTCCACGAATCTTCACAAGTCGCGATGCCGGTTTGGCAGCCGATCGGTTTTTACGGTGGAGGTGTGGACTTGAGTTTTATGCACGATGTTCGGACGATCTCTCAGTTGTTATCACTCGAAGTCTATCAAGCGATGAAAGACTCCGACTCGGAACGAGGCTTGGCGGGGATTCGATCGTTGAAAGCTATTGCGGACGCCTGTAATTGGGAACTGGGTTGGGTTTGTACCTGGACAAATAACCACCTTAGAAGTTATCTACACGGCGCCGTTCGAAAATCGTTGGCGACGGAGTTTTGGAATAGTAACCAGCTTGATCAGATTAACTTACTATTTAAACAACCCGTAGATCCGGTTCATGAATGGCGCATTCTCTTCGCGGCAGAACGAACCCGGATTCCGTTGATCATCGAACAATTGACTGCCCGAAAATTGAAAGACTTGCTGTCCTTTAAAGAACAATTAGATGTGTATAAACAGTACGACTTGACCGTTTCGTCGGGCGAAGCGATGTTGGGAAAAAATAAACGACTAGCCGCACAACTTCGAGCAGGGTACCATCGCGAAAACATTGGTTCGGTTGCGCTCCAAGAAACATTGCAAGATGTCGTCCCCAGCGTCACCTTTTGTTCGATCACGATTGAAGAAACGGAGAATCAACGTCGATTGACCGTGTCAGCGGTAGCAATCAAGCGTTTCCAATTAGAACAACAGCGTTGGCCCAAGAGCCTGGAAGAACTCGCGCAAGTCGGATTATCGATTGACGACTGGACGATTCCGGGATTGCGAAATTTGGGTTACGAAGAAACTCCGGAAGGGGTCACGGTTTTCAAGTTCAGCTCCCCGCAAAAAAGACACCTGATTGAGCCGCTCCCCGATTCCATCCGTCGTCATCCAAACGCCACCTACGATGAAGTCTTGATTCGATAACCTGAATTCCCCGGTCAAACAGCTAATCCATTTTTGTATTTCCACCCTGAAAAGTGGGATAGGCTTCCAGCCTGTC
>JANNPW010000054.1:0-15105 GCA_031400405.1 Mariniblastus sp.
GATGGAGCCCGAATTGATTTATCGTATACCACGGCCGTCGGTAGACTGGCTGACAGCTCTTTGAATGCGCTTGAACTCACCTCCGCATCCAGTCGCAAATGAATTTTTGCCGCGACCGCCGCCGTGCGCGCAATCGGGTAATAGGGGCGCTGATTGCGAAATCCCAAATACAGAGTTGGTGAGTATCGAATTTCGACTGCATCGAACAAATTTTTCTGCTCCGCGCCTGCACCCACCTGCAACAATTCGAACGGCAAATACCACAATAGTCCATCTGGTACGACGACCAACTCCCGGACTTTCTTCCAATCGTCGGCAGATATTTCACCCAGCAGTTTTTTCGTGGACTCGGTGGCAGTGGTCTTCCAATCCGCTTGTAGCGTACTCGTGTCCAGCGATGCATCCATTGCGCCAATTTTTTTCAACAGGCCAGCCACCATTCGTTGGATGTCACGTTCCCGAGACAGGCCGACGTACTTGACGGAATTTCCGTTCACAAAAAACAAATGATATCCGTTGGCCGTCAGCAGAGTGACCAACGCCAATTGATCTTCAGCAATGTTCTCTCGAAATTCTGACAACTCAAACTGGGGCGGAAAGACCATGTCAGCCGGCTCGCGTCGTAACGCGCAACTGGCGAGGAAAGCTTCTTGCAGATTGGAAACCTCGCCCAATTCAGCCAACAGCTTGATTTGCTCTTTCTCTGGCGGCGTGCCCGATTCAGGTTTGAGCGGCAACAGTAGCAGTGCCGTGCGCAGCTGCTCAGCGCGATCCGACCATTGCTGATACTGTGTGTTCTTGGCGAAAAACTCTTTTCGCTGTTGCAGAGCATTACTCGGTAATGCCTGAATCGGCGCCTGCAGGACCCACCGAAACGACAACAATCGTCCGCCGAGTGGCAATTGCGAAAAAAACCGATGTCGGCGGATCAATTCGGCAATCGAAATGGCGCGATCCAGGTCCTTGCGATTGACCACGATATCAAACCAGCGTTCCATTGGACCGACATGATTGGACGCCAGGAACGACATCGATTCCAAGGGATCGAGCTTCCAATCTCGATCGGATGGATCGCGCAACAATGCCCCATACAACAAGTCCGCCTGTCGTTCGCCAATGTTACCGGCGACTGCGAGATTGTCAGCCAGAGCCAGCCGATACAACCATAACGAACCCCGTTGGAATCCCGTTAGTGCGACGGTCAACTCGCTCATGCCATTGACAAAATCCGCGTTCTGGAATCGAACCAACGCCGATAGGTAACCCAGTCGCGCAGCAACCGTTGTATTAGCCAACGAGTTGCGGGAATTAATTACGGACTTGATTTGGGCAACCGCTTCACTCGCTAGCGCGGGCTGTCCTGCCTCAGCCAGACACTCGGCCAATCTCACCATCAACGACGCTTGCAGCTGACGGGCTTTCTCGCGATTGGCCCAGAGGATTGCTGGCTGCAGCGGCGGGTAGGCTCCACCGACCTGAATCATGTGCACTTTGGCACCAATCGTCAGTGCTTCTTCGATCAAATCGTATTGGTAAAACGTCGCCGCAGAAAAACTAGCTTCCAAAGCAAATTTACCGGCTGCCGGCAAATTATCGGTTTCAATACCAATGTTGGCGAGTTCCATGAGCGCCACCGGAGTCAACGTGTGATCCATGCCCCCATTGAATTGCAATGATCGTCCCAGGGTCTCAGCCGCTGCATCCCATTCGTCGACCGAAGCCTGGGCCAAACCGAGCAACACGCCGTTGTAGGCTCCGATTAGCGTTCCATCGTTGACCGCTACGCCGCGCAGGCCATTCAATAATTTGACGGAAAACGGATCGTATTTCGACGTTGGCCCCTTGATCAGACGACGACGGTGAATGGACAGTGCAGTACAACGCATGATCTCGTTCAGATTAATCTGTTTGACTTCTGCATTTTGCACCACACCCCCCTGTTGTAGTGCTCGTTCCGAGTCCAATTGGCCGAATAACACACCGAAAGAATCGGGCATGCGTGGCATGATGGCTTGCCGGGTCGGCGTGCCCCAGTTAATTCGGACGCGAGTCGCGATGGCATTATCGACTTGGATCACCGGCGGCGCTTGCAGGCGGGCCTGCCATTGCTGGGTTTGATAGTACAGATACAAACTGAGCGATTGCTCATACAGCGCAATCGCATCAGCATAATTTCCCAATTGATACTGGCACTCGCCCATCATTGTCCAGAAACAAATCGAATCGAGGTAGCGCTGCGTTCCGAACTTGAAGGCGGAAGTTTCACCGCGCGTGAAATCTTTACCGGCCGATCGATAGTCGGCCTGATAGTAGTCGATAAACGGCAAATAATAACCATCGTTGGGCAGTGGGCGTTGTTGACCGCACACGGGTGCGACGAGCAGAATCGCCACAAAGAGACTGGTGATCGCGCGACACGAAAGTGAAAATATCATGCTATGCCTCATCACGGGGTTGAGCCGTTGATCCTGTTTTTCATCAAACCATTGTGGGCAACGTCCGAATTGAACCTGGTCCGAAGCCGACAAAACCCATTCTGCCATGATTATAGACTATTTGGTAGTTCATCGCGGTGGGCAATTGATTTCACCGCCGCTAAAACGATTGTTGCCGAATGGACTCATGGAACAAACCAGGATGTGGTTTTTTGGCAACATTCAGACACCTGGGCTTAAAATAAACTATGGTTTGAAGACCGTTTCAGTTGATCTCGAGGTTGAACTCGTGGTGGCACGACGGTTGCCAAGTGACCTATTTGTGTCACTGCCCTATTATTACGACCTCGGGCCCAAAGAATGCCATGATCCAGAAACTTAGCACGGTTCCGGCGGCCGCTCGATTGGCTTGTTCCGGTGTTTTGGCCGATGCCCCGCAAGCGGAAATTACGGCTCGGTGGATTGATTCGGTCGAAGAATTAGAACGTCTGCAACCGGCATGGGAACGTCTGATGGACGTCGCGATCCACCGCAACCTGATGTTTGATCCTGATTTTTTGATTCCGGCTTTTCGTCACTTCGCCGATAAATCCGTTCGCATCCTGGTCCTCGAAGCAACACCGAAAAATCAACCGCACGGCACGCCTGTCATCTGCGGATTGTTTCCATTGCAAACCAAACGGGTATACGGCCTGCCACTGGCCAGTTTGGAAATCTGGCTTCACGAACAATGCGTTGACGGTACTCCATTGTTGCGTGTCGATTGCGCCAAACAGACTTTGGAATTTCTATTCGACTATCTAGCCGAAACCGCGAAGACGAAATTGCTAAGTCTCCCGACGGTTTCCAATAGCGGCGAGTTCGGAAACCTGTTGACCGATGTGTTGTTTGCGCGGGGCATCAAGGCCTTTCAACGAGATTCATTTACCCGAGCCGGCTTTCGCCCGGAGGCCGATGCCAATGCCTATTTCGACCTGCACGTTTCGAGCAGTGTGCAAAAAACCCAACGTCGATTGACTCGTCGGCTGGAAGAACAAGGCGAGGTGTCGGTGACTTGCTATCGTGACGCCGACGACAGCGATTCAATGCTCGAATGCTTTTTGCAATTGGAGGCCTCGGGATGGAAAGCGGAAACGGGAACCGCGTTGCGAAGTAGGCCGAGCAGCGAGGCTTTCTTTCGTGAACTGGTCACTCGGTCGATGCGCAATGGCAAGCTGTCCTTTTTGGCCGTCGAATTAAATGGTCAGCCTATTTCAATGCTGTGTGATCTGTATGCTGGTGACTCAGGCTACGCATATAAGACCGCTTTCGATGATAGCTACAAAGAATATTCGCCTGGCATGATGGCCGAACTGAGAAACATTGAATCCATGCATGACAACGGAGTAACATTCGTCGACTCCTGTACGTTACCCGACAATGAAACGATCAATCGAATCTGGGGCGGGCGCATTCGGTTCCAGAGTTTGGTGATTCCGTTGCATGGAAAGTTCTCCCGTTGGGCCGTAGCTGCGTTGCCGATATTGCAACAGTTGCGTCACCTTAAGGGTTGATTGAATCGTCACTGGTGATCCAGATATTTTTTCCGCTCGGCGAGCGTGATGAGTTTGTAGCAGGTGAGTGATACCCCGGTGATCCGCCGCACATTGCCCCACATCCAATACGTGTTTCGTCATCTGATCTCCGAAAAATTATGCCAGGCAAGTCTGCCATGATTAGATTCGAGGCCGCTCACCTTAATGGGTCTTGATTGCCGGTTGGCCAATAAAACTCTCTGTCTTCAAAACATCGACCCGTTCGGTGACTGCTGAATTTGGATACTTCGGCGCGATCTCACTCTGCAAGAATTCAAAAATCTGTTCACTCACGACGAGTGGCACAATGGTTTCGATTTTGACCATGGGTGCTGGGCTGGGGTGGCCGCTGTGGGCTGCCTGAATTTGATGTCTGCCGACCCCGACGCAATCGGTTACCGTATAACCGGTCGCACCCAAGGCCACGATTCTTGCGCAAAACAAGTCGGCCACAGGCGGCGGAACAATCACCGTCACGCGGCGAAGTTTATCGAGTTTACGCGCACTAAATTTGTGTGCGGAGTTGCTGCCGTGCAAGTCCAGTCCGATGATTTTCAGTTCCAGATTCGCATCGGCGAAATCAGATTCCAGCTCATGGAGTTTCTCCATGACGCTATGGTCAACCAAAGTTGTTTTCGACATGTCCAACACGATATTGCGGCGTTCATTAATACCGACTCTTACCAGTTTGCTGCGAAACAAGATCCAGTTACTGAACACGGCGGATTTTTCGGCCTGGACCAGCACTGTCTGGTCATCCAATGGCGAGACATCCAAAAACGGTTTGAACAGTGAAATGATCGGCACGCCATTGAAGACATGGATCATCATTTTGACACCGATTCCAATCAGTATACCCAACAGTAGATCCGTTGCCAAAACACCCACGAGGGTGGCTACGAAAATGATCAATTGTTCGCGACCGATCCGATAGGTCGAAACAAACTCGCGCGGATGGGTCAGTCGGAAACCGGTATAAATGAGCATCGCTGCCAAAGCTGCCAGAGGAATTCGGTGCAGCACCGTTGGAATCAGCGCGACGCACATTAACAGGAACATGCCATGCCAAAAATTTGCGAATCGTGTTCGTCCGCCGTTGTCGATGTTGGCTTTGCTGCGCACGATCTCCGAAATCATCGGGAGTCCACCGACAGACGAACTGATCAGATTGCCAATGCCCACCGCGATCGTGTCCCGGTTCAGATTGGATTTGCGTTTCCAGGGATCAAGCATGTCAACCGCTTTGGCGCTTAACAGCGACTCCAATGAGCCGATAGCAAAAAACATGCTAACCCAGTAGACTGCCGTGCCCAAGCGATCGGAACTAAACGCGTTGAAATCCGGATAGGTCAAATAATCGAACATGCCAAACACCTTATCGGGCATCTGAACTAAAAATGTCTCGCCGACTTCGTAGGTGACGCCGCCAAACTGATAGCCATGGGTATGCAACAAATCGCAATACATTCCCATCGGAATCGTGACAATCAAAACGACCAGGGCGGATGGAATACTGCGCATGAGTTGAAACGAATTTTGGATCAACGGCCAGGTAAACATGATTATTAATCCGATACCCCCAATGAGCGCAATTTCCGGGTTCATGTGAGCAAAATAATGAGGAATTTCTCGGATCATTTCCAGTGGTTCCCCCTTCGCCTGAACTCCTAACGCGATCGGAATTTGTTTGACCATTATGATCACGCCAATCGCCGCCAACATGCCGTGAACTGCGGCCAGCGGAAAAAACTCACCCAGGATTCCTCCGCGCAACAATCCGAAGACGATTTGCAATACGGCTGCAACGACACCTACCGCCAACGCCATGCGATACGCTGACATATCGGCAGCGATGAATCCATCCGTCGCCCCGTCGCCACCAAACGCGGAGACACAGCCGGCGACAATCACGATCATGCCCGCGGCCGGACCTTTGATCGTCAACTCGGAATTGCTGACCAGGGTGGCTACCACTGCGCCGATGATGGCCGTAAAAATTCCGGCAATCGCCGGAAAACCGCTGGCCAAAGCAATCCCCAAACACAAAGGCAGGGCGATCAGAAAGACCAGAAATCCAGACAGGAGGTCGTATCGCAAATATTTGACAAATCCGGCAATATTTCCGATGGGTTTATTTCCGGAAGCCTTTTTGTGTAAATTGGAAGCTGAATCATGGGTCATGTTTGTTTTCCAGTGAAATGAGGGTTGCAACTCAAACGGGAGAAGTCTCGTTCAGTTCAATAGCTTTCGGCGTAGAGTTGTCGGTTACAAGTTCAATGTGATTCCCGTGGTCGGTTTTTCATGCTGGGGTTAGTGTTCGGTTTCGCCGGCGGGACTACCACTGGTCTCACTCGATCGGTTAATCAATTCGTTGGCCGCATGGAATCGAGACGACACACCGGGCTGTGGAAACAGGCCACCCCCAATAATCAGGATCGCCAGCACCAGCACCGCCACTCGTTCCGGCCAGCGCGCTCCCAGGGAAAAAGTTGAAGGATATTCCGCTCCCGCGAATAATCGAAAATAGGTGCGGACGATTCCAATACTGTTGAGCAACGCCGCGATGACCACTGCCATGCCCACCACGGGATAGACCGCCACCGCTCCTTCCACCAGCATTTCCAGTCCCACAAATCCGATCGTGCCTGGAAATCCAACGCTGGCCAACCCGGTCAACAGGAAAAACGTCGCCAATAGAGGCATGTGGTTATACAAGCCGTGATAGTCGCGCAGTGAAATCCTCCCAACACGTGTTTCAATCGCCCGCAGTGTCAGCCCCAATCCGGTTAACGCCAATCCGACGCAAAGCCAAACACACAACGAACCGGTCAAGCCAATCGGCGTGGCGACCTCGATTCCGACCAACACCAGGGAAGCATTACTCAATAACAAATAACCGAAATAGCGCCGGCTATCGAGCTGCACGATGGCCATGCCCGCCGAATAAACGGCGGTGAAAATCGAAGCCAAGGCAATCGCCTGCAGCGCCCAGGCGGGCGCTACCGGCATCACCAGCCGGACGGCCAAATAGGCGCCCATCATGGGCGTGACAAATAATATCGAATTTCCCAATGACGCTTTCTCAAACAAATCGGTTAACCAACAGTGCACCGGACAACAGCCGCTCCGGATCAACACCGCCGCAATCAACATGGAAATCGCCACCAGTGAGGCTGGCTCGTGTCGGGCTTGCTGCGCACCAATCAAGACCCAACTTCCAACCAGCAGTCCGACAAACAAAGTCATGTGAATTCCAAACACGCGAGTGCTTTGACCGCGACTCCGCAAGTCAAACCAGAGAGGTAAAACCTGCAATGAGGCCAGAACGATGATGGCCCAAGGCTCCCGACAGGCGAGTGCAGCCAGCGTCAAGAACTCCAGCGCCAAATTTCCGGCAAAGGGAAATCGTCGGACTTTGGTGCGCAATGTGGCCAACGAAGTCAAGAAAAAAAGCAGCGCGGTTAACGGCAACAACGGCGCACTCAGCTCGTCAATCAAGATCACGTTCGGACCGAAAATTCGCGAAACGACATCCCACCGGTCGTGCGCCTCAAAGGCGCGCAGCAAGTTAAAGTCTTCCCAGGCGCCTAACGCGAAAACCAGCGCCAACCCCGACCCCATGATCGTGATCTGCCGAACTCGGTCCGGGTCGCGAGACAGCACCGCCCACAGCGATGCCACCAGCGGCGCCGCAAGCGCCATTTCCAGCCAGGGTAAGTGCAGTTCAAACATCAATCTCGCTCAATTTCAAAAACAACTGTCTCTAAATCCAGCCTAACACTGAACACGGATCAACTAACACGGAACACTAATACCTCAACTCATCAATTTCTTCGTTGTGCAGCGGAGTCAGATCCGATTCGCGGCGGGCTTCACCGGACAACAACCGGGTCCACGTTCGCTCCCATCGATCGAAGGTCCGAAAACAGGCCATAAATGGATCAACCACACAATAGTCCAGTAGCGCATCCAGTTGCCAGCGTTCCCAGGCCATTACATAAAACAGACGACTGAGTCGGTCGGGAATGAAGCGACTGGCGAAAGGAATGGAGCGTGGCAAATGACCGTCCAAGGCATTTTGCAGAACGCGATAATCCTGTAATAGATTGGGCGCCCGCAACAACTGCAGAGTGCGGAGCATGGCATGGCCCAGTATATGCACCAGCGCAATGTAGCGCAGTCCAAAACCAATCTCCGCGACAATGATCCCAACTTGAGTCAGCGAAGCATATGCCAGTGATGTTTTGATATCGGTTTGCATTCGCCCCGTCATCGATGCATAGACGGCCGTGATCAACCCCAACGCCACAACGGTGCCGGATAGCCAAACTGTGAGTTCCAGAATGGGGCTGATACGCAACAACAGGAACGCCCCCAAATGGACTGACAACGCACCATAAAAAATGGCACTCGATGACGTGGGCCCTTCCATTGCGCGTGGCAACCAACCAGAAAACGGCACCAGCGCGGACTTCCCGGCCGCGGCCACAATCAACAGTGAGCCAATCAAAATCGCGTCATGCGGCTTGATTTTGGCTACGCCTTCGGGCCAAATTCCCTCCCCGAGTAGCAGCTCAAAGTCCCCTTCGCCGGTGAGGTGATGCAACAAGATGGCCGCAATCAAAAAGGCCGCATCTGCGACGCGATAGATGCACCAAACACGAAACCCATTTTGCACCGGGCCGCGACGTTCGTGGAAGAAAGCGATCAGTAACGCGGATGACAGCCCGACCATCTCCCAACCGAAGAACAATACTTCGATGGTCCCGGCCAAGGTGGCGGTGATCATGCCGAACATGAAGAAAGCATAACACGCATAGAATCTGCCGAAGCCCGGTTCGCGGTGCATGTAGCGACTGGTAAAGGCTCCGATTGTTCCGCATAACATATACGTTAAAATGACAAACGGAACACTCAGCCGGTCGAACAGGAATTTCAAATGGAAATGAAAGTGTTGACCCGGTAGATCGATCCAATTTCCCAATTCGATGGGGACCAATCGCACACCAGTCAGCAACATCCCGGCCAGCACCATCAAGGCGGAAATCAAACCGACCCAGACAGTCAAATAGGTTGCGCGAACAATCGTTTCTTCACCCAGGGGGTGGCTGACCAGCGGCGGCAATCCCACGACCGCCAACAATAGCAGCGGACTGATGAGCACCAAGACCCCGAAAATCTGAAAATAAAGGTTCATGTCCATGCCTTAACGTTGGCCCTTGCCAACCGGCGAATGATTCGCTGGATTGTCAGAATTTTCAAACGCAGCGAACCGCGGACCAACGCTGGCAAACTTCAAATGATCGCGCCAACCGCGATACCACTCGGCCGAAGATGCAGTCACATCCAGTTGTGGATCCTGAGTTTGGTAAGGCACGAATTCGCGATTCTTATACAGTCGAACGGCCGATGTTGCCGGGTCGAAAATTGCGATTTGAACCCAATTGCCGTTGCATAAATCCTCAATCGGCGGATTACTGTCAATGATCCGTTGCAACACTTCAGCGGTCGTCTCGATGACAAACAGTAATCGCATGGGCTCATGAATTTCGACCATCTGCCACGGCAAACCGGTTCGTAGATCGCTGGCCGCCCCATTCATCACACCCAACAGCGCCGTCACGTTGTGCGGTAATTTTGTGCCACAGCCGTAACCTACCGGATCGACAAAGGAAAAATAATATTCCAGATTGATGCCGCCGCAAACCGGAATGACGGGCTGCAAGATCCGTTCGAGAACCGTGCCTCGTTGGTCGTCTTGTGCTGCGGAGTACGAATGCATAAAGGCCCGTCGATCGAGGAATAAACCGCGGCTCCATTCACGACTGCCCACCAGGCAAATCGCATTGGTGGCGTGGCCACACTCGGAGCGAACCTGCGACAGGTCTTCCGCCCGGTTCTCCACATGCTTGAGGGCCAACTCGGGTGACAAAGTCAATGGCGCGGAAACAAACCGGCGACAGCGTTCCTGCGCTCCCATGCGACGCGCAATGTCAATCGTGCGGTGAGCCGCTTCCAGATCCGGACGATGCGACGCCGGCAAGCGATCCAGATCATAAAACGTCATGCTATCGTCGCAAGTATTGTGATACCCCCCCAGAAACACCGTATCCAGTGGAATGGAAATTCCGCGGCTGGCAACAATCTGGCGCACGCGTTGGTGGTTCGCCATTTGAGCAAACGAACGAGCATTGGGCCCTCCGCGACCGCCACTACAGGCTCCGCAGTCATACGCCGCGTCGTGCGGATTGTTCATGCTGGACGAGCCATGGCCGGCGATAACAATCAGCCGACTCTGATTCGTGGTCAAGCCAATGTCGGTCAATAATCGACAGACGCAGTTCGCCATCTCTTCCACACTGAAACCGAGTTGATCATCCAGCGGGCCGGGTTCTTCGGCGATGCGTTCGAGGCGCAATTCAGTCAGCTCCGGCGGCCGCACCAGACTGCCAAACGTGCGCCGGGCTTGCGCGGTCAAGCGCGGAAATAGAATCCGCGCCACCAGCGGAAAGGTGGCCAAGGTGCCAAAGAGCGTCGTTCCAATCCAGCCGCCGGTAAAAGTCCGACTACCCATATGCACTCGATGGGTCACTGTCCCGATGGTCCGCCGGGTCTTTCTACGATTGGACTCAGCGCTCTGGAGTGAATAAAGCACTTCCTCACGGACATAGTGTTTGGGCTGGATCACGACCGGGCACAGCGGCGTGAAGTGAGCATCGGCAGCGCCGCGATAATAAATCGGCACCGCAAAAAAACCAGCCGCGCTGAGCGTCTCGCAATCCGGGTCGACTTCCTCCAACGCTCGACGAAAGGACTCTTCGCGTTCGTCGATACAACAGACTATTTGAAAGTTGGGACGTTGGACGAGTCGGGTCTTCTCGCGCACCCGAGCCGCATGGATCATTAAGGCATCCAGCGCCCGATTGCGGAATTTCCGTTCGAAGGCGAGATGGTAAATGCGACGGCGTTCGATGGCCGGGAAAGCATGGATTTCTTGCAACACCAGGTTCCATTCGGCGGGGCTAAGCCGGGCCAAATGTTTCGGTTGCCAGCCCAGTAATTGGCCGATTTCGAATAGTCGAAACGCGTTCCGTTGAGCTTCTGATTCGGAGTTCAATGGAGTCTTATATTCGCATTTCAAATGATTGGCCAATTCCGACAAGGGACCTGTGTAGTCCAACCAGTTTCGCGCAACCGATGACAACGCGAATTGTTCCAAAATTAATCGTACCGCCACATACTCGATCAACGTACCGGCTGGCATTGGACGATAGACGCGATCCCCACGCGTTTCCAATTGCCAAATCATGCCGGCGAAACCACTCAGCGCCAACACCGTTTGTGTCAAGTAGTTTTCCTGTTCGGATGCATCCACCCCGAGCACGCTTAACGACTGCCGAATCGATTCCAGCGGCGAGATCGATTCGGCGGAGAGCTTCCGTAAATACGCTGCCAAGCCGCGTCGCCACGGCTGAACCAGCCAATCGGTTTCGCCAAACAATTTCAGAAAGCATTGGTAAAAGCCCGCATCGCGGTCCGGCAAATGCCAGTGGCTAAAGCCTTGATCGAGAAACGTCCCGCAAAACCGAATCAAAACTTCGTCGACCAACTCATCACTGTCTTCACACGTGACATCTTTCAACAAATCGCGCAGACGTTTGAAGCGCGGAGCGTGAGGTGCGGTTTGGAAACCGGAAATCGCCACGCCATGTTCACAAATGCGCCACAGCAAATGCAAACTAAACGACTCCCACGTTTCGGGCGACCAAGTCTCGATTCGGCTGGCCCCGAAAAATTTCAATTGCTCTTCGATCGCCGTACTCAGCGTTGGATGCAGTCGTTTGGATTTTTCGCTGGCCCCCGCCCGTGTACTCGTGTCGGCCAGCGAGCCAAAATCTTGACTGATCCATTGCTTCGTGTCGGCCAGAAATTGTTCGCGGATTAATGCTGGAGCGTCTTCGCGAAATTTCTTAAGTGCGTTTGAATCGGCAATGACCCACCGCAAATCATCGGCTGGACCGTCATGCAGCGGGTATTCCAGAATCGCTTGCCGCAATCGAATGCGCAAACCCAGAAATCCAAGCAGTACATCCGCCCGGTCTCCCAAGTCTTCCAATAAAACGGCTTCCAGATCAATCTTGCGGATTCGACCCGAAGCGACTTTTTCTCGATAGCGAATCTCCGGCAAATAGGGATGGCAACCAAATAGCTCGGCACCTTCCAATACCGCATCGCAAAAATCCATTTTCTCAAGAGCGTGAAGCGTATTATGATGCACGAACGCGGTGATCGGCCCCTGGGATGGAAGGAAATGCGCCGCCTGCTCAATTTCGTGGGCGAGATGGGACCATTCTTCAGCAGCTTCCGTCGGCAAGGCCGCTGTTGAATTTAAATTGGTAATCATAGAATTGAGGTCGAGGAATCGGGCAAGTGACAAACAAGGCAATTAATTTGCGTTAGGCAATCATTAAGTGGATTGTTGCAGTCTCAATGGTTGTCGTTGAAGCGAGTTCCAAGTTCCGATTTTCGAGGGAATTATTGGCCCGAAATCTGGTGGAGAAAATTCGTCTGCTGCGAACGTCAAGTCTCAGACTATAGCTCGGCAGTTCGTGGATTGTGAATGGGTTTGTTTGCTTGCAATTTCGTAAGCATTTCCAAAGTATCGGGAAATTGAATCTCTGGTACGCCGTTGATCCGGTGTATTGGAATTTTCTGGTTGGCTGAAGTACTGTTCGACCGACCAATCGTCCAACTCACAGCGCGCTGCGGAGCCAATTGCGGATGAACGTTTTCTCGGGTGTTTCTGGCTGCTTGATGAATGGTGATTGATCGACCGTGAATAAATCGTTTTACCGCACTCTCCGATTTCGACTCACCGCGTGGAACACCATCGTGCTGTTGCTGGCATCGGTGTTGGCTTTGTTCGCCACGCGCGAAGCGATTCGGTTGACAATTTCCCAGGAATTTCGTGATCTGTTGCTGGAAGAAACCACCGAACTTGAATTGGCGGTCCAGCAACTGTATCCCGATTTCGAGGAAATCAAAGCCGAATTCGATCGCAAAATTCGCGGTCACAGGCAACACCGGTGGTTTGCTGAACTTTGTAACCCGCAGCGAGAGTCCATCTGGCAAAGTG
The DNA here is from genome assembly GCA_031400405.1 of Mariniblastus sp. Lineage (GTDB taxonomy): Bacteria > Planctomycetota > Planctomycetia > Pirellulales > Pirellulaceae > Mariniblastus. The sequence goes on from JANNPW010000054.1 coordinate 13,146, forward strand.
ATACATTTCCGGCTCCACCGGAAGTAACGCTGGCTAATGACGACGACATTCCGATCCGTTTTCAGTTCCAACAAACAGGGGATACAATTTTCGTTCGTCATCCCGTGCGATTGAGCGACGGAACGACCTATTCGATGGTGTTGGGGATGCCCACACAGTTTATTCAGCGCGACGTGTGGAAACTCACTCGAGTCTTGTTAGGTATCGGCGGCGTTTTGTGTCTGGTAGCGCCGTTGGGCGGATTTCTCTTGGCCCGCAAAGCAACCGAGCCCGTGCGGGAAATTATTGAGACCACACGGCAGCTGGACCCGGCCAATTTGCAACAACGATTGCCGATCCGCGGGACCAACGACGAGTTGGATCAGATCTCGAGCGAGATCAATTCATTCCTGGATCAAAACTCGAAGTACTTGCAATCTCATCGTGACTTCATTGCCAACGCAGCACATGAATTGCGATCCCCGTTGACTGCGATTCAAACCAGCGTCGAAGTCTCCTTGGGACGGGAGCGATCCGCCGCCGAGTATCGTGATGAATTGGAAACCGTCAGTGAACAGTGTGAACAACTTCGATACCTAGTGAATCAGTTGTTGGAGTTGGCGGAATCTGACGCTCAACAGCACCAGGCAAAGTTCGCCGAATTCGATTTATCATCGTCAATCGCTAAATCGGTGGAATTCTTTTCAGCGATTGCGGAGGAGAATCGTATTCGCATCGAATCAAATCTTGGTTCGAGAATTTTTTTGCACGGCGACGAAATCAAAATTCGCCAAGTGGTAAATAACTTGCTGGACAACGCTTTGAAATTTACTCCCAGCGGTGGCGTGATCCGGCTCGACTTGCGACGGTCCCGGGATTCGGTAGTGCTCACCGTTTCCGACACGGGTTGTGGAATTCCAGCAGCCGAACTGCCCAGAGTTTTTGAGCGATTTTATCAAGCGAACCCCGCACGAACCCATGCGAGTCGGTCCGGCAGTGGATTGGGATTAAGCATTTGCCAGTCGATCGTCGATCGGCAGGGCGGAGAAATCCTGGTGCGGAACTTATCGCCGCACGGAGTTTCCGTTCAAGTGACTTGGCCCGCCTGACACGTCGGCGGGTTCCAAGCGGATTTTTCGAGAGGTCTCTTTTGCTCAGCTAGAGTCCAAATCGATATCAAACCCAAGGTGCTGGTCGATTGCTTTACGAAGTTTCAGCAAGCAATGATCAGTACCCAAGCGAATCGTTGCCCCACTTGGGCCGATACGATGAAAGGCCCGCATCCCCCGTAGTGGTATCCCCGCTCATCGAAGTCACCGAGATCGAATCTGTCGCCAGCGCATCCTCCATGACCACCTTGAGAAAAACTTCAACTCATCACCGGCCAATCCGACTCAAAATCAATCGCCGCAATCAGCGGACTTGTTCGCTGCTGCGCGACCGGCGACCGTGGAATCGAAAACCAACAGAATCATGTCCAACTGGGCTAACAATCGGCTGGTCCGAAGTCACTTTCGCGACCTCTCTGCCAGCCAAAGCCTCTCGCATTCGCTCTGGGCACCGATCGCCCCTCGTGCCGTCCATTATCGCGATCAGTTAAAAACCTGATTGAAATCGCATACTCAAAAAAATCACAACGGTCTCAATCCTCGGCCACAACTTTCAATGAATGCAATCTGTTGAATGCAATCTGTTCAATCTGTTAATGCAATTTGTTGGACTAAACAGTTACCCCCACAGATAGGATTGAAACTGTACCTGACACCGTTTCTTTTCCCCCCTGACCCCGTTTCTTTTCTTTCTTTTCCCCGTTTCTTTTCCCCGTTTCTTTTCCTACACAAGTTTGCTTCGTGGGTAGTGAACCGTATTGGAATCCCGCTGGCTTGTCCAGCGGAAGCTTCGGCTTTGAGCTACACCCAAAGATCCCCCCCATTCACCTCGTTCTTCAGCCGGATTCGCCCAAGGCGAATCCGGCTGAAGA
>JANNPW010000062.1:0-22336 GCA_031400405.1 Mariniblastus sp.
AGCGGGTGGCTGGCAACAGACACCCCTTCGCTTCTAACTTTAACCGCAATGCGATAAACCTAACTCAAATCTAAGCCAAGCTTCGTTACTTTTTTCAGTTAACCCAACGAAAGAAATTCCGTTTCCCGCTGAACCAAGACACCGTAAGAAACATTTGCATTGTCCTAACGGATTGGATTGGCGATCCTGTGTTTGGTAGGTTGTCAAGTTTCGAGACAGCGAGCAAGCATTTTTCTAATTTTCCATTTGTTTCAAAGGATTTTGTCGAGTTGTTTCAATGGAAGAATCTTTACGAGCGAAACATAGCTGGAGAAATGGATTTGCCCTCAAACTCCGAGATGGAAATTTTTATTGATTCAGCACTAAAACTGGCCGAGTTCGCAATTGAGAAAACAAATTGATGTTGAATGTATTTGCCTTGGGCTAAATTCGTGCTCCAAGCAACTCACAGAAAATCTCTCAAGAATAACGTATCGCCAACGGTTGCGAATCGAGCGCTATTTGTTTTTTGCTGCAAGGCTAATCTCCCAGCGTTTTTTTTGTTTTGAGCTGAACAGTTTCTCGCAAAGGATTTTTGATGTTGTAGGTGAAACAACTAAGGAACGAAATTGCCCAAAGGCACATCAACTGTTGAAAAACATTTTCGAACTTAGGCTGTTCGTGGCCAAGCTTACTAGCACTGACCCGTATGTTCGGCATGACGCCATGGAAAGTGTTTGCCAAACCGAAAAGCAAGCGAATGTGTACGTTGCTCGCCAAATCCGAAGGATTGCTCGAGAATTGGCGGGTGGCAACAGTTGACAGTTTAGCCTTTCAACCGTTCCTTTTTTTGCGTCGCGTTCGTTTTCGCTTTTCATTTCTGGGAAACTGAATCGTTCGAACTTTGCTCTGCCGGCATTTCCGCCTGTTCCTTCAAGAATTGCACCTTGGTTGGAAGTTGCCACAGCGGAGCCGACGAGGCAGCCTAGCCAGTGGTTGTCGGCCCGTTCGGGGCGTATTTTCCATTCACCGACGGTGCGGCCGCGGTCTTCGGTTTTGATGCGGTACTCGGCAGTCAGGTGTTCGGCTAGTAAACGGTGTTGGTCGGCGCTGGTTCCGTACAGCGATAGACAACTACGATCGCCAATTGGTACGGCCAGTCGTGAGCTTACGAACGACTTCCAGTAATTCGTGTCTTAGACGACGTGACGGACGGCGCGTTTTCCTTTGACGTTGGGCATTCGCCAATTGTGACCGACGCGATCGCCTGGCTTGCGTTTGTATTCGGAGAACGGTTGGCTTGATGCGCCGACGAAACGACCGTGGCTGGGTAAGATCACGCCGGCGTGAGCCGATTGGCGACAGAACTGATAGACGACGTCGGATAAGAAAAAGGGGGCGCAGCTCATTGACGTTCCTCAGTCTCGGCGAATAATTTGTCAACCACACCCGCGTGATCCGGCCCGTCCGATCTGCGGGGGTTTCTTACTTATCAGCATCAATTACCGTGGTGTCAAAATGAATTCAGGGCGTGTCGGCATTGACCGGGTGGCGAAGGGCTGTTGCCAGCCCCTCGCTCCCACAGACCCGTACGGGCACGCATTAGTGCATACGGTTCCTCAAATCAGGGTTTCGCTGCGTGGCCTCGGACGAGGCTGGACAAGATGCGGAACAGGCAGCGGGTAACGACGTAACAACGCATTGAATCTAAACCAGAGAAGCTCCCGTTGGCGGTTGCGGCGGTTAAGCCACTTGTGCCAATAACGTTGAACTTCAAACTTGAAACGATTCAGTGCAGCATAGTTCCCCCTGATCCCATAGTACGCATAGTGCCCGTGAAGTTTTTGACGCAGCTTCAATTGCTGCTCGCTGACCGGTAAGTGCCGATTGAATCGGCACCACAAAGCGACTTTAGACAACGCTCGGCTGAAACGACTCGATGCGGTCTGGCGTTTGATGACCCACGCCCCTTGCCGCGACTTGCCCCAGTAATGAGTAAAGCCCAACAAGTCAAACGTTCCCGGTTGGGCGTCTGGGTCGCCTTCTGGATCAACCGCCAAACGTGACGGTGACTGAAAACAGATCAGACGCGTTTTCTCCGGGTGGATCGTCAAGCCATACTTCTCAAAACGCTTAGGCAGAACTTCCAGCACGCGGCGGGCATCTCGCTCGTGGCGAAAACCAATCGCGAAATCGTCTGCATAACGAATCAGAAAAGCGTGGCCCCCAAGTCGTGGTTTCACTTCGGTTTCGAACCACACATCCAGCACGTAATGCAGGAATACGTTCGATAAAATCGGTGAAATCACGCCGCCTTGCGGGCTGCCGGAATCGGGATAGCTTACGCTGCCGTCTTCCATCACACCCGCTTTAAGCCATTTGTGAATCAGCTTTGTCAACACTCCATCACGCACCCGGTGCTGGAGAAATGCTCGCAAGTGTTCATGACTCAGATCGTCAAAGAACTTGCGGATGTCGACTTCCAAAATCCAGCCGCCTCCCATGTCCATCGACTGTTTCCACAGCGATTCCAAAGCCTGATGGGCCGATCGCTTGGGCCGAAAACCATACGAACAGTCCAGAAAGTCCTGCTCATAAATCGGTTCCAGCAACATCACGACCGCACGCTGAAGAATTTTGTCCTCCAGCGTGGGAATCCCGATCGGGCGAACTTCCGTAGTGGAAGTTCCCTTTGGAATGTAGACTCGACGAACCGCTGGTGCCCGATAGCTCCCCGACTTGGCACGCTCAAGTAACGCTCGAAGATTGCCTTCAAGGTCTTGTTCGTATTCCGCTGCCGTGATGCCGTCGACACCCGCCGCGCCGTTTTTGCGAGTCTGCTGGTAGGCTTCGAAAAGCCAGTCGAGGTCCATGAAGTAAGCCAGTGATGTGAAAGCCATTTCCGGCGATTGCTTCGCCAGCGTAGCTATCCGTCGCTGTTTCGTGGACACTTGAAAAGAATTACAATGCATTCAAAGTGTTTCCCAATTACGGTTCCATGATTCGATGTCTCGCTTCCCTCGTCCGGGTCCGACTGGGTGTCGTTCCCCGTTGTCAGCGGTACTATCAAGACACTATGCCTTCCTGCCAACCGTCTCGCGTCGCTTCGTTGCCTTCGCTCGGCGATACCACACGTGTACCCGATTCGCTCCGGCAAGTTGGATACGGGGCTGGCCGGCCTGGAGATTTGAGTTGACCGCTACTCCGACGCGGTGGTTGAATGTGGAATTGACAGGACCTCCCAAGTTCCTGGGCGACCCCAATGTTCCGTTTGCACATGCTCTAACGACTCCGGTGAGACGGTCAGTTCCAGACCAATGACATTTCGTGAATGTCGTTTTCAGAACCACCGCGTCGCCCTTGCTAGGTGTAGAACAAAGGCTCTCACGTTGAAATACTTTCGAAGCTCAATCGCATGGCTTTCGGACTGGCTGTCTACGCTTCGTCGGGTTCGTTGCCTTACGCGACGCAAGACTCGCTTCTGGCCGTTGGTCAAACGCTACCAGACGGGGTTCCCACCCGCAGGGTCACACTCAAAGGTTTCAGATTCACTTACATGTCATCTTCCCCCTTCACCAAGCTTCTTGGCGCAAACACCTCAATTTTCTTTTATTCGTAATTCCGCCCAATCGGTCGTGCCGTCGTTTTCGCGGGTAAACGAAAGTGTGGGTGTCGATTGGATAACAACTTCTGCCGTTGTATAGACGATACATTCATCCATCAAATGTCCTCCAATCGTTTTGCCGGTACCGTCGCTGATGGAAATGTGAATATGGCTTCCGTTGGTCGAGAGAGTCCCAGAAAGGCTCACGATTTCAAAATGACCTGATCCCTTGCTGCCCGTCGGCACGTTGGCAAATCGGATATGGTAGTCAGTGAGTGAGCCAGCGCAAGAAGCAATCCAGCCTGCGTTTATCTGTTTGGCGTCAACAAACGCTTGGACAGATTTCTTGAGGTCATCTCCGGGTTTTAGTCGAATGGCATATGAGATCGTTTGTGGCACAGGGTTTTCCGTAATCTCGTCGCAACCAAAGAACAATAACAAAGCCAAAACAGGCACAAGGGAAATTCGTTTTCTTATCATTTATAGAAGTCTATCATTTGGAATTGCCCAAGAAAAGTTGACAGTGATCGACCAGTTTGATGAATGCGTGAACGAGCTTTGTTACGAACCAGCGAAAGTTGGCGAGCAAGATTGCTGATGCTGAAACCGTCTCAGATCCGAAGATGATTTGCATGGACATCCAGCCGTACCAAAGGACGCAAGCCAATGAGTCGAAGGGGCGATGGGACATCGTGAACATCGCTGGCTTCAGTGTCACGTTGTTCAACGTGGTCTCCGGATTCCTCGCCAACGACAACCAGCGATTCGTCGCAAAAGTCGAAGCAAAGAGCTTGGGGACAGTCAAGAGACGTCACATTCGTTAGACCAGAAGTTGGCAATTCCCCCATTCAACTCAAATGGTTTTTGAGGTGGTGCCGTTTTAGGGGGCCAGGCGGTCTTTTAGTTTAAGCTGAAATATTGTTCAAACTGAAATGGCGTTTGATACCCGATTGAAGAATGCTTTCTTTCAAAATTGTAGTACGTAAGATAGCTTCTGATTTCTCTGGATGCTTCGGTGTAGTTTTTGTATTCGGTCATTTCGAGTTCGGTCTTGATCGTTCCAAAGCAAGATTCCATAAAGGGTTTGTCATAGCAGTCGGCCGCACGACTCATGCTTTGTTTCATCGCAGCGCGCCGAATCATTGCTCGATACCGCGTGCTGGCGTACTGGCCTCCTCGATCCGAATGATGAATCAGGTCTGGACCTGGATTTCTTTCTCGGATTGCCTGCTGGAGCGCTGCAATTACCAGCTGATCAGTCATATCTTTTCCCAATTTCCAACCCACAACCTTCCTGGAAAAACGGTCCATCAAGACTGCCAGGTAACCAAACTTGATTGCCTCGATTGGCACGTAAGTAATGTCCCCAACCCACAAACGATCGGGGCTTTTGAGTTCCTTTAGATCTATGATCAAATTCTCGTTGAACCCGAGTTTATGGCGGCTGTTGGTTGTTCGTGGCTTGAACGACTTCGGTTGAATGGCCGAAATTCCGGCAATTTCCATTAGTCTGGCGATTCTGCGACGCCCCAGGGAATATCCTCGATCACGCAGTCCATCGGCAATTCGACGCGTCCCGTAACGCCTACGATGCGCCTGGAAGATCGAAACAATGATCGGTAACATTCTCTTGTCGTCTTCCTCCAAGGGTGATAAATCGAATTCCGGCCAACGCTGAAAAGGGGATCGAGCAATCTCAAGAAACTCACAGACTTCTCGTTCGGATGCGATTTCGTCTTCCACAATTCGTTGCGCCGCCGGATAAATTTGTGTCACTCTTGTCGGCCGAAAATGATCAAAGCTTTTTTTAAAACATCTCGTTCCCGTTCTGTACGGCGGAGCTGCAACTCAAGTTCTTGAACCCGAGAATCAAGCACTTCGCCAACACGGCCTGCGTTCTTGAGCTGCTGATCCTTCCAGCGATACAAGAGGTTAGTGCCTGAGATTCCCAGGCGTTCAATGATCGACTGAGCCGAGTGGCCGTCCAGAAGTATTTGAACCGCTGCTGACTTGAACTCGTCATTGTAGACTCGACGTGTGGGACGATTCGACTGTTTTTTCCGTGTCATCTTGAGGCTCCTTGGGGATGTCCCATTTTAGGCCCCGCCTGGCCCCCTAAAACAGCACCACCTCAACTTGTCGCAAAAACCGAAGAGAACATTAAACCGAGTCCGAGGTAGTCGGCTTTCCCGATCCCCGCAGCACAAACATGAATGCTCACCTTGAGCGTTTTTTCGGTTCACTGAAATCCGAGTGTCTCGATCGCCGGATTCTGTTCGGCGAAAAAGCTTTGCGGAATTCAGTCAATCAATACACCGCTCACTATCACGCAGAGCGACCCCACCAAGGATTAGGGAATGAGTTGATCGTGTCGCTCGAACATCCACCCGAAACCGGTAAAGAGATCGAAACGACGGAGCGACTCGGGGGACTGCTTCGTTCGTATCGCCGCGCAGCGTGAACCGGGCCGTCTCTTACTTGGTCAACTCGCCAATCCGTGACAATTGGCTCGCCCGCTGCTGCGCCATTCATTTGATTCGGCGTCAATTTTGACCATCTCTGTCGAAAGGCAGTATCGATCTCGACCGAGTCTTCGGTCGCACGAAGATGGCCGAACTCGTTTTTCTTTAATCAAAATGCTCGTTTGAGTTTTTTGACCCCACGGCCGCCGGGCTTTATGCCAGGCGTCGTAGGCCAATTGATCAATGACTTAACTACTGGTTTTCAACGGCCATCAAAATATCGCCTCGACCTTTCTTGTCAATGTAATCAATCACTTGTTGGAGAGCAGCTGGTAAATCGACCGATCCGCCAATGGGGTGTAATTTTCCTGACTTGGAGTGCCTAATTGCAGTCGAAAATAAGACTTTTGCATGCTGGGCAAGTTTATCCTCCGGTTCTGCAAACCCGGAATCGAACATCCTTCGTCGCAAAATGTAAACGACAATTAGGCTGCTCCATCGAAATGCGAACGAACGCCCGCCATTAGCCATTTCTCGCTCAAACACTCTCAGGCTCACGCGAAAGACGTTCTCACACAACTCGCTTGTCATTGCCTCTGTTGCTTTTGCACGATACCTCAAAATCTGCGATGCTGATTTCAAATCAGTTGTTCCAACATCCCGGCTAGCAAAAACAGCAGAGAGAAATTTGGCGATGTTGCCAGAATCTCGAGCGCAAAGTCCGAATGAATGTTTGACCGAGCCGCGGTCCGGAAACGAGGAGCAAATATTTTTGATGAGCCAGTTTTCGAATTCGAGACTATCAACGGAAAGGTAACCTAAGATCCGAACGACAATTACAAATCCGTCGTTTGGGCGGGATTTGTTCTTCCGCCATAGCTGCAATAGCCCATCAACAAATTCATCCAAGATTCGTTTTGTTCCCGGACAGTGAAAATCGGAGCCTATCGCGGTTGCATCATTGGGATATTGAGTTTGATCTTTTTGTTGGACAGCTTGATTCAAGCTACGCAAAAAATTCGTGTCAGAAACGAGTTTATTTGAAGCCGGCAACCGCCGTATGAATTCACTAATTTGTGATTGCGATCGGTTCCAACAGCTGTAACTGCTCTTTCTTGGCATGAGCTCTGGAAACGCCCTTGGCTGCATTTTGAGATAGGAGTTTTTGTCTATCGGCTGGCCGTTTTTATCGAGAATTGGCTTCATTCGCCTCCAATCCGCGTGAATTTTTCCCATCGGCCTCGATTGACTTTCGTCAGCTAGATCTAGCCTTAGCGCAGCATTGCCTTGTGCCGCAATCGCGGATACGTGGAGCTCGGCGGACAGTCTTTGTTCAGCGGTTTCTGAAAGCATGGCGGCGATTTCGCGTACACCGTTGAATTCTTCGTGGGCTACCACCAGTCGCACAGCCGTCGCTCCGCGCCTAACTGCCAAGCCCCTAATTGGGTCTGGTCGTTGCCATTTTTGACCTCCTGGAACAAATCTATCTTTTCCACTAAGCAATGGCAACCAATCAAATTGCCCAGACGTTTCCACGAAAAGATCCAACTCAGGCAATGTGTCGAGATAACTCACAATGTCTTTTTGTCGTTCATTCGCAAAAATCGCAGCTCCTTTGGCCAATAATTTTTCTCCCTCGATTCCGGAAGCAACAATGGAAGTCCTCGCAATTTTCGGTGCAAAAATGTCAAGGATTATACTCAAAGTTGTGTTGCCATCCAAAGCAAAACCTGCGAAGTCGCCCGTGATAACAACTCCAGCGTATCTTGCTGATTCGCGAATCAACCTCTCCTTGAAAGAATTGAAAGGTTCGATTGGACTAACAAAGGCGGTTTCCCATTGTTGAATCGAATCGAGGAGCGTTGAGCCATCCAGTTGGCTACAACTTCTTAGATCATCGACACCACCTCCGTCCATGAAGCGGCTCCAACGCTGTGTCAACGATAATAATTTTCGCGAGATCGCCTCGACAGCCCAGCCAAAGCCTGGAGTAACGTCGTTTCCCTGCGGCCGAGAACGCGCGGGCAGCCATTTTCGCGAGCTTGATTCGTGCCCGGAAACAATTCTTATTTCCGTGAACGTAATCGTTCCCCAGTCTGCATGAACGTCTAGGAGGTTTCGTTTAGATTCCGGTAGTTTACCGAGTGTAGATTCAAATTGGTCAAGCCAGGCAAGCGCCCCCGCGATTGGGCGCCACAGTAACGTCACATCAACATCGGAGGCGCGGCACCGGTCAATCACCAACTGTTGTTCCAACTGGCGAAAGTTGTTTGGAATCGTAATCGCAATGGGCGATTTTTTGCCGACCCAACTGCCGAGTTGCGCGATTGCATCGGCAAGGCAGTCGATGGGTCGAAGTTCATGCGATACACCGTCGAAACTCCATCGCCAAACAGGAACCGACTGGTCGTGAGACAGGAAGGCTTGACTTCGTGCAGTCCATGCTGCTGCGACCGGCATCCGCCCACTACCTACAACTCCGTCGACAACGCCTTCCAAAGGCCAGCTCGTTCCGGAACCGCGGACGTGAATCGGAGTCCAAGTGTCCAGGCGAGTTGGTTCGCCGGACAGCCGTGGCAATAGTATTGAGGGAGTTGAATACTTCGAACCAGGAATACTTTGTCGAATCAGCTCGCCAGAATTGCCGTCAACGCATTCAGCTGCCCATGACGTTGAGCCAAGCGATAGCCCCCAGACAGGTTTGGTTGAGTTTGCCTTAATCATCCAAAAACCAACCCCGCAACCGATCGTCAAAAAAGTCTGGTCGCTTTAGTAGGTCCAGTGGAACGTCTTTCGATACCACACTGCCGTTTTTTGAAAACGAAACACTAACTGTAGCCTGTTGCTCAGTCTCATTCGAATCTGGCAAATCAAGCCCAACTGCAACGAGATCTTCGAACTCTTCTTCGCCTCCAGCCTTCATCCGTACAAAAGAAAAATCACCCCCGGAACGAATCGTTTGAAAACGATTCGCCAAAACTTTGGCTGGGACCACCGAAACTCTCGAAACAGAATCTAGTTTCCAATCGGTTGGACAGCTTGACCAATCAATAAAGCCGCCATCTTCCAACTTGTCTCTTACCCAGAGGTCGCAGCGATGCGTGGATCTGCAATTACCGGAACCACTTTTTCTCGCCAACAGACTCATTGAACTCCATATCGCGATTAAGCACATTTCCGCCCAAACGGATTGTCGGCTTTGCCAGAGTTGCTGCCTTCTTGTTTGTTGACGAATTACCTGTTCGTAAGCAAGCCAGACTTCGTGATAACGGCTTTCATGAAGTAGCACGTAATTGGGTTGCGGAAGCGATGTAATGGATTGGACGCAAGCAAGTTCAGCTGAATCAACGAACTGCTCGCAAATTCGTTTGAATCGTTGCGTCGCTTGAATCCAAACATGGTTGGGAAACCTGCCAGCATGATGGCGCAAGTAATCCGCCGCCAAGGTTCGGCAGCGTTTTAATAGATCTACCAAGACACGATTCTCCAACGTGTTAACACTTTCGAATCGCTGAACTGCAAGGATTTGTCTGCGATGACCAGCTTTCTCAACAATCGATAGACCGGGTTGACGAATCAGCCAACGGACGCAAGTCGAATCGAGTTCCCGAAAACGACTTACCGGTTCCATCGACCGACGCCGCTCCAAAATCTTTCTTGGATGTTGGCCGATATCGGAAACGATATCACTTAGTTTTCGACTCAAACGAACAATGAGCGCTAGCGGTGGCTGGTTTTCGATTAACGAGTGACGCCATTTGTAAACGACCCGACCAACACTCCTGATTGCCGTATTGCCAACATTCCCTTCCCAAAAGGCAGAGTGCGGTTTGGGTTGATCGAATAATTCGTCGATGAATCGTGAATAATCTTCGAGTACGTCCAGTATTGGCGATACATCTGGTGCGATATCGAGAACTTTGGTTGAAGCCGCCTGGGTCATACCGCTCATTTCGTGCTCGGCTCTACTTCATATCGATCGAGCCCGATCCATTGGAAATAATGATCCCGACAACAGTCTTTGATTTGTGCCGATAGAGCATCGTCACCCACTTCATCCAAAATTCTGTGGATTGCGTCAAATAGCTTTTGCGATTCCCGGTCAAAGGGATCCAAGCCCCGCAGCCGCGGCAGAACCTTTTGCTCGATTTGATCTGCGATCGAAATGTTAAGCTTTTCTTCGACATCTGGGTAATTGGCTGCGTACTCTAGCATCGACTGCGCCACGCGGTATGCAAACGGTCTCCGAACACCATCGAGAACTGTTCGTAATTGTGAGATCCAGTCCAGCATCCGACTCTTTTCCTGATCACCCAAATCGCAAATACCTTTTTGCCAACTAATCCATTGTTCTCTTGAAAGCAGAGTGTTGGTTACGATCGGTTTTCCATTCGAAATTGGCCTTTCATAAACTGAATTCACGGAGTTCGGACTTCCAAAACGCAGTACATTAGCTCGGTCAATAACTTTGTCAGAGAGTGATTGAGTTGTTTCGTCTTCGTTCATTGTTCCTACGAAAAAGACATTTTTGCCGACAAACAGCTGCATCGGCGGTTCGCCCGACTGTCGACCAGCAACTTCAAGGACGATTTCCGCCCGCTTTCGTTGTTGGTCATCTTGGATATTAATTCCGCGGCGTGTTTCGAGGCGACTGAGGAATTCACTAAAGTAGTATTCCACACGAGCGAGATTCATCTCATCCAGCAAAACCAAAAGTAGTCCATTGCTGCAGGACGATTGGGCGAATTCTATCGGAGGGCGCCAGCCCCTTTCACCCTTATTTCGAAACTCGTCCATTTGGATCAGAGCTCGCGTCAACTCAGTTGGCCGAAACTTCCTTTCTAAATAATCGTAAAAGCCGAAAAGATCTTGCGGGCTATCCCATCGAGGCTGGACGGCCATATTCAAGAAATGAAACCCCATTGCTTCAGCGTATCTTCTTGGCAACTCGCTTTTTCCCGTTCCGCTAACTCCTGCCAGCACAACTAAAGGAGAACTTTCCATCGTTTTCAAAGCTGTATGGAATGCATCAATCGTTCTCTTGTGAAATTTAAGACCAAGCTGTTCAAGCTGGCGTCGCAGGTTGGCTAACGCATCGAGTTCGGAAATCGGTGGCGTCAAACTGGAGTTAGCAATAAGAACTGGTTGCCAAATGTCGCTTTTCTTCGTGTCTTCAGAATTAAAGCCAGGATTCACGTGCTCTGATAGGCTGTCGAACGCTGATTGAAGCACCGGAATTTGGTTGTTCAAGGCGTTAGATTTTGCCTCCAAACCACTGACTTCGTTTCGCAGTTGTGTTTCTTTCGCCGATAAGCTCTTAATTTGCTCGGCGAGATCATCCACTTCCTTTTTGTTCGAGTCGCGCTGCTTTTTCAATTCCTGAATTTCATGTTGAAGCTCGTTTCGTATTTCAACCGCCCGGTTTCTCAGCTTTTCAAGCTTAGATTCTTCCTCCTGCTGATCAATTTTCAATTGCTTCAAAGCCTCTTCGATAGCAGCGGCCTGACGCTGCTTTCCTTCGAGTTCGACGATCTCCGCTTGAAGTCTTGAATGTAAACCTTCAACTTCCTTGTACTTCGATTTAAGCTCTTCAATTCTTGTTTCGAAATCAAGTCTCAACTGACTCAATTCCGCGAGCTGGGTCTGCAACGATTCCAGCTCATTTTGTAGCCGCAGCAATTCGTTTCTTTCAAGTTCCAGTTTGGCGACTTCTTCCTTTGTTTCGTCGATCCAACGTCGTTGCCTCTCTGCTTCGTCGATGATTTGCCTGGCATCGAAAAGCTGGTCCTGAAAGCGATCCAACTCTGATTGAGCTTCCTCGATACGTAACAGCAAATTGTCATATCGAGTCGCATCTGGAAGTTTCAGTTCTCGCTCCCAGAATCGAAGCGCCTGCTTCCGATGATGTCCATATGAAATGAGATGCATCAAAGCTGCAACCAAGGAGGCAATTATCGATAGCACTACAGCAGTAACACCTAGCATATTACTCGCCCTCGCTGTTGTCGGTCGAACTTGGTGGCCCTGCTTTTTCCGACTCATTGCTGTCGGCTGGGATTGGAGTCTCCGTTTTTGTGGCTTCCTCGCCGTCGGACGGGATTGCGTTCTCTGTTTTTGCAGCCTCAAGGTTCTTTATTGCCGCCGCAACCTCCACAGCTGTTTTGGTCAGCAGTTTCAGCGTTTCAGCCGCTTCGGTCGACATTTTCACCGCTTGCGTCGACATGTCTACCGCTTTCGTCGACATGGTGGTCATCGAAGATGTTACTTCATCCATTCTTGCGGCAATATCTTTCTCTTGCGTGCGCAAATCCATAAGTTGCTGCCGGTGAGCGGTAATTTCTTCTTTTTGGTCAGACCTTAATTCAGTCAATTGCTTTTGAAGTGCTGCGACCTCGACTTCAATTGCGGACTGTTCTTGGGTTGAATCGGTAACACTAGTCTGTAACCGGCTCAATTCAGATTCTGTTGTCACAATTTGCTCTTTTAACTTAGAGAGCTTTGAGTCCGACAACTCGATTTCAGCCTGAACTGATTTCTGCTGCTGAATCTCTTGTTCTAGTTTGGCAACATCAGTTTTTCGGTTGCTCAAAAAATCTTCGAAGGTATTTATTTGCTTCTCGGCATCAGCCAGTTTCTGACTTTGGCTATCGACAAGTTTTCGTTGGCTCTCAACCTGAGAAGAGAGCGTTTTGAGGCGTTCTTCATTGAGTGAAACATCTCGAACTAATTGCGTGTTCTTTTTTTCCGCCTCGGAATACTCGCTTTCAATTTTCGTCTTATCGGAAGTCAGGTTTTGGATCGACAGTTTCGCCGTTTCAAGATTTTGACTTACAAGTGCTTTTCGTTCGCCAAGCGTTTCAAGAATTGCTTTTTCTGATTCTGTTTCTTTTGCCAACTGATCCCTTTGTAGCCGAAGGGATTCCATTGATCCTTGAAGTTCGGTGGTTTGCTTGCGGAGTTCTTCCACATTCATGTCAACATCGTCTTGGATTCCCTGCAGGGAAGCTAGCGTCTTACGCCGAGACTCGATGTTGTTTTGACGTTCCCCATCACTGGCTTCCCAGGCAGCGACACGGGCCTGGAATTCAGCCTCCTGTTTCTCGACGCCGAGTATTTCAAGAAGTGCCCATGCCTGAAGCACGAGTGCACCAATAGTCAAAACACAAATCAGCCAAGGCCACCACTTGCTAGGAAGCTCAGGAGATATCGCATTGTTCGCCCTGCTTGCTGCATTGAACCGAGTTGAGTTTGGGTCGGCAAAAGTTTTGGATTCTGGATAGTCGATTTGTGGTGGTGAGGGATAATCAGACATTTATGAACATGGCTACGAAAGAGGCGCGTCAAAAGATGAAATCACGAAGTTTTATTGTACCTCATCTTTTTTGCGATGTTTGTTTATTTGTTCATTTGTTAGGCGATTGCCAGATGCATCTAACCGTCTCAATGCAGCCTGGCATATCCTCTTTGAGTTGATAAACCCAAAATCGCAAAATTCTCCAACCATCTGCAACGAGAACCTGATCCCGGAGGATGTCTTCCGCTAATCGATTGCCTTGCTCATCACGATGATAGGTTTCCCCATCTACTTCAATATCTAGTTTTAGACCTGGTTTTATTGCTGCGAAATCTAAAAACCGTCCGCAAGTCGGGTACTGTTGCAAAAATGGGATCGAAGCTGCCGTCAAAGCCTGGGCCAAGCGTGGTTCCCAGACTGGGCCAACCAAATCTACGCGAAACGGCGCCTGATGGCCATCCAATCGCTGGGCTTCGGCTTCGCGACAGCGATCCGCCAAAATCTGAATATGTCGAATCCCGGATTTACTTGCCCATTCCATGTCGCCAAAAACGTGAAGCAGCTTTTGAGCCCGGCTTGCTGCAACGTTAAAACGATTCGGGCTATTCGACAGAAACCTCAAAGAACCTGGTTTTAGACTCTCTCCACCAACAAGACTGAAAAGAATAATATCCCTTTCATCTCCCTGAAAACCATCTGCGGTATCGACGTGAAATCGCCAGGCCTTCAACTTGAGTGGATCAATTGCTTGTCCGACTGCATCTCTAATTCGATTTGCCTGTTGTCGGAACGGTGTGACAACACCGATTGAGCCAACAAATCCATCATCCTTAAGTCGCTCCAACTCATGGACGATAGAGACAATTTGATTGTTGCTAACCGAGCCACCTCCAGCGGCACCCACACAATCGTCGTCGACTTGTGTCCACCGTAAGCCACCGAGGGGATCATGTTGCGTTAGTACAGTCCAAGCACCCTTGTAAAACGTCTCACTGCAATAGTCAGCGATTGCTGGATGACAACGATGATGCTGTCGTAAGCTGATCCGAGAATCGACGACAGGCGAGGTATTGGCCAAATTAAACATCGAAGTTGTGCGATAACTGAATCGTTCGAATTCAATCGCAGTCAATCCAAACTGCTTCCGTAAATGCCTATCGGTTGCAGCGGACAACGTAGTGACGTGCGTCAATTGCATGGGGTCACCGACTATCATGGCCCGCTTCGCTCGGTATAGTAGCGGAATGACTGACGCGATATCGCACTGACTCGCTTCGTCGATGATCAACAAATCGTATAACCCAGATTGCAATGGCAAATTGGTTCCAACAGACAGGTTGGTCGTCGCAGCCAAAGGGAAATGGTCAAGAAAAATAGGAAATGTTTTTCGCATCGCATTTGCGAGCCGCCGTTTGTCTTCGTCGCTATCCAAGCCACTTTGATTCTGTATCGCCGAATTGACGGAGGCCAACAACGTTCGTTCTTCATCCGTTAGGCTGCCGCCGGCCATACGGGATAACTCAATCAGAGTTTCGTGCGAGAGTTTAACAACTGCGTCTGAGCATTCGAGTTCCTGCTCGTAGGCGATCTGTAAGTCGGGTAATTGTTTTAGTCGCTCTCGGGATTGAAATGTGTTTCCGGCAAGCTCGTTGGCGATTAGGAACGGAGACCAGAAAACCAAGGCCTGTTCATAAAACCGAGCCATTTCCGCGGAAGGTTTCGCGATCGCGATCTGTGGTAACGATTTGCCTTTATCAAAGGCTCGCCGAAGCTCTTGATCCAGTTCAACTGCTTTCGCCAGGGCATTTGATATCCGCTGTTTGTGATTGAACAGATCGAAAAACCAATCAAACGAAAATTTGAGACGCTGTTTCGCGCGTAGGTCATGAATCACGCTCACAACATCCGACTTTTGGGGTACCACCTTTTGAAATGAAAAGTTTTCCACAAAACCTTTTGGTAAGTCTTTTTTGGCATCTTCCAGTCTACTTATCGATTTCCTTAATTCGCTTCGAACATCAGCGATTGCCAAGATCTGATCGCTTGCTTCGCGGTAACGCAAGATTCGCTTGGCCAATCGTTCTCTCAAATCTGGAAGAATTGATGCGTGACGGGGAGGCGGACTGAAAACCAATTCTTGAATCGCAAGTTCTAACGAATTATCAACCGGATCCCCCCAAGGCCGATTCAATCGAAGGATCAAAGAAAACGGTTCGGTAAGCGCGCTCACACGAGGCACAACCGCTTCTAGAGCACGGTGATTGCGACTTGCAAATAGAGCGTCGCTGCCGATAATCGCTTGTTGGGCCAGTGTGCCGGCAACCACGCGAGATTTCCCCGTACCAGGAGGGCCAACGACGATAGAAAGTGCTTGGGTCGCGGCAGCCTCGCAGGCTTGACGCTGTTCATGATTCAAACTCGGCACCTGAGCGCCTATCAC
This sequence comes from Mariniblastus sp., assembly GCA_031400405.1. GTDB lineage: Bacteria > Planctomycetota > Planctomycetia > Pirellulales > Pirellulaceae > Mariniblastus. The sequence goes on from JANNPW010000062.1 coordinate 15,780, forward strand.
TTCAATGCTCTTTTCGCGGTTGCCGACATTCAGGGAATTGGGGAATGCAGTTTTGGTTGGTTGATTTGGAAACAACCGGCATAGGGCTGTTCCATCCAGTTGTTCATCCGGCATAAAACTACCGAGCTCAATGAGTTCGTTGTAAAGCCGCTTTGTGTACTTCCAAGCGCGTGACAAAACCAATCCAGCCCGATTGTAAATTCCATCCCGTGAAATCTTTTCAAGCGCAGGTGATGCCGACAACTGCCGCGAATTGAGTGGTTCGATACACCAATTCGGATAATAATGTTGCAATAATCGAGCGTACTCGGCCCACGGGTCCCTATTTTCGAAACGGTCCAAGTCGGCATCAGCGTCTGAATCCTCACTGATACCGCAAAGCTCAACAAAAGCTCGACGTTCTTCGATATTGGGTAGTCGTCTTTCCAGCCATCCTTCGTTAATGCGGATCGAGCCCGCAGCCTGCAATTGCAAGGCTGTCCCCCTAACCTCGTAGATGAATGGCTGGATAAAGACTGGCGAAATGTACGCAACACGGTCGCCTGATTTGGAGTCTTTCCATTCGTAACGATTTAATGGGTAGCCAAGAAAAACGAATTGTTCCTTGTGAAGGTCCTTTAGCCAGTGATGCCACGCGGATAAAGTTTCAATATTGAACGAGTCCATACTGGAGAGCCCACCACTAATGCAAACAATTTTCTTGAGTTCTTCCGATGCCTTCGCATGAATGGTTGCTTTTTGGTCAAGACGAATGCACTCGGCGTAGTACTGGCAGAGTTTCCTAAATTCACCCCATCGCGAGCGACGCGGATCGATCGTTTGCCGCGAAGAAGTTGACGATTGTGTTGCGAGTGAGGTATTACCGACCGTTTTTTGAGAATCAATTGATTGCGAATCGGGAGTGTTTTGAATTCGGCTGCGAGGGTTACTGGCTGGCCGCATTGAAACAGAAACGTTTGTACCGCTGTTACCGTGGACCGTTTTCCATCGACCAGCTTTCCTCTCCGCAAGTCCTTGTGTCTGAAGCTCCAGTAGGATCTTGGTTACTTCATGGGGTCGAAGTTGAACAGATCGCGCGATATCGCGGCTTGACAGTCCAAAAGAACTTCTTTGAAGACGCTGCAGGACTTTTGATTGATTCGATGCAGTTGACATCAACGAATTCTAGTCCGCCGGCAGGGAATTTGCTTGAAGCGGCCCCCAACCGGGTCCACTTCACGATACCAAGACATTTGAAACCAATATGAACAAATGCGTGAAAGTCGCCCCTTTTTGATTTCGAAGATTATATTGCTTGTTTTCTCAAGATTCTATTGAGCCAATTTAGCGTTCGGGGACGGCAAGGTGTGTCCCCAATGAAGCAAACTCATCGAAAATCTTGATTGTTTGTTGGCTGGCGGGCGAGGAGTTTCTACCCAAGAGCTTGCTTGGCAAAGCGGCAACCCACAAGCGATAGTTAAAAGTGCTGGGAGCATCGAGATTGCTCTCGAACACGGCATTCCTCGATCTACGGCTCGCGGTTGGAAAGGCTTTAGCTCAACTACAAGGCGACGGGAATCCAGTGAAAATGAAGGTTGATACTTCTGGCGTTGACCACCCCTGGATTTCGCCGAACCTCTCCCACAACACTCAGTATGCGGGTCAGCGCTGGGCGGTTCCTCGAAGCTGAGCCAGGTCGCACCTGAGTTGTTTGATTACTTCAGGTTACTCCACGCTGTATTTCATCGCCGAAATGCGGGCCGGGTTTGGGTAGGGGTAGACAGGCGGAATAACACCGGCAAACTGTTTGACGCTCACTGCCGCATTGCAAAAATGCTGACGGAGAATGGCGTCATATAACGTGTCGGCGCGGTACGAATCTTTCAAGACTCCATCCACAAAGAGAAACGCGCCAAACTCACGGGTTTCAATCGGCCCGCTCGGTGAGGGAGTACTCACCTTGACCGGTCCGAGTTGGATGATCACTTCGAACCGATGGCTTGGTGAAGACGGATAAATCTCATGGAACCCGCCGCCAATGTTCCAGCGATAATACGGACCCGGATTGCCGCCGCCGAACGAAGTGCCCGGACGGTAACCGAATTCCAACCACGCAAACCCCGTCGCGACTCCACCGCCTGACAAAACATCAACTCGATGCAATGTTGCGCCTTCTTGATACGGTTGAATGACTTGCGGTGGAATTGTATTAGGCACGTGGGCTGTCCAGGCCACGCGCATGATCGTCCGCAACGCCATATCAAACGGCGTCTTCCGGTAGATCGTTGGTAGCCCACCGCCGATAGGGATTAGCGTCGCGTCGAGCCATATTCGACCATCGAGGACGTAAGCAATCGGTGTAGGTGGGAAGCGTTGATACCATCCGTCAGCTGGACCGCTGCCGATCGAGTCAATATTGCTCCACGATAGAGGATAGGGCGATGCACACGGCACCGAGTTGTCAGGATCAAGCCCGTCATTGCAGCAAGGGAGTCACGTATTTGGCGCAGGGCCAAACAGGGCCATGGTGTCATCGTCTTTAATTCCACCGGTTCCATTGTTGCGAATGACGGCGGTGTCTGTAGTTGGCATTAGGGTGGATCTGGTTCTGGGTCTGGGTTCGGTGGATCAATAATATCACAGGCGGAAACGCCAATCGTTTCGTTGATCCACGTCAGAAATGGGTCGCCGGATTCATCCAATGCGCACAAGCCGAAATTGGCTGTTGTCCGTTTCCCGAGAGATTCACGTTTATATTTGTGAGGGGCGCTAGTTGGGTTGATGGCGGATAATAAATCCACAGCCGCTCCAAGTTTTCTAACGTTGTAAGTCCAACTCGCCATTGTCGTTCGGGTACCATCGGCACCTCCCACTTGGGAAAGTGTTACCGGAAAAACATTACCGTCCCCTGCAGGACCACTTGTATTTGCCAATCGAACGATAGCCCAGCGCGTGCCGGTCCCCGCTTCGCGCCATAAAATCTGAGCACAGCCCGAATTCGTTGTTTTCAGCCGACTTGTATTGCCAATTTCCAGATCGGCAAACGTGTACGAATCGACTTCGACTAACACTTTGACCGGAAACACGCCGCAACACCAAGCTCTTCCTATCGAAGACACCGCCAGCGGATCGAGTAGAACCACAAACCGACCAACGTGACTGGAGTCGGGAACAATCGCGTTAAACCCAATCTGATTTTTGAATTCCGCCAGGTTATCGCTAGGGCTGATCAAGGGCTCGTCAATTCCCAGTACTGCAAATCGGTCTTGGGCCAGACCGCTTTGATTGCGGACTTTTACGATATCGGCTTGTCGGAAATCAACTTGAGTATCTTGCAGGACGTTGTGTTGGGCGGCTCGCTGGGCTCGAACCGCATCGATGAAGGCGTTGTAAGCCACGGCCGGAATCTCCAGCCGCTGTCCCGCTTGAACTTTTTTTAAGGCATCGCGCATCGACTAAGTTCCTATTCCGAGTCCCGCGAAATTGCCCTCGTCGTAAACCTTCTCGACATAGGCCGCGATCGGTTGCTTGACCAGCACATGCTGGTCTTCGGCATCGGCGTAGCGGACCCACAGATATTCCCAGCCCCGTTTGGCAACGCCGGTGATGGGACCAATGGTAAGTCCGATGATGTTGGGACTGGCAGCGAAGCGAAACGTGATCTCCCAATCCTCTTCGCCTCGCTGTGAACCCGAGGCACCGAGGAATAGCACCTCGCCGGCGGCGAAACCCTTGAACGGGCTAGAGTTGACTCGGCCGGTGAGCAAGAAGAGGGTTGTTTTATACGAACCTGTTACCAGCGCGATCGGGATGTAGTGCGTCTCGGTGAAGCTGTAGATGGGAACCGTCGTGTCGGTCCCTTCGACGCTATCGGTAGTGACACCGATCGCTCCTTGAAAATTCGGCGCGGTCTTGCCGGGTGGCGCGTAGCTGCCAATTGTCTGCAACGACTGTGTGACGTGCGTCGTCCCGCCGCCGGTGTCGAATGAGAACGACGAATCACCAGTGTCCTTCGGTTCCTTTTTGCCATAGCGGACCGAAACTTCCCAGACGCCACCCCCTTGATGCGTAATATGATAAGTCTGAAACACCAGCCCCGAATAGATCGCAGGAATCGTGGACTCGACCAGTGCGCGAACGGCCCCGTCATCTTCGGTCCCCTGTACGACGTAGATGAGATCCACCGACGGGCTTTCGATCCCTGCGGTGGTTTCACGACTGTCGAAGCGTTCGATGATTGTGGCCATAGGTGTCTCTCGTTAAGCGAACACCAGTCCGCCATGTTGAGCCTCTTGCACGAGCCGCTTGGTGTTAGCAGCCACCTGTTCGCTGGCCTTCGCCGTCCGTTCGTTGAGCGAATCAACACTGAGATTGGCAGCGGCCAGCGGATTGAATGTCCCGACGACATCGACTTTCCGCTGCGTGGTGTCGATCAGTTCGTCGAGCCCGGATAGGTCCATCTCGGCTCGCTTGACGTTTGCAGGTCCCGTGCGAGATTCCGCGCCGGCGCGTTTGTTAGCCGCTTCGGCCAGCGCGTCTTCCCATTCCTGGCGCGCCGCCGAGAGGGCGTCTTCGGATTCCTTGAGATCGGAATCGAATTGCCGTTGGCGGTCGGTGTGGGCCCGCTGGCGATCCTGCTCCAGTGCGCCGAGCGTACCGGTCCGCTGCTCTTCAATCCCTGATTGGCGGCGCTGACGATCGGTTTCGATTCCGGCGAGCTGCTGATGGGTTGCCTGCTGTCGCGATTGTTGTTCGTTTTGAAAATCTTCCTGCAACACTGCCAACGTCCCTTCGACATCGAACGAGTCGTCGAGCATTCCCATCAAGTGGACGATGCCCTTGGCGATGAAGTTCTGCGCGCCTTTCCAGGCGGAGACGGCCCCACTGGCAAACACCGTCCAGGCCGTCGACATGGCCGCGACGGTTTCGGTCCAAATCGACTCCAGTCCCGCCCAGCCGTTGGTCATGATTCGCGACAGACCGAACACGGCCTCGGTCCAAACGGAAATGAAGTACTCCTTGAATCCGATCCATTTCTCCTGCAGCCAGTTGATCCCCTTTTGCCATTCCATTTTGAGCGTTAGCCACAGAACCTTGGCGGCCAGGCCGATGTCACCGGCGGCGAGTGAATCGGAGATCCCCTGAAACGCGGCGAGCGCATCATTCTTCAGTTCCATGAACGAACCAGAAAGCCAGGTCAATGCTTGCTGGCCGACACCGGAGAGGTAAAGCAGATAACCCGCCAGCGCCACAATACCTCCGATCACCAAGCCGATCGGAGCGAGAATGGCCGCGATGATCGAACCGAGCGTGGCGATGGCCGCTCCGATTCCGGTGGCCACGGAAGCAATCGCGCCGAGTGCCGCTCCGACAGCGGAGACGGCAGTTCCCAAAACGATCAAGGCAGTTCCAGCAGCCAATGCGGCGGTCGCGATCTTGAAAACTATGACGACCAGGGCTTTGTTACTTTTGATCCAGTTCGAAACGGTCACCACGACGCGCGTGAATCCCTCGGCCACTTCCATCAGCAGCGGAGCCAGCGCCGAACCGATCGTGAACACGGTTTTCTTGAGAACCTTCCAGAGGACGTCGAGCATATCGCCGAAGGCCTCGGCAGCTTGGGCATCCTCTGTCGACATCGTCAAACCCAAGTCGCGCGCCTGTTGCTGAAGTTCCTCGATGCCGCGTGCGCCACTGGCAAACATCGGCAGCAGTTTCGTGCCCGACTTGCCGAAGACCTCCATGGCCAGCGCCGCTTTGAGCGTCGGATTTTGAATCTGCGATAAACGGTCGCCAATTAGTTTGAATTGTTGGTCAGGTGAGAGTCGCGACAGTTCTTCGACCGTCAAACCGAGGCGACCGAGCGCTTCACGAGCCGACTCCGAACCTCCGGCGGCTGCCACGACCTGCTTTTGCATTTTGCGGAGACTGGTTTCGAGCGACTCGATGTCGGCACCCGATTGCTCCGCCGCAAACCCCAGTTCCGATAATGCCTCAACCGAAACACCGGTCCGCTGATTCATGTCGGCCAGATCGCTCCCCATGTCGGCAAATACTTTGGCAGCACCGAGGAGCGGCGTGATGACCCCCGCGCCAAGACCGGCCAGTTTGGTGCCGATGGAAGTGATCCCAGCGCCGAATGCCTGCAGCTTTTTCTCGGCAGCCTTGAGTCCCTTCACGAGTCGGCTATCCTTCGTGTACAGCTCGACGTAAGCCGCGCCGGCACGAATTCCCTGGGACAAACCCATCGTTTACGATCCTGCGGTTTGATTACTGACGAAGACTTGTTTGAGCACTTTGATGCCTACTTTCGGCGCGGTCACGGACGATTTTCGGATGTGCGGATTGAAGTCGGCCGGTTTGTAAGCCTTGGTTTTCTTTGAATCACGATGGACGTTGGCCAGCAGCGCCAGCACGCTGGACGTATGGGCCCAAGCCTGGGTTGTCAAAAATTTGGGGTTGCGGGTATTTCGTATTGCGCAAGTTTTGTTCCGGTGGTGAGGTCTCTCAAGTCTTCACTTCGAGCGACATGAATACCTGCTTTGATATTTTTTTTGAGCCAGGCTTTTAGGTGGGAT
>JANNPW010000096.1:0-2080 GCA_031400405.1 Mariniblastus sp.
GATAGCGCGCCAATGGTGCGAGCAGTCCCGGTGAGTCATCGCTCATCCGGGATTGCTTTTCAAAGCCCTTTGGACGCAGGAGAAATGCCTCAAAAAATCCATCTCCAAACTGATGGTGACTTTCAAACAGGGCGTTTTCGCAGAAAACAACGTGTTTTCCAGATCAGAATCGCTTGACGTCCTGGATTCTACCCACAGATTCTGCGGACGAGGCCGAAATCGGAGCCTTTGACTTTTCGCAGTTCTTCGTGCATTTCGGGGATTCGCTCATCCGGAGTAATCGAGATGGCCCAGTCAATACCGTTGTCGGCGTTCAGCATCCCGTACCTCTTCAAGGCTTCCAGAACAGTCTTCGCGGCGGGCGAAAACTTCGACGTATCAAAATCTTTACGAAGCCGGAATCGTTCGCCCATTCGCGGAAGGTTTTCATCGGTTTTGCTACTCGCGAAATGTGTGGCAGGATAAACGTACGCTCGGCGCGTGTTCCTGAAGGTGACTCGCAGCACGTGCTCGATCTTTCCACGCTGCAGCTCATCGTAGCGAACGATGGATGGGAAAATGGGGAGGCCCGCAGCATCAGAACTGGTCCATCCGTCGGGCCTGAGTTTGTGTGCGTTCTAGCAACTGTCATTTACTGGTTGGCCGCCAACGGGCCGATGCGTGTTTTGCTGATTGCCACGTCGTCGATGTAGACGTGGTAGTCGGACTTGGCAGTCCAGGTGCCGCCGTAGTAGAGGTTCAGCCAGACGGTTTCGATCTTGAGAGTATCCACGTCGCGCATCCGCACGTCGCTCTTCTCGAAGACCAGTTGATCATCGACCCAGCCTCGCAGAATTCCGTCGTTCTTCCCTGGCGTATTCAGTCGCGCTTGCTGCTCGATGCAATACCAACGGTTGTTTTCCAGTCCGTCAAAGCCGCCGCGATCCCACACCCAGTTGTCGCCGTACTTGCCCTTCATGTCAGCATGGTAACAGTAGAAGCCAACCGGCGTACTGCCGTCCTTCTGTCCATTGAACAACCCCCGCGCCGACCATCCGTCTCGACCGTTGACAGGTCGCCCGCCCCAACCCGCCCGACCATACGTGCCACCAATCCCTGGCAGCTTACCGCCGCGCTCCGGCTTCCAATCGTCGGCGAACCTAACGTAGTAGCGGAAGAAAATCTCTTCCGGCTCTGAGCCAGTTCGCTTCTTGAAATGATATTCCAGACTCGCACCGTAGTGTCCGCCTTCGTCGACTTGAATGCGGAGGGCCTTGCCGTGATGCGATTCAAATTTTCGTGTTGTGTCCGACTCGACCGTGTCGGTATGCGGATCTCGCTGTTTAGCGGCCCACTCGGTCCACCAAGTGTCGGATTCAAAGTCGCAATGGAACAACACATCGGGCGACTGTGCGACGGCATTGAGTGAAAGAATCGACAACCCCGCGATAGAAAGTGTGAGCAATACCAGCAGACGAATGACTTGTTTCATGAATTCCTCGTGCAAAGATCGACAGCAACCGTTCCAATCCAGTTCCCCAGGCCAAGACGCTCAGAATTGGCAATCCATCGCAAACCAAAGTGATCGCGCTACCGATGCTGGCATCATACTCGGTTTTGGGTCCGATGTATTTGCCCGTGGCTTCCTCTTGAAAACGCTTGGGTAATTGGTCACGCCATACGAAATAGGATCAATTGTTCAATCCGAACGGGTCGTCGTCCGTGCTCGCTGCTGCCGGGCTGATTCCGAACGGGTCGTCGGATGTGTCGGAGCTTGGTGACACTGTCGGAGACGCTTTCTGCTTTACGGGAACGAGGCTCTGGCGTTCTTCCTTTCGCAGTTCAATGTATGACCCGGTCATCAATCGATCTTCTCTGCCCTCGCCTGCCTTGACGATGATTGCCGATTCAGAAAGCAAGTGTTCTTCCTTTACATTGATTGCATAGCAACGCGTTTGACATAAGCCACAGCCAACGCATTTGTCCTTGAGTATGACCGGGGCGAGGTAGCCAGTGCCCTCGATCGGCATGCCGTTCGGATCGACTTCGGTACCCACTTGTGTGAATTCGATGGCATGATAGCCAGCCGCGTTGCATTCTT
>JANNPW010000131.1:0-32850 GCA_031400405.1 Mariniblastus sp.
ACCGACGCCAATAATCTGGCGATCGGCAGCATCACGGTCGATGGGATGACGGTCAAAGGGGCACATATCCGGTCCGCATTAACGATTTTCGTTGGAGGCAACCTGACTCAACAGAGCAACGCGCCAATCATCGTTAGCGGAACAACGGCGTTAAGTGTGACGGGCAATATTTGTCTTGTGTTTGGCGACTGTTTTGGAACGACAGGAACAGGTGCCGCCGACGGACTGAATGACAATGATCTGAACATCTTGAGCATCCTCTCTGCGACCAACGCGGATATCGTCGACAAGAACGACTTGATTGTTTCGTTGGCCAACGTTACCAGCGAATTGAGATTGGCGGCCGGAGATAGCCAAGCTGGACAATTGCAGTTGACTGGAAATATCTCAGCAGCGGATCAAATCCTGTTGCAAGCGAGCAATGGCGTCAACCAGACAAGCGGTAGAATCAAAACGGATGAGTTATTGCTTGGCGGAAATTTGGCCAAAGAATCAACGGGTCGCTTTGATCTGCGGGCGTTTAACGAGGTGCGGCAAATTGCGGCTCAGGTACGAGGCGATTTGCTATTCACCAATATCGTCAACTTGAATTTAGGAGTGCTTGATTTCAATTCGGTATGCGGTTCACAGCAGTCCATTGCCGGAATAGATGTAAGCGGCAACTTGACGATTGTTGTGGATGCAACGGCAAGCATCACGCCCGGTCATCTGACGCAATCTGCCAACGCCCCTGTTTCGGTCGGCGGTTCCACCACGATCGATGCGACGGGAAACATCATTTTGTTAGGCGATGATCGCGACGCTTCCAATGGCGGCAACCGCAATGACTTTCGTGGTCTGGTGAACATCAATACCAACGCGGCACTTAATAATGCTGGTCGTGATTTTGTCGAGCTGGCCGACGTTGGTGAGTTAAGGATCGGAAATGTAAACGCCAATGAAGGTATTCAGCTTTTTGCTGGTACGAATGCTGCGGCTCCGTTGCAATTGAATGGTGCCGTGGAGGCCAGGCAGGTGTTGCTGCAGTCAGGTGGCGGAATTGTTCAAGCGGCCGCGACGGGTTTGATTCGAACTACCGAGCTGTTTATCGGCGGCAACCAGATCAATGAAGGCGCGGGGGCGTTTGTATTGTCCGGGAGAAATGCCGTCGATGTGATAGCGGGCAGTCTTCGCGATGGATCATTACAGTTACGAAATGTGAATCAATTGCTGGTCTCGGCTGGGATTTCATTTATTGGTTCCGATGGATCACCGACAGAGACATTCGCGGGATTGAGAGTCGCTGGCGATGGAGCGCAACTTGCGTTTGCGGACCCGAATATTCGTTTGAGTTCCACCGTTCAGGGTTTTGTTGGAAATGCGGGTCAACGATTCAACCCGGCGTTTGATCAGTATCTCGATGTGGGTGATATTGGCATCGCGCTGCTCAACGAAGCCGGTTTGACGATTGAAACGGGAGCGCTGGTTACCTCGGCGCAAGCGGACATATGTTTGGAAACGGTTGGCGATCATGATTTGAAGATTGCAGACACCGTCCGGATTGACTCGTTAAGCACACACCTGTTGGTGATTGCCGGGGGCGAAGTGGAATTGGAACCCTTGGGTCGATTGGAACGCGGGAACATTGGCTTGATAACTTCGCGGTACAATGATCTGGTTCTCGAAGATCCAACCGGGAATTTGGCGGATCGAAATCGTCTGGTCGATCGCAACACGTTGACTCAGACTTTGCGATTCATTTTTGGCGATCAATTTGAGTCCAATTTCGACGCTGCTGTTTTCTGGGGTATCGAAGGGGCGAACAACAATGAGTTTGATTTTAGTTCATTGAATCCGGACCAGTTGTCGGCGCTGGAAGCACTACTATTTGGCGGAGCCGCCAATGCCGGTTTCGAATCGCGCTCGTTTTATGATGGGGCGCTAAATTTCGGCGCAACGAGCACTACCGTGCAGAGCCAGACTATTGGCGGACCATTTGATAATTCGGGCAATCAAACGGATGCCTCCTTTGTACCGTCGGCGTCGTTTACGCTGGATTTTTTGCGTAACAATTCGGAATTTCGCAATATTCTGTTTGTGTTTAACGATGCGAATATCAATTTGTTTCAACACGCGTCTGGGGCCACGAATGAATTTGGACAAATCACTACGCTGGAAGATCTGAATGTCGCGACTGCGGATTTTGAAGGTTTGGCTCGCTTCAATGCACCAGCGCGAATTGCCGTCACACGACCGGAAGCCGAGGTCTATACGCGATTGGACGTAATTCCAACCTTGGAAAACCCGACGATTGCCAAGACATTTTTGCTTGAACAACCCTTGTTTGTACCGACCGCTCAACAGAAGTTCTTTGTCGTCTTGTATTTCAACAGCCAATTCGAAGCGGATCAGTTTGAGTCGCGTTTTGGCGATGATGAAAAAGACTACCAGGAAGTTCTCAATCTGCTAAAAGAATTTTCCTTGAAGGGCGATGCATTTGAATGGCGAAACGCCTCTTCGGATGAAATTGACAATTTTGATGCGAATCAAATTCGAGAAGTATTGAATCAAGCGGGACTGGATTTGGAGGAAGACAAGGACTGGGTCAACAACTTCCAGCAATGGCTAAAGGACAAAACGAACGCTGACCAGGATGTTCCGGATGTACCTCGCGGGGTGTATAAAATTCTGGAAGTCGACAATGGCAAGGCCGTGATTCAGGGCGATGACGTTGATCGCAAATTTGTACCGGAGCCAGCGGACGAAACACCTGACGATAGTCCGTCCGACGAAGATGTTATCGAGCGCTTTCCAGCAAACGGATCGACGCCGGACGGTGCGTTCAATTCAAGTTCCCGTGGCGTGCCGACGTCGACTCCGGAGTTATTGAGTGACGGGGCGCGACTGGAGACAGTCTCGCTGGCATCCGATCGCGTAGCCCGTTGGGCGGCGCAATTGCAAGGCGAATCGGGTGCGAAAGCGAGCTGGGGGGAAGAAGCCTCGCCAATGGCATTCGGCGGTTCTGAATTTCAATCCGCTGCTGGATTGGGTTCGAACGCTACAATGAGTGCGGGTTTGGCTTCGATCATCGGGATGTTGTCCGTGATACAACGAGGCAAAACAAATTCAGGCGAAGACTTGAACAAGCTGCCCGCTCATGAACCGTCGCCCAAACTACCGACTGGTGGAGGCGTTTTTTCCAGCGCCGCCCGATTTCGTCGGCGGATCGAACGAGAACAAACATGACCCTGCAAACCCGGGAAAAACAGTAAATCGCTGTGGCTGTTCCTTTGGACAGAACCCAGGCTCACCGATAACCGCGTTGAAATTTTTTTATGAGTGATGATACCATGTCTGAAAACTGTGATTTTTGTGGCGAGCCATTACACGACGGGGTCTGTCAAAACACGGATTGTCCGCCCGAATATGATTTGCCGGCAATGTCGGACTCGGCAGAACTTTTTCCCCAATTTTCGTCGGAATCGTCTTCCGGGTTCGGCGACGAATCGGGTCCGGCGCTCTCCAGTGAATCGGGTCCGGCGCTCTCGAGCGAATCGGGTTCGGCGCTATCCAGCGAATCTGGTTCGGTAACTTCCACGGCGAATACTTCACTTTCTGAGGGCCTGAAAGGCCCGTATCTTTCTTTGGAGCAAGCGGCGACTCCAATCGATCACACCGGAACGATAGTTTTTGACGCCAGTCTACGCCTGCCGACGCGACCACAGGAGCTTTTGCCTGGCGGACCGGCCACGCGACTAACGGATGACGAAAATTACCGCGACATTCAAACCGTCCTCAAAGAGTCGATTGCGTCCGACGATGAGTCAAACGATTCCTCCTTTCCTAAAACGGTTGACACCTCGCGCGTTAAGGCCCTAACGAATCGACCTGAGCTTTCGCAGACGATTCGGTTGAGAAATCCGTTCGAATCGGAACGCACGGCGCACCGCCTGCCCAGTCGGAGCTTGAGCGTTCCTTCCGATTCGGCATCGCTGGAAAAACGCAAACAAATCGAAGATGATTACAATCTCGACAGCAAGGACTACAAGATAGTTGCCAAAGTGGGCGAAGGGGGAAGCGGCGTCGTGTACGAGGCTCAGCAGATTGCTTTGCGCCGTCGCGTGGCGGTCAAGGTGTTGAAGCAACGTCGGGTACAAAAAGGAAGTCGCAGTCGGACCGCTACCAAGGAACTTGAAAAACGCAAAAACCGCTTTCTTCACGAAGTCAACATCACGGCGAAACTGCAGCACCCCAACATCATCCCGCTGTATGACTTGGGGGTCAACTCCCATGGTGAAGTGTTCTACTCCATGAAGTTGATCAACAGCAATTCTGAAGATGGAGTTCAACAGTCCTGGGCGTCCCTGGTGCGGGCGTCAACGGCCGATCGGACCAGTGCCACGATCGAACGCAATGTGCAGATTTTTGAGAAGGTCTGTGATGCGATTCGTTATGCCCATGCCGAACAGGTCGTCCATCGAGATCTCAAGCCAGACAATGTCATGGTCGGCAATTTTGGCGAAGTGTTGGTGATTGACTGGGGCATGGCGCTCGATTTGTCGAACGGCAAGGAACCCTTTACCGCAGGTGGCACGACATCGTATATGCCGCCAGAAATGGGTTTGCATTATTTGAAACAATCGGAGTTGCACAAACTCTCGCATGCGCTGATGGTAGAATTGGGCGAGTCGCGTCGTGATGGGTTTGTGGAATCTGTGCTCGATCATGGCAATCACTATGCCGCCGCAGGTTTGTTGCAGGATGATTCGTTGCCGGCGGAAATTCACAATATCTGCCGTGATCTCCTCCGACTCGATGCGCAAGAAAAAGAGTTGGCATCCCAAATCAACTACAGCAGCGACATCTATTTGCTGGGGGCGATTTTGTACGAAATTGCTGTCGGGCATCCTCCGCATTATGTGCCGATGGAAAGCTGCAAAAGCGTCGATGAGAAACATCACCGGGAGTTCTGGTTGTCATCGAACCATAAGATCCAGCGACTGGTTCAAGTGACGGACCCGTTGCGATTGTCGCTTTGCAATATTGCGCTGGCCGCACTACAGAAAAATCAAGCCGACCGTTATCGAAGCGTCGACGACTTGAAGGAAGCACTCAAGGGATTCAAGAACCAGGTGCAGAGCTTGCAACTCGTCGAGACCGGACGACAGGAATTAGCGAAAGCTCAAGGCGGAGAAGGCTATTTGCATTTGCTGCCCGCGCTCGAATCGTTTCGTGGAGCCGAGACGCTTTTTCCGTTAGGTGATGAAGCGCAACGGTTACAGATCGATACTGCATGTGAATATGCTCGCCGAGCTACTCGACGCAAGGATTTTGATGCCGGGTTGTCGATTTTAGATGAGTACGTTTTAGCTGGAAATCAGCGCAATCCGGACGTATTGAGTTTGGCTGAAAAGCTGAAAGCCGGCAAACGAGCAGCGGCGCGCAATCGTCGGCTGGCGGCAATTGGTTGGTTGGCTGCGGTGGTCTTGCCCGTTGGAGTTTGGGTTGCGTCATGGATGCTCTCAGCTCAGTTGCGTTCGAACAATGTTGCGTTGCAGGCACAAAATGAAGCGGTTCAGTCCCGTGTAAACAAAAGTCAGGCCGAGTTGGTTGAAAAAGAAAATGCGCTTCAGGAAAAAAGATCAGAACTTACTCGAAAAGACGAGGAGCTTGCTTCAAAAACTGAATCGCTCGAAAAGAATACGATGTTGTTGACCCAAAATCAGCAAGACTTACTTGCACAGGAAACTAAGTTAGCGGAAAAGAGCAACGAGCTCGTCGAAAAGTCGAGTGCTCTCGCTGCCAAGACCACGGAACTGACCAGCAAGGAATCCGAACTGACCACCAAAAATTCGGAACTCGCCAGTGCTCAAACGGATCTCGTCGTAGCGAAAACGGAATTTACCGAGGCCCAGAAACAAGTTGAACAGTTGAAATTTACGTCCGCCGAAGGCCGGTTCAACTCTTTGATCTTGCCGATTCCGTTGGACCTGCGCAAAGGCAATCTCGAACTGGCGGTCAAACGATTACAAACTTTGAAAAACAGCGAACTCAATCCCCAGTTCAAAAATGGCTGGGTCGCTCGGCATTTTGCCAAAGCTGTTAATGTTTCGGGGGTGGAGACTCAACTGGGTGAGAATGCTTCGGTCATTGATGTGTTACACGGGGTCGGAACCGACCTGATTTTGGCAGGCACTCAAAACGGGAAATTCGCGGTATGGCAAGTCAATTCCGCTACTGGTGAGACGACCCGGTTGTCGGCCGAATTGCCGACAACCGGCAGCATTTCGCAGGCGTCGCTGTCCGCCAATGGGCAGTGGTTAGCCATCTCGTTGGACGATGTCTTGACCGGAACCGAGTTTGAAGAACCGTATTGGCTGGTCAATTTGAAAACCGGGAAACGAGTCGGAATTCCCACCAGGGACGAGCGTAACGACAGCGTGGTGGGTTGCCGTTCGATTGGATTTGTCAACGATCTAGATTCGCCAGACGAGTTTCAACTGGTCTCGGTCGAAGAACTGTCCGCGTACAACGGGTTGAAGCAGCGTCTGCAAGTTGCTACTCGACGATTGAAGGTCAGTGGTCAAGAATTATCAGTATCGGTGATAAGCGCGCATCCGATTGCGGCAACCACACGAGACGAACGTCGCGTTGATTATGTGGCGACCATGAATTTGCAACAGTCAGTTCCGACGATCGCTGTCGTGTACGCCTCACTTGATTCGGACGGGCGAGATCGATTGGTGTTGGAATCATTGGTAACCGAGCGCGGCATTGCTGAATTTGCTTCTGCTGGTACCCAGCCGGCGTTCCAGCAACAAACTGTCGCGATTGGCCAATACCCAACAGCGATGCACGTGACCCGTTCCGGGCTGTTGTACTGTGGTCATGCCGATGGTCGCATTGACCAATACGAAATTGGTCAATTGACTGAAACGCCGAAACTAACCACGACAGAACATGAGTCGGCCATCGCGGTCCTGGCCTCTTCGGCTAATGGGATGGTCGTCAGCGGAGCGCAGGACGGCGTAATGGTTGTGCTCGACCGAGAATTGCAATTGATTAAAAGATTGATTGGTCAAATGGACGCGTTGACTGCTATTTCGATTGCGGATTCCAACACGAGCGGCCAAACTCCAGACAACACCAATATTGAACCAGGCTTTCAGTTAGTTAGTGGCGGGTCGGCGGGACAAGTGCGGGTCTGGGAACCCGAAAGTACCCTGCACGATGCCACGATTCGCAAGGAGGGCTCGGCGGCCGAATTGAGATTGGGTGGCGACACTTCGGTGACCTGCGGCGCGGTTGATGTGAACTGGGTCGCGGCGGCGGTTCCTGCGTCGGCCTATGGCACTTCCGATGGTCGGGTGGTTTACTTCAATTCGGTGGCGATGCGATCTCGCGGCGGGTTTCAGGAAATTCCAGCCGAAGGTACTAATCAAGCAGCTCGGATCAACATCCCGGCCCCCCCTGGTTCGTTTGATACATCGTTTGGGAATTTTGATTCGTTTGGAATTGTTGGCGATCAATTTGTGTTGCTGCAATCGAATGGTCAGCTTTTTTCAGCAGAGATTGACGCCCGTTCAGCAGAACCTTCATCGCAGATCGAGATGAGCGATGCCACGTCTGGCAGAAATGTGGCCGCCAATTTCGTACCTTTGCTGGCAACGGTCAAGGGCCAATCTGTGTTCTTCACTAATAATCCGGTGGACGAGCAGCAGATTTTGGTTTGGCAGCAAGCCGCCGGTTCGACAAAGTTTCGCCCATCCATTGCGTCGACGAAATCGCGGGAGACTGGCCGGGTGAAACGCATTCGATTCTCTCCGGACGGTCGTTGGTTGGCCGTCGTCCGGGAAGTCGGCAGGACGAGCACGACGGGTGAGTATGTCACCGAGATCATGCAAGTTGATTTAAAACGGGGAGCGCCGGACTTGCTCTCGACGGTCACGGTTACCAATCGTTACCGCGTTGGCGATCCAGCTTTTGTCGGTTTCTCAGCGGACAGTCGTGAGCTGATTTTTCACTTCCACAAGGCGGGCGTCGATCGTGAGACATGGACTGAGAACTGGGCGCTGGCCGGCGATCGGTGGCAAGACACCGGTGCGAAACAGCGAATCGATGATCGACGTGTCGATTTGGTGGCTTGGGACGGCGACGACACGTTGGTTACTAAAATCAATCGTCGATTTTATTTGAGTTCAACCGCTCAGGGTACTCAATTGCGGGCGCGTGAATTCGGTTCGACGGATTCGGGGCGCGGTAATCAACCGATGCGATCGGTTCAGCCGACGGGTGCCGACGGCAGCCAGTATGTCTTGTTCAATGAGAGTCTGGAACTATTTAGCGATCGCGGCGAAAAAAGTTCAAGTACGCCGGCGATTGACTTGTCGAATGCGCGGGACGTGCGAGTTTTTGGCGATCGAGCAATCGTATTGGATGATGCCGGTTTCCATTTGATCGATGCCGACTTGAACTATGTGACTTTGATCGCGCGCCGCAAAATTGCGACGTCGGCGATTTCTTTGTCGAATGGCCGGTTGGCCGTGAGTTACGACATCGGCGGGCTGTGCCGCATACTTGATGTGACGTCGGAAAAAGCGACGGAAATTGGCCGGTTCGGAAATGCGAGCCAAGTGCAACTATCGCCGGACGGCAAATGGGCGGCCTGTCGACGAAATGGTGAGCTGCAGATTTTTGCGATCGACAGCAAGTTCGAACAACCAGGTTTCGTGCAACCCATTCCAGCGGAAAATTGGGCAGCCAGATGGATCGGAACTTCCGCACCGAACTTGCTGGTGGCGATTCAATCCGACGACGGATCGCGCCTGGAATGGAAAGAAATTGATCCTCGGACCGGCGCCACCAATGACCCGGCGATGCGGCTTCCTGCCAAATTGGGATTGGCCGGCCGATTGACCGACTTTGAGCTAGCGCCGCATTCCCGGAAATACGTGTCGCTGATTGCTCAGAATGGAAACGACTTTCGGTTGGGTTTATGGGCGTTGTCTCCAATAGCTGATCCAGTTTCATTGAACACGGATGCTGGATTCCAAACCGATTCACTGAATCCCGTCGCGGTGTCGTTTAGCGAAATTGATCGCGACAACAAAACTGAAATTGGAACTCGACTGATTGTGTTGAATGCGGGAGCCGATTCCGACGGTGGTTCTGCCGAATCCGTCGCCACGAAAATATTTTTGCTGGCTGATGAACAATTCACCGATTCGATTGCGAAACCAATTGACCCAGAGGGAACCCTTTCGCAAAAAACCAGTTATCGAGTTTTTGAAATCGAAGGAGTTATCGATGTTACCGATGGACGCAAATTGATCGACGCCAAGTTTTCCGGCGACGGTCGCAGTTTGTTGGAGGTTGACGATCGCGGTGTCAAGTTGCTGCTGAGCAAAGACTGGTAGCTTACTCACAAACCATTAATTAGGGGGCGGCGCTTTTGTCGGCCGGTAGCACCATCGTTTCGAGGTGATCGTCAATCGGCGGCCAGGGCATCAGCGTGACCTTGCCCAATGTGATGATGTCGCGTTTGGCGATCGAAGTGCGAACCCTCGGTGAAAGCATTACGTCATTAACAAAAGTACCGTTTGTCGAAGCCCAATCTTCGAGTTCGTACTGATCATTATGGCGAAACAGCAGGCAATGTTTCCGCGAGACGAATTGGTTCTTGATGATTAAATCACAGTCCTGGGAACTGCCGATCAACCAAACCAATTGTTGAGAAAGTTTGCGATTAAAATTGCGAGTCTCATCGACAAACACGTCGATCGAACCGCTTTCCAAATCGATTGCCACCGAGAAGGTGCTTTCGGCGGATTGTTTTTTTTGCGCGGGGGAAGCCGCGGCAATTTTGTGCATCAGTTCATGTTGGTAAACTGAACGACTGGATTCTCGCATCAGGCAAAGTTTAGCCTGGGCGGCTTCTTTTTGAATCTCTTGAGCAAGTTCGGCAAACTCACCCGCGACCATCGTCTGTAAAAAACTTATTCTGCGCGCTGCTCCGTTGGAGATGACCGTTGTGTTGGTTTCAAACAGCGGGATGCCCAAAATTTCGTAGTAATTGGGGGATTCGTTTTTTAGTGGAATGCCGAGCCATTCATGATAGGCCGTAAATTTATTCATGAGGATCGTGGTTTTCAGTTTGCCGTTTGCAGTTTGAAATTACAACTTGGTTAGAATTTTGGTGGCTTCATCGAAAAACTTGTTCGCACCCGGAGGGCAAAAAGAATTGTCGAGGCATTCGCGGCCCAAGACAATGCGACAGTGTTGTGCATATCTTTCGGCGTTTTTCAGCTCTGTTTTAGCGCGATAGAGAATCCCTTCGATGTTTTTGTCTTTGCGAGCCGATTCGTCGCGCGACATGCGTTTTTCGGCTCGCTGGATCACGCGGTCGAAAAACATCAGTTCGTCGATCGCTTGTTGGACCGCTCGGCGAACGGGGATCAAATGGGGCGTCACAGTCGAGACATAGGCGATTTTGCCGATTTCCTGACATTGGTAGTCCAACGCCGGATAAGCCGATTCGGGTTTCGTCGGATCGAAAACGATGACACCGAGATTGGGAATCGGTGACGAAGACTCAGACTGTGTCGTTTCTTGATTCAACAACCGGGCTTTCCAGATATTCAATGAATCCATTTCTTGTGCCGCCTCGCGTTTGACCTGCAAGGAGGTGGATTTGCGATCTCTCAACACGCGGGCCGAGACGTGAATGGTTCCGTCATCGCGATAAGAACAAACGACCTCGATGTCGGAACCAGCAGGTGTGTCTTTTTCCAGCAGGATCGACGACTTGGCGACGACTTCGCAATATTTCGGATTTTGATTTTCACCCTCGAGTAACGTGATGGAAACTCCCACCTGATTATCGCGATGAGTCACGAAATTCCGCACAACTTTCGCTGGCAACGGTGTATTGCGAGGAATCAGTATTTTGTTGACTTTCTCTTTGGTCGCTGTATCGACACCGGCAATACCCAGACTGTGCGAATTGACGTTCACAATTTCAATGTCCAGTTTACTGTCGGGCATTTTGGAAGCCGCGAACAGAGCGGCACCACGCGAGACCAGTTCATCCGGGTTTTGGTGCCGGCGCGGTGGCTTGCCGCATTCGGCCGTCAGCATTTCCGCCAGCATTGGAATGCGACTCGAGCCCCCAACCATCAGCACATAGTCAACATCTTTCCAAGTCAGTTTTTGGGTTTGCAAGACGAGCCGGCACGTGTGCATGGTCAGCTCGATCAAGTGGCCGATCATTTCCTCAAACTGCTGGCGAGTGATCTCGACGTTCAAGCGCATCCCTGAATAGTGGCAATCCACGACAGCACTTGTCCGTTCGGAAAGATCGTGTTTGGCTTGTTTAGCCTTGGCAAATAATTCCAATTGAGCGCGGCTATCGGACCGCGGGTCGACGCCGTAGGTATCGACAAATTTTTCTGCAACAAAGTCCTTGATCACGGCGTCAAAGTCCCGGCCGCCCAATTGCACATTTCCGTCGGTGGCCAGCGTCACGAATCGATTGTCACGAAACTGCAGCAGCGAAACATCAAACGTTCCGCCACCCAGGTCATAAATCAAAATCTTTTCACCACTGCCACTACCCAGGAACAATTTTTCATCGTAACCATAGGCTAACGCGGCAGCGGTTGGTTCGTTGACCACATCGAGGATCGTCAAGCCGGCCAATTCGCCGGCCAACCGAGTTGATTGTCGTCGCCGCGAGCCATAAAACGCCGGCACGGTAATGACCGCCTCGTGAACTGGTTTTCCCAGATAGGATTCGGCTTCATTTTTCATCGACTCGATGAGCAATGCGCACAGAACTTCCGGTGGAATGTTGTAGTCCTTGATCTTGACTGGATAGTGCGATTGGCCAATGTTGCGTTTGAAACATTCGGCAAACAAGTTGGGAAACTGGCTTGCCTTCTCGATCGCCGCCGTGCCGACGTAAATCTGATCTTCACCGATCAATAACGTCGAAGGCGTCAGGTAGCCCCCGGAGCGACTGGGAATTGTCTCGACCACACCCTCCGAATTGAGAAAAGAAATTGCCGACATGGTGGTGCCCAAGTCGATCCCGATGACCGTTTTGGATTCGGATGAGTTCACGTTCATAGTGTATTGATTGGAAGAAAGGCAGCGGTCGGGGGAAGTGGCTGGAATTGTTCAAACAAGGTCAGCAATCCTCGTGAGATTTTAGGCGGTGTTTCATTTGTCGTCGGCGGCGGGTGTGTTTGTTTTTGAAGGGCCGCTATCGGACGCCGGCTCCGTTTTTTGTGCTGCGCCAGCATCAGCCGATGTACCTGCTTCTGGCGGTGGCTCGTTGTCACGAGTTGCATCACCGCCGTCAGCTGATTTGGTGTCGGTACTCGGTTGGTCCGTCTTGGGCTCACCGTCAGTTGTGTCGACTTCGGCTTGATCGTCTTTGTCAACTGGTGGGGCGGGTTTCGAACGGGGCATAAATACGATGATCAAGATTGCCATGATGGGCAAGCTGATAAACAGAATCAAGTTGTTACGTTTGTTTTTGTCCATCGAAGGCTTGGGCGTTGAGTCCGTCGGGAGCGGCGCGGCCGCTGCAGCAGTCGGTTGAGCGGACGGACGGGCCGGGGCCGCAGGAGCCGCGGGTGGCTTGGCCGGGGCAGCGTGGGTTGGTTTGGACTTGCCTGTTGGTACGGGCTGGGGGCGCGCGGGTGCTGCACTCACTGGATTCGGCGGAGTTGGCACAGACTGGCCAGCGGTGCTCGCCGGCCTACTCTTGGCCTTGTCCAATAATCGCGTCGGAACGTTGGTTTCGGCACTCACCAGCTCCAATTCCGCAGCGATATCCTGCCAAGTCGCATCGTGTTGTCCTTGGACGATAAACTGAAAGTCGGGCCCTCGCGGCGAAAGTCGAAAGATCGAGCCCGATCGCAGAGGGGCAATTTGAAAACTGGTTTTTGAATCGACAATGATCGGATGCTCGCGCGTGTCGGAAATTTGCCAGCCGTTTCCGCCCAATGAGATTTTAATTTCTCGGCCGGCAATCGCCGGGTAGTGGTCCGACGAAATTCGAACCGCACATTGACTGCTTTCCCCGATCAGGATCTCGCTCATCGATGTTGGAAAAATGCTACCGGCCAACGTTCCGGACAAACAGCGGACATAGGTCTGGCTAATTGGCCGGTCGATCAATTTGACTTTGTTGTCCGCTTTGTCGGTTTTGGCCGGCGCGGACGCCGCCGCTGGTCGAGGCGCAACACCTTGCGGGTTGCCAGCCGCACGAGGCGCCACGTTAGCAGCAGGCGAAGCCCCGATGGCCGGCTTGGCGTTAACAATTTCCTCACGGTGAGCGCGCAATTCGGTCAACAACCGATCGGCGCTGGCGTACCGCACGGCAACCTGTTTGCAAATCATGCCGTCGATAAACGTAGCCAATGCAGCCGGAACGAAGGGCAGCGAATTGTGAACCGGATCCAAAGTTTCTGGCGAATTGTGCCAACGCACCCACCCCATTTCGGTATCGGGCGTACCGGAAACGTAGCCCTTGAAGAGTGTCTCGAATTGCTCACCGGCCAATGATTCCAGCATGATCATCCCCGCAACATAAATATCAGACGCGGTGCCAACATTGCCAAACTCTTCATTGATCATTTCAGGTGCCAAGTAACGATTGGAACCTCGAGGTTTGGGCAACGATCCGGGAAAGCCAATCGGCACGCAGCGCCCGTCACACAACTTGATCGTGTCATTGGCAGCGCGCACGTTGGACGATTTCAAATTGCAATGGATAAAACCGGCAGCATGCAGGAAAGCCAGGCCTTCCAAAATTTGCTCGAGCGCTGTGTAAGCCGCCGCTGGATTGCCAGGGAATCCAACAGCTAATTCGGTGATCGATTGAGGCAAATATTCCTGGATCACCCAAGCGCGGGTTCGGTCGATATCTTCGATGCGCGCGATCCGGATATTCTCCAGCTTCGCCCACTTTTCATACTCGGCATAAAACGAATTGCGCTCCGTAGTGCTGGTTTCGACGTTACCGCGCAGTTCTTTGATCGCGACTTTGCGACCAAATGCCACATTCAAACCGAGAAAGACATCGACTCGATCTCCGGAACCGATCAATCGCTGTTTCTGGTATTTGCCGTCTTGTGACATTTTGTTGTCGCCCCGATTGGGATTGAATGAAGCAAAATTGCAAAATTTCGCTTAACAGCCATCCATTTTAGCTGGGTCGAACCGAATGTGCAAACTCGTCAGAGTTTACCGATTCAAATTTCATTTGGGATTTTCGATTTGATTTCACGGGTTAAAGGTTATGCTATACCGTCGAGAAAACGGCGATCAAACTTGGGCGGTAACTACTTGAGTTACACGCTCGAATTTCCCCCCCGACCGTCAGGATCGGTCGAGGTCGGATGTTGTACCGGCCCGGTAACTTAGAACCTTTTTTCGCTTCCCAGGAAGCCAGACCTGAGTGCGTTATGGACAAAGCGGAAATTTATCAGCAAACCTTGAAGCACTTCCTCGAGCCGATTTGGACGTTGATGGAAGACGACGCGGTCTCGGAAGTGCTGATCAACGGTCCAAAAAAAATCTACGTCGAACGAGGCGGTAAACTGACGCTCAGCGGTCGAGAGTTCAAAGATAATGCGGCATTAATGTCCGCCGTGCGGAACATCGCGGAATACGTGGATCGTCGGGTGGATATCGACAATCACAGCATGGACGCGCGATTGCCGGATGGGTCGCGAGTGCATGTGATTATTCCTCCGGCCGCGCGAGGGGGAGCCCATGTCTCGATTCGTCGATTCAAAAAATCGACGTTTGACATGGCATCATTGGTCAAATGGGGCAGTCTCACGGAAATGGCCGCTGAATTCATGGAACTTTGCATCGTGTTGCACAAAAATACGATCATATCCGGTGGTACTGGCACCGGCAAAACGTCCATGCTAAATGCCCTCTCGACCGCCATTCCCGAACACGAACGGATCGTGGTTATCGAGGACAGTTCTGAATTGCAGCTGAACCAGCCCCATACGGTTTACCTCGAGGCCCAACAAGCCCAGCCGAACGGAAGGGGACAAGTTTCAATCCGGGATTTATTTGTCGATTCGTTGCGGATGCGTCCGGACCGGATTGTGATGGGCGAGATTCGTCGTGGTGAGGCCTTGGATTTGATTCAATCGATGATTTCGGGACATGCCGGATCATTGA
This sequence comes from Mariniblastus sp., assembly GCA_031400405.1. Lineage (GTDB taxonomy): Bacteria > Planctomycetota > Planctomycetia > Pirellulales > Pirellulaceae > Mariniblastus. The sequence continues at coordinate 15,190 of JANNPW010000131.1, forward strand.
CCACTGTGCACGCCAATACGCCCTTGGATTCGCTGATTCGGTTGGAAACCCTGTGTTTGATGGCGGGTATGGAGATTCCGGTCTACGTCGTCCGACGCCAGATCGCGTCCGCGGTCCATATCGTCTTGCAGTTGGCCCGCTTGGACGACGGTTCGCGTCGCGTTATCGCTATTTCCGAGATCATGGGGATGGATGAGAAACAGGATTATGTTGTCAAACCGATTTTCGAGTTCAAATCTAAAGGGCGGGATAAAGAAAAACGGATCATCGGCCAACTTGAATGGACACAAAAACGGCCTTCATTTGTGTCGGAAATCGAGGAATTTGGTTTTCAGGACCGGGTCAAACTAACTTCGGCGTTGTTTCAGTCGGATTAGTCTGGGGCTTGATAAAACAACGAAAATCGCCTGTGAAAGTAACGGAATTATGATGAAAGCGCTGATTTTGTTGGAAATTGACAATTTTTTCGGCTAAAATCCGATCGGTTGAGCCTCTGGTTGATTGGAAAACGCCTTTTTTAATACCGGAGTTCTTTTTTTAAAATAAAATAATTTACTGGCGCAGCGCAACTGATTTTGTCACGTAGTAACTGTCAAACACAACCACTTTTTACTTTTTACAAAAACCGGGAGAGAACCATGAAAGCCATTACTAAACTTCGCCAACGAATCGCCAACTTCGACAAAAATGAACAAGGGATGGAAACACTGCAAGTCGTCTTGATCGTCGCGGTGGCCGCGATCATCCTTGCACTGATTGTCAACCAGTGGCCTAACATCAAGTCTTGGGCCGAAGCAGCAATCAAGGCCGTAACTGGATTCAAGACATAAACGACCTGTTCGGACAAGGTGGGGTTTGAGCAAACGAGTTCACCCCACCTATTTTTTTCAAAATTCGTGGCACTCCTGAGTGCCCCGATTTTTTTTAGGGAAGCGACACATGAAGCCTCGAAGTGTTGCCTGGATTGTGGCAATTAGTTTTCCATTGTGGTTTGTCCCCCTGTGGGTCGGCTGCTGGAAGCTGGCGGGACTGAATTATCTTGGGCTGACCACGGCCACGGGCGGGTTGTTATTGATAATGACATCCGTCGGCGCTCGCACAGATTTCCAAACGGCGCGAATACCCAATTGGATCACTTACACGGGGGCCCTGTGGGCTTTTGCACTAAATGGATTTCATACCTGGGTTGGAAATGAGACGACCAATCAATGGCTGGGAACCATCGGAATCGGTCAGAGTTTGGTTGGATTCGCGATTTTGTTTTTCGGGATGTTTGTGGTCTTCAGTTTTTCCGGTGGCGGGGCTGGCGATGTCAAAATGGTGGGCTCGATCGGTGCGTTTCTGGGGATCGCCAATGGCTTTGAAGCAGTGATGTTATCGTATATTTGTGGAGCTATGATTTCGATTGGACAACTGTTTTTTTGTCGAACGTCATCAGTGCAAGCGGCAAATTCGACCCAGGCTGATTTGGCTGGCGGTAGGATCTTGGTTCCTGGAATCGGCGATGGGTCGGAAGACAACGGAGTGGCAGAGCCAACGGACATCTGGAAGAGAACAATCCGATTGGGCCCCGTTTTCGCCGTGGGAACGATCCTGGTCTTGTGTCGCGAATCAGGACTGATCGAGTTTAGTTTTATCGGGAATTAGTTATGTCATATGCCACTTCATCTTTCCGACATCGACGTCGGAAATTGGGAACTAAGACCCAAAAAATGCCTAGGAGTCGCCGTTCCGGGATGGCAGCCTTGGAAGTCGTGATGACGACTGCCATTACCATGCTGATTTTTTCCTTCGCGACGTACTGGACTATGCGACTTTCGCGGATCGTTTTTTCAGTGATTGGCGAGATGGTTGGCAGTCCATTGATGTAATGGAAAGATTCTGCACGGATGATGAAACGAAAAAGATTTAAACTGGTTTGACCATTGATCGAGAGTGAGAGTGTGCCATGGCAGCGATTTTTGAATCCGTTCTCGACATCTGGTTGGTCTGGGCTGTGGCACTGTTGCTGCTGGGGCTGTGTTGTCGCCGGGTGATCGGACGATTCGGCTGGGCCAACCTGCGGCGATTTTATTCCTGCGAGGAGGGCGCTTCGTATGCGCTCCCCTATGTGCTCACGTTTCCGATATTTGTCATGCTGATGGCCGTCTTCATGCAGGCCAGTCTGATTTTGATTTGCAAGATCGGGACGGTTTATTCGGCTTATTCGTCAGCCCGAACGTTTATCGTTTGGCAATCGGCGGCTCAGGACGTTTCGCCAGGTGGAATCAAGTTCGATTTTCCAAAATTCAAAGCTTTGCGGGCCGCCAGTATGGCGATGGTACCGTTTGCTTCTTCAAATCCGAGACATCTGAAAGACATGTACCCGACATTTCCCGTCTTAATCGGCAATGACGGTGGTAGTTCGGTACCAACCTCTCTGGCAGTCGGATTGCTAACCAATATCGATCGCCCGCTGTATTCCAAAATGTACAACAGGTTGCTGTCCGATGCCAACCAGCACGATACAGGGCCTGTGCACAAGGTCATCAAGGATAAAAAAATGGGCGCCAGCGATGCGTACATCGAAAACAAATACAAGTTTGCGGTCGCCGCCACACGGGTCACGATGCCCAAGGATAAATTAGCCAAATGGAATGAAGACGTCACGGTCAAAATTCGTTACCGCATGCCGTTTCACGTACCCGGTACAGCGCGAATTTTGGGAGGCCAGAGCATGAAACCCTGGTGGTTTTTCGGTCCCACGACATTCTATCGGGACATCGAAACGTCAGTCGTACTCCCGTCGGAGGCCGCTAAGACCGCCAACGGAAAAATTGGGATTCCCTATCAACCAAGTTTGATTTTGGAGCTGGTGAACTGATGAATACCAACCGCTTGATAACCACACCAAAACTAACCGGTTCAGGGATGCCTGTTTTCGGGGAGTCCGATCATTCGACCGAGTCCGAATCGATTGATTCAATGAAATTCCAAACTCTGCTGCGTTCTGAGCAGGGGCTGATCACTTGGGGCACGCTGTTGTCCTTGTTGCTGCTAATGATTCTGGTTTCGTTGGTTTCCAACGTCGCGATCGTGGTCAATCGCAAAATGGAGATTCAGAATTCAGCCGATTCGATCGCCTATTCGAGCAGTGTCTGGATCGCGCGCGGCATGAACTCGGTTTCGGCCACGAACCATGCGATGGGCGAAATGAATGCGCTGTATTCCATCCATCACGCCTTGGGCGGGAAATGGTTGGACAAGCACTACAGCGACAAGAAGCGCAACAGCGGTGATTGGAAGTTTACGTGGCCAGCTCCCTTTGGATTTGGTGGCGCACTCTACAAAATGACTTATTACGGATTGATTGGCGCGTATTGGACCGCTAAGTTGACATCGTTGACCGCTAAAGGTTTGTCTTTGTTGCCCCCTTGGGCGAGCACCGGCCCCGGCCCCGATGGTGATCACTACGATCGAGTTAAGAAACACCCGATAGCCGATATTAATTCAGCAATTTTTGAGGGCAAAGAGATCCTCAAGATGCAAATGTTGGCCGCTTACGTCGCGCATACTGCCGGCGCGGCGTTGTATATCGAAGGATATGCCGTGTTTTGGGAGGTTATTTGGTGGCCGCCAGGAGGTAACTTTGCCACTGGCCGATCGATGATGGCTGCGGGAAAGGCTGCCATGGAAGCCGCCAAGAAGTTGGAAGATTATATTCATCTGCAGTATACCGTCTTGGATCAAGTTGAATCGGTGGCGATTTCGCTGGCACCCGCCAAGCTGGCCATTCCGAGCATTCTGAAGGCCGTCTACACCTATCAACAGGCCAGTGTGAATGTCGAGATTCCGGGTAAAGCAATTGCCACCGCGAACAATATTGCGAAGAGAACGGGTTCCTTGAAGGGATTCGCGCTGGGCGATTTGCCAAGCTTGCCATCCGGTGGCATGGTGGATATCGCTACCAATTTGGCGCAAATTTTTCCCCGGTTGCCGGTCGAGCCGGAAAAAGTAACCCACGAAGGCCGCAGTCAAATGGTTCGCGCCACTTATCCCTGGGTCCGCAAGTGGCGCTATAACATCAATCTGGTGTTGAGTGTTGGTGCTCCCACATCACGTGCCAGTGACGGCTTCATCAAGTGGTCCAACAAGTACGCGATGAATTCCAGTCAATGGCTGCGCACCGACACCGGCAAAAATTGTGATAACGACTTGACCGTAATCAACCGCCGAAAGCGAAGTACTGGCGAAAAAGGCAAAGGCATCAAGCTGTACACAATCTATGAACTGAATGATCGCGGTCAAAAGAGTCAGGAAGTCTGGAACAAAACGGGGCTGGCAGGCACCAAAAAAGCCGATGAGATTTTTTGCTGCATGGGTTATGCGAAATCGGAACAGCCGTCGGTGCTGTCCAGTCGATTTTTCCGTCAGGAGAATCACCATGGCATCGTGTGCTACTCGCAAGCGATGATTTATAATGCTAATTCGCAGTCGCCTCCGTCGTCGACCAGCAAAAATCAACCGGCAGTTGGCTGGGACACACTTGCTTGGGATCACAGTCAACAGCGGGTCAGAGAATGGGAAGACCCAGGTTTTTGGGATCGGTTGTTCGACTTTTCTTCCATGTGGCCCGACAACGAGCCCAAAATCAAATTGAATTGGCAAGCGAAACTGACACCGGTGACGGTGCATAAAATGCTCAAGACCGCGCCGGCCGCGATGTTCCTGGATTCCGATATGCGAGCTGCCCTCATGAATGCCCGCGAATCCCAGTTTTTGTTGCAAAACCACTAAGGCCATACGATGAACCAGAACCTGATTGATACATCCATTCGACTGCCGAACCACCACCGTGTGTCACAAGCTCGACGGACCAACCGTACTGGAATGGCACCCTTGGAATTTGTTATGGGATTGCCGTTTCTGATGATGGTGATGGCGATCATCTACGCCGTCGCTTACGCCGGAGTCCACAAAACCAAAGTCGTATTTCAGGCACGACATCAAGTCTGGACGATGCGCGAAGACAGCCACTCGCATACTTTGGAGAAATACAAACGTGTCAAAGACACCAAACCGATGAGGTTTTTGTCGGGCGTGAATGCGAATGACATGCCGGGCGAAATTTCCGGAATTGGCTCTACCTCCTGGACTACTTATTCCTGGTTGGGTGGAAACAAGACAACTAAATCCAGTACCGTCATCATCACGGGGACTTGGGATCACCAGGAGATCACGGACTTCAATTCGAGCGGTCCGCATTTCAGCGTGCTCGAACGGATCGCCGGTATTGAGAATCTTGGATTGCTTAAAATTTTGGACACAATTATCAGTTTTGCTTTGTAGACCTTCATGAGCCAAAAATCACGACAACTGTTCAACTGGCAACTGTTCGACTGGTTGGCAAAAATTTTTGTCGTGTTAATTATCTTGGGGCTGGGACTGTATTCAATTTACGGAGTCTGGTTCACACCCTCCCGTTCGATCGACGAATCTGCGACCGGTTTAAATCCGTCCGAAAACGACGACACCCCCTTCCCCACCGATCCACAACAAATATTTGCGGATTTTACCTCAGGCGCCTGGAGTTTTGACGATTCCGACTGGGACTTCCGCGTGTTGTCGTCCTCCGCCGCTTCTTCCGCGCTGGCGCTGCCCACATCGGCACGAACGAGTGAACCCGGGTTTGACGATCAATCCATCATCGACCAGTTTCGCGAACTGGATGTTCAGCCGACTCCGGTTGGCGATGGACTTGAACAATGGGAATCGACTGCCCAAGGCTTCACGATGACGTTGTTCACCCGCAACGGTGTGGTCCAGTTGATGCGTACTCAATTGCCGGCCGAGCAGGGATATACGACAATTGAAGCCATTCCAAAATCGCACCGCAGCGAAGATCGCAAGTTGTTGCTCCCTTTAGTCGACGGGGCGACCCAAACGGCCGTCCGGGTTGACCCAGTTGGTCGAGTTACTTCGGCAATCATTGAGATAAACGCCGAGAAACAAATTGACATTCGCACCCATTGGAAAGAAAATGGGTGGGATGTTAGTCCGTTGATGGAACTGGTTCCTGGCGATTCAGCTGAATCCTGGACGAACAATAAATTTCGTTGTGTCCGAGACGGCGCTACGATTGAGGCGACTTTTATGGCGGCTACGGAAGAAGCTCGCGCGGTGATCATCTTGACGCTGGTTTCTTCGAGGCCTGGTTCCGAATAGAATCAGGCAACGTTTTGGCACCATGAAATTTTCCGCGCTGCGGTAGTGATTTGAGACGCGCGAGTTCCTATCGTCAATACTTCCAAAACAAACGAGAATGGTCGGATGAAGAATACGTTGAAGCTGGTGATTCCCCTGATATTGGGCCTGATTGCGGGCGTGTTTAACTTTTTGGCGCTGAAATCGGCGGTTCAGGAAGTTTCCTTTGTCAAGGCCAAGATTGCCATCGAGATTGGTGAATCTTTTGATGCCGGCGCGGTGGAAGAATTGCCGCTCATGTCGAAGTATGCCGAGACCCTGAAAGACTCCGCCGTGTTGTACCGAGATTTGGGTCTATTGAGCGGCCAAAGGTCGACGCGTTCCATCCAAGCCGGGGACATTATCTTTTACCGCGATACGGAGAGTTTGCAAGGCGAGATTTATGATTTTCGCGACGGTGATCTGGCAGCGCTACCCGTTTCGTTGGAGGGAGTTACGACTCCGCCTAAAATGCGCGTTGGTGATTTGGTCGAATTGAAAATTCCTGGTGACCCGAAGGACGCCACCACTACAACTCGCTGGATCGGCCCGTTTCGTCTGGTCAGTGTCGGAGAAGAGATCTCCAACGCGACCGAGGTCAGCGAGTCTACCCGAATTAGCGTCGCGTATGACACTAAAAACAAAGTCATGTTGGAAGCCCTGGAGAATTTTATCGATCGTAGTCGAGCAGATGAAAAAGTACGGTTGATCAATATTAAGCTTAACCGTTGACGCTTTTGGCGGCCCCACGAATTCAATGACAGGAAAATTCTTTCGGCCTACCCGAAATGATGGCGCATGCAAATCCGATTCAATAAAATTGGTCAGGTCCAACAATCCAGGTTCGAGGTGACCGACACCACGATCCGGATTGGTTCTCATCCTCAAAATAACGTCGTGCTGAAGAGCCCGTTTGTGGCGAAAATGGCGGCGATTATTTCTCGTGGCGAGATGGGCTGGGAGTTGTGCTCGACCGCCGATAATGAAATCAAAGTCGGTGGTCACGCCGTCCATTCGGGAGAACGCACACTGCTGGTTGCCGATCTGTCGATTGAGATTTATCCCTATGAATTGTTCCTCGATGGTATCGGTGACGAAATTCGGACGGGGCCCAATCGGGAGCTAATCAATGAAGCGGTTTCCCAATTGTTGATTCAAGTCCATGAACAGGTGCTGTCGAAAATCGATTTGAACAGCGACAGTTACCGGCCGGACGATATTGGCTTTTTGCGGGAGCAGGAAAATAACATTGCGGAATTCGCCAAATTACGCGGCCTGCTCGACCCAGATAAGAAACAGATGCTGGAACAATGTGCCGGTCTGACGCTTCAGGGCGAAGTCCTGATGCAGGTTCTCGATGCCGTAAATGTGGGAACGGCTTGGAAAAGCACCGCCTTGTGGGCTGAGATGCACTCCGCTGTTTCGCGGATGGAAAGCGAACTGAAGATGATCAGCGATCGCTTGCGATTGCGGTTGGGAATCGAAAAAATCGCCGACAAAACGGCGCGCATCGAAGCGGTTGAAAAAGGATTTTGGGCGGAATGGGACATTGTAACCAAAGATCTCTATTCCGAATTGCTGGAGTACCTCGGCCTGCGTTTCATCAAAAAGCAAATTAAAGACATCATGTTTGGATACGGGCCGCTGGAAGACTTGCTGCGGCTCCCCAATATTTCCGAGATTATGGTGGTCAGCCGCGACCAAATCTACGTGGAGAAAAAAGGGATTATCGAAAAAACAGGTCGCAGCTTCGTTTCCGATGAAGTTACCGTTTCGGTGATCGACCGCATCGTATCCAAAGTTGGACGACGGATTGATAAATCGGAACCGCTGGTGGACGCGCGTTTGCTCGACGGTAGCCGTGTCAATGCTGTGATTCCGCCACTGGCCATCAATGGCCCCTGTATCACGATTCGGAAATTTCCTGATTCCCGGCTAAAGATCTCCGACCTGATTCGATGCGGTGCTTTGACCGGCGCAGCCAGCCGGTTTCTGGAGGCGGCGGTGATTTCCGGTTCAAACATTTTGGTGTCCGGAGGCACCGGTAGCGGTAAAACCACCCTACTGAATTGTTTGAGTGATTTCATTCCCAACAAAGAACGGATCGTCACGATCGAAGATACGGCCGAGTTGCAAATTTCGAAAGAACATGTGGTTCGGCTGGAGACAAAAGCTGCCAACGTGGAGGGACGCGGCGCTTACGATATCCGCGACCTCGTAAAAAATTCATTGCGGATGCGACCGGACCGAATCATCGTCGGTGAGTGCCGAGGTGCCGAAGCGCTCGACATGTTACAGGCCATGAATACAGGTCATGATGGTTCGATGACCACTGTGCACGCCAATACTTCCGCCGATGTGATTCTGCGTTTGGAGGTGCTGGTACAGCAGGCGGCCAATTTACCCTTGCAATCCATTCATCGGCAAATCGCTTCGGCCATTGATCTGGTCGTGCAGTTGGCCCGGTTGGAAAACGGTCGTCGTTGCGTCACGCAAATAACTGAGTTTGTGGATTACGATGAACGTGATTCTCGCATTGTGATCAAAGATATTTTTGCCCTGGGCGACGGCGGTTATGAAGCCCTGTTGGTACCGACCGGCTGCTTGCCATCTTTCATGCCAACACTGATGAGCAAAAAGCTACTGGACCTGGATTTGTTTTATCGTTAATTGATCGGCCTTGATGAATACAACTTACGCCATTCTGGGAACGATTTGCATGTTTGCCTCGGTTGCGACATTGGGCCTGTATTTGGGCCCGGCCTGGGACGAATTTACAACTCGCTTTATCAGCGACCTGCGCCCTCGATTAAAGGCCCTCGGCGTCTCGGAAGAGAAGGTCCTGGGGATGATGCGATTGTGGGGCATGGGGTTGGTCGCGATTCTGTTCATTGGCGGTGTTATTTTGGGGAAAATTATTTTGGCGGTCGGTGTGTTTCTGTTCGTGATCTCGCTGCCGCGGATCATTCTTGACGCAGTGATTGAACGACGCAGGATCAAGATTCGCGATCAACTGGTGAGTGCCACGGTGGGGTTGGCCAATACCACACGGGCTGGCTTGACCTTGGCTCAGGGCTTTGAAAACATCGCGGATGAAGTTCCCGAGCCGCTGGGAGTGGAGTTTCGCCGCATCGTGCGTAGTTTTCAGGGAGGACAACCGCTCGGACAGGCCATCCGAGAGGTCAAAAATCGGTTGGACTTGGAAGCCTTTTCAGTTTTTGCTTCGGCAATTCTCGTCGCACTAGAACAAGGCGGCCAGATTTCACTCTCGCTCGACAAAATTAGCGCTGGACTGGCCGAGATCCAGCGACTCGAACAAAAAATGGAAGCCAGCACAGCCGGCGGTAAACGACTGGCTTTCGTGTTGGCGTTGTTCCCGCCAGGTTTTTTGGTTGGATTCTATGTGCTGGACCCCTCTTCCGTCGCGTTGATGTTTGAGCTGATTATCGGTCAGATTATTTTGCTGGTGATTGGCTTTGTTGTGTTTATTGCGACACGTTGGAGCACTTACATCCTTGATATTGAAATTTGAGCATGATGATTTTGATCTCCAGCGTGGTTTTCGGTGTGGCCGTAGCGATGGCGGCTTGGGCAATTCTATCGATTGCGTGGTCCAAGCGAACCAATCGTGGGCTGCAACATAAGTTTGAGATCGAACGTCGCGAACAATTGCGCGCCCATAGTTTCGCCTTTCGGCAATTCGAACCATTAATTGACGAATTTGCTATCGAAATCGAAAAGGGCAAGACTTTCAAACACGAAGAGTTTGCCGAATTTCTTTCGGCTAGCGGCGAACCAGTGGCTTGGAAAGCTTCCGAATTTCTCGCTACCAAAATCGTGGAAGGCGTAATGGCTGGCCTCGTTCTGATGTTGTTTACGAAAATCATGGGCTACTCCGTGATTATGATATTGTTCTTGGCGACTCTGACCGTTGTGGGCTATGTCTGGCTGGCGATGTCGGGAACAAGGAAAAAAGCCACGAAGCGACGCGCGGTGATCAAGCGAAGTTTTGCTGCGGCCATCGACTTGTTGGCTTTGATGATGGAGGTCGGGGGAAGTTTCCAAGAAAGTATCAAGGTCGTCGCGCGCGAGAGTCGGGGCAAGCCGATTGGAGAAGAATTGAATTTGATCGTCAACGATATTGACATGGGAAAACCTCGCAAGAATGCTTTGGAAAATTTCGCGACGCGAATCAACGATGAAGATATTTCCGAGGTGGTTTTTGCCTGTAACGAATCAGAAGAACTCGGCGTGCCCATTGCCCAAACGCTGAAGACTCAGGCCGATCGGATTCGCGCCAAGCGAACTTCGTGGGCCGAGAAAACTTCTCAGGAAGCCGAGGTCACCCTCGTTTTTCCATCCATGTTGATTATGCTGGCCTGTCTGCTAACGGTCGGAGCACCGTTTGTTCTGCAAGGGTTAGCGACCTATTTGGGAGCCGAATAACGGATCATCAATGTCCTATTTTATCGAGATCAATGTTCCGGGAAATTCGCTTCGGCGGGTGCCGTTACAAGGCAACTCCGGCACGATTGGTTCTGCCAAGTCCTGTCAAATTCCGATCGAACATCACGAAGTTTCCGCACAGGCATTACTTATTGACGTACGGGGCGGTGATTTTTGGGTGCAGAATCTGAACCCGTATTCTATCTATGTCGGTCTCGATGAAGTCACTCCCAATGCCTGGTCCCCGTGGACCACCGGTGAGACGATTCAATTGACGCAATCCGTTTCGTTAACGATGATTAACGAACAACTCAACGTGTCCGGTTCCAAGAGTGAGTCGGGAAGTGCATCCGGTGAGTCCAAGGGAATGGATGTTGGAAAGTTGTTTCAATTGCTGTTGATCGGGGTTTGCTTCATAGGTGCCGGTTTCATTTTGTTCGCGCCACCAAAAGATGCTGCCGGAGTGATCGATAAGAAATTTGATTTCAACGAAGTCGTCAAAAATCTCGAACTTAAGTCCAAGAATGTAGAATACGAAACCGTTCGCAAATACTTGCAACAGGCCTTTATGGCGGATCGTCGTTGGAGCGATAGCCGACCTGAAACTGTGATGAAATTCTATGAATTGCTGATCAATCATCGCTTGGTTCGGGAAAATCCGAATGACGATGCCACGCTTGATGAAATCGCCAGCTATGCGAAACGGCGACTAGGTACCCTGCGATTCGACGAGTAATTGTAGTCACGGCAAAACGACTGCGAATTTCCGCGTGGCAACAATTGCAATTGGAAACCGGTGCCGCGCGACCAACTGGTTTGATCAGGCGGTTGGAAGTACTGGCTGAAATTTTGCCAGTGTTGTTATTTTCGGAACTACCTGCGTGAGTGGCCGGTGGTCATTAGCATTCCAAGTGGAAATGCGATCAAGTGGGCTACATCGCCGATGACTAGATGCGGTTGTTCGTGGATTCCTAAAGCTGATACGCCGATTCTTGCCAACATCAGAATCAACATTCCGGTCACGAAACAATACCGCCATCGACGATCCAGCATTACGGCCGCAAATCCCAAGCATCCATAGTAGCCCGCCGATGGCCCCACATCGCGGGCGTCAAACAAGAGTTTCGCAAACGCGAATTGCCCCGAATGGCACATCGCCATCAATCCCACGCAAATCGTAATCAGCGCGAGAATGTGGACGGCGAAAAAAACGACCATCGTCCTTCGCGTCCGGAAATTCCATTCAGCAAACCCCACGCAGAGGGCCAACATCATTATTGAAAACCAAAAGTGCCAGCCACCTGATGTAAAGAAAATCGACGTCAACAAACGCACAACTTCGCCATCGCTCATCGTTTGCAACGAACTGCCGAACGCGCGGCGAACTTCTGGCGTCGTCGGATCGAAATAACTTTGCGAAAAAGCTCCCGCCAGGACAATCGCCGCGAATACTCCGATCGTAAACGGCAAACGCTGTAGATTGCGAATGGATGGAATCACGATTGGCCTTGTACGTTAGTCGAGATCATCAGCGATACATCGGGCAAGCAGTTGTCAATCGCAATTGTCGTGCCCGAATTTACGGCGCCTGAACAACGAGGCTGTAACGTTGCAGAAAGCGGGAAATACGCGGTGAATCTCATCTTGGGACGTTGGTTAACTTGCCTGCCCCCCGGTTGGCCGAACATATTCCAGGTTGATTCCGATGATTTTTCGCATCGTCGTGGGGATCGCTGTGGAATATATGTAACATCCAATGGGCCACCGGCGTTACCAACATCGTAGTCCCCAACAAAACGGCTGCCGCCAAGCGCAACAAAACCAGAAGCGGCGAATTATGTGGTGGGGCATTACGGCTTTCTATCCATTTGAGAATCGGGTCACCGAAGCAGACAACCGGGCAGTCACTGTCTTGTTGGAGCATTGAATCGCAACGGCTCAGTCGTCAACAAAGGCTTCATTGCCTCGGCCAAGCTGTACCCAACCAGGCAGTACACTCGGGCGCTGCCCTGATAATGGCAGTACCAGTTGCAAACGTGGCGGTCGGATTCCTCCTTGGCTTGTTGATACGCCGCGTCAACGATCAAGGCTTGGTCACCGGCGTCTCTTACGAGCTGTTCCATTTTTTTGGGATCCGCTATTTCTGGCTGGTCTTGCAACTGCGCTCTGAGTTGCGATTCAACCGCCTGCCTCACGCGGTTCTCTTCCAAATCCTTTTTTCTGGGCAATTCATCGAGCTCGGGATACCAGAATGGTGCAGTACGAACATACCCCACAGTGCCATTCAACTCAGGGCATGTCGCGATCTTCGCCTGTGCGGCCCTGAAAGCCATCATATTCTCGTCCCCTTTTTCGCCGCCGACGCCGAGTTCACCGATCACGACCGGAAGGTTCGGGACCTTAAACTCGGAGCGGAGGTCTTGAACCAGATGCACGAAATTCGGGCAATATTCGTCATACACGGGCTGCCTAATTTTATCACCGGGCTGACACATGTCGTTCCAGCCCTGGAACCAGACAAACCCGCAGATTTCGGTCTCCAGTCCTTTCAATTGAGGGAAATCAGTTTCCAGATTGGACAGGCAGTCTCGCACCTCTTGCACCATTTTGTGGTAAGACGCTCCACTCGCCTCTGGCTGGCAGTCGGTCTCGTAGGCCGGTTCGCCGGCACTGGGTGGCCGGAAATTCCCATATAGGCTATGTCCGCCCCAGCACGTCTTGATCAGCAGAACCGGCTCATTGAAGTGATCGCCCATCTCGATGCCAAACATCAGCTCCGGTCCAAACCAATCGGCCCCCCAGGCACCCATACCCACCGACAACGGTCGCTGGATTTTTTCTTCAGTTTTCTGATACGAGACGAACACATCATTGCGGACAACGAAAGAGCCGTCGTCGTTCCTGACCTTCTTCAACAGATGTCCCAAAGTCGGATGCTCGCCGAGTTGGTCCAGCGTTGTCACACCGCCATGCCCTTCCATGTTCGATTGCCCGGCAAGAATAAAAACTTTCACCGGCCCTTTGAAATCCGGCAGCGACCGATCTGCTTCGGCCTGCCGGGCCATTAGCGAATTTGCAACCAATGACATCGCCACCATTGCGCCAACTATTGCACTTGTTGTTTTTATTTGCATGCTTCGTGTTCTATTTCAAAAACTCCAAGAAGTCAAGAATCACGAATTTGGAGGTCAAAAAACAAGCAAGCTGTCGGGGACCATTTCGGAAAAATGGGTTGATTGGTCATGGCGATTTCTGGTGGATTGACGAAAGCTCATGATCGTACCGGAGTACACATTTCTCCGATCCGAATGACGCCATGCTCGGACCTTCGCGTGCAGACGAAAGGAGTGCCACTTACAATGCCCTTGAATCGAGGAAAAGAGTAAGTCCGTGCAAGTCCGTGAACGTGCAAGTCCGTGAAGGGTTGCCGGATCTGTCTTCATGCCAGGATCATCAAACGAGATTCAAACCAACGTGTGGGCGAACCTGCCAAAACGGTACTCGACAACTGGAATTCGCCCGGGGCATAGGGATCGAGTCGCCAAAAAGAACTACACCCAGGTCACCGATCAACACTTTGGGTTGGGAGCCGAGACGCTGGAATCCGGCGACCCAAAAGTGACGCAAAAAGCGGCGCAGCAAGCGCGTGAAACCGCCACGCAAGGGGTCGCAAGCGAAAGTGACCGACATAAAAAAACCGCGCAAAATGCGGGGTCTTGCACCACTTGGCTACCTGGTGCCAACTGATCAGGTGGGGATGACAGGAATTGAACCTGCACTCCTTGTGGGAACTAGATCCTAAATCTAGCGCGTCTGCCAGTTTCGCCACATCCCCCCGGTGCCGAAAAGACGGCGTTCAGCCAGCATTCTAAAACTACCGCAGTTTTCCGAAAAGGTGACGGCGGCAGTAAATTTGCAAATTTCTTCGTTTTTGTGCCGGTTGATCACGCTGCTTTTTCGGATTTCACTTTTCCGAGCCTAACGTATCGAACACGAATTGGTAAAATGGTGTTGGGTATGAACTCCCTTCCATGTTGGCACCGGCAAAAAAAATTCAGATCGGCAAATCGGTGGAGAATTTGACGTGATTCAATCCGAATGTTCGTGCCGCAAAAAAAAACCGTCGCGACTCATGTTAGTCGCGCTGGTTGGGGTTTTGACTCTGGCTGATCGTTTGAACGGACAAGACATTCGGGTCCAACGCGAGGTGCGCGAAACCGGAATCATTCGCCAGATCCAGCCAGGCATGGTTTCAGTTGTCACCACCGATGGACGCACGCTGGATTGTGCCATCCAGAACAAACAGGAAGAGGCAATTGCGATTGCTGGAATTGCATTTCGAATGCCAGCCACGATTTCCGTCAACGGCTCATTGCCGTCGTCATTGGTGGAAAAAGGAATGATCGTGCAGTTCATTGGCCGCAGCAACGAATTCGGAAAAACTGCTGGCCAGATCGATGTACTGCAGGTGCTTGCCGATTCCGCGTCCAAATTGCAAATTGACTTTTTGGAACGGCCTGAACCCGGCAAGCCAGCCCGGGTTGATGTGGTCGGTCGTGTCATCAACCTGACGAAAAATAAGTTGCAGTTGCAGGTGCCCAAATCCAAGTGGGCCAAACAGGAACGCATCATGTTTGAAGTTGCCGAGAAAAGCACGCTGCTGATTCGGACAAACGACTTGAATCTGGTTCGCCCGGGCGATGAAGTGGTCAAGATGTTGATCTATGAACTTTCCAGTGGCGAGAAAGTAGTGAAGGAAATTGAGGTTCGACTGACAGCCCCGCGCGAAACGGTAACCACGTCGTACCACGACAAACTCGAACAAAAGTTCAGCCATTTGTCGGATGAGTCCGGGCAACCACGCGAAGTGGTCTCGGCAAATTTTGTGCTTTACACGGATCTTTCCGATCGCAACAGCCAGATCCTGCTTGCAAAACTTGAAACGATGCATGCCCTGATCGGTGGATATTTTGGAAAACGACCACAGATACCCATCGAGTGTTATGTCATTTCGGATCTGCAAAAATGGCAAAGCACGAGTCTGCACCCAGAAGGCGTGATCAAGATTCTGGAACCGGCTGGAGTGACCATTACTACCAAACAACCAGGCGCCCTCGCAGCCAAAGCGGTGGTTTACTCCTGCGACAAACATGGCGTTTGTCAACACGAAGCGGTCCATGCGTTTTGTGCACAGGCTTTTGGGTCGACCGGGCCAGTGTGGTATTCCGAGGGGATGGCCGAAATGGGGCAGTACTGGAAACCAGGCGAAGTGGCGGTCAACATCGATCCGGTTGTGATTGATTACTTGACAAATTCGGCGAAAAAGAAAATGCAGGACATTGTCGCGGCTGGACAAATAACGGGTGATACGTGGCAAGCTTATGCTTGGCGATGGGCGCTCTGCCATCTTTTGGCCAACAATCCTAATTATTCGCGGCGGTTCAAAAAGTTGGGCCTGGAAATGATGTCCGGTGGCCCAGACTCGTTCGAACAGGCGTTTGGAAATGTCGCTGATAAAATCTCGTTTGAATACGATCAATTCGTGCAGAATTTCGGGAACGGTTATCGAGTCGATTTGTGCTCGTGGGATTGGAATATGCCGGCGAGTAACCTGTTGACCACCGAACGAATCAAGTCCACGATTCGCGCCGCTGGGGGCTGGCAACCGACAAAACTACTCGCCCGGAAAGGAAGCTCCTACGATTTCGTGACCGAAGGAGAGTGGCGTATTTCGGCCTTGGGAGATTCGACGTCAACCGATGGAGACTCCGCGGGGCAAGGCAAGCTGATTGGAGTATTGTTGCATGATTTCCAGCTTGAAGGCCCGTTTGATTTGGGAGCCAAGGGATCGTTCGTGGCTCCGGTCGATGGGCAATTGTATTTGCGCTGTGCCGATCGCTGGACGGAGTTGGCTGACAATGAGGGAGAAATCTCCGTGCATATAAGAAGAACGAGGATTGTGGAGAAAGAAATTGCCAAATAATTCGCCACTCTAACAAGAACTTTTCAGCCAAAAAAAGCACGCGGGCGAACCTGCGTGCTCGATCAAATTTTATCAGCCGAACCCAGTTGGCCGACTATCGTTTTCTTAAAGCATCTCGGATTTCAGTCAGCAGGACAATATCGGCTGCCGGCGGAGCAGCGGCCGCTTCGGCTTGAGATGATTTCATCATTTTCGCGGCAACCTTGAGGGCCAAGAAGATCACGAAAGCGAGAATTACGAAGTCAATCGTGTTTTGAATGAAAGTACCATATTTGAGCAACGCCATCTCGGTCACCTCTTTTCCGTCAACCATTTTCGTGATCGTGGTGATCGGGTGGGTTAACGAAGACATGTCGGGAACCTTTAAAATTCCGGCGATCAATGGCATTACGATGTTGTCGAGGAATGATTTTACCATCGCTCCGACCGCGGTGCCCATAACAATGCCGACCGCCATGTCGATCAAATTTCCTTTGAAAGCAAAATCTTTAAAATCTTTGATAAATCCCATGTTTAATTCCTTTGATTAGCGGACGGATAACAGGCAGGCAAAGTCGGAATTCGATCAGATTGAAAATTGCATAGCGACAAAGTCCAATCACAACACGACGGCACTCAAATTGTTTTCGAAATGACAAGGCCGAATAAGAAAACAACGGAGTTTCGATCTTTTGAGTGCGAAATTTTCCGATTTTTCGGGCTGTTTCACAATGCCGGTATCCAAATAAATTGGTTTTTTTTTGGCCGGCAGATAACCGAACAGCATCACAACCGATTCATTCCTTAAATTTTCGGGATGGCCACCGACTGGAGTTCGAGTTCAAAAGGGTTCCGTTTTCTTCTTGTTATGATCATGGCTAGAAAGCAGTAGCGTAGTAGCGTAGGGTGCGTGAAGTCGGCATTTGTGCTAATGGTGTGTTACGCAAGTCAGGAAAACCTCACGCCAATGTCACTCGCTAAGCCCAACGATTGCCGAGGCAACGCACCAGCCAATAGAGACTTGCTGCTCG
>JANNPW010000133.1:0-45175 GCA_031400405.1 Mariniblastus sp.
GGGTGAAGGTTAGGCCAGTTTACTTATGTACTGGTGCTTAGCCAGTTCCGCATACCGTAACCCTTCACGCCGTCTTGATCCGTCGTTCCCGCGCAGGCGGGAATCCAGTCTGGCAAGACTAAGGATACATGTATTGTGAACACTGGATTCCCGCCTGCGCGGGAACGACGGATCAAGACGGCGTGAAGGGTTACGGTATGCGGAACTGGCTAAGCACCAGTACATAAGTAAACTGGCATAACCTTCACCCAGTCGACACAACGGGAGAAACGAACATGGATTTACAGGATTAACAGGATGATCGTCGATCCGACTTGCAGTTTGGAGCAATCACTGAGAAAATCATCGGTTGCGCATTCGAAGTCATGCATGAGTTGGGAACCGGGTTTCTGGAATCAGTTTATGAGAACGCCTTGGCAATCGCTCTCCAGGACTAGGGATTGCGAGTGCGATGCCAGCGTCCTATTCATGTTCACGAATCGTTGGCGAGTTCTATGCTGACCTTTTCGTTGAAAGAAATGTCATCGTCGAGCTCAAGGCTGCCAAGGCAATCGCTCCCGAGCACCAGGCCCAGATTATTAACTACTTAAAGGCAACTGGAATCGAGGTCGGCTTACTGATCAATTTTGGCAATCCGAAACTCGAATACAAACGATTCACACGACACCAGTGCATCAATCAACGAATTGAAAGCATCCTGTACATCTTGTCCATCCATGTTCATTCGTTTTGTTCTAAAAATTATGCATCGGTGCTTACTCACCTGGATTGATCGAAAGAGATTGGCGGTTATTAGAAAACTAAGCGAGACTTTAAGGCACGCGAGACTCGACGGCACGAATTCGAAATACCTCGACATCGACGCCAGGCGAGTAATGCGCTAAATCGGGTAAGCGTCGCGGTGCGGGGAGACCGGCGGCGGCTAGCAGCTGCTCGTGTAATTCGTCAATTTCGGCGTGGAAGACCTCGTAGGGCTGGTGATGGACTTGGCCTTCAAAGATTTGCCGTTGATGTTCGACAAACAACAGATAACGTTCGAACAGGAAATGTTCCAACGATCCTGGCCGTGAACGTTCGCCGGCCGTTCCTGTCCGGAACTTCACCAGCATGTCTACCCGGTCGGGCGAACGTTGGCTGCTGTAGGAATGTTGTTCGTCAATGATGTTGCCGCTCATCGAGGCGTAGTGGTAAGGCAACGACCAACCTTGTCGCGCGGCCCAGACTGCCAGGCGAGAACTGGCATCGAGCGAAAAAAAGTACACTCCGGGTCGACCGTTGTGAAGCACGTAGGTTCGAACATTGGTTTCGTAGAAGTTAAACGCCAGCCAACGTGGTAACCAACGAGGGCGGATTGTCCGCATTTCAAACGGGACCAATGCCACGTAGGCTTGACCGTCGAAGGTGTCTATTTCCAATCGTTTTGGCACAAGCGGTCGCAAGTCGTCGATCGGAATTTGCCAATGGCAAAACAACAGCGAACGCCATTGTTGAGTCCCGTCGTTGTTTCCCGCTGGACGTTGAGTCGGAGCGATGCGGTCAATGGGCGACATGGATGCCCGCCGCACTAGTTATTAATGTCATGAACGGTTTCCACGGATGCTGTTTATCATGTTACCATAATCCGATACTTGATCCGGCGAGACTCACTGCCAGTTGGGCCGGCGAATTCAAATGGAATGAAAGTAATCGATGTGCCCCAACTTGCTGCCTGGTTATTTGCGCTTGATGACCATTGGCCTGACGATCGCGTTTGTTTCTGCAACGATTGGACAGACTCCGGACAATAGCAAAACCGGTTCGGCGACGAATAGTTCACCAAACGGTTCGCTCAATCGTCAAACTTTCGAGGATCCACCGAATACGCAGTTGTTAAGCGTTCCCATGACGCCGCCGCAGGAAACGTTAAAAATGCTGGATTTGCCCGAAGGGTTTCGAGCCACCCTGTTTGCCGCGGAGCCGGATGTGCATCAGCCAATCGCCGTGACGACCGACGCGCGAGGTCGATTGTGGGTTGCTGAGTGTTACACCTACTCCGATGGTCGGGAAAACTACAATACCCAATTGCGCGATCGAATCGTCATTTTTTCGGACAGGGATCAAGATGGCATTTTCGACGAACGAACGGTTTTTTGGGATCAGGGATTAAAGCTTACCAGTCTCGAGCTCGGATTCGGCGGCGTTTGGGTGACGGCGGCTCCCAATCTGATGTTTATACCCGATCGCAATCATGACGACATTCCGGATGGCGAACCAGAAATCCTGCTTGACGGATTTGATGGTGACGCCATCCGCCACAATATAGTCAATGGACTGCGGTGGGGACCCGATGGTTGGCTGTACGGGCGACATGGCATTCAAGCGACGTCGTTCGTTGGACCGCCGGGTGCGACTGTGTCCCAACGGACAGCGATGAACTGTTGCATCTGGCGATTTCATCCGACGTCGCGCGTATTCGAGATTGTGGCGGAAGGGGGAACCAATCCCTGGGGGTTTGATTTCAATGAACATGGGGAAATGTTCATGATCAACACCGTGATTGGGCATTTGTTTCACGTCGTTCCCAATGCACGTTTTCGCCGGATGTATGGCTCACACTTCAATCCGCATACCTATCAAGTCATTGAACAGACGGCCGATCACTTTCATTGGGATGTAGGCGAAGCGCATACGGCCGTGACCCAAAAAGAGGGTATGTCCGACGGGACCGATGCAGCCGGGGGCGGACATGCACATACGGGGTTGATGATCTACCAAGGGGACAATTGGCCCGCCGAGTTTCGCGGGAGGTTGTTTACGGCTAATTTTCATGGTCGACGTATCAACAGTGATTCCTTGCAACGGGAAGGCAACTCGTTTGTTGCCCAGCATGGACCCGATTATTTCAAAACCACCGACCCCTGGTTTCGGGGGATCGAGTTGATCAGTGGACCCGATGGCGGGGTCTACTTGCTGGACTGGTCCGACATCGGCGAATGCCACGAAAATGATGGCATTCACCGGACTTCAGGACGAATTTTCAAGTTGACCTATGGTGTTCCATCGCGCCCCACCGTCACTGATTTGGACTTGCTTGATAATGAACAGTTGATCGACCAATTGGCGGCGACCAATGACTGGTATGCGCGTCAATCGCGGCGAATTTTGCAAGAGCGATTCGCGATGCGGGCCCCGGTCGCGAGTGGAGAAACGAGTGGGGCGAATTCTCAGGAAGGCGAGATTGCCGACGCGCTGTTGGCGAGCCAATTACAGGCCGCGTATGCTGCCGCCGATTCGATTCCCCACAAGTTGCGTATTCTGTGGACGATGTACAGTTGTAATTGTGTCGAGCAAACCTGGTTGATCGAGCAAACGACTCAGTCCGATGAGAACTTGCGAGCTTGGGCCGTTCGATTGCTAACGGATGGCCGGTTGGCGATCACGCCCGACGTGCGACAACGATTGGAATCCATGGCAGACAGCGATGATTCAGGCCTGGTGCGATTGTATATTGCCAGTGCCATGCGTAGGTTGGCAACCGTACCAGCGGCTGCCGTGGGCGATGTGCCGGCCGCCAAGAGCGCGCACGAATTGGTGACGCAGTCGGTGTGGAAGATCGCTTCCGCTTTGGCCGCCCATGGAGAAGATGCCAGCGATCGAGTGCAGCCCCAGCTGATTTGGTATGGAATCGAACCGCTGGTTGTTGCCAATCCCGCCGCCGCAATTAAGTTGGCAACTCAATCGCAGATCGGACTGATCCGAGAAAATATTGCCCGGCGTTTAACGCACGAACTTGAATCGGAACCTCAATCGGTGGAATTGCTGGTGCAGCGACTACATCAGATTACCGAACCGGAAGTCCAACAGGATATTCTGCGAGGGATGGCGTTGGCATTGGAAGGATGGAGTCAGGCCAGTGCCCCGCAGTCTTGGGGAATTGTGGCCCAGAAATTGGCGGCCTCTTCAGACGGCACCATTGGCGAACTTGTCGGGAAGCTAAGCGTTGTATTCGGAGACGGCCGCGCACTTGCTGACTTGCAGAAGATATGTCTCGATACCAAGGCCGATGTGACGGCCCGCCGTCAAGCGATTGTTGCGTTGGCCGAATCGGGTCAAGTTCCGCAACTGTTGGAAGTTTTGCGAACTTTGATCTCCGATCGCGCGTTGTCAACTGCGGTCACGCAAGCGCTGGTCCATTGCGACCAACCGGAAGTGGCGGATCTGATCTTGGCGAATTTTGCTGGCCTCGATCCAGTCGGCAAGTCGGCTGCAATCAGTACCTTGGTGGCTCGAGACACTTGGTCGTTTAAGCTGCTCGATGCGATCGAAGCGCAATCGTTGCCCTCGACCTGGGTCAATGCCGCACGTGCGCGGCAGATTATGAATTTCGGCAATCCAGAATTGACGGCGAGACTTACGCGCGTGTGGGGCCAGATTCGTGAGACCTCCGCGGAACGAGAGCAGCAGCTGACCCAATTGCGTAATCTGTTGACGGACAAGTTTTCGAAACGTGAGTTTTCCGAAACGGAATTGGTGGCTGGTCGACAACTATTCGAAAAGACCTGTGCGAATTGCCATACGATCCAGGGAGTGGGAAGCCGTATTGGTCCCGACTTGACCGGCTCGGATCGCCGCAATTTAAATTATTTGTTGGAAAATATTGTTGATCCGAGTGCTTCGGTGGCCGAGAGCTATCGGTCTTCGATGGTGCAATTGGAGGATGGTCGGCTGCTATCAGGAGTGGTAGTTGGGGAGAACGACCGGACGATCCAAGTGCAAACGGCAGATGCTTTGCTTACGATTGATCGCCGCTCAATTGAAGACATGAAGAAGACAACTCAGTCGCTGATGCCCAATGGGTTGCTCGATCAATTGTCTGAACAGGAGATTGTCAACCTGTTCGGCTTTCTGTCGAACTGAAGCGAGTTGTTTGGGGGAATCGGCTTTCGCGTCAAGCTTTGATTGTTGGGTTTGCCGATTTTTTTGCCGCTGTTTTCTGGCGTGTGAATGACGACGGGAACCCCGCTCCCTGGCATCAACATTACACGGACGAAAGCTCACTACTGTTTGCGGAACACAAGTTGTACTTCGGTACACAGCCCCGGCACGAGGGCACCGATCTTTCGGTTGATTTTCCACCAAGTGCGGGTGAACTCCAGCGATCGCAATATTCCACCGGACACGATACGAAAACCGCGTTTTTCGCAGACCTTCAGCTGGGGAACGGTAGAGAATTCCCGGGCAAAAGTCCGCAGTGACCAGGCTTGAACGTGTCCCCGCTTACGACCTGTTCCGAGGATCCGATCGGTTATCGGGATGAGATGTTTGCGAACCAGATGAAGTCCTTCCGGAAAGATCGGGACACCGATAATCGCCAGCCCCCCGGGCTTCAAAACGCGGGCAATGTCCTGAATGGCGGGCTGAACATCCGTTAGATGTTCCAATACTTGCTCGCAGATCACCACATCATAGCCGTTCTCGGGCAGGCTCTTCATGCCACCGAGTAGGT
Source organism: Mariniblastus sp. (assembly GCA_031400405.1). GTDB lineage: Bacteria > Planctomycetota > Planctomycetia > Pirellulales > Pirellulaceae > Mariniblastus. The sequence continues at coordinate 5,486 of JANNPW010000133.1, forward strand.
CAATGTGGTGCAGTGTCCAGTCTTGGTGTTTGTAGACGAATTCGAATCCGTGCGGGTAGATGTCAACCGCTTCGTAATCAATGTTTTCAGCGCCGGGATGTTGCTCGATGTACCGTCGCGCCGCGCCGTTGAAAGTACCCACATCCAACAAACGGCAGCGATTTCCACGTGAGTGGTCAATCTCCCAAGCCTCGCGGGCAATCTGTTCCCCCAAAGCCTGGTACCTGGACTGCCGAAGTTCATACGTGGCGCGACGGCCCGGCTCGACTCCAAAGGCGACGTAGGTCATCTGAATGCCATTGCTAACAAATTGTCAAAAGCGGCGGATTTGCTTCGGTGATCCGTAGATACCTGGAATTTTCACTGACAATTCCGTCGAAACCTATATCAGTATTGCCAAAAAATTGAAAGCTCAATCGTTCGACCGGACGGTAACGGTGGCCTGATGAAAAAGTTGTTGTTTGGGCATGCTACGCAGTTTAGTTTCTTGTGACTCCCACCGGCTTGTCCGGTGGATGGTTAGGTTTTTTGCTACCCTGAATCACTTCAAAAAAACGTCCTCCCCCGCGATTTGCCTACGGCAAATCGCGGGGGAGGACGTTGGATGTGATCGTGGCCCTTGGTAGTCAACAGCCTAACCATCCGCAGGGCAAGCCTGCGGGATTTCCGGTCTGTTCGTCATTTCATGTTAATTCATTTTCGTCAGGCCACGGTAACGGGGTACTAGTCTGGATTGAGATTGTGGGATACCGGGAATTTTGATATTCAGTGCGGTACGAGAAACCCTCCGCGCGCTCAATTCTCGCTGATTGCAGTGACATGAATCAAACACAACATTCCTGGGCGATTCGTTCCATGGCGTGACATGAACCAAATCCAATTCTCCAATCGAAACATTTTTTCCATCTTGGGTGCGTTGGCGATCGCCGGTGGTCTTTGTTTTTTGTTTCTGGATCAGCTCTGCTATCAACTGCCTCCGGAGGAACAATTGCCGGGCGATGTCTTGGCATTGTTGGATTTTGTCGGTTCCTTTGGACATGGCAACATTTGTTTGTTGGCCATTTTGTTGATTTGGAATCTTGATCGATCGGGACGACGCGGAATCCAACTGGTCCTGGGTTCGACAGTCCTGGCCGGTGGGGTAGTGTCGATACTAAAAGTGATCTTCCACCGAGCACGCCCGTTTATCCCACCGATTTCCCCAGATGAACTTAGTCTGGCGTCCAACCGCGGCACGACGATTTTCGATAACGGAATGCAGTCATTTCCGTCAGGACATACTGCGACTGCGTTCGCGCTCGCGACCGCGTTGTCGGTAATGTACCCCCAAGGCAAGAGATTTTTCTTTTTCCTGGCGATTATGGTCGGCCTGCAACGTGTCGCAACCCAAAGTCATTTTCCGTCGGACGTAGTGGTTGGCGCAATGATTGGAATTTTGTCAACCCAAACGATAGGCACCTTTATCCAGCGTCGGAATCATTTGTCGGCGAATAGTTTGCCTCGTGTTTTGTCGACGCCAATCTCGGAAGCGACGCAACGCTGCGCTTAACAGAAATTTTTGCAAGTCGAACTGATTGGCGTTGATTCGGTGTTTGGTGATCAACCGGAGAATTTAGTCGATTCCCCACAACAGCGAAAATTAGTTTGTCAACAATCTGCCGACCCGTTAACTTGGATTGGGCCGACGGCAGCAAATTAGGCAAAGCTGGCAACATTAAGAATGGGGTCGAAATTCAAAACGACTTCCGCCGGGTTGATCCGATGGACCGACCGAAACAAAGCCACATTTTTCCAACACGCGCACGGATGAGGGGTTCGCCCATTCGGTCTCAGCCTGGATTACAGAAACTTCCGCTTGCGCTAACGCCCATTCGATTAAACCCGTGACCATTTCAGTGGCATAGCCCTGAGATTGAAATTGGGGCAATACGGAGTAACCGATTTGCGCCACACCATCGCTGGGCGGCCCGAGAAACCCGCCCCCGCCAATCAGAGTTGGCGGACCTGCGATGTCGAGTGAGGCCAAACCATACCAACCGAACCAGCCGATCTGATCGGGCGCGGCTTCTAACCAACTGAGGAACAATGGGAGCGCGTCAACGACAGATTCCGGTGGCCAATTTTCAGGAACCGTCGCCTCGAGTAAATGAGAGAATTCCTGCGGTTCGTTGATCTCCGCCCGTGCCAAGGGCACATTCGCGGAAACTAACTTCATGCGCTGGGTTAAGATCTGCATGGGGTTTCCAATTGAGTAAGTGACTGGCGGGCGAATTCTGCTCGTATTACCTGAGCCATGACGAGGTTGATTGGTTCGCGATAATCGAGGACAGAATCCAAGTTCCAAAATTAGGGACAGAAAAAAAAGACCTCGGCAGGCTTGGACAAGCTTTGAAAGGTCCCTGAGTATTGATTGTTCTAACGCCGAGCTACCGTTGCGATTTTTTGCCGGGGAAAGAGCCCAAAGATAATAATGTTGGCAATGCAGAGATTGGTTAGCACGCCTCCCCAGGCAGCAATCGGGTAGGCAGATTGAAAGCTAACTCCGATCCCCAAGAGGATTCCCAAGATAATTCGCAATGTGATCGCAGCGCAGGTCAAAGCGTAACTGAGCGTCATCCACCGCGCGTGCCAATGTGCATTAAACGTTCCGCGCCACGGATAGCCCAGCAATGTGACGGTCGGCCAAAGTACGGCCAAAATCCAAAATGCCGATTTCGCAGCCCACGATGAGGGTGAGACCCAGACACTGACGAAAGCGCCCAGGGTCGAAGCCAGCACACATCCCACGTAGACACGTCCCATCAATTTGTGCAATTCAATGTTGGACTGACGAATCCTGGGCTGGAACTGAAAAACACCCAACAACAAGGCAATCGAACCGGCAAACAAATGGAGGTAGCCAGCCCACGGAATCAAGCGAACGAGTTGCCGATAGACCGGCGATTGCCATTCGGGCTGTGTGATAGCCAACAAAGTAAATCCCGCGACTCCCCAGGCGGCCAGGAATACCAGCAGTTGAAACGCAAACTTCATGAGTGATCCCGTTCGGGTCGGCTGGCAGTTGATCGCCATGGCCACAAGTTCAAAAAATGTTTCTTCAATCCAGATATCGGTAGAGATTTTCGTGTGTCATCACCGCTCTAGATTAGTCCCGTCGTTTCTGGCAAACCAAACATCAAATTGAAATTCTGCACGGCTGCACCGGACGCTCCCTTGATCAGGTTGTCGAGTACGCTGATGAGGATAATTGTGGAACCACACTGGCGCACCGTGATATCGCAAAAGTTTGTCCCGCTGACGTCTTTGGTCGTGGGAAGTTGGTCCGTGATACGCACAAAGGGCTCGTCGAAATAAAACCTCTGCAATTCTGCCATCAATTCCACGGGGCCGTGCCCCGGTTGAGGATCAACATAAATGGTCGACAAAATTCCACGATCCATCGGCACCAAATGGGGGGTAAACACGGTATTGATTTTGGCACCCGTGATGCGTTCGATCAGTTGGTCGATTTCTGGCATGTGTCGATGTGTGCCGACTCCATAAGCGGCCAGTGATTCATTACATTCCGGAAAATGGAATTTTAGATTTGGTTTTCTTCCAGCACCCGAAACTCCGGACTTGGAATCGACAATGATTCGAGCCGGTTGGATCAGATCGGCTTGCAGTAGTGGGGCCAGCGGCAATAATGCGGAGCTGGGAAAGCAACCGGGGTTGGCGACGATTTGGGCAGTTCTAATTTCTTGCCGAAAGAACTCGGGAATACCGTAAGGCACGGACCCGATACGTCCGGCATCGGGATGTCGGACTTGATACCACTTCTCGAACGTCCCGACATCGTTCAGCCGATAATCGGCGCTAAAATCGACGACCTTGATACCACGATCGAGTAATTGACCAACGATTTCCGCGGATGCGGCATGCGGCAAACAACAGAACGCACAATCCACCTGCTGGACAAAATCGTGGATGTCTAACGGAATCAAATTTAGATCCAGCTGGCCGCGCAAAGCGGGGTGGACCGCATCGAGATGTGGCGTTTCTGCATCGCGCGACGTCAGCTGCGTGACCTCGACTTGAGGATGTTTTAACAAGATCTTGAGCAACTCAAGCGCCGTGTACCCAGTGGCGCCGACGATACCGATTCGAATCATGAATTATTCCGAGCCCATCTTCGTGCGGGCAATATCGACTTCATGTCCATCCATTTTCAGGAACACGCGGATACCGATGGGTTGATTGAGTATTTTCGGAGCGACAGTCACATACTCAATGGCTTGAGCGGTCAGCACCTGAGCCAGTTCTGCCTCCTTCAAACGTTGATCGCGAATCGCATCGAATTCCTCTCCCTTTCCAGGAGGCGCTCTGTTTGCTTTGGCGATTTCATATTGTTCAAACCGACTGACTTCCTGTTGTTTTACCAGCACTGCCAACTCATTCAAATTTTGCAAAGATTTGATGGCTTGAATTCTCCCTTGGTTTAAAAAAACCAAATCCGAACGTACTCGCAATCGCAGTTTGAACTCGATTCCAACCTGGACCCAGACAAACGCATTTTCGTCATTCTCTTTAAGCAATATTCGCCCTGGTATTCCGTTTTCCAAATCGAGCAACGCCGGACTGAGTTTCGTTTCCGGAATCTCAGTCGGCAAGATCTCAACCGCCAAGTTCTCCGAATTCGGCAAATAGTCCAAGTTCGCCTGGACGGTTGAAGACAACGATTCGGCCGTGAAATTCATTGGATCCAGCGGCACGGGCTTTCGCAATTTAAGCCAAGTGAATTTATCCGGTATCAAGAGTTTGATCAGGCAATTTTGCAGGTAACCTGCGTTCTTATTGTCGCTGGCCGCCGGCAACCACTGAAAGAAAAACTCGGATTCAGATTTGCGAAACTTGGCAATCGGTTCTTGTTTGTCTTTGGCACTGCGACCGAGCGTCACGATCCAAGTCTGTTTTTCATTTGGATCACGCTCCATTGCAAACAGCATCTTGGCACGACTGATTCCGGGGTGCGTAAAGATTTCAGCCCCCAGCAAAAATCGATTGTCGATTACCAAATCAGCAATCTTGAATTCCGCCTGGTCTTCAATCGGAGGAAGCGCGGCTGCACCGGGAAAGTTCTTGAATGGCTCGGCCAAATCCACGATCGTCGCCGGGGCGGGCGCTGTCGTTGGCGCAACCGTTGGTTGATCGATTTTCTCTGGTTCAATCGGAGGATTTTCAGTCGTTGCAACCGGCTGAGTCTCCGGCAAATTGTTGTCAGTTACATCGGTTGGGGCAGGATTGGGTTCTGCGCCAACAACGGCGGGCAGGGCCGCTTCTGCCGATGGTGGGGCTTGGCCATTGTCCGGTGGATTGACGGCGACGTCGGGCGCTGGTGGATTCACGGGCTCCGGTTGGACGTTACCTTCGACATCCGGACCATAATCTCGCGAGAGCTTTTTCGTAAATTTGGAAATTGAATCCGGATTGTCAAGGCTGACGTCAGTCGCCGCTGCGATCGGCGAGGAAGGCGGATTCTTCAGCGCCGGCTTGGAGGCCGAGGTACGGGCCGAGGTAGATTTTTGGGAGTTGGTTCCGGCCGCCAAATTTTTTGGTCCAACTTTCGAGTTACTAGCCGGTCCAAAAATTTTGTAGGCGCCGTAGCCCGAGCCGGCGATGAGGAGCAGTCCAACGACCAGCACAGTAGCAACGAGCGCGACGGGATTTTCGCGAGCCAAATTTGCGAAATAGCCGGGTGTTGAGTCAGATTCGTCTTCTTCGTATTCCTCATCGGCGTCATTCTCAGCGCCAGCTTTCCCAGAATTTTTGTGAGATACGTTCGTGCGAACCGAGTTAGGGCGAGCGAGCGCTGGCAACTGAGACTGGATCGGTTGATCAAATCCACCCGTCTCAATCGATCCCGACTCAGCGGAATGGGCTTCGCTGTCGTCATCGTCTAGTAAATCATCTGGCAGGTTGGGTTCGTGATTCTCCAGCCAGCGAGCTAGCTGTTCCTTGGCGGGAGTCAACGAATCGGTGTCACAGGTCGCCAGCGAATTCAGAATGTTGGCCAACTCAATTCGCTCGCCGGAGTCTGTGGCAGGTTTCAGTTCAGCCAATACGGTGGAACCGATCCCGGCCAATGACCGGATATCATCTAATTTGCCGCTTTCGAAAGTGGCATTTTCCGAGGTGACCCGCAAGGGTGAAGTCGCCAGATTCTGAATCTTGACTCCCCATTCCGGGCTGATTATCAAGTCCTGTTGTGACAAGTTGCCGTGGATCACGTGATGATCGTGGGCAAATTGAAGTCCCGACAGGGCTTGGTTTGCCAGGCGCGCTACGTCAACAGTATCCAAAGAATTGCGGGACGTCTCGGCGAGTCGAACGCCGTCGACATGTTCGGTGACCAGAAAATAGCGTCCCCCTTCCTGATCAATGTCATAGACATGGCTTAGGTGGGGATGGTCAAGCTTGGCAACCAGGCTGGCTTTTTTGATGAATATTTCGCAACGAATTTTGTCGTGCGTCAAATCTGCCGGCAATACCTGGATGTCCACTTTTCGACCGAGTTGCTTGTGAATCGCCAAAAAGCGATCCCCCAACTCATCACGTTGAATTCGTTCGAGCAATCGGTAGCCGCCGATATCCAATCGCGACCGGCCAGTCAACAAGTACTTGGCCTGCCAGGGCGTCAACAACTGGTCGCGGACCATTTTATTGGCCACCTCGGCAGCATCTGTCGTAGGAACCGTGGACAGCCAGCGTTCGAGTTGGGAAGATTCAATGACTCGGCTTTTGCTGACCAACGACAGGAATTCTTGTTTTGAAATTTGAGTCATGGGCCAGCCAGTTCGGAGATTGGATTCCTGTTTTGTATTTTCACTTGCTGCGGTGAAAACTTCAACCGTCGAGGGAAAAAATTGCCCTGTTTATCAAAGCGCATCATCATTTCGCGAGTGACGGTTTTGCCGTGAGGGTGAGAATTGGATTCCTGTTTTTGCAAGGATTGGCTAATCCGGAATCCAGTTCGCGTAGATTGCCGAGAGCGTTTTTGCGGTACTTTCGGCGGAAAATCGTGTTTCCGCGATTTGGCGCAACTGACGTGAAATTTCGAGACGTTGATTTTCGTCCTGAAGCAGTTTCAAAACTCGACCGGCGATCAACTCCGCATCGACTGGTTGTATCAATTGGAATGCTTCCATGCCTGCCAGGATTTCCGAAGAGCCTCCAACATTCGTAGTAACTATCGGAAGACCACTGGCGGCAGCTTCTAATAGCACCCGTCCAAGCGGTTCTTGCCGGGCCGGATGGACAAGCAAGGTCGATTCACGCATCAGATCGGGAATGTCGCTGCGGCGCGACAACCAATGAATCCGTGACGAAACGTCGGAACGGGCTGTCGCATCATGCAGTGCAGTTTCAAAAACGATCGCTTCTTCCTTAAGCGAATTTCGTTCTCCAACGATTAACAAGTGGCAGCTTGAGTCGACGCGGGCAATAATTTCGAACGCCGCTAATAGGACGTCGATTCCCTTTCTGAGACCGATTTGACCAACAAACAGGAGTGCCGGTGCAGCCGCAGCGATGTGCAGCGTGTGACGCCAATCGGGTGTCCGCTGGTCGATCAACGGCGAGCACCGTGGAGAGAATGTTTCCAGATCGACGCCGTTGTAAATCACCACTGTTCGTTCCGCAGCGACTCCTTGGTTAACATGCCAATCTCGCGTAGCCTGCGAGACGGCAATGATCTGACTAAGTTCGTTGAGGTCTTCGATCGCGCGGCGACTGAGCTTGATGATGTCACGCAAATGTCCAATCGCCGGAATCCCGAGACTGCGCGCGACGGGCCCGCAAAGTCGGCTGGTCGAGAGGCTATTGCAGTGAATCAGGTTCGGTGCGTCACTAATGAGCTGACCGGCAATTTGGCTGCGCATTTCCGTTTGCGTTAATCGGTTTCCCTCCCTGTCACACTTGGCCAAGCGAATTGTCGGAATTTCCATTGTCGACAGCGCTTCGTTCAAATTCGACGCAGCGTTCTGTTCAACTGGTTTGGGGCGGGCCGCCGGGTCAAGTGACTCGGTCCGTCGCCGATCAACATCGGTTGCCCCGGACACTTCGTCATTGGGTAGTAACACAGAAAGTTGCCAGCCCGCCTCTTTTAGATATGGCAACACGGCCAATAACGATCGCTCACCGCCATTGAGAATTTCGTATTCCGCGATGATCAGAATTTTCCGAGCCATGGCCGGTGCCGAATTGTCGGAAGTTCGCTCCCCCAGCTCCGGCGGGGACTCCGCGTCAAGCTCTGGTAGGGAACAGCTTGCTAGGCGACTGTCCAGGTGTCTCCACTGTTGAATAGTTTTTCCAAATCACCTGGGCCCGATTGTTCGATCACTTCGGCGACCTGCGCATTGATCATATGGTCATAGGTGGGCCGTTGGACGGCGCGAAAAACTCCCATCGGTTCGGGGAATTCCGGGTGACGCAAACGACTGAGCAGGAATGCCAATTGCGAATTGGGAGCCGCTTCGTCGTGGAACAACAAATCATCGTGCGCAATCGAGCCATCGAGTTTGACGATTTCCGGTGTGAAACCGTTGAGTCGAATTCCTTTGTTTCCGCCGCTAAACACGAGCGGTTTGCCATGTTCCATGTAGATGGTGCAATCATCTTTGGTCGCCTTGTCTTTGGCGTAATCCCAGATTCCGTCGTTAAACACATTGCAGTTCTGGTACACCTCGACAAACGAGGTGCCCCGATGTTGCGATGCGCGAGTAAGAATCTCAACCAGATGTTTGATGTTGGTATCAATCGATCGAGCGACAAACGTCGCCTCGACCGCCAGCGCGACCGAGATTGGATTTAGGGGGTGATCGATCGAACCGCGCGGCGAGCTCTTGGTGATGGCGCCGACTTTCGAAGTCGGAGAATATTGGCCTTTGGTCAATCCATAAATCGCATTGTTGAACAGCACGATATTGATATCAAGGTTGCGACGAATGACATGCATGAAATGATTGCCACCAATGCTCAACGCATCGCCATCACCTGTAATTACCCACACATCGAGTTCCGGACGCGTCGATTTCAATCCGGTTGCAAACGCCGGAGCACGACCGTGAATGCTATGCATCCCATAGGTGTTCATGTAATACGGAAAGCGGCTGGAGCAACCGATCCCGGAAATGAACACCGTATTTTCCAAGGAAGCACCGATCTCGGGCAAAACTTTTTTCATTTGCGCAAGAATCGAGTAGTCCCCGCAACCCGGGCACCAGCGGACATCTTGATCCGAAGCAAAATCAGCGGCTGTCAGCACAGGAAGTTCAGTAGACATGGTTATCGTTAATGTTGGTTATTTGAATAAGAGATAACAGGATCAATTCGCTAGTTTCGAATTTCCGATTCCACGATCGGACGCTACGCTTTGGATTTGACAAACTCTCGAATCCCCTCGGCAACTTCGCTGACGCTGAACGGCTTGCCTTTGATCTTATTCAATCCCACGGCGTCGACGAGATATTTTTGGCGAATTAACAAACGCAGTTGTCCGGTGTTCAACTCGGGGATCAGCACGCGATCGTATCGTTTCAAGATTTCACCCAGATTTCGCGGGAACGGATTTAACCAGCGCAAATGAACATGACCGACTTTCAGCCCATCCGCGATGCAGCTCATGACCGCGGTATGACAGGTCCCATACGTTCCTCCCCAACTCATCACAAGTGTGCCCGAGCTGGAGCCTTCGACCAATTGCTCTTCCACGAAATCGGCCACGAGTTCGACTTTGCGCGCTCGGGTTTGCACCATGTGTTGGTGGTTTTCCGGCTCGTAACTGATATTGCCAGTGACGTCCTGTTTTTCCAGGCCACCCACTCGATGCATCAGTCCCGGAGTGCCTGGAATGGCCCAAGGACGAGCTAGGTTTTCATCGCGTCGGTAAGGCATGAACGGCGCACCGTTGGTGTTGGGGCCGGGGTGCTCGATCTGGATTTTAGGCAATTCGCTCAATTTGGGAATCTTCCACGGTTCGGCTCCGTTAGCGATGTAGCCGTCGGACAACAAGATCACCGGCGTCATGAATTTTGCTGCCACTCGCCAGGCTTCGATCGCGACGTCGAAACAATCGCTGGGGCTGCGGGCGGCCAGGATCGGCAATGGGGATTCACCGTTGCGACCATGCATGACCATCAGCAAATCGGATTGCTCGGTTTTGGTCGGCAAACCTGTGCTCGGGCCGCCGCGCTGGACATCGATGATGATCATCGGTAATTCGAGGATCAGTCCCAAGCCCATGCCCTCCCCTTTGAGTGCGATTCCGGGGCCGCTGCTGGCCGTGATCGCCATGCTGCCACCGAAGGCGGCGCCGATGGCCGAGCAGACGGCAGCGATTTCGTCTTCTGCTTGGAACGTGCGGACCCCAAAATTTTTGTGGCGACTAAGTTCGTGCAAAATGTCGCTGGCAGGTGTGATTGGGTACGATCCCAGAAAAAGTTCTTTACCGCTAATTTTGGCCGCCGTGATCAGGCCCCAAGCGAGTGCCTGATTGCCCATGATATTCTTGTATTTGCCGGGAGTCAGTTTCGCGGGTGACACGCTAAAGGTGGACGCAAAATCTTCGGTCGTTTCCCCATAATTCCAGCCCGCTTGCATTGCCAATCGATTCGCTTCGGCGATGTCCGGCTTGCCCGAAAATTTCTTTTCAATGAATCGCAGCGTCGGCGCGACATCACGACCATACAACCAAAATACTAAACCCATCGCGAAAAAGTTTTTGCATTGATCGGCTAACTTGGGTGAAAGACCGGTCGACTCCACCGATTTGCGAGTCATGCTGCTCATGGGCACGCGGATCGTACGATAATTCTTGATCGTGCCATCCTCAAGTGGATTGTGTGCGAGTTTGGCGAGCTTCAAATCTTTGGCTTCAAAACTATCCGAGTTTACAATCAAGATCCCCGTCTTTTTCAGATCTTCGAGATTGGTTACCAACGCCGCCGGATTCATACAGACGAGCGCATCGAGTCCGTCGCCCGGAGTAAAAATTTCTTCGGACGAAAATTGAAGTTGAAATCCGCTGACCCCCGCACGGGTACCTCGTGGTGCGCGGATCTCAGCCGGGAAATCGGGAAAAGTGGCGATGTCGTTTCCCGCCAAAGCGGAAGTGTTCGTTAGCTGGCTACCCAGCAACTGCATGCCGTCGCCCGAGTCGCCGACCAAACGGACGGTCACGCCAGTCAAAACTTCGGTGGGTTTGTGAGTCTGCGGGAAGGAGTTGGCTGGTTCCGAAGGGCTGATCATTATCGGTTTCTATAGCGACTGGGAGCACTGGCAACCCGCCCGCGCAAAGTGCCGTGGGACTGGCGTTGTGAGGCCCAGCGATGGGGGAATGAATGTTATCTCATGACGGAAATTTTGACGGGTTTCCCCGATTTTTGAAGGCACAATTGTCTCAAATATCTCCGGATTTCGAAAGGGGGAAATCTCTGCTAGAATCTCGACTCAATGTAAATCAGCTTACTCATTTGCTGCAAAAAATAACACGCTAACAGTTTTAAAGGAATCAGAATCGCGATGGAAAGATCACTTATTTTGCTTAAACCCGATTGTGTGCAACGCCGTTTGATTGGCACAATCATCTCACGTTTCGAAGAAAAAGCGATCAATATCATAGCGCTGAAGCTAATTCAGGTAACTCCGGATCTCGCCAAACGGCATTATGCGGAACACGTTTCCAAGCCATTTTATCCTGGTTTGGAGGCTTTCATTACCGGCGCGCCGGTTGTGGCGATGGTGTTGGAAGGCTTGGAAGTCATTCGCGTTGTCCGGGACATGCTCGGCGCGACCAACGGCTTGAAGGCAGCTGCCGGGACGATTCGAGGCGATTACAGCAGCAGCCGACAAATGAATCTGGTACACGCATCGGATGGACCAGAAGCTGCCGCGCGGGAAATTAGTCTGTATTTTTCGCCCGCCGAAATTTGTGCATACACGCCGGTTTTGACGCCGTGGCTGATGGCCGCGGACGAGTAGGATCCGTCGTATCAGCTGACAAGTCTGCCTCTGACATACCAATTTTCCCTGATTCAACTAGGCCAATTGGTACACGTCCAGGGGCTTCTTTTTTTGCTCGGCGACCCAACGGCGATTGGCTGTTACGGCAAACTCGGCGTGGGCTTCATCGATCAACTCGTAATGTACGTTTCGTTGACGGGGTGTAAACCCGAGCGATGAAATCGCGTCACGCATTTCATCCAACGTCAAGTAATGCACGGTGCCAGCTTCGGCGACAACATTTTCTTCAATCATCAAACTTCCCATATCATTGGCACCGTAAACCAATGACAATTGTCCGATTTTCAAGCCTTGTGTGACCCAGCTCGATTGAATATTGGGAATGTTGTCCAAATACAATCGAGAGATCGCCAGCATTTTCAAATACTCGAAGGAACCTGCTGGGGGAATATCCGACATGTCGGTGTTGTCGGGTTGGAACGTCCAACAGATGAATGCCGTGAACCCACCGGTTTCGTCTTGAAGTTGTCGCAAGCGTTCGAGATGCTCAATACGTTCTGCTATCGTTTCGACATGGCCAAACATCATGGTTGCGCTGCTGTGGCCGCCCATTCGATGCCAGACCCGCATCACGTCTAGCCAATCATCCGTCATGACTTTGCCGCGAGTGATTTCCGCTCGAACGCGATCCACCAATATTTCTGCACCGCCACCCGGCAAGCTGCCCATGCCGGCCGCTTTTAGTCGAGTTAAAACTTCTTCGACCGAACAATGATTGACTTTGGAGAAATGATAGATTTCCGGCGGACTGAAACCGTGGATATTGATCATGGGATAATGCCGTTTGATTTCGGACAGCATTTCCTCGTACCAATCGAGTTTGAATTTTGGATGCAATCCGCCTTGTAGCAGGATCTGGTTGCCGCCAAGTCGCACAGTTTCGGCAATCTTTTCCAGCAACTCCGCGCGGTCGAGAACGTAACCCTCCTCATGTTTGGGGCTGCGGTAAAAAGCGCAAAAATTGCAGACCGCCGTGCAGATGTTGGTGTAATTGATGTTGCGGTCGATGTTGTAGGTGCGAAACGACTCGGGGTGCAATCGGTTCGTCACCTGGTTGGCGGCAGCGCCGAGCGCCGCAAGATCGTCGCAACGGGCAATCGTGAGACCTTCTGTTGGAGTCAATCGTTTTCCCATAACGGCTTTGTCGAGCAATCTGGCAATTTCGGTGTCCGCGACTTTCATGGTGCTTCGCTCGGATTAGTTCGTTAGATGGGGGCGGCGATTGTAAATCTGAATGGGGGCGACGTCCATGAAAACAAAATTGGAAAACGGTGCCAGTTCTTAATGCTGGTTATGCCGTCGAGCAATCATAAAAATGAAGTCTCTCTGTCGACAGCAATGACAATTCCGAGGCGAACTGAAAAAACAAATCCAGCCCAGCTCTTTCATCCGCTCCCAACTCAAAATGTAAATGTTGGCTCAGGTATTGCAAGCACTCTTGGCGGGTTAATTGGTATTGATCGGCGTAGCGCGCTGCGATTTGCTCCAGTGTTTCCAAACCCGTGTCGCGCGACGTGGACAACACCCAATCGAGTTGCTCCAGGTATTCGCTAGGTCGCGCGGCCCACACGGCAAACACAAACGGCAATCCGGTCAAGGCAAACCATTCAGCTCCCAAATCCCAACTGAAGGCAAACCCGGTTTCATCTATTTTCATCGCTCGATCACCGATGATCAGAACGGCATCGGCGGACGACGATCGCCAATCGTCGGTGATGCTGAGCGGTATCGTGGTGGGATGAACGTTGAATTTCTTGGCTAGTAAGACCTGTGCTAAAACACAACTGGTTCGAGAACCTTCATCCAATGCCAGCGTGGAAATTTTCTCGGGCGGAACCCGCCCCAGTAATTTCACACTCCAGACGGGACCACGGCAGCCGATACAGGCGTTGGAGATGATCGTATAATCCGGCGAATTCGCTTCGACCGTCGGGATCAAGGCGGCCGTCAGCTCGTCGGCCGCCAAGCGATCGGCGAGATGACTGGGCAAATCGTAAATCAACTCGAACGCACTGCCGACTTCTTCCATCCCAGCGACCAAGGGCTTGGTATTGAGGTACGAAACGGCGCCGATTTTTGGACGGAGCATAAGTATATCAAGTGTTGAAAGTTTAATTGGTCTTCAGTGAACGAACTCACATCAATCGATCTTGGCACCCAAACGTAAACCGCCAGTCTAAAGTGTTCCTGTTTTTGATAACAGACGAGCGATAAATCCAAATTTGGCTAATCCCCAACGAACAATATTGAGTTAACCGTCGGGAAATCGTCCAAGATAACAATGAATGCCCTTATACGGCCGTTCATTCACGAGGGTCAATTTGTACCGATTAGGCAGCCGCTGGCGTTTTCATGGATCGGACTGGCTCGGTCAACTCGTCTGGCTCGGCAATTGAACCGGACTGTAACTTAATTCAAGAATTGTAGGGTTGTAACTGGTCGATCGATTACAACAATCCTAAATAACTTCGAATTCACAAGGAACTCGCCCGTGACGATCGCAAAATTGCCGCTCCTGATTTCGAAAAGGGCTTTTTCGAATCGTAGACGGCGAATGGCAGTTATGGCGGCCGTTTTGGCGGCCAGTTGCGGAATGCCAGCGGCTTCTGCAGTGTGTCAAGAAGTTCGCCACGCGATCCGGGATTACTTCTCGGGGCCAATCACCTATTCGCCGTTTGATCCTGAAACTCGCAGTAAGGTCTTTCAGGCTCACACTGGCCATTCGGGACGGTTTTACAATTGCGACGGCGAAGAATGTAAACGAAATTCGCCTTACATTTGTTGGAAGACTAATTCAGACAGCTTGATTCCGCCGCGGCGCGGTTTGTGGCGTGGGGCGAAACTGGATTTAGCGGAAGTTCGTCAGCGGATCTACGATGGCGCGGGGGAAGGATGTCGGCCGAATTGCGAGTGTCCCGAATGCAGGGATACGCAACAAATTCCTGGCAGCTATTTGGCCGAGCAAGCAGAAACAGTGGAAGATCGTCGGTCCGAACTTGCCGAAAAAAATGAAGCGGTATTGCCGACCCCCACGCCGGCGACGGACCGCAAGCGGTTTGGTCTCGTGTCCGGTACCCATTCATCCTTGGCGCCGCAGCCAGTTGTCAATCCAAACAGCGCGCAATTAAAAAGCCACGACGAGATCCGTACCTCAAAAGCGATGCAACCGAGTTCGATTCGCCGTTAACCAACGACCACGATCACTTGCCACGGGCGGGTCGAATTTGTTAGTCGTTGTCGATCTGCTTGTTGCCGGTAGCCAATTGTTCTGAATGTTAAACTCTGGTTGCCAAAGCTTGTTCGAGATCGGCGATGATATCGGCTGAGTTTTCAATACCGCAAGCAAGCCGAATCATGTTGTCGGTGATTCGAAACGCTGCCCTTTCGGCCGGCGAATAGCCCCAATAGCTCATCACCAGGGGTTGCTCGATCAATGTTTCCACGCCACCGAGACTCGGTGCGATGCGCGCCAATCGAGTGGCATCGACGATGGCTGCGGTTTGCTTCCAATCCGCTTGAGAGATTTCAAAAGTGATCAAGCCGCCGTAGCCGCGCATCGTCTGATGCGCGATTTTGTGGTAGGGATGGGATGCCAAACCTGGGTACAGGACGCGCGAGACCCGAGGGTGAGACTCCAAAAACTCCGCCACCGCTTGGCCGTTTTCGTTGTGCCGTTGCATACGGAGCTCGAACGTCTTGAGCCCGCGTTCCAGCAAATAGCAATTGTGTGGCGAGTTGACGGCCCCCATCACACCGCGCAGTTGCCGCACGGATTCCAGTTTTTCGGCAGTTCCCAACACGACTCCGGCCAGCAAGTCATTGTGTCCGCCCAGGTATTTTGTCGCCGAGTGCAAGACGTAATCCACGCCATATTCCAACGGCCGAACATTAAACGGTGTCGCCAGCGTTGCATCAATCAGGGTATCGACGCGATGGGTTCGGCCAATCGCAGCAAATCGTTCGAGATCAAGAATACTCAGATGCGGGTTGGTCGGAGATTCGCTGACCAACATCTTGGTGTTTGAGTTGATGGCGGCTTCCATCGCAGCGTAGTCGCCGGTTTTCACTTGCCGAGTCAGCACACCGAAACGGGCCAAATGCTTACGGCAATATTCGCGACTGCGATGATAACATTCATCGAAGAAGATGATCTCATCACCAGCACTTAGCTTAGCATTCAACAGCCCGACCAACGCTGCCATTCCGCTGGAATAAAGGATACCGGCCTCGGCCCCTTCCAGGGCGGCCAATTTTTGCTCGACCACTTTTTCGCCGGGGACACCGTAACGGCCATACTCGCCACGGTCTTCATTATTTTCAATAAAATCAATGATCGCTTGCGTGTTGGCAAACGTAAAAGTGGACGCCATCACGATGGGGTCCGTGATCGAGTGGGACGGTTTTTCACGGGCTTCACCGGCGTGTACCGACAGCGTCGAGAACCCCGGGGCCGCTGCGGGTGCAGTTGGGTGAGAATCAGATTGATGTTCGGTGTTTAACAAGCGATTGGATTCCTGAGCAAGCGTCGATTGAATTGGCATCAAATCATTCCAGGGCGAAAAATAGGAGAGGCTTGAAACCAAGCTGGAAAAGAGCGTTTGACGTATCGCAGTCAAATCACCGATTCCAGCGAACAACCCACGAAACAATTTCGGATTGTTGAACGATGAAACGGCGAATTCCGGAAGGCTCTTTAGCAGATATAGGCTGCAAGCGGCTAACAAATCCCTATTTCCAATGAGTTTAGCTCGGTGATGAAATTCTTGCAACCATTGAATCTTAAGGAATCTTTGGTGCCGATGGGAGAATTGCAGTCTTTATCGCCCAAATTCACGATGCTGGGTTTCCCGTTTTCTGGCAGTTCCTGGCCAACAATTTGAGCCGGGTCAAAGCTGACCAGATCGCCGCCTTGGACTCGGGGGTCAAGTTCGCTGTTTTTTTACTAACGGCACACGAAACTAAACCGGTCGTAGGTGCCCACCTTCGCGAAACCGTCAACGGGTTCACCGGCCTCGGCCGGCGAATGTTTCGACGCAACAATACACAGCATCGCGCTCCGCAGCGATGCAATGTCCAGCCAATGACTCGGTGCCGAATAGAGTGTACGATTGAATTCCGACCGTACTTTGAACACCCGTCGTCGGGAACCATCGCTCCAATGTCGATGGCAAGACCCGATTCCACAAGCTCACCCAAAATCGGAAAATCAGTTGGGATGTCGAAATTAGATCGTAGACAATTAATAGAATTGGTACAACATATTATGGTTGTCAGCGCGTGTGTGACCGATCTCGATGCATTATTGAATCAATTTGAAGCGAATGTCCGGTATCCCAACGCCAGCAAGTTGATTTTTGATCCGCCCAGTGGGAAACGGATGACTGCTGCAGAAATTGTGGATTTCGCGTTGCGCGAGCGATGAGCGAATTGATCGATGCAGGCATCGGTACCGACCTAACTCGTTCCGATCATGGTAACACGAGATTCGCACTGTTTCAACGTTTTTGGGCGACGATGGCTCTCGTGCTGTTTGGTGTGACTGGCAGGCTCTGGTGGTCGCCGGGCGAATTGCCACAGTTGCCACAGATTCCGTTTTTTGAAAGTCTGTGCAGCGCGCCAATCCAATCGGATTGGATGTTGCTGATGCTGATCGGCAGTGGATTATCAATCGTGGCGTTGACTCGATTTTCTGTGGTTGGTTTATGGACTTTTGCGATCGCTGCCTCGTTTTCTGTTTTGTTAAACCAACATCGATTGCAGCCTTGGGTCTATCAGTTCATTGTATATGCCGTCGTCATGGCGAGTTTCCCCAAACGCGATGCGCTGAAATGGATGAGCTGGATTGCAATTAGCATTTACGTCTATTCCGCGATCAGCAAGTTCGACTACCAGTTCGTGGAAACGCTGGGTAGAGACTTGTCGCAGACGTTGGCGGGCTTGGGAGGACTTGATGCGACGAAGCTACCGCGGGGGTGGGTGGATAGTTTGATGCTCGTTTTTCCGGCGTTCGAGCTGTTCGCCGCCATCGGATTAGTATTTTACCAAACACGTCGCGCAGGCGCGGTCGCGATCATCGGGATGCACGTGGTGCTGTTGTTGATTCTCGGGCCTTGGGGACTGCGACATCACAGCGGTGTGTTGATATGGAATTTGTTTCTCTTGGGCCAAGCGTTTTTTTTCTGGCTGTGCATTCGTTGGGATCAAAACGACGCGGTGCCTTCGCAACAACGCGCGGTTCCGATCGCCGAACGGTTGGCACTGGCCTTGGTCGCATTCGTGTTGGTTTACCCGTTGACCGTGCATGTTTCGATTTGTGATCATTGGCTCGCGTGGGAAGTCTATGCTCCACGAACGAGTCGAGCCAAGCTGGAAATTTCCCCGAGCGATATTGAAAAATTTCCCAAGGCATTGGAGCCGTTTCTGTCAGTCAAGGCCGCCAATGACGGATTTCAGGCTTTGGATTTGAATCGCTGGTCGTTGACAACCATCGGAGCGCCAATCTACCCCGAAGACCGGTTTCAATTCGGCGTCGCGGTTGACGTAGTACGACAGTGCAATTTGAAGAGTTACCGGATTGCGGTGGCGGGCGAGTCGGATCGCTGGACGGGCAAACGAGCGTGGCAAATAGTTTCCCGCCAAGACGAGCTCGACCGACTGGCAGACGATTTTCGTTTGAATACGCACAGCCGTTCCGCGCGGTAGTGGATGGCGTTTTTTTGGCATTCCCACGTTTGGAACAACTCAATTGAACATCGTCGTGCAGACCGGGCTAAGCGACTTGATGAATCCGCAGGGGGCGAGTTTCCGACGGTTCGGCGGCAGGTTGAATCGGTTCATCAAAAAATTTTCGATTCGCACGCCCGGCGCGAAGGAACGGTTGTTCGCCATGCATCTTCTTTTTTGACGCCGCCCAATCTTCCGCTTGTTCGGTCAGTTCATTCATCAATTGTTGCACGCCTGACCGACGCGTTTCTAATCCCTCACGATCCAGCCCGGTGGGAATCTCAATTTTAGGACCGAAAATCATACGCACTCGCGAAAACGGTCGCGGGATTGCGAATTGATCCCAAGTCTCCAGGCGGTGAGGATGGTCGATGCCAAGGCCGACGGGGACAAGGGGGATTTTAAGCAACGAAGCCAAATAAATTGGACCTAAAGCCATTTCACGTCGGGGGCCGCGCGGGCCGTCGGGAGTAATGGCGATGCTGGAAAATTTGGCATGGTTTTTCAATTGTCGAATCGCCGCCGATCCGCCTCGATTGGAACTGCCCCGGACAATATGTAGCCCCAGGGAAGCCGCCGTCTGATTGACCAATTCCCCATCGCGATGGTGCGAACAAAGAACCGTCAATGGCGTATGCCCCCAACGGGGCAAGACGACGCCAATGTATTCATGCCAAAATGAAAAAATCACATGTTGATTGTATTCGGGTCGCGCCGGGTCGACCGACCGATCGTAGTGGAAAATTCGAAAATTCAACAGATCGAGCATTCGCGGTAACGACAATGCGAAAACCTGGCCGAGAAACTGTTGTTTGAAAATTGAGTTGGGCACGTGGTTCGGAAAGTGGTTCGGTGTTCAGTGTTCAGTGTTCAGTGTTCAGTGTTCAGTGTTCGCATGAGTTAACTTGGATTCCAATGACCGCTGAAAACTTCGATCGCTGGTCCTGTTTTGAATACATGATTGGTGGATTTATCCCACTCCAAAATCAAACTACCTCCCAGCAAATGGTTGTTAATCGTCCGCTCGGTTCGTCCAGTCAGTACGCCGGCCACGCAGACGGCGCTGGCGCCCGTTCCACAGGCCAACGTTTCACCCGATCCCCGTTCCCAAGTTCGTTGCCGAACTTCGTTCCTGGAAATCACTTCGACAAACTCAACATTGGTGCGGGAGGGGAACCTCTGATCTCTTTCGATCATTGGACCAACACCCAAAACCAACTCATCGGTGGCCTCGTTGACGAAAATCACGCAATGTGGATTACCCATCGAAATACAAGTCACTGCAAACTCATGACCGCCTATTATTAACGGAAAATCTACCACCTGCCCATGCGAGCCCGGTTTTCCAGCGAGCGTCGTGGGGATCGCAGATGCTAGCAATACCGGCTCGCCCATATCGACTCGCACCCGCTGGACTTTACAGTTTTCGGTCGTCAGCTCCAATGCCAAGATTCCCGCACCGGTTTCGATTTTCAATTTTTCGCGGCGACAAATGTTGTGATCGAACAAGTATTTGGCGACACAGCGAATCCCGTTGCCGCACATTTCCGATTCGCTGCCATCGGCGTTGAACATTTGCATGCGCGCATCGGCCACGGTGGATGGGAGAATCAAGATCAGTCCATCTCCGCCAACACCCGTATGTCGGTCCGAAACGGCGATGGCAATTTGGCTAGGATCCAAGGGCGTGGGGTGGTTGAAGCAATCGACATAAACATAATCGTTGCCCGCGCCGTGCATTTTGGTGAATTGCATGAGAGTATTGATAGCGGTGGCGAATCGTAAAAGGCAACCGCTGAAAATACCGAAATCCGTCAACTTCACAAGTGTCAGTTTGCCAGGAAAGTCCAGCCAAAACTTTCGTGAACGCGGTCGGCGTGATGACCATCGCGACACCGGGACAGAACCAACTGCGGCCGTTTCTGTCCGAAAAGTGGTGTTGTCCGCCTAAAAGCCGATCGCGAATTGGGATATGATGAACTTGGCTTTGGAGATCAACACGCGGAAAATCTGGTAAACCAATATGAACTATCAACTTGTTGTGCGAATTTGTTTGACCTTTGGATTTTTCTTCGAATTCTGTGAGGGAGGAAGCGCGCCGAGGTTTGCGCTGGCCCAGCAAATCAAAGTTGAAGCCGATTCGCGGTATGGCGGTGTGACCTGGATGCAAAATGCCGCGGAGTATCGGCTGCTGACCCAGCAGACCTACCGCTTGGCGCTGGCGCAATTGTCCGTCAGTTTCCATGATCGGCAATGGTCGGCCGATGAAGCCCAAATCGTGGCCGGGGGTTTTGAACAGAAATCTCCCGCCATCATTCTCGATATTGATGAGACTGTACTCGACAACTCCGCGTTCAACGCGCGCAATATTGTCCAAGGGAAACAGTACACGACCGAGTCTTGGAATGCCTGGTGTCAGGAAGGGCAAGCCGATGCGATTCCGGGTGCGTTGGAATTTGTCAAAGGCGCTGCAGGATTGGGAGTGACCATTTTCTATTTAACCAATCGGGTCGACGAAGTAAAAGCCGCGACGATTAAGAATCTTAACGAATTGGGTTTCGCCGCGACGGATGAAAACGTCCTGACCTTAAATGAAGCAGCTGGTCGCGGGGATGACAAAGTTTCACGCCGCGCGCTGGTTGCCGAGCAGCACCGGATCGTGATGTTGGTTGGCGACAGTATGAGCGATTTGTGTACCGGCATGGATGTGCCCAATACCAAACGGCGCAACGAAGTCGCGGCTGAAAAAGTGGATTTGATGGGCTCACGCTGGATTATGTTGCCCAATCCAGTTTACGGTGGTTGGCAACGGGGTTTGCCGAAAGCCGAACAGGCACTGCATACCAAGCTCAAATAGCCAAACCTTCCAACGCCGTCCCACATCCGTCATGCCGGTCTTGATCCTAACCCATGTACTAACCCTTCCAATCCAAAATGCCACCATTTTCGGGGACGGCATGGGATCGCGAGTGATTGGCATTGGAATCAGGCGAGGCATCCCCACGCGAGGCGCGACCGTCGGCATCCCGGTCGGATGATTCCAACAAGTCTTGAATCTCCGGACTTGATTTCGCTTTCATGATGGCGGACTCGACGGTGCGGTTTCCGGTGGCAGTCGTTTGATAGGCGAACGTCATTGCCGTGGTGCTATGGGTACTACTGATACTTGTCGTGGCGTCGGTTTTCATCGGAGGTGCCTATTGATTTCAACGGAATGGAAAAGAAATTCAACGCCGAAGTGGTGATCCGGAGGGATTACTCTCGGCCCAGCGATTGGGTGGAATGTTACCCCAATTCTTGACCATATTGTGTTGTTCCGGGGGCTGGAACAATTGTTTCAACGAATCATTGATTTGAGGTAACACGTGGCGGTGTGTTTGGGGTTTGTCGAGGGTTCCGTCCACATTGATCCAGAGTACTTGTTGGCTGCTGGCGCGATACATCTCGGTCAGTAATGGAATGTTGATCCGGTTTCGACCCATCACTGAATAGAAATTCAAGTCAATATTCCGGTTGAAATCAATTTTTCCGTTTCCTAACAGGGAGATCGGTTCGCCCAGCATTTCAATTCGGTTCAACTCGATGTCCTCGCCCGCGATTTTGAAATCGACATTACTGGAATCAAACGCGGTCCGGTCAGTTTCTCCAATCCGCAAAATTTTCAACAACGACAACATGACTGGCAGCTCATAGATCTTGCCGTCGCGCAATTGAACGGTGCCATCACCGCGATAGGATGGCACACCGAGATAGTTACCCGTCAATCGCAACGCGGCATAGCTGCGTCCTGAGACTTCGGAAAGTTGCGGGGCAAATTCGCGACAAAATTGTTTCAAGTCACCATCAGCCAGCGTCGTTTGCAAATAAAACTCGCCTTCTGCATCCGAATTCATCAGGGCATCAAATCTGACGATACCGCTATGCATGGTGCCGGTGAGAGAGCGCGGTTGATCGGTCGGGTTGGGAACCGGGGCGAAGTTGGCCGCTGGGGAATTGTTGGACTGTTGATTGGCAAAAATCCCGGCTGCGGAGCGCTCCCCATCCAACCAGATCGGGCCGGAAACCTTGGTGATTTGTGCGTCATGGATGGTCAGGGAATCAATCGCCAACTCGCCGCGACAGGCCACTTGATTGCCATCGAATTGGCCGGTCAGTTGGACACTGCCAAACACGTTTTCCAATGGAAAACCAACTTTCATTTTGGCTTGAGTCATATCGAACCTGAGGTCCCAAGCCAAACTGTTACGGGTTGGAACGATGCTGCTTTTGTCGTCAATTTCATTCCGGTACTCGGTTTCAACCAATTCACTGGTTGGTTGGCGTTGACCGGCGAGAGTGATTGTCCCTTGGACATTGAGTAAACCATCAAATGACAGCTGGCGTAGCGGAGGTGCCAAACTGCGCGGCACTGCGGCCATCAGATCGTCATCGACTCTCAGCGAACCAGCTAATAAATCCTGTAGATTTACTGACCAGGAATCGTTCGCGTAATGACCATCGCCGTGGCAGGCCAGCCAGCTTCGTCCGTGTTGGCCGGCAATGTCTGTCAGCTGAATCTGGCCATCGCCGATTTCTATCCGCCCCGTCAAACGACTGATTTCGTAAGGAAACCAAACTGGATTGATCGAAATGAAATTTGGTTCGACACCCGCTTGCGGTTTGCTCATCGTCGCATCCACGCGCACCTCACAGGCCTGGTTGCCGATGGGTAATGCCAAGTCCACACGAATCAAATCCAGCGTTCCTCGCGGACGAAAGCCTTGCCAGATTTCTCGCAGGTCCGGTTTTAACGCGAGGCGCAATTGGTCGTCCAACGGAACTTCCTTGCAAAGGAATCGCAAGTCGAGCCCTTGTTGGGGATTCCAACTGCCGTCACAAACGATCTGGGCACTACTGTTGTTTCCAGTTAATTCGACAAACTGATAATCGTCGTTACGGGCTTGAACCAAGCCGCTGACATTATGAATCGGGTAATCGAAACAGTTGTGTTTTACAATGCACTGCTTCAACCGCACGTCAAACGACTTCGAGACCGGCCCCCGCGCAACGTTGCGCTCGAATCGACAGGCTCCCCCCACGCGACCGATCGGATTGAAGTCGTTAACGATCTTGGCGAGTTTCGGTTGCGCCTGCAGCGCGACCAGCAGTTTATCGTCGATCGGCAGTTCTTCCGGGACCAGTATATCAATCTGGTAAGTACCCTCCGGCCCAGGATTTTTTACCAGCCCTTTCATTTCCAATTCCGGCTGGCCTGGCGCCGATTGAATTTGGAATTCACAAGTTTCATCGACCCACTCAACAGCCCCAATACAATGGTCCGCGCGATAAGGAAATTTAATGTAGGAAAACGACATGTCCGTCAACTGGCCAAATATTTTTCTCGACAGGCGTGTGCCATTATGAGACAAATCAAATTGCAAATTTGCTGTGCCCCCCGGTGAATAATCGGCACATAGTTGTGTGCAAAATTCGGGCAACCAGGGTGTGAATCTCGCATGGTGGCTGAAGTCGAATTTTTCCAAACTTCCCTTAATCGACCAACCTTCAGGCTGCAGCAGTCCCGATTGTTGGCAGTCAAATTGAAAATTGCCCGCTCCCAACTTTCCAGTAGCGTTAGTAATTTCAACCGACTCGTTGTCCACTGAGAACTCGAGTTGAGTCTGCCGAATGGGCAACGGCAAAAGGGGATCGTCGCAGGCAAAGTCGGCCAGTTGCCCGGAAAATTGAAATCTTGGTTCGTCGCGAAGTTCGAAACCGCCGGTCGCAGATCCTTGACCCTTTAACGTACCCGTGATTTGAGGCCACGTCGACAAATCGTCGCGCAGTTGAGCCGGTAACAAGGTCAAGATATTGGGCGTTAGTCGCAGTTGGGGGACCACCACATTGGCCTGCCAGGCACGTTGTTGTTCGTCGACAAACAGTGTGAAGCTGGTGCCGGAGACTTCGCGCCCGTTAAACTGCCCCCGAATTTGAATCAAGGGCTGTCCGAGATGAACGATCGGTAAAACCTCCAACATGACGTCGGTCAATTGGAGCGATTGATCGGGAGAAGAATGATTGCACAGTTCGATCGAGCAGTCGGTGAAGGTGATCGGTATTCGGTCGCAGCCCGGTGTCTTAAGATTCGAAATTTGGGCCAACAGTCGTGAAAGATTCCAATCACCGGACTCGTTTTGGAACAGCCGAATTTTTGCGCGACGCACGTCGATGGCCGTCGGTTTGGCTTGGCTTGACAACAGTTGTGCCAGCGACACGGGCAAATGCACTAGCGCTTCGTAAATTTCGATGTGGGTCCTGGTAGCCGGATTTTGCTCCGGTCCATCCATTGTGAATGAAAGATCATTCAATCGAACGCATTTCCCTTCAATGAATTCTGCTTGGCTGATGATTCCCTTCAATGCTGAATTGAGGGTCGCGGCATCCAGTTTGGCCTGCAATGTATCGCGAAGTTGATGATGAACGGTCCGTTGGAACAACTGCCAGCCGACCATGGCAGCCATTCCGACAAACAAAATGCAGGAAATCAATCCGTACCGCGACCGCGCAGCGGCCACGGGCCGTCGGGAGGGTCGTCGAGAATAGGCCGGTCGAAGGTTCACGATCCAAGGCGGGATAAAACGAGAATTGGCCCGCGAATAATAGAGTCTTCCTGAGTTTCACCAAAGCCGAGTTTGGAAATCAAAAAAAAACAGGAGCCATAGTTTGGCTCCTGTGCGTTGTTTCAAATCGTAAGATGCTAGCTAAAGTGACTAATGCCCAGAGTGACCGATCACTTGGGCTTTGTAGCCCCCTATGGATTTAAAGTAGGCCAATAATCCCAAGTAACACAGTAGCATAAATGCTGGGAAGACCGTCACTTTTGCTAATGCGCTTTGTTTGGCCGTTTTCACAATCGCTTCAATGGCCGGGCCATCATTTCCGGGTAAAGCTTTGACTTTGGTCTCGTCGACGGCGGTATACTTTCCGAGAAAATACGAATCGTCTTTCTTGATCGTATCGTAAATTTTTGGATTTTCCTGATCGAGGGCATATTTCGCCGAATCTTCTTGCATCTTTCCAATCAGCGGGCCTCCAATGATACCCACCGTCAACATGCCGATTCCGGCAATTGCATTTAGAGTCAAAGCGCCACCTTTGGGGAATTGTTCTGCGACGACTCCTAAGGTGGTTGGCCAGAAGTAGGTTTTGGCAACACCGTACAACGTTGCGGCCGCAAAAATGGTGGCGAACGTAGTCGTAAAGGACAAACAATAGAGACCGGCGATAGCTAACGCCGCACAGGTTGCCAACAAACCCAGTGGCGTCAGCAAATGGATTACAGGGCCGGCAAAAAACCGCAGCACCATCATGATCGCCGAAGTATAAATCAACACCCACAATGGACTGTAACCGGCGTTTTTCATGGGACCTTCCATAATCCCGGTAATCGCGCCATCGGTACCCAATTCCGTGGTCGCCAACGGCATCATGATGAGACACATTAAGATCATCATCGGGCGCCCCAATGACTGACAGTAAGCTCCGTAGCCAATTACCGCGACTCCAATTGCGCCCCAGACGATCAGGGGGTCCCATTTAAACACTCCGCCTACTTCGCGGAAAATCAAGAAAGCCGCGATGAATGCGCCGATGATTCCAAACTCGGCGAGCATCTCTCGGTAGGTCGTACCACCGGCGACGCGTTCGCTAACGGGAAACTTGGCTCCAATCAGCATCAGTAAATAGATCACGGCGGGAATCGCAATGATATAAATCAACAATCGCCAATCTTCTTCGGCGGCCTTACCGAGTCCCAACGTAATCAGTCCTCCCAACACCAAACCACCCGGCCAACCGGCATGCAGAATATTCAACCACTTGGTTTTTTCACGACTGAACATCGTCGCTACCACCGGGTTGATGAATGCTTCGACGGTTCCATTGCCCAAACCCAAAATGATGGACCCGGAATACAAATATTTCCAGCCCAACTGGCGGGCCGCAGTCAAGGCTTCGCCTTCCAGACCGACCACATTAACGGTGCTGTGCGCTAATAGAGCCAAGGCCGCGTAAACGGCGTAACAAACAAAGCTGAAGACCATCGCAAAACGATAACCGATTCGGTCAATTACCAGGCTGAACAAAATAATGCTGATGGCAAATGGCCAGATGCCAGCTCCGAATAAAACCTGAGCTTGAACTTTATCCAACCCAAAATCGGTCGGCCACATGGCGTCGGTGTTGATCATGAAGGCGCGCGAAATAAACGCAAACGCCGTTGTAATGAGCGCAATAAAGCAGCCCCAAAACACTAGCTGCGACGGTCTTTCCGAGTCGAATGAGTTCACGTGTGCATTCATTATGGGTGGGTTGGGTTAAGGATGGAAGATTTCAAAAAAGTTCGCACAGTATAGCTCTTGCAACGGCAAAGTGAAACAAAAAACGATAGAGTCGGATCGCATTTCTGTTGGGGCCACGAATTGTCGGAAAAATAGGAAAAAATTACCACTGGTCACCAATCGTCCCACAGACCTCGAAGTAAATTGGAAATTCGAAGTTGTTATTTATCACACCGCAACTGCCGTCCTCAAAAAATCAATACTCGGCCTGTTGCAAACAGACGCGATTGGAATCCACCTCGACTCGCACATTGCCTGGCAAATGACCCACCTCGCACGTTTGGCCTGTCATCAAGTCTGCCAATTTTTGCCAGCTATCGAACGACATCGATTGAAGCGGCCAATTTTGCCGGGTCCAAATCTGTTTGCAAAATTGTCGAATCAGGATGTCCGGTTGATCTTTCAGGCGTGCCCGCACGATTTCGATTCGGCGCGGTGTTTGCGTTTCAACTGCCGACCATAATCCGGTTGCCGCCAGTTCCAGAAAAGCTTCCGTTTCGGCAGCCTGTCGACCCAATCGAATCAACGACTCCGGGATGTTTTCACCGAACCGGCTGCGCAAATCCGGCAGAAGTTTTTGCCGGAGGTAATTGCGTGTGTAGCTGGCCTCGGCGTTTGAATCGTCAACTCGATACTCCTGCTGTAGCTCAGTCAACACCAATTCGATTTCTGTTCGAGCGGTTTCCAGGAGGGGGCGAATAATCGACACGGTTTCATCAACGACTCGGAGAGCCGGAATACCGGCCAGCCCGCCGATTCCAGTTCCCCGTAAAAACCGAAACAAGATCGTCTCGACCTGATCGTCTGCGGTATGTCCAGTGGCGAGGTAGCGGGCTCCGGTATGCCGGGCAGTTTCAATCAGCCAATCGTACCGACTGTTGCGCAGGCTCTCTTCCGAATTCTCGCCCGTGTTATTGAGTCCGTGGCCGACACAGCACCCCAACCCCATTTCCTGCGCCAGTTCGCGCACAAATTGTTCATCCCGTTCTGCGGCCGCGCCGCGAAGTTGATGATTGTAATGAGCGACGATCAACGGGTGCGAATGATCGATTTGAAAATGAAGTTGAGCTATAGCCGCGAGTAATCGCAACAGGGCAACGCTGTCGGGGCCACCAGAAACGGCCACCAGAATCGGAAAATTTTGCCATTTTTCCACGGGCCAGCGCCGACTAATTCGTTCGATCAATTGAGTGACGATGGCAGGCGGATCGGGTGTCATGTTCGAAAACTTGCGATCGCCTTGACGATGTGGGGGTGGTTAACGCCTGCAAACAGGAATTCCGGCCCCTTGATTGTACTTTATGTCAAGTTTGTTAAGATCAGGTTTCGGGCTTGAGCTGAACGATTTTCAGTCTCGGCCAAGATTTTTTACAAAAGACTGTGTGACGTGAGTTCGTCGCGGGTCGTTTGAGCTAGAACAAAGAATTCAGTTGGTTACTGCAAGTTGGGTTCCCGACTTATTCAATATTGGCACCACAGGTTGATCTTGGAATTGGCATACCTCATTTTGAGCGTCTGGATTCGGTTTTCGCCGTGGGTGAAGCCGTTGTCGGTCGTTGCCGTTTCGGGTTCAACGAGCAGGCAGGGCAAGTGCTCTGGCCGTTCAGTTTGGCTGCCAATGGTTGGATGGGTTGCTGTCACGGTGCAGCGTTCAGGGGCAGTCCGTTGGCTGCCCTGGCGGGTTGTGGCGATTCATTTGTTGGATCTTCCAGACTGCCGCGTTGAACTAAAATCGGCCAGGGAATCGTCGATGAAATATACTGGTTGCAAGCAACCGGCTCAGGAGAAAATTCCTCCTGATTTTCGCGATCGCGCCGCCCCAGGGCAGCGCTCGATTTGGACCGGCTGATTTCCAATTTTGTTTCGCTTAAACAAACCGCGCATAACGGCACTGTCGCACTCCTGACCTAATATAATGGGAGCAGAACGCGATGCCAGAAATGCTCTATGGAAGCGCCGGTTTAATTATTGGTAGTGGTTTAGTTTGGCTATATTCTTTCTTGATCGGTCGGGGCGCCCAAGCCAAGGCACAGGCGATCCTCGATCAAGCCACTCGAGACATCCAATCAAACAAGAAAGATGCGGAAATACAAATCAAGGAAATGACGCTCAAACGCGAGGCGGAAGCCGAGCGGATGCTCAGCAAATCGCGTGAGGAAATGCACCAGCGCGAACGGCGGATCGACAAACGGGAAACCGTGCTCGAACAACAAACCGATGATCTGAAAAAACAAGAGCAATTCATTGAGTCATCACAACACCGACTTAAGGTCAAACTCGAACAGGTCACGCAAACCGAAAAAGAAATCGGCGTGGTGTTGGAAAAACAGCGGAAACAACTGCACCAGATGACCGGCCTGTCCAAGGACGAAGCGACCAAGCGATTGTTGAAATTGCTGGAAGTCGAGCTGACGGACGAAGTCGGCAGCCGCATTCTGCAGCACGAAAAAAAGATGCAGGAAATCTGCGAAGAAAAATCGCGTGAAATCCTGATGATGACCACGCAGCGGTTCGCGGCCAGTCATACCTCGGACCACACAACCAGTACGGTCGATATTCCCAACGACGAAATGAAGGGCCGCATCATCGGCCGGGAGGGTCGTAACATCCGCGCTTTTGAAAAAGAAGCGGGTGTGGACGTGATCATCGATGACACGCCGGGCGTGGTAATTGTCAGCGGTTTTGACCCGGTCCGCCGCGAAGTCGCCCGCCGGTCGCTCGAGATGTTGATCGCTGATGGACGCATCCATCCCTCGCGAATCGAAGAAGTCGTCGCCCAAATGAACGGCGAAATCGAAAACGTAATCCGCCAGAAAGGCACGGAAGCGATTCAGGAAGTGAACATTCAGGGGATCAAGAAACCTGTGATTGAACTGTTGGGACGATTGCATTATCGAACCAGTTACAGCCAAAACGTGCTCCGCCACAGCATCGAGGTCGCTTTCCTGTCCGGCATGTTGGCCGAAATGATGGGACTCGACGGCGAGTTGGCCAAGCGTTGCGGGTTGTTACACGATATCGGTAAGGCGGCCGATCATGATCTGGAAGGTGGCCATCCGAAAATCGGCGCCGATTTCCTCAAGCGTTATGGCGAATGCGAAGAGGTGGTGCATGCTGCCTTGGGACATCACGATGAAATTTTGGTCGAACATCCCTATACGGTGATCGTTGCCACGGCCGACGCTTGTAGCGCATCTCGACCCGGAGCGCGCCGCGAATCGCTCGATCGCTATATCAAACGTATGGAAGAATTGGAACAAATCGCCAAAGAATTCAATGGCGTCCGCCAGGCGTTTGCCGTCCAGGCCGGCCGCGAGGTGCGGGTCATCGCCAGTGCACATGAAACCGATGACAACCGAGCCGCCAAGATTTGTCGCGATATCGCCGACGCTTATCAGGAACGGTTGACCTATCCCGGCGAGGTCAAAGTGGTAGTGATCCGCGAATCGAGATTTACCGAGCTGGCCAAATAGACCACTGAACACTGAAATCTGAAATCTGAAATCTGAACACTGAAATCTGAACACTGAACACTGAACACTGAACACTGAACACTGAACACTGAACACTGAACACTGAACACTGAACACTGAAATCTGTCATGCGCATCCTGTTCATTGGTGATATCGTCGGCAAGCCCGGCGTCGACATCGTACTGCAAGCCGTGCCGGGATTGCGGCGCCGTGAGTCGATTGATTTAGTTATCGCCAATGCCGAAAACTCGGAAAACGGATCGGGCCTGATGCCCAATGTTTATCGCAAACTAGTTGCCGCTGAAGTCGATTGCATTACGCTCGGTGATCATATCTATCGTAAAAAAGACATCATCCCGATCCTGGAATCGCAGTCCAATATCGTCAAGCCGGCAAATTACCCCGACGGTGCGCCAGGAAAGACTTGGACCCTCGTCAAATCGGCCACGGGTCGTACGGTGGCAGTGTTTTCGTTAATGGGGCGCGTGTTCATGAAGCCGGTCGATTGCCCGTTTCATCGGGCTGATCGAATTCTGTCCGAGATTCCAGCGGATGTGAAGATTCGGTTTTGTGATTTCCATTCCGAGGCCACCAGTGAAAAACAATTGATGGGCCGATTTCTCGATGGAAAGATCACCGCAGTTTGCGGCACGCACACGCACGTTCCAACTGCGGATGAACAAGTTCTTCCCGGTGGGACAGCTTTTATTTCCGACGTCGGCATGACGGGACCGCACGATAGCATCTTGGGACGGAATATTGAGAAGGTACTGGAAGCGACATTGACTTTTCGTCCCGTACCATTTGATGTCGCCAAAAATGATGTACAAATCTCGGGTGTCATTATCGATGTCGACCCGCAATCAGGAAAAGCGCAAGGGATTCGCCGCATTAAAGTCAATGAACAACTGGCGGCCGAGTTGGCTGACGAGTTCGACGAATAGCGATCGTGCGGTGCCCCCAATTTGTTGCAGAAACGAATCAAGCTCTGCATCAAACGGGTTTGCGGCATGCTATCAACAGCGCATTTCCTCGTGCTCGCTGATCTTGTTTTAAAACCGCGATCTCGCTACCCTCCCCCCGAATTACCAGCGTTTCACTGCAAGGATCAAGGATGATCAGCTTCAAATCTCAAACTTCGATCCCCGGGGTTACCATTTTGCTAGGCATTGCGGCGATCGTCTCGTTTTCCGGCTGTGTTGGGACGATGGCCCAGTTGATGTATGTGATTAAAGGGTACGACGTACCGGCAGCCTACAACGGGCTGGTCGGGAAACGAACGGCAATCGTCTGTGTTTCCGATGCGTCCGCCTATGGACCAGACACGTTAACGCAAACCGTTTCCCGGGCCGTTGGCATGAAGCTTGGCGCGACGGTTAAAAAGATTGAAATCGTTCCGCATGCCACGATTGACAAGTGGGTCGATGTAAATGGCTGGGACGAGCTCGATTTTGCGGCCTTGGGCAAAGGGGTCAAAGCCGACCGTGTGGTCGCCGTCGAGATTGCTTCCTACTCGATTCACGAAGGTCCCACAATCTATAAAGGTCGGGCCAATGTCACAGTAACCGTCTTCGATCTGGAATCGAAAAAAGGTCCCGCCATCGCGTACACTTATCAATTGCAGGACTACGAGTTTCCGAAAAATGGTCGTCCTGCGATCCAATCCAGCGATCGCCAATTCGAGGCGTTCTTCCTTGCTCGAATGACCAAGCAAATCTGCGATCAGTTTATTAAACACGATCAAATGGAATCGTTTGCTGACGAAGCCATGTTGGGTCTTTAATTGGTGCGCTGGAAATCAGGTCGACTGCCGATACGGTTTGGCCCCTCGATGATACCCCTCATTCAAGTCGCGCGTTAATTTGTGGCGCCTTAGATTTACTGGCTCATCTCGAACTCGGAATGAGCCAGGTCATTTTTTTGCCGGTTTAAGTGTGCTGCTGCGCGGTCGCAAAGTATCGGATTCCGAGTCTGATTTTGTGCCGTTTGAATTGAAGACGAAGGCTGCAAAAAATCATCTACTGGCCGGAAAAAACAGGCAAAAAAATTGACCGTTTGGCGGCTGAAATTTCCGTTGCCGAAGCATTCTGAAATTGCCGTCAAATCGGGGTTGAAGCTGGGAATCGGGCGACGAGGGAACTCATCAGACGATTTGGATTGGCCTTTGGATCCGCTAAACTTCTCGCGTCGCAATCGGTTAACCCTTACTGGCATTTGCGGGCATGTGTAGTTACCTTAGGGGGGTACTCCGTTTCCCTAATTCGCCACCTTTCCACACCGTCGCCGATGTCAACGACTCAAACCAAACCTGGCCCGCCAAAAATTTCACCGTCCAACGCCAACAGCAAACACGATGCCATGGCATTGATTCTGCAACAGGCCGGCAAGTCGGCAGACGAAGTGGCGGCGCTGTCGACTTTGGACGATGCTGATCAGTCGGCTGAAAACCAGTTTTCCGGCGAGGCACCGACAATCAGTTCGCTGTTCGGCACGGGCAAGGCCCAGGAGTTCTATGCCGGAAAATTCTCTCCGGCACCGGCCGTGGCGAAATGTATGAGTGATTGTCTCGATTTTTTGCTTCAGCGAAAAAAAGCAGGCTCCTTGTTTGATTATGACCGGATGTTATTTCGCCACGACATCATTCAAGGTTTGGCCGACCGCGGGTTTTTTGGGTTGGCGATTCCGCAAAAATATGGCGGGAGCGGCGCTAAGTTGGGTGACCTGGGGCCGTTGCTGCGGGCGCTGACATTTGTGCATCCCGACCTGGCGGTCTTGTTTGAAGTTCATAATTTTCTGGGACCGGTGACTCCGATTCTGGATTTTGGAACCGACGAGCAAAAAGAATATTTCCTGCCGAAAATGGCCAGCGGTGCATTGTTGGGATCTTTCGCGTTGACTGAGCCCGGCGTCGGCGCCGATCCCAGTCGGTTATCGATGACCGCGCGGTTGGAAGGTAACCAGTACTTCATCAACGGGGTAAAATGGCCGATCACCAATGTCATTTACGGCGGCGTCTGTGTGTTGGTCGTCAAATTGCAAGGGCATGATCTCAAACCAGGACGGGATTCCGGGATGATCGTGTTCGAAGTTCCGCCGGCAGACACGGAACATTTTCGCATGAAACGGAATGATCTGACAGCGTTTGATTTTTTGTGGAACGCGCGATTCCGATTGACCGAGTGTGCGGTTCCAGTGAATACTTTGCTGGGCCCGCCGGGCAAGGGATTGGCTCAAGCATTTAGCTCGCTGGCCAAAGGGCGTGGGGGCATCGGTGTTAATAGCGCCGCCAAAATTTTCAAGTTGTTGGCTCAAATCATCCTGGATCCCGAGCAGCCGTCGACGGCGGAACCAAGCAATCCGGGGACCAAAGACCGACCCGAACTCCAAGGTGGCTGGCTGGCGTTTCGATCGACGTTTGGCAAGCCGATTGGAAGCGCTCCACGTATTCAGACTTGGGTGGGTCGCGCGGTGTGTCATGGACTGGCCGGCCGTGTGTTGGGAGATCTGTGTTTTCGTTTGGCCGCCAATGGCGTACGCGATGAAACGCAAGGCATGATTGCCAAGGTCTATGCCACCAAAGGATTGTTGCAGACCGCAATCAATTGTTACCAAATCCAGGGAGGTCGTTCCGTACACACCGATGAGGTTCGCAAATACACGCGACTGGCAGTTCAGCCCGGCGGTACGGCTGGGCAACCTGAGCATCCGATTGAAAACTATGTCGGTGAAAACATGCACGAGTTCACAATCGCGACGGTTTATGAGGGCCCCAATCCGGTTTTATCCGACGTGGGTGCCCCCAATGCGATGACGCGCAGTATTCGGAATCAATATCTTGAACCAATTGGTGTCGCGGAAGTAAATGGTAAATCGGGATTGATGCCCAAGGCAAAATTCGGTTGGTACATGATGAAAACGGTGGTTGGTTCCTGGATCGCCGGCGGTGATTTTTCCGGTGTTGCCAATCTGTTTCCAGAAAAACGAAGATTCGCCAATCGCGCGTTCAAACGAAATCGCGTATTGGGTCGGCGAGTCTTGTTGATCATCGCCAGATATCAGAAATCGTTTATGGATCAAACCTTCCTGCTCGGCGATGAAGGGGGCGTTTTTGACCAGCTCTGCAGCAGCATGGCCTCGCTATGTTTTGCTTTGTCGTTGGATAATCCGTCACCCGAGTATATGAAAATCGCGTCCGCTTTGGATTTGGAGGCCGAAATCAAAATGAGCGGTCGCGAATCAACGCCGGAACTCCAACGGGCTTGGGCTGAAATTGGGGCACTGATAATGGATCCAGCGTCGCAATTGCATCGAGATTTAATTGCCGATATTGAAGTTACTGAAATCCCGCTCGATCCCCGGTTTGTTGAGCGTTATATCTGAGTTTCAGGCCTTGAGCTTAATCAGCATGTTCGCCAGGCGGCTGCCGAGCGCTTCAATTTGCGTTTGTTGTTTGGGATCTTTCAAACTTCCGTCAACGGCAAAGGCCTCGAAAGCTCGCGAAACTGCCACTTGATCCGGCAACACGGTCACGCCAATATTGCCCAAGATTGAGCGCACGTGAACCAGTCCTCGCAGCCCACCCAATCCGCCCGGCGAAGCGCTCATCAAACAGGCTAATTTGCCGGTGAAAGCTGCCAAGGGACCCTCCCCTTCGGCGGGACGAGAGACCCAATCGATCGTGTTTTTCAGCAACGGTGTGATGGAGCTGTTATACTCCGGCGAAGCGATTAACAAACCATCGGTTTCGATAAACAATCGTTTGAGCTTCGTCACGTTTTCTGGCGTACCTGTTTCGCGCTCGAGGTCTTCATCAAAAATCGGTAAAGGAAATTCCTGTAGATCCAAGATTGTTACTTTCGCTCCAGCTTGTCGCGCGCCGGCGGCAGCGATTCGCACCAGTCGTCCGTTGTAGGAATCTCGACGAGCGCTACCCGCCACGGCGAGGATATGAGGTTGATACAAGACTCTGTCTCCCAAGTTGAATTGTGATTTTTCAGATCCTTCGAACACGTTCAACGAATCCGCAGGGATGAAGTTTTTTGGCGGATGATGCACATGTCCCTAATTGATAGAACATTGTGGGATTAATAATTGACTTAGCCTATCCCACATGATTTCCGTTCGTTGCCCAAACAAAAATCGGACGATTTCCAATTGTTCGGCTTGGATGATGCCGTTAATTCTTGAACCTGATCAGAGGTACCCAATGACGAACGAACAATTTCGAAAAATCGCTTTGTCGTTTCCCGATTCGGTCGAATCGGCCCACCAAGGGCATCCGGACTTCCGGGTTGGCGGAAAAATTTTTGCTACCTTAGGGACGCCCAGAGAAAATCGGGGAATGGTCAAGCTGACCAGCGAACAGCAGTTGGCTTGGGTGAAATCCAATGCGATCGGTTTCCTACCTTGCAATGGAGCCTGGGGCCGACAAGGTTGTACTTACGTGGATTTGGCAATTGCCAAGCCGAGTCTGGTTCGCTCAGCGCTTCAACTGGCCTTCGAAAATGTTTCGTCGGCCACGTCCAAGAGCTCAAAATCTGACCGCGCGAAATCTCGAACTGGCCCGCCAAAAAAATAGCTCGGAACTCGGATTTCTTGCGGACGCTATCGGACCACACTACCGTTTGAGTTCCATTTGTAAGCCGAAACCTTGGAAACCCAGGAACCCAAGCGTCGGTGCGCCGGCTTCGGCCCACAGTTGACCTTCGTACACACCGCGCAACAACGCTTGATGACCGCTCGGCAGGAATGTCCCCCATTCCAATCCCAGATTCATCTCTCCGATCCCCACGACCTCATCGGCATCATTGAGCTGCAAGAAAGGAGGCGCCTGTCCGGCCGGAGTCTGATCGTTTATCACGGTTCGGGACAATGTTTTTGATCCATACAACAACGCACCGCCACCCGATGCCACGGCGGAGAATCGTGATTGCCCCAATCTTTTTTTCGCGTCCATCGTAACCGTCGGACCCAATCCCTCGAATACTCGCGACCAGGTTAGCTGATGAAAGTCCGCCGGCACAGGACTTTGTACCGTCGCCGCAAATCCCTGTTCAAGTTTGGCATATCGGAGACCCGCCCCCGCTAGAATTTGAGTGGCAGCGACTTCCACGTCGTAAGTGCCAACCAGGTTAACTGTTTGGGTGGTCAAGTAATCGCTGACCGACATTTGCGAACCGGGGATCGCGGCGAAGATGTTCGACGGGAACATTGTATTAACGACATGGGCCCCCCAGATTTCGCTGCCATCAGTCGTCAAGTTGCGGGCCAGACCTTGGCCATCAAACGACCAGTAACTCGCGCGCAAACCCAGGCCTTGCTCGTTTTGAAATCCGAACCAAACTCGTGGCGAGAGCTCGTAATCGTATTCAAACGGCACGAGCGTCATCACGCCGGTCAAAGTGTTGATGTTGGAAACTTGAAACGCTTCCTTGAAGTGCGGTTTCGCAAATAGCAGCGTCACGCCGGCATTGAATCCAGCTTTGCGCGGCGCCATTTCACAACTACCGCTACAGACAGCCAATGACTGTCCACAAGACTGGCAAGCGACGTTTTCCGTACCATTCCACGCGCTGGATTGACGGCTGTTATTCAATTCGAATTCCAGGTTGCGGACGGCGGACTCCAGCGATTGAATTCGACTTTCCGGATTGACATCGGTTCGATACGCAGTCCCCTGTTGAGGCTGCTGGACATACGAAACCGGCGTATAGGAATTGGATGTATACGGGGCCGGCACAAATTGGCGGCCGGCAATTTGCTGGTTTTGAGGCACTATAATTTGCCCAGCGCCCGCCACGCTCGCGCCGCCATTGAAAATCCAACTGGCTAAAAACATCACGACTGTAAGTCTGTTGGCGCGCATGGCATTACCTTGGCTGAAATTTTCAAGTCGTAATGCGGCGGGCGAAACAGTGCGAATGCCCAAACAATACCGCCCACCGAACTGCACCCAATCATCACGTTTTTTTGGAAATTCAACTCGACCTGTGATTCGGCTATCGGTTAGGCTGACCTTACCAATTAAGTGAATTTTTCAAACCGAAGAACAAATTCCGGTTAAGAGAGAATCGATTGCCGACCGACGCCCGCAAATATCCGCTGGATCGCCCAGTCTCCCACGGATGTCTGCCAGCATTTCAAAGCGGTCGATTCGTTAGTCTGAATCGAAGTGGCATGGCATTTTTTCGAGTCGACGATCGAATGTTGCGCAGCGCCCAACCGTCCGCAAACGCCAATCCAAGGCCCGCCGCGCAAGCAAATGAACGGCTGGCTCGTAAACTCCTTCGCTCAATCCATCGTTGGCCCGAACAAATCAATGTTGTCCCAATAATTGCAAATCCCATAGAATCATTCGTATTCACAAATTCGATTTGACCAAGGAAGGCTGAACCAATGAGCAAACTAGGACGATGGACCAAACAGGTCTCGCATTCCACCAAAGAAATCGTTCGTGATGTAAGCAATGTACTTTCGGGATATCGTGAATTCAAAAAGAATGGTGCCACGCCGGAAGTCGCCTATCTGAGCATGCGGCGTCTATACCGCGTCACCAACGGTCGTTTCAACGATGCAGTCGGTGGTCTTTGCAAAACGCTTCATCCAAAACAATCGACGGATCTAAGTACAAGTTTGTTCGGCGACGTGACGAAAAAAGAAGTCCGCGATATCGCCATGGAGTTGCGCAAGAACGGCTGTTACAAATTCGAGCGTCAAATGCCAGCCGAATTGTGCCAACAGTTATTGCGATTCTCATTGACGACACCTGGAACAGGTATTTCGTTCGACAGTCGCCCTCCTGTTCCGCAGTTGTTTGACCGGCTAAACCCCAGTACGGTTCGCCATCAGTTTCAGGCTGGTGACTTGTTTGAAAACGAAACCGTCCAGGAGATTGCCACCGATCCTTATTTCTTCAGTATCGCGCAAGACTATCTGGGCTTCAATCCGATTCTGGATCTCATGTCCATGTGGTGGAGTGCCCCGGGCGATGCCGCCCTGCAATCCAGGGCTGCCCAACAATATCATTTCGACATGGACCGTTTCCGTTTCGTCAAATTTTTTGTCTACTTGACAGATGTTGATGCCAACAATGGTCCACATTGTTATGTGCGTGGCTCGCATGTTCGCAAGCCGCAGGTCTTGCTACGTGATGAAAGAATTATGGACCGGGAAATCGAAGCCCACTACCGGCCAACCGACATTCGCGAATTCACCGGGCCGGCCGGAACATTGTTAGCGGTCGACACCAGGGGGTTCCATAAAGGCAAACCTCTGACCGCACGGGATAGGCTAATTTTCGAAATCCAGTTTGCAGACTCGATGTTTCGACAAAACTACGCGCCGGTGGCAGTAACGGAAAATATCACCTTAAAGACGCGCCAGCGATTACAGCAAAATCGTCGCTGTTATTCCAATTTCGAATTACCTGGCGTTTGAATCCCAGGGGGCATTTCCCAACCTTGTATTTTCAGCTTGGGGCGGAAACAACGACTGAGCTTGATCCAAGCTTGATCCAAGCTTGATTGGTTTGGCGGAACCAACCACGAGTTGAAATTTTGAACCGCGGCGGGTAAACGAGGAGAAAAAACGATAATTCCGGCCGGCGGCTTGGGGGCCGTTCTTTATCTGGACGGTGCTCATTTGAATTGGTAGACTTTGCAAATTGGCTTTTCCCTAAAATTGAAAAGCAAATACGAAGATTGGCTGCGGCGCCACCGTAGCTTCAATTGGCAGAGCACCGCATTCGTAATTGAAACGGCAATTTTATTTCGCTCGCAAATATCGCATTTTCCCGAATGTTTTAGCGATTTCCGGTTTTTGTGAACCATTGAAAACCAGTGAAAAACAATGCTTGCGGGTGTAGCCTACACCCGCTGTTTTGCTCGAACTAGTGGACAACTGTTCAACGGGTGCCACCCAACGAAAAAACCACCCGGAAGAACATTCGGGT
This sequence comes from Mariniblastus sp., assembly GCA_031400405.1. Classification (GTDB taxonomy): domain Bacteria; phylum Planctomycetota; class Planctomycetia; order Pirellulales; family Pirellulaceae; genus Mariniblastus. Next base: position 45,067 of record JANNPW010000133.1, read on the forward strand.
GGTTCAAATTGTCGCGCCTCAGTTTGCACCGATCGCAATTTCGTTCACGGCTTGGCGGGCATGTTTCGGTAACCCAACCGTGATCTATGCCAGCGTCAACAATTTCAGG
>JANNPW010000147.1:0-10769 GCA_031400405.1 Mariniblastus sp.
TGCCAAGCAAGTGTTCCCGGATAATCGCTATTTTCTGTTCAGGTGTTAAAATCTTGCGCTTCGACATTTTGCGTTTCCTTCATTGGATTCGCTAAACTTTAGCACACAATTAGCAACACGCTTCCAACTGAGGCAAAACAATTTGACGCGATACATTCCTGGGTTGGGATTATGTTAACCCAAATCAGAAAATTCCAAATCCTTTAGAGGCAAGACACAACCACGTTCTACTGTTCGAACGAAGGTAGAAATGAATTTACAACTTGTGCCTTTATTTCGAATGACGCCATTGTTGGTACAACCTTACAACATCCCTTCTCAGATGGCCAAGTGATTCCAACTCATAGTCGGTTAAAAAACCTAAGTAGAATAACATCGCCGGCCACAAGCAAAGAACGAAAAGCCTAACCGTCGAGCTGAAAAGTCCCCAAGGAAGAAAGAGGTTGACGAGGCAAAAAATTGCCGCGCTCCCTAACATTACGATGAGTCGATTCCATTCAATTTTTACGTAGGCCACTCGTTGTGAGAAAAGTAGAGTAGTCCCTGCCAATACAATCATCGATGCCACAACAGCGATACACGCACCGAGAACCTTGTAACTGGGGATCAACGTAGCGCAAACAAGAATGTGAAATGCAGTGGCAATCAACGTGATATAGATTTTTGCGGTCGTCTTTTGTTTGTAATAAAAGGCCCCATCCAACAAAATTTGTGCGGTCAAGAAGAAATTTGCCAGGATGGTCAGCGGTATTAAGGGAACTGCCCCGTAGTAATCCTCCGTTCCAAGCAGGTAAACCACTTCCGTCTGAAAAAGGCAAACCGCCAAGCCAAAAAATACAAATGGAAATAGAAGTCCGGTGTACGCTCGACCCACTTCGATCGCAGCATTTTCACGTGCGAAAACCTTGTAAAGGTGCGCACTCCATACCTTGAAGAACGGCGTGAACGCCAACGAGCCAACCAGTACGCCAATTTTGCTTGCCAACGCGTATACGCCAAGTTCAGATGCTCCCACGGTTTTTAACAAGAAGAATCGGTCGGTGTTAAATAGAAAAAAGCTCAGAATGCCGGTCGGCGCAAATGGCCAAGCAAATCTGAGGATTTCGCCCAGCGTTTTGCCGCTGGGATGAAATCCCGCTTCGATAGTCTCCCACGCAAACAAGACAATCCCAATTCCCAGATTGGCAATAATGGTCCCAATCAAGACTCCCCAAATCCCTAGATGAAAATAGGCGACAGCCAAAAGAATCAATCCAACACGAGCGCATGTGATGCCCAAACTAGCCAAGACAAATCGCCCCGACTGTGTCTTCGCCTGCATTAGCGCAAGTTGAATGCCCGGTAACAACCCGCACAGACTAGCGGCAATCCCCAAAACAACCAAACGCGAATCTTCGATTGTTAGAAATGCCCCAAGCTGCTTGGAAAAGCAAAGACTCATTGCAAATCCGGCTAACATGCCAAGAATCGTCGCGAGGGTAACGGTGGATGAAACGGTCGCTTGTTGCTTGGCATCGTTCGCTTGACAATAATAACTGAATGCCGCTGTGGCAATTCCGTTGGCAAGTACCGCAACTGAAATGAAACTTGCCGTTCGTTCAAGAATCTCGACCAATCCGAAGTCGGCGGGTTCAAGATATCGAGTGTATAGCGGCAATAGTATAAATCCAGAGGACTGGATCAGAATCGTGCCGAGACCATACACAAGTGTATGACGTAAAAAAGTATTCCTAATGACCTATCCTCAAGTTGATTTACGTTGTTCTATTAACTGCACTTTAGGCGAATTGCTATCAACGCAAACAGATTGATATTGCCACGAAAAAAGGCCCTCACGGATGTTGGAGGTTCTCACACCACACCAAATCCAAAAGGTCCTTCCGGGATTATCGTGGGTCGATTGGGGGCCGAAGAATTTCCTTGAGTAGAAAACCCCTGAGTTTTGGGCGATTTGGCGAGAAATTGCGGCTCGTTTCCTTTGAGCGTGTTGTGAAAATCGGGGCTTGCCCACGAAATTCCCGGATGGACCAGACTTGAGTTGAGCGAATCATATCCATCGGGAAGTAACGGCGGTTTTCGCATGCAACGAGTGCTTGACATTCCAGTCAAGTAGCTTACTAATTGCAAGTAACTCCATACATCAAAATAGTTTGTCCTTGAGTTTTAGGATTGGACGTTCCAATAGTTTCCAACTGAAAAACCCGATCGTCCAGCACGAAGCGAATGCCATGCAGGTAAAACAAACGAATGCGGGAATAATACTATCGAAAACTAGGTGTTTCTGAGGGGTAAGCAGGAGTTTTTCAATTACAAGTCCTACGGGAACGTGAATCAGATATATGCAGTAGCTGTATTTTCCAAACGATCGCAGAATCGAGTTGGTCATTACCCGATACGTTACGGATCTGGCTGACTCGGCTGTCTCGATTCCTTTCCAAACGAATGCGCCAAAAATAAGTGCACAGAGCGAAACTCCCCATTTCGCGACAATTACGTCATAAAAAACAAACCCACCACGCATAATCCAAATCCTTAGAACGATTACGAGTGAAACTATGCCAATTCCAAATAGGAAAATTCGAAGACGTTTCTGCCAATTCTTAGAACGGTACAAGATCGCCAGAAGGCTTCCGACGGTTATTGGCTCAAAATGTGTGAACGTAAGCACATATACCGAATCTGCCGTCCAGCCATTACTGATCGCTACCAGTCGAAAAACAAGCGATGAGAAAAATAATAACAGCGAGAAAATGACCAGGCTTCTGATTCTCAGGAAAAACACAGCCAGCGGCCAGACAAGATAAAACTGTTCTTCGACTGAAAGTGACCAGAGGTACCCGGCGTCGACGTTTGAAAATCCACCTTTCATAGCTACGAGAACATTTGAAAGATAAAGCAAGTGCCATCCAACGTCGCCACGAATAACTGCAGATTGCTCAGCCAATACAGTTGAAAATGCCGGTCCAACAAAGCAGACAAGGATCAAGAAACAATAATAAAGAGGGAAAATTCGAAAACTTCGACGACCATAGAAGTCAGTGAAGAAGCCTTTTTTCCCTCTGGATTCCAACAATATCCCGGTTATCAAAAATCCGGACAAGACGAAAAACAGATCGACGCCGACCCACCCGGTTAATAAGACAGAGACAACGGTTTTATCAATTGAGTTGCTAAACGCCGACTTAAACTGATCGGCGAAGTGATAAAACAAGACAGCGATAATAGCCATTCCCCGAATTCCATCAAGGGTTAGAATTCGAGGGGCACGGTCTGCGTGTAGCGCCATTAGTTGAGCAATCAAGCTGGTATCAAAAAAAAAGCAGGTTTCCCTGAAAAGTTATGTTTGCAACGTAACCGTTCACGGTGCGACCTAAGAAATCTTCGATTGGTGGACCGAAGGTGTCAAGTCAGGGCGATTGCACGTTAAGTTAATTGCCGAACAGGACTTGCGTTATGTAGTTGTCGTCCCAGCCTGCGATCACGCGTTTGTTTTTGATACCGACTTTGGCTTTTCCTTCGCGTTTGAGCAAGCTCAGTGCCGTCCGTCGCAATGTGCTGAAGTTCGAATCCGCATGCCCTTTGCGAATCCGTGACTGGTCTTCGCCGAACGTCACGTCCAGCTGCCAGTGCAAACTGTTTTCAATTCCCCAGTGACAGCGGACTGCCTCGGCGAATCGCTTGCCCGAAACATAGTGGTTCAAAATGTAATAGCGGACTTCGATCGTGTCCTTTCCGTTTCGCACCGTATTGTTGATCGAGATCCCGATCGCCTTGAGGTCCTTCCAGCGAGCGGCGTCGGGCAAGTCATCGGGGACCGGGCAAATAAAGTATGACCGCAGTTCCTGGCGGCCGTGACCCTTCTCTTCGGTTTCGTAACGACGCGAACGGACCCTCGCAAAGTCGTCCGACAGGTGATCCTCAAAGAAGGCCCGTATCCCGTTGTGCAAAGTCGGCTGGTTGCCTTTGACTGCCAGGCAGTAGTCAGCCCCGGCGTCCACGATCCTGGCGGCGATTTCAGTCTGGCATCCCATCGCATCGATCGTGACCAAAGCCCCTGAAATCTCGATCATTTCCAGCAGTTTCGGAATCGCCGTGATCTCGTTGCTTTTCTGGTCGGTGACGGTTTGCCCAAGACTGACATGGTTGGCTGTGGCCCACGCGCTGACCATGTGAATGGCAGACTTGCTGCTCCCCTTGTCGTAGCTGCGACGCAAAGTCTTGCCATCAATGGCGATGATCTGGCCGCCGGTTATTTCCTGCAACGAAGTATTTGGCAAACCACTCTTTTTTGGTGTTGGCGAATTTCGCGATCGCAACGAAATCATCCGCTCCAGCGATCACGGCGCAAATCGCCATGAACAGAATGTTGGTCAGCGGATAAACTGGTTCACCGCGTCGGGGATCACTCACGTCATCAAAATGCTGCAACAGTTGGGTTGAAGTAGTCATGGTTCTCATATAATAGCGAGTGTCTTCAGCGGCCTTGCAATCCATTCACAAGCGCTCAACTGAAGATTCGCCAAACTTACCAGCCTGCCCAATATCGCGCAATCGCCCTGCCGCCTGACCGGCCAACAGTCATAAGGCGATTACCTAAAGTGCAGAAACAATTGAAGAGCTAACAAATTGAGCTTTAAGAGCTGCCTTATTCAGCAGATCAAACCAATGAATACCGATCATGGCAACGGTTAACGGAAAAAGAAACGATTTGAATAAGGTCATTAGTCGATTTTTTCTTGAGCTGCCGAATGGACAAGGCTTTTGCAAAATCGCACTTTTCCGGAAGGCTCGCGGGGAATCTCGTCGACAAGGCGGAATTCCACCTCAATTGGTTCTTGAAGAAACTCTTCTAGAGCCCGATGCAAACTCTGCTCTGCACGTTGCGACCAATCCGGACCAGGAACGATTAACACCTCGAAATCACTAAAATTGCGTTGGATGAATTGAGCCTGCATGACTTCGTCAGATCCTGTCATAATCCGATTGGTAAGGCTGACGCCCGGAATTTTTTGCCCTTTAGAGGTAACGAAAGTATCGGCAACTCGCCCAGCCACATTCATGATCCGAGGCAACTCTCGTCCGCACTCGCAGCGTCCACCATCTAGTGAAATGACGTCCTCAATTTGGTAGCGGAGCAATGGCATTCCAGTATTCCAAAGATCCGTAATGATCGCTTCGCCCTGATTCTGTCCCGCATATTTGTCGCCACTTTCAATCTCAACATAATGCGAATAGCAATTGATATGCATGCCTTTACGACACGAGCATTCGGTTGCAATCCGGCCCAATTCCCTAGCTCCATACCAATTGTAAGGCCGAGAACCGAAGGCCTGTTCGATGCGATCAGCAGCCGCTGCAAGTAGCGGCTCGGCCGTTACCGAAATACTGGGGATTTTCAGCTCCAGACCGCGATCCAAGAGAAAATCTGCAAACATGGAAAGTGGCGTCGCATACGCCTGAAGATGTCGCGGAGAAAAGGTTTTAAGGCGCTGGTAATAGTCCAAAAAGGTTGTTTCGTCGAGAGGAGTTGATCGGAGAAACAAAACGTTTGAAAATGCGTTTCGAATTTTGTTTTTGAGGCTGCTAGCTTGAGGGAAGTCTTGCGGGGCACCCCAAAGATATGCCAGCCGTTCACCACGGAATCGATTCATCCACCGGTCTTGAACGTACGATGTCGCCCACCTTTTATGAAAAGTACCCCAATCCATGTAGAAGGTAGTGGGAGACGAGGTGGTGCCGCCTGTCGCAGTTTTCCGCAATGAGTCGATCGTTGTCTTCCGGCTAATCATGGCGGGCAGCTGTTCCCGAATCTCGGATTTTGTCGTCGGCCGAATCCTGGCAAAGTCATCCAAGGTCATTGTTTCGAAGTCTTGAATCCCTGCCTCGTTGATTCGAGACCGACAAAAGTCCGAGCATTCAAAAGAATGCGCGCAGATTTGTCGAACCCGCTGCAGCTGATAGGCACGAATCGCTTCAATCTTCGCACCGAGAATCGCGGCTATTTCCGACTCCAAATACGCTGTTGGTAATCCCGTATACCAATCTGACACCGGCACAAGCAGATACTTGTTCAACAGTTCAACAAACGGACTTCGCATTTGGCTACTTTAATCCAAGAGTACTAAGCATTAGAACAAGCGATTTTAAACTCTGCCAGCTTGGCGAAAACTGTCGTTTGTTTGACCGAGAATGATTTTCAAATATCGTTGTGCTCGCATTTGAAACCGATGGCAGCCGAACGTGTTGCTGTAACATCGCCAAACAAGCTAGAGTCGCAATATTGGCGATAGCTACGAACTTTGAGTATTAACGGTAAAGCGGTATTTCCCGGAAGGCAACGGCGGAATGGACTCAACTCGTTCAATCCTAACTATTATATCACGACCGAGCTTGCTTTTGATGGAATGCACTATTTGCGATAAGTCAATTTCAGCTTCTGATGAGACGACTCGCAAGATCAAGGAATCCTTGGCATCTTGAACTACTTGAAATTGCTTTACGCCCGCCTTGCCATAAAAAAGATGTGTGAAATATTCGCCGTGTATGTGCTGCCCGTTGAACTCCAATATATCTGAGGATCTCCCTTGCAAACTCCGAAGTAGCGGAAACGTTCGTCCGCATGAACACTTTTCCGTAGAAATTGAGCCTATGTCCCCATTTAGATAGCGTATAAAAGGAAATGAAAAGTTTGTAAGATCCGTAACTACAATGCTACCGACCTGTCCATTTGGGAGTTGATTGCCCCTTTCGTCCACGATTTCTACGATTCGGCCTGGAGCCATGATGTGAAGGCCCTCTTGAGCAGGGCATTCCGCTGCAAGGTTGTTAACCTCGCGAGAGCCGTAAAAATCATAAACCGGGGCTCGAAACGCTAATTCGATCTCTTGACGTTGCCAATTGTAAAGGACTTCCGCAGACGAACGGACAGCCACAGGCCGGATCGTCTTCAGACCTAACTGGTTGATGCGCTTGGCCGCCTGAAACAATGAGGTCGCGTAACCAACGACAAATCGCGGCTTGAAATTGCTCAATCGGAAAAGAAAGTCGTTTAAGTCTTTGTCTGTTACCGAAAACGAATTCAGCTGAACATTTCGAGATAATTTTCTATCTAATTTCTCGCGCCAGTTTAGTTGACGAAAGTCTCGGTCGGCGCCCCAAAAGAAGGCTGTCTTGTCACCAAGATCGACATTTAGCCAAGCCAAAAACAGAAGATACAAGGCCTCGCCGAATTCTTTGTACTGTGAGTCATGAAAAAAATTGACTGGATTTCCAGTGGAGCCACCAGATGAGTCAGCGTAGATTGTCTTATCGCCAACACAGACGATTTCTTTGCCCTTTGATTGAAGATCTTCCCTTCGCAACAATGGAACACTTGCTAGCTGTTCAATCGATGATAGCTTCCCAGCTTCAGAACCTAAATGAGATAACCGTGAATTGTAAAATGGCGATTTTGCTATCGCATGATCGATGAGACGCCTTAATTTGTTGAGCTGAAGTTGAGTTATTTCCTCGGTTGGCAAATATTGCTGCCGTTGCAAGTTTCGCAATATGGAAAATGTCTTTTTTCCATAAAACGCAGCTTTTGCCTGAACGACGCTGGTAAACAATTTGGTGTACATAAAGCCGAATTACTCTCCGCGATATTCAGAAAACTATTGTTGGCATCATGACGGCGTTGCGCAGAGCTTAATCCCTGGCGAAAGGGAAGGCCGAGCTGTTTTCAACTTCCAATTTAAGACGTTTAGCCAAACGAAGACCAGGAACTTCAATAAATACCCTCATGAGCCACGCTGCAAGCACGCTCAATCCGACTGCGGCAACGAGCCAGGCTGGCGGCCAAAAATTAACCCGATTTGAAAACGAATCGCCAACACTCAGCAGGCGCCATCCGACAGCGCCATGAATTAAATATAAACTGTACGAAATCTGGCCAAAAAACTGAAAAACTTTCCACCGAAGCCAAGTCGCTAACCCGCCCAATTGCGACGCCGAGATCAGCGCGAATACCGTCAAAAGGCCCATGTATTTATATCGAGTTGGATCCAGAAGCAGGGAACCACTAACACAAGCCAAAACCAAAAAAACCGTCGACCAACGGATCCAGAGGCGATGAAACGAATAGGCCAAAACACCCATTGAGAATAAATACCAGGTATCAAAACACAGTCCCTGTACCTTTAGAAATCCAGTCGACGAAATCACGGCTGGAATGCCGATTAATAGCAAGACACCATTGTCACCAGGATCGATGGACCGCCCGAATCTTTGTATCAATGAAATCAGCACTAGGTAAAGCAAATAGAATTGGACCTCGTGAACCAGTGTCCAAAAGACGGCTTCGATAGGGGCGTACCCAAACAGTGGATAAACATAAAACATATGAGCAATGACATTTCCCAGTGTAGGGATTCCGCGTTGGTGAGATGGAAACAACTCGTTTCCAGCGACTGTTGTGGCGACAATGAACGCAATAGCAAACCAATAGGGCGGATCCAGGCGTATGACGCGACGGACTACAAAATTAAAAAAGAAAGCTCTTGAAATCCATTTCGCGGAAATACTATGTGCAATCACAAAGCCGGAAATTACAAAAAAGATGGGAACACCGAGGTCGCCAAAACGACATGCAGAGCGGATAATGTCAAAAGATAATGATGAATTGTCTTCAAAAAGTCGGTGCCCAGTAAAATGAAATAGTACCACGCCAAGTGCCGCGATGCCACGCAGGCCATCGATAAATGCAAATCGGGAATTCACCGTTTGCAAACCGTTAATGGATTGGAACAACTGTTGGGAATTAGATATTGTATTGTCCAAAACAGAAGCCGGTGGACGGACAACAAATGCAATTAGGTTGCCTGCGATTTGTCGTAGCTTCTTAATCATCAGGTTTGAAAAGGGCATGTCAAGAAACTAATTCATTTGAATTTATGCTTGTCGTGTCGCAATTGGCGTGTTCAATTGCAGACAAGGCGGAGTACGAATTTGTAAGCGCGAAAATGACCAGCCACCGCCAATCGTACAGGGTATGGCCTGCAATTCCATAAATCAGCATGCAAAGGATTAGCCCCAAAAGCATATTGCCAATAACATAAAGCGCGTAGTTATGCGAATCCTTGGCCTTCACAAATCGGCTTCGCATTTCGATCGTTTCGTATAGACACGTTACTAAAATGGCAAGCCAAATCATAAGCCCGACATACCCCAACTCGCCGACGATTTGACCATAAAGATTATGAAGCTGTAGTGCGCTTTCCTCCGACGTGGTAAATCCTTCGCCTTGTTGTAGTTCAATACGAGCTTGACCGGATGCCGCTGGCCCACATCCAAATATTGGATACCGGTTCGCAATCTTAAAGCCATCAATTAGCCCTTGTAATCTACTTTCTGCTGATTTTGAGGCCGCAATTTTGCCCTTGTCCACTTCTGTATCGTCCGACTTCTTGACAATCGACAATGCCCGGTCCTTTATCGCCGATGGAAGAAAGAGCGATCCACCAATAGAAATCACGGCAAAAAAAATTGCATATCTAGCTTTTAGCAGTTCTCTGCGATAGCGCCACGTCAAGAATAACGCCGCAGCAAGCATCGCTCCCCTAGTACCGCTATACAAGATGCACAAACTGGTAATTAGCCCAAAAATAATACCTAGTATCCGCAATAGTAGCTTGTTCGCCAATTCGGAGAAAGCAATAGCGATTGGAAGGCCGACTAGGCCTAGAAATCCCCAGCCATTTGCTGAACCGTAACCGCCTCCCCTTGGCGACCATACACCAGTCATCCGCACCATACTCTGTTGATAGACGTATGACCCCCCTTTTATGAAGTCCAACCAGGAATATAGTTGATAACAAAAAATTATAATGCCTATTCCAATTACGATCTTCTGCAGTTCCGCTTTCGATCGGATTGACGCCGTTAAGCATGCAAAAAAGACAAGTAGCTTCCAGTACGTCGCCGCCCAAATATCGACAGATTCAAGATTCCTTAGTTCAGACATTTGAAGACATGTCAGCATCCAAAGGTATAGAAACCCCAAAAGCAAAGGGATTGGCCTAAAAAGATTGCCCAATTGTCCGTTTAATGAAACGCACAAAATAAAAGCAGCGGCCAAGACTTTCTCAAATTGAATTTCTCCTAAAAAAGCCATTCTCGGAGAATTGTAGGGTGTTGTGATCAACCAACCGCAATAGATCAGGGCAACGACTAAGGAAGCGCTAATTTTGTTTGTCCCTTCTTTTTTTGTATCGACGGCATCTTTGAGCTAATTTGTGACAAGCATAAATGTTAATGGTAGATTATCAACCTTCTCGTGACGAAAAAGTATTTCTTCCTAATGCTCCATTGATTTGCGTCGAGAAAATTGTTTGCGAACTTTCCGTAGCATGTCAACAGTCACTTTCCGAAAGCGGTTCATCATCCACGGAATTCCTCGTTTTCTGAAAAACTGAAATGATTCCGTGTCTCTCTCTCCTGTTGCATAGCGAGTTTTATATCGGTGATCCCCTCGCAAAAAATCAAACTCCGTCACACCGTCGGATACAAGGTGTTCTATCAACAGGCACAAGATTACATCCCCGGGACTAAACTTACTGAATGTTTCACTAAATCCAGTTTGAAAATAATAAAACTTTCGACAACGAGACCGACCACTCGGCACGCATCTGCACCCATATTGGCTTGGCCTGCCAGCCTGACTTCATGCTTTCCAAACCCGGTCTGGGCGCCGACGAAGCACTGATGATTCAGACCAACGAGATGGCGCGCAC
>JANNPW010000154.1:0-6427 GCA_031400405.1 Mariniblastus sp.
CTTGAATTCGGCAGATCAAATTCGGCTTTCGCTGGACGAGTCGATGGCGGTTGATCGCTGGGAACGACTGGACCACGAACATAGTGGTTGGCTCAGTCCGATCGAGGTCGATCAACGGATGGATCCGCTTGGTCCCGACCCTGATCCTCTCGGTCGGCGCGCCAGTCGCAAAGGAATATTGAACCTTTCGCCGCTGGACTATTTCGAGTTGCTGGATGTTGTCGGTCGAGAACTGCGCGCCGACAAACGAGGCTGCATTTCCGCGAAGTTCGGTCCGATTCTGGAACGGCTAAAGATTTCCGCAGGGGAATTTTGTGAATCGGTGATTTTATTCGGAGCGCGATATCGCCGACGTCCAATGAGGTCGATTGACTCCCAGCCATCGTCAATTGTTAACGCCGGCGTTGGTTGAGTCAGCCCAAGATTCGATTCGCCCAAGGTTCCGCGAAAGCAACTTGGCCTCGATCGATTCTTCCATTACAGCAAGACTTTCCAGCAGAATCAGCCCTGACTGGCTGAAGACATTGCGCTCGGTCGATCGAAAAATTGGACTGACAGCCTAAATCGCGCGGCGGAACTCACCGCAGTACTCGGATAACGCGATTCGCGATTCCGTTGCTCCTATTTCCGCCATCATCCCCAAACCCATTCTGAGTCCAACAATTCTTAACCATCATCGTATATGTCCAATACTCGTTGGTGTTGGTGTGGCCCCGGTTTTTCTTCCGGTTTTTCTTCCCCTTGGTGTCGCCCCGGTTTTTTCCCTCCCTTCCGATACTCGTTGGTGTTGGTGTGGCCCCGGTTTTTCTTCCCCTTGGTGTGGCCCCGGTTTTTTCGCCCCGGTTTTTTCCCCCCAATTCGCTAAGAGGTGGTCTCTCGTTTGCCAATTTTCACCCGGGTTAAAACGCGACATGATGTAACATTACATTCTGTAACACATGCAAGCCGATTGTCAAGTGCAATCCTAGGGCCTCTTATTCGGGTCACTTCTTTAGATACTGGGAAACAAGAAGTATTGCCCGATTGGCAACAATTCAAGAGCGTCGAAACATCTCGTTTGACGAGTCTGAACCCGGCTGCCTTGGGTCGGATCGACTTGCTTTGGTCACATCGACCGACGATTTCTTTCCCCAACGCTGAATGACTTCGGTGTGTCGGACCGGAGTGACGATGATAAATTTCGTTAGTTTTGTTGGTCCAAATACTTCTTGTGTAAGTAGATCAGTTCGGAAAAGTCACCAGTATCGGCTTTCTGGACTGAAGAGAGGTATGGATCTCGCGCAACGCTTTTCTCAAACCCGATCGTTTCTTCAGGCCATTTAACCAATGGATGATCGTTTCGTTTAAGGTAGATATTGCCCAGCAAACGCGACCAACGACCGTTGCCGTTGAGAAACGGATGGATGTAGACAGCTTGAAAATGAATTCGTACGGAACGCTCCAAAACATCGTACGTTTCGTTTTTTTCCCAGTAGTTAATATCGTTTTCGAGTTGATACATCTCGGTAAGGATATTTTGCCACTTGACTCCGATGTTTATGTTAACGTGCCGAAATTGGCCCGCATAGTCCCAAACATTGCAGAACATTTCTTCGTGAAGCTGTTGAAACCAATTCAAATCAAAAGGCGCCAGCTTTTTTGAAGGCTTGGCGCCAAGATATTTGACAAACGGTTTCAGAATGTTTTGGGCTTCCGCGAGGTTGAGCTGTTCGCGGGTCTTGATTGACTTGTCTTTGAGATGTGACGGGTCAATCGGCGTTTCGCCTTCAATTGGATCCCAAGTTGCCATTCCTTAAGCCCAAAGCTTTCGACGCGATCCGGCCATCAACTGATGAACCAGTTGCAAAATCATTTTTTCTAGTTGATTTTGGCCAAGGGCTTGAGACTCCAAGCCAGACGTTCCTTGAACCATCCCAACTAACTCACGTGCCTTTTTAAAAGCTTGTTGGTGAATCAGCTCATAACTGTCCACTTCGTTGGCCAATTCAATATCCACACCAAGCGCACGCGCAATTGCTGCAACATTCGCAAACGTCGCATGCTCGACGCCACGATTAAAGATGGCTTTTAGCGTAGAAACAGGTACATCACTACGCTTAGACAGTGCTTCAAAAGTCATTCCCAACTCTTGGCGTCGTTTGTCTAATTTCTCAGTGAAGTTCATTTTAAAACCTTTTTTAGCTCAAATATTGACCTAAATACTACACAATCATACTATGCATCAGCTAGTTTTCGTCAAATAAGTATCGTTTTATATACCTTTTCGGAACCTAGGAACTCGTTAAATGATCAATAACCTTGAAAATTCTGTTTTTTTATTGGCTTTCGGCAAACCACCGTCCAAGAAATCACAGAATTCGTAACCAGAAATTTCGTGCAAAGTCTCAAATCCCGCGTAGTTAACGGATGACACCAGTAAGCTGCCTGGTTTAAGGAACCGCAGATTGAATGAGCCGAGAACAAATGGCGACAAAGAACCTGCCAAGCAGGAGCCCGATGAATTCTACACGAATCTTCGTCGTCTGTTTGAGTATGAGCGCAAAAAGAACCACTCAGCGATTTCTGAAATCCTTAACAGATACTCACGCACAATATCATCAATTGTACGCGCCTATTGGACCGGTCGAATCACAAATTTTCATCTTGACCTCTAACTGTCACCCTGATAATTGTCGTCAAATAGTGTGCAAACCTACTGTTATCGGCAAACGGTTATCGCTTTGAACAGGGAATTTCGAAAAATCGGAGTAGCTTTTTTGCTGGCAATTTTTGCTGGCGTGGGATGCTGCGCGAAATCCTGGGCACAGCGAGCGCGGTTTGAGGATTTTTTTCAAGTTCAAAACTCGCCGACGCCCCCACCGTTTCCCAGCCGAACGATCGTCAACTCGCCCCCGCCAATTCAAATCACTCCACCGCCAGCGGTGTTGCAGAACCCAGGCAGCTTCTCGCAGGGCACTCCGGTGACTCAGGGTCCCAACTTTGCCCCGACCTTTAATGCGCCCACGGTCGACCCGTTTCAAATTCAGAACCAGCCGTTTCCGGTGTTCCCAACTCAGAATGCGCCCCAACCGATCTATCCCCCCATTAATAATCAACCGGGGTTTGGCTCGGGGTTTCAAAATCCTCAGCCGCAATTCGGAACCCCGCAGTACGATCCAAATCAATTTGGTCTCGGTCAAGCTCCCAATGCCTGGCCTTATGAAGGGACGAGCAGCAATTGGCTCCCCGCCATCGACTGGAGTAAGCCCCAACAGGCGTGGCAATCGTTTCAACAAGATTTTCTGCCGCGAGTATTGGAACGACCGCGCGCTCGGCAGACGTACCTATTCGGCGACAACGGCAACGAACTGAATATCAACGACATCGAATTGGCAACCACCGCGACGATACAGAATTTTTTGCAAAGCAACCAACCGTTGCGAATCACGCCAGGATTCGTGTTCCATTTCTGGGATGGTCCGGACTCGGTTGTCCATCCCGGTTTTGATCTGCCGGCCCAAGCCTACAGTGGATTCATCGCACTCGATCACTTGACGAATCCTGCCAATCCCGCCGGCTTGGAAACCAGCTTTACCGTTGGCTACTACAGTGATTTCAAAAACACTTCTAGCGAAGCATTTCGATTTACGGGGCGCTTGCTGCGATGGAGGCGATTGAATTCGTACACGATTGGCAAGTTCGGGATCGAGTATTTCGATCGAGTGAATGTAAAAATGCTACCTGCATTCGGGGTTTATCTAACACCGACACCCGATATAAAATTCGATTTGTTTTTTCCGAAAACCAAACTGGCGCATCGTATTCCGAACATTTCCGATTTCGAAGCCTGGGTTTATGTCGGAGGAGAATATGGCGGTGGGAGTTGGGCAATCGAACGGATGGGAGGGATGGAAGACCAAGTCGATATCAATGACGTGCGATCGTTTGTCGGCGTGGAGTGGATGGGGCCACGCCGAGTTACCGGCTTTTTTGAAGCAGGCTATGTCTTCAATCGAGAGATTTTGTATCGCTCGAATCCCATCAATCAACTTGATCTTCAAGACACTTTCATGATTCGTTCGGGATTTGCGTTTTAGCAGCAGTTGGGCTGCAGTTGATTCCCCTGATTGGCATATTCGCGATCCAAAAAACAACATTGGCATGAACCCTTTCAAAACATGACGAGCAAAAGTCTAATCCTGATCGAACTCCTGTTGTTGGTGTCCTTGGGCGCGTTCCAGGGGTGCAACCGCTCGTCGATGAAGTCGCTGTTTTCGCGCGGCAGAGAATCATCAAGTCTGCTTGAGCCCGCACCGCTGAGTATTTGGCATGACTCGTATGATTCAGCGATCGAGGAATCACTGAAAACAGGCAAACCGATTTTGGCCGATTTTACTGGTAGCGACTGGTGTCATTGGTGTGTGAAATTGAAAACAGATGTATTCGAGACGGAGACATTTCGGAACTGGGCGCAGGACAATGTGGTGCTGCTGGAGTTGGATTTTCCCAAACGGGGAATGCAATCGCCAAAAATCAAACAACAAAATCAAGAATTGGCGAACCGTTTCCAGATCAAGTCGTATCCAACAGTATTGTTCCTGGACAGCAATGGCGGGAAAATTGGAACACTGGGTTACCTCAAAGATCCGGAGGATTGGATTACTCAAGCTGAAGTGCAACTCTCCGGCGGCGCGGAGTAAGGTCGAAATTCTGACCCGGCGATCGGCAGCTCAAAGCCAAGATTTTACCTGGTTGGCATGCACGGTTGTTGAATTCCGTCAGTGCCCTTCAAATGCGGTGATTCCAGCAACGACGCCGAACGTTTAAGATTCCTTCGTATTCGTTTCGCGGTCGCACAGCATGTTTCTGAAAAAAATGGCCAATCTTATTGTGAGTTCTGTTTCCGCCCGACTTTGGCGCGGACTGTCCTGGTTGCTACTGATTCCGTTTTTTCTTGGCTGCCCAGAACCGCCCCAGATCGACGTCGAGGAAGCCGCAGTCGAAGTTCGTCGACCTGATCCCATCGCCGTCTTGGTGGTTGATGATGCTCCAGCGGGTGAACGCATCGCGCGGCAATGGTCCGCCCGCCGGAATGGCGAGATCAAAATTGTCAATCAAACTTCCGCGCAAATGGTAGCCAGCGATTACCAAATTGCGGACGAGATCGACGTGGTTATCTACCCCACAGGAATGTTAACTGAATTCGAATCTCGCGGAAGATTGTTACCTGTCTCCAAATCGCTTTGGAGTTCAGAGGAATTAAACAAAGACGAGCTTTTGCGATTGCATCGTAGTACCTTGGTTCGCGTGGCCAACGAAATTTGGGCAGTGCCACTTGGCAGCCCGCTGTTTTCATTGATGTACAACCGCGAGTATTTTGCGCAACATAAAATCGAAGTCCCCGACCAATGGAGCACAATGCTCGAACTGTCGAACAAAATTCGATCGACCAATTCTAGCTCGGCCACCGTCGCCAATCAGGTCACCCCATCCAGCTTAAGACTGCCGCTCGCCGAGTCATGGGCAGTCGAAGTATTCCTGGCTCGAGTCGGACCGGAGATTAGAAGTCGAGGAAAAATCTCGACGGTTTTTGAGCGCAGTACCATGCAACCACTGATCACCGAACCCCCGTTCATCGCCGCCCTCGAAGACCTGCAAAAAATCGTCGGCGACGATCAGTCGCAACTTGATCTGACGCCGACAATGATCTATTGGCAGGTACTGTCCGGAAAAACTGCCATCGGCATGACGTGGCCAAGCCGCTCGAATGCCGAGTCCGACAATCCGATGGAATCAGAAAATTCCACGGCCGTCGCCGAAGTTGGCTTTGCCAACCTGCCGGGAGCCGGGCGATGGTACGACTCCAAATCCAAAAAATGGTTTCAACGTTTAAAAGAAGAATCGCCCCAGGTGGGATTGATCGGTTTCTCGGGTTTGTCAGCGTCGGTTGCTTCAGCCAGTCGCAATACAAACACGGGTTTCGAGTTTCTCGGTTGGCTCGCCAGCAAACCCATTTCGTTGATAACTTTGGTTGACTCCCCACTCAGCGGTCCGTTTCGTGAAAGCCATCTCGGCGACCCAATTCGCTGGACGGGCACCCAGATTTCGGATGGCGCAGCCAGTGAGTACGCGGATCTAGTCAAAGTGATCAATTCGCAAGAAGTCACGTTTCTATTTCCCAGAATTCCCGGTCGTCAGCGGTATCTGGATGCGCTGGATCGTCGCATAAGATCCTCGTTGCGCGGAGAAATGGATGCGGCAATGGCCTTAAAACAAGCCGCCACGGACTGGGAGGCTATCACCGAAGAATTGGGCCGCGAACGATTGATTGGTGAATTGCGCAAGGACGCGGGCTTGTAAATCATGAACATTAAACGTGAACTCCGATCACCACGAGAAATTCGAAAAATGAGGATGGCCGGCCTGGTAGTTTTTAGTAGTCGTCGGT
>JANNPW010000012.1:0-16186 GCA_031400405.1 Mariniblastus sp.
GCGCGTTCGATCGGTAAACCGCAACGCGTTGCCTGATCCTCGCGTCTGGACGAGGTGGGTCACGGTGTTGACCCAATCGGTCATTTGCAGATCGCCGAGTATGTCGTAGCTTGGCGCGCCCTCCTCAAAGACTTCATGTGCCGTTTCAACTTGCTCGATCACGAACTCAGTCTTCAACAGCGACACATACGGCTCGCCGTAATACCCCTGGCCAGCCGTAAACTCCAACGTGGTCCCCCAGCCGACCCGTTGCGAGGTGCGATCGCTCTGGTTGTCGTCCCAAATGAGGTGCGAAACAATCCGATTCTCCGTCCGATCATCGGTCAACGAGCGCGAATTGGACAAGCCGCGTTTCGACTCACTGAGCGATAAGGTACTCTCGCTGGTGGAAATTTCTTCATGGGACGAACGCCAATTGCTGCTGCCAACGCCACCGCCGGTATTTGTTCCGACGCCACCGCCGCCGCCCGGTGGGTTATTGCCACCGCCGCCATTGGTTGGCGGAAGCACCGCCGAGACGGTCACCGTTTGGGTTTCCGACAGCCCGTTGATCGTCCAACTGGATGACGATTTCGGTTCCGCCAGACTGCCGAGCGAGAAACTCTCGTTGAGCCGTAGATCCTGGGTCGATTCCGAACGAATAAAACCGGTTTCGACAATGTCGTCAATCGTCACCGAAATCGGTTGGAAGGAACCGTTGGTGATCGTGCCGCTGATCGAGTCGCTGACTGAAGCCGTCCAAAGTACAAAACCGTTGGAACTCGCACTCGCGCCGCCGGAATTCGAAGGTTGACCAGTCGTCGAACCCTCGGGCTGGAGTTGGCTGCCACCCAGTTCCGTGATGGTTCCGGTGAGCGAAACATTCTGGTTGCTCTTCAGCGTCACAACACGGGATTGCCAATACGTCCCCGTATTCGATTTCGAATTGCCGGCGCTACTGATCTTCGTCTCCGACTTGCCGCCGCTGGAGCCCGAGAACATTCCCAGCACGCTCCCCACGATCTCGCCAAACTGCATGATGTTAACGCTGTACGACGAGCCGTCATGCGACAAATCGGATTGCGTGATCGATTGGGTCGAGCTGCTGCCCGGCTCCGTTTGCGTAATCGAGATTTTCGATTGGCCTTTGCTATTGCTGGATTCAGAGCCGCTGATGCCGACCACGAGAAGGCTGTCGATAAAGTAACCACCCAGACTGTCCTTAATAACGACGCCGCCACCCAAGGTGGAACTCAACGTTGCCGTTTCAATCTTTGGGCCGTTGGTGGTGTTCATGGTCGCTTGCAGCGTGACACCCATTTTTACGCTGCCATTGGTTTCGCTGGCGAACCCTCCGGTCGAATGGGTCGTGTCGCCGACCGTACTGGCCGTCGCACCCTCGCCGCCAACCAACGAGATCTTAGTTCCCGTGCCAAAGAACAAAATTGAACTGGTAAACGTATTTCCCACCGTTGTATTCATGGTCGCAAACAGGCTTTGGTCGCTGGTTGCTTTGAGGAACCGGTCGCTGCTGTAGTTGCCGAATTCCGAAATGATTTCGTCGTCGTGCGACTGTACGGCACCACTTCCTTTGACGTTGACCAGGAACTTGGTCGTGTCGACGAACGACGACAGGGCCGTCCCATTCGTCTCGATACTGGTCACGTTCGTCTTGGAAACGGAATTTCCATACACGGATTGGTTCAGGCTGCCGACTGAAAATTCGTCAGTTACTTCTTCCGTACCTTCGCTAAAGACTCCCGCAGAAGCATCCGAGAATTTGACGCCACCATTTTCAAAGTGTTCCATGGTGACGGTGACGCCGAGCTGCGGGGTCCTGGTTCCTTTTACCGTGGTTAACGCATCGGACGTGCCGTTGGATGAACTGGTGAAGTTGCCGCTACTACTGGTTTGACCATTGTCGTCGGTGGCCGACACCGAGATGTTTTCCGCCACGGCTCCGGTCGATTTTTCCAAATGGTAGCCCACCAGTTCGCCGATAATCCCCACGTAGCTGCTATTGCGCGTCGATCCGGTCAGCGTTTGATCAATATTGGCAGCCGCCTGATACGTGATCGCATTGGAGTCGTCATTCAAGCGGCGCTCGTAAGTCCCGGACAGTCCGCCATTGACGACGAATTGACCCGTGGTCACCGAATTGTTGCGGAACGGAACCCAACCGTCCTGGGTCTCGAAAGTCCCAAAAGACTGCGAGGCAGTCAACACCGTGCCGGTGGTCGTAAAGGAGATTTCGCCCGAAGATTCGGTTCGATCAGGTGATAGGCTGCCTGCGAAATGGCCGTTGCCCGTGCTGGTAATCGACGACGAAGACATCGATCCGAAAAAGATTTCCTGTTTTGGAGTTACCGCCGTGCCAGTCACCCGCGCCAGACTTTCGTACGTTGAATTGGACTGGGTCGAGCCATTGACGTCGGCGTAGAGTACATCATCGATTCCGTGAGCGTTCACTTCGAGGGTCGAGGCTTGCGAGCCACCAAACGAAGTCGAGAATGTGCCGTCACCGGAAGAACTGCTCTCTTCATTGTCGGAGCGGGAGTAGTTGACGGTGCCGCTGGCACTGCCTCCGAATTGGGAATTGACTTCGCCGCCGAACTGACTGGTAAACGTCACCACATCGGTCGTTCCGGACAGGTCGATGTCTGCGGTTCCCGAGGCTTCGCCGTCGCCGTCGGTGGAAGCTGTCAATTGGAAATTCCAGGTCTCGTGGCTGGAGTTGGTGCTGGAGACGGTGCTGGAACTGGAGTCCGATCTTCCCGAGCCAGACAATGAAACCGTGGATTGATCCGAGCTGGCCAATTGCCAGACGGTGTTGATCGAATTTCCAGATTCATAGGCACTGTAGATTTGCAAGTCGGCGGCCCCTTGCGAAGAACCCGAGACAAAGATCGTTCCCGAGCTGGAATTTCCCGTGCCGAAGTTGGTAGAGTAACTGGAATCAGCGGTGAAGGACGCATTCGCACTGCCTGTGGCGATGACACTCAGGTTGCCCACGACTGACAGTACGCCCTGGTTGACAGTGATCGTACCGGCATCGTTAGTCGCCGTCGTATTGGTGGAGTGGGACGACGAGCTACTGCGGGTGGATGACAGGCTCGTGTTGGTTGTCGATCCGGTGCTGACCGTTCCGTTAGGCCCTGACGACGAGCCACCACTACCGTAGGATGTTTCGGAGTTGCTCGTTTCCCAATATTCGCTGTGCCGAACCGCCGTGAAGGTAAACGGTTGTGTCAGAACTCCCAACGCACCAAAGGTCGAGTTGTTTTCATCGTAGTCCCAGGCCGTACTGCCGGCGGCGGTAAAGCTGGTGGAACCGTCTTCATCCGTGGTC
Organism: Mariniblastus sp.; assembly: GCA_031400405.1. Lineage (GTDB taxonomy): Bacteria > Planctomycetota > Planctomycetia > Pirellulales > Pirellulaceae > Mariniblastus. The sequence continues at coordinate 3,329 of JANNPW010000012.1, forward strand.
GATCCCGTGCGCAAGTAGTGCGAACTGAGATTCTGGGACAGGGTAAAGCTACCTGTGCCAATCAGTCCGGATTTGGTCAGGTAAGTGACCGAAGAGTGGAATTCAAACGTATATTCACTGTTCATCAACAGGGAACTGGTCGATCCGTTCTCTGTTGCACTGGCGGTATAACTAGCCACAATGATGTGGTAGTAGATATCGGTGACCACAGTATTGCCGCTCACTGTCACTGTCTTGATAAACGAGTATTTGCTAGGTACGACACCCGCAGCGCCAATCATTCCACCGCCGAGTGTACTCAGAGACACAATCGTAATGTTTTGCAAATTGATCGATTGGTTGGCGGTTGGTTTGACACCCGGAGTGAACAGCGGAGCCATCGGGGTGCCGGAATCAACCAGCGAGCCACTGAAATCGTGTTCCCCTAATTTGACCGTTCCGATACCGACATTGATGGTGCCACTGGCTCCATTGCCATAACCGGCATGACCAAGATGTGAGAAAACTGCGTCCACTGCCGCGTTGTCGGCCACTTCCGTCGCATTGTTGTTGCCATTAAAATTTCCGCCCAGTTCCGGACTGGCGGGGCCGTTTTGTTCCAACGTAAATGTGACGGATTGACTAGGTGTCACATCCGCAAAATCGGGGCTCACGTATTCCTCATTGATGCCATCCCATTCGACAACGCGCACACGGACGACCGTCGGTTGATTTGAGGTAACGTTGTACAGCCTGAATCTAAAGTCGCCATCGACGTCGGTGAAGGTAAAACCGTCGGCCTCTTCGTCACCATTGGTATCGTACTCGACCCGAATCCCCGCGATTCGACCATCGTCTTGCACCGTGCCGATAAAGGTCGGGTCGGTGACCGGTTCGGCATTGACCAGCAAGTCGAAATTCAGAATGGTGGCCAATTGGTTGTTATTGAGCAAAGTGAACGACTGCGCGGACGGTGAACCCAGAACTTCCTGCTGCAGATTGGGGTCATAGACCACGTGCCGCACGTCGACATCATATTCATTGCCCACCGTCAATTGCGGAACGGTCCAGGTAAACACTCCGTCACTATTGGCAGTCGCCCGATAGACCAGCGGTGCTGAATTCTCTGTAACGTCCGTGACCGTAAACTCAACCAGCGCAAAAGCACCCGAACCATTGGTTCCCACCAGACCAGAGAAGGTGGAATTGCTGGTCAGGCCATCGCTGTTGCTATTGCCGGTATCTTCGACTAGCTCGAAGTTCGAAATGCTTTGAGGCACATAACTGGGGGGTGCGATCTGGAAGTTTAAAATCTCCCACGGTCCCACCGTCGCGGACAAGTCATCGACGGCACGAACCAGAACGGCCGCTGCGCCTACTGACAATCCATAACTTTCCAAATCAATCACAAACTGTCCCGTTGCCGAGACCGCGCCGGTTTGCAACAGACTGCCCGGGACGAACCCGGCGGGTGTGGTAGGAATGTTCTGAGTGCCACCATTATTGCCAAACACCTGATACTCCACATGACGTTGCATGGAAACGCCAGTCGTGGCCGTGCCCTGGATTTGACCGTCGTTACCCGCCAGCGGGTCATAAACCAAGGTCGTTACTAATGGTGCGGAAGTCAGCACAAAATTCAACGTCTGGGTTGGCGTGCCAAGTAGGGCATTTCCAACATAATCACGTTCAATGACCCACGCGGTAATGGATTGCGCTGGGCCACCTGCAATCAGACCAACCGCTCGATAGACAAAACTGCCATCGGAATGCGTAATGGCCGAACCCTCGGGAATGCCATCGCCGTTATGGTCGAAAACTACTTTCAAGCCCCCGACGGCTCCATCATTGGTGACCATACCGACGAAGACCGGAATGGAGCCAACCTGCGTTGGACCTGACGGAGTTTGGAAATCTCGCAAACTCAACGCGGTCACCAGTGCGGGCAGATTCGCGGTTGAATTAAAAGTGAAATTAGTCGCGCTCGTAGTAGTGTTGACGACGTAAACTCCGGTGGCTGGATTCCAAACCCGAGTTCGAACATCGACCGTTGCAACTCCACTGAGATTGCTGACGTTCGGCCGGTAATTGAATGTTCCGTCGGAGTTGACTCGCACGCTGGCGGTAACCGAACTGAATCCATTGAATGAAAGGTCGACCCACATTCCCGGCAACACAGCACTGACTTTACCCACCAGAGTTGCGTCCGACGTTATCTGATCCGCGTTGGAAGTCCCAGTATCGTAGGCCAGATCAAATTCAGAAATACCTGGCAGCGTAGTCGGCAACGCGGCTGGCGCGTAATTGAAATCCCCGACCGGTTGCCAGAGTCCCATAGTGGCCTCGGTTGATGTCGGATCTCCCAACACAGCGCGAACTTCCAAAACGACGGTGCCGGTCAATAGCTCGATCGGCAGATAACGAAAATATCCGGCGGAATCGGTAAGTGCGGTTCCATTGATGATGCGCGTCGTGCCGGACATGACCGCGATTTCCACGCGGCCACTTGTACCGTAACCCGCAAACGTCAATCGTCCAGTGAGTTCACCATTTGCCAGGTTGGCAATCACCGTTTCAGAAACGACCGGCGGCTGCGCTCCGGTGAAAAAGAACTCGAGTGCGCTATCTGAATAATCGGGGTCGGTAATTTCGGCAAACTCTCCAGCAATTGCATCGTCACCGATTTGGGCGACGGCGCGGGCGCGGATCGTCTGCGTTCCATAAGTCAAACCCTGTGGACGATACGTAAATTGGCCCAGGAAATCCGCCATCACGGTCCCATCAACTTCGCCATCTCCATTGTGATCGAATTCGATTTTGAGTAACCCGGCTGATTCATGTCCAACCACGGTCCCTTCGATTGTCGCGTTGTCGGACGTGGGTGTACCGGTGGCCGCTTCGTTGAATTTCAAGGCCAGGCTGGTGACCAAGGGAATGTCGATCGATTGGAAGTTGATTATGAAATCGGTCCACTGACCAACCAGTGGCTCTTGTTGCGTATACCGGTCAATCGCCCGAATTCGCAGCGTAATCACCCCGTACTCAACGTCGCTGGAAAGATTAACGGGCGTATATCGGAAGCTTCCGTCGCCGGTCGTGATCGTGGTACCATCGACGTTGCCATCACCGTCATGATCGACTTCGATCGTCATGCCCATCAGATTGTCGGTCGCAATCGACGCGACCTGACCCGTAAACGTTGCATCGATCGCCTTGGGTATCGTATCGTTCCCAATTTCGTTAACCAGGTCCAGACTTTCGGCCAAGATTTCTGGCGCAGGGTCCTGCAGTGCAAAGGAAATCGTTTTCCACTGGCCGACAATGGTCTCGGCCCGCGCCGTGGTCATGCCGGACGTGCCTCCGGGAACCGTCAGATTCACTGTTTCGTAGCGAGTCACGCGCACGCGCATTTCAACCGCTCCGACGGGCAGATCACGGAAGGCATGGCTGAACGAATACCGATTTGTGGTCTCCGTTTTATCGGCCGATACCGACTCGTCAACTTTGCCATCGCCGTCCCGATCGAATTCGATCAGCGGCGATTGGCTAACGGTCGCCCCCAAAGAAACAGGGACCGCCAGAAACTCACCCTTGATCGTTGGAGCAGCAGCGTATTCATTTTCCAGATCCCAACCGAGGCCACTGCCGGTTACATTTTCGCCGATAGTGGGCAAATTCAAATCATAGGTGAAACTGATTTCAACCCAATCTCCAAACCGATAACCGGTGTCGGACGTACCAATCGGTCGCACTTTGATCACGACCGCTGCAGAACCAGAAACCAATTCCGGACGATAATCGAAATAGTAACCCTGTGGATTACCGGGATCAGTATCGCCAGTATGGACTGGTACCGAATCGACAACGACGCCATTAACCGCTACTTCCACAAAAATTGGCGTGATGGGTGAAGTGCCCGAACTGTCGAAACTGATGTGTCCGGTTACCGATGGATCAAATGGATCGTTGAATACCTTGCGGTTAAGATTATTGATATCGATTGCGGAATTGCCCGCCGTCGCAAAGTCAAACGTGACTGGTGCGACGGATGAGCCTGTCAATGAACTGCCAGTCGAATAGTCATGTTTCTTGGCTAGTGCAGAAACAACCCGGGCAACGCCAAACGCCAATCCCACGGGTGTGAACTTGAATGAGCCATCGGGTTTCGGTTTTGTCGAACCCAGAAATACATTCGCTCCACCCGGATTGTTGAGATAAAATTCAACGACGGTGCTGTCGGAGCCATCAGGGTCGGAGATCGTTCCGGATAAAGTCGGATCAAAATTATTGCCCGTATGGACCAACGAGGTAACATTGGCAGGGGTTGCCGCAACCAACGTAAATCCATAAAACAAGGGAGCCGGATTGCTCAAAGTCAAAACCGGATTTCCCGTGCCGGTAATACTTGCCCAGTGTTGTGTGTTGACGGTATCAGCCGGCCAATAGTCAAACCAGAGATCGGTTCCGGTGACTGGATTCGCTTCACGAACTCGGGCACGAATATCATAGCCACCAATCTGTAGTCCCTTGGGTTGATATTCAAAGGTCCCGTCTTCAGCGGTGAGTGTCGTACCGTCGACGATTCCGTCGCCATCGTGGTCGAATTCGACCGTAAGTTCGACCAAGCCATTGTCGTTAATGACCTGCCCAACCAATGTCGGATTGCTGGTCACGCGATCGAGAACTTGATAAGCCAGACCAGGATGGCCGGTGTCATTCCTCAATTCAAACCGGGTGATCTGCGGAGCGGTATTGGGGAGGACCTCCCAAGTCTTTGTCGCCCATGGACTGAATGTTCGGAAACTGTCGCCACCGTCGGTCCCATCGACTTCCTTGGCGACTTGAGCCCGGACCGTCGTCAATTGAGTGAGTGAATCAACTGTCAAACCAACGGGCGTGAACTCGAAGTTTCCTTCATTGTCAGTTCGCGTTTCTCCATCGACAACACCATCGCCGTTGTAATCAAAACGGACGAGTAGATTTGCCGCATATCCCTTGACATTCACGGTTCCAGTCAGCGTGGGATCAACGGCCTGCCAGTTATTTCCATTGAGAGTTCCGATTTTCAGCTGGAGATCGACAACGTGGAGATCAGGATTGGCCCCGATCGAAATCAGGAACGGAGCGGAGTTGGAAGTGGTCAGCGTGTCAGTTCCATACGTCGGTTCGTAGACCCGGACAACCACGCTGTTCGAACCAGTCGTATGTTCTTGCATCGTGTAGACGAATTGTCCGCTCCCATCGGTAATCGCCCTGCCATCCGCTTCCGCGCGACCATTGATCCAAAACTCGACTTGCATTCCTGCCACGTTGCCATCGTTAATAACGGTCCCCGTGATCGTTGGATTCATGGAGTTTGGCGCTATAGCAACCAAGTGCACGGAGCTCACGGAAGGCGATTGGTTTTTGCTGAGATCCAAAATGAACGTCGTCGATTGCCATTCCGTTAACAGATCCTGAAACTGGCCATCCCAGTCACGTTGGAAGTCGCTGTTGTACCAATCTCCTTCAAACGCGGTCTGGTCGGCGTTGAAGACATCATCCAACCATTGATCGAGGAGCGTATTGTTCCAACCAGTGCCGGTCGTATAGCCAGCGGTGTAGTCTTCTTCGTCAAATGAATTATCATCGAATTCAACGGGATGATAGGCGTAGTCGGGTACTCGTACTCGAGCGCGGATGGTCGCGGACTGACCGTCGATCAAACCGGTCGGCGTGAAACGGAAGTTTCCGTTTTGATCCGGAATCGCCGTGCCGATTATTTTGTCGGAATCACTGAAGCTGAATTCAACAGTCAATTGAGAATAATCGCCACCATAGACCACGTTGCCGTGCAAGAGCGGATCACTGGTTCGTCCATCGGTCGTATTTAGGCCCGTATCATAGGCCAACTGAATGCCGGTGAACTGAGTCGTGGGCAAGGGGGACTCGGAAATCGTGAATGTCGTTGATTGGATCGTCAGGTTATCAAACAACAACGCGTTGCCGGTTGCAGTGGCTGGAATGCGCTCGACTGCTCGCGCGTAGATTGTGTACGCAACACCCGCCAATAATCCACCCGGCGTGAACTCGAATCGGCCATTCTCGTCGGGAACGCTGGCACCAATCACATCTTTGGTTCGATCGAATTCAATATCAGTCGGGTTGATGGTCGAAAATTCGACGGCGACGTTCTGGCTACCTTGATCATTGGAAATCACTCCCCAGACGGTGGGGTCGACAACAGTGCTGCCGAGAATTGGATACAGGACATTGAGTGAATTGATGCCAGGAGCCGTATTGGCAGCCGGATCGAATTGAAGTGACAGTCGCGCCGCGCCCTCCAACCAACCGCCAGTCAGAATGATCTGGCGATACTCTTCCCATTCGGCGGAACGGGCGTTCAAAAATAGCGCAGCTCCCGATCCTGCATTGGTGGGTGCATAAACGAACTTGCCGGTTTCGTCGGTCGTGGCGGCCCCATCAACGGTTCCATCATTGTTGTCGTCGAACTCGACGACATTGCCCCCCAACGGACCATCCGCATGGGCAATCTGTCCGACCACTCTCAAATCGTTGGTGATCCCATCCGTGTTGCTGCTGCCGGTGTCATGCATCAACTCGATTGAGGTAATGCTGGGAACTTGATTGGCGATATACAAAACGTTGAACTGAGTCAACGCCGACTCCTTTTGCCCGGCCACGGTATCTACACTTACCCGGAACCACAAACTCATGGTTGTAGAAAGCGATAAATTTGCGGGTACGAAGCTGAATGTTCCGTTTTCATCCGTACGAATCGTATTAATCAAGCCGGCATCGGTGGCTGGGGCACCAAGATGAACCCGAACAACTAAGCCGTCGACCTTGCCATTTGGGTTAGTGACCGTCCCAATGATCCTGGGTCGAGTTGATTGCGGAGTGCCAACCGGACCGACATCGTCTTGTAATACGAATGTTATCGTCGGCACCACATTCGTAGGAGTGATCACAATATCCAACACACTGGAATACAGGCTTTCGAACACGGCATTGGCGGCAGCGTCCACCTCTCTGGTCTTCGCTCGTACATGCAAATCAGCAAAGATCTCGCCAGTTTTTGGAAAATAAGAGGCATCCGGCTCAAACCTGAATGTACCGACACTGGAGTTGGATTCCGTTGGAGTCACATTGAGCAGGACTTCGGAAACACCCAACGGAGTCGTCAACTCGAGAACGACTTGGACATTTTCGACACTGCCATCATTGGTTACGGTTCCCGATATGACGGGATTGACTCCACTCAAATTAGTCAAAACGAGCGGGCCCGAAATGACGGCGGCTTGATTGACCTCTTTAACGGTGACGTTCACAATTTGCGTCGCACGCAATCGCGGCTGACCTTGGTCGGTGACCCTGATCTCAATCGGATAGCTCTTATTGGAACTCTGGTCTTCGCTGGGCGTCCAGGAAAATTGTCCCGCCGAATTAATCGTCGCGCCGACCGGCGAGCCGGGGGCCAAACTATAGGTCAAACCACCGTTTCCGCCAACCGTGATAACATTGAAGGATAGTCCCGTTCCTTCATTGACAAAAATGTTGTAGCCAGTTGTGCCTGTTGTACTTCCGACCATGTTGGCTAACGATTGGATCGAAGGAGCAGTTGAGCCTGCGCCACCGAGCTGTATCAGGAAAGTTCTATTTGATGTTCGGGCAGGTTCACCGTTATCGGTAACATTGACCGTTACTGAAATTTCACCATCCGGTCGTCCAGCTGCTGGCCAAACCAAATGGGCAGCGCCCAGTCCATCGGCCACCAGAGTCAATCCGCTCGGTGCGTTGCCCGCTAATTTGAAAGTCAATTCGCTTGCCAAGTTGTCCGGATCGGTGGCCGACAAGGGGATGTTTAATACTTGCCCAACGGCCGCAACCTGAGTTGAGATCGGACTGATGACTGGAGCCTGATTGTATTTGACAATTCGGATCGCATCGGCATAAACCATCCCATTGGCGTCAAGGTTCGACAGCGAAACGGTTAACGAGTTACCTGTGACCGTGAAGATTCCTTTATTTGGATTAGTTCGGGCCAACTGAGTCCAACTAACGCCATCGACCGCAGTCCCTGTTGGAGCATGTCGTTGATTCACCGAATCCGAGATTGTCCAATTGTCGGCAGCAACGTCAAAGTGTGCATTGGTGGCTCCGTGGCTTTGTCCGTTGGCCACATCGTCGGGATGGGGAGCCCAAGTTACGAAGACTTCGTACTTGCCGGGAACCAAACTTCCGAACGTCCAAGTCGCCGTTTGCAATCCAGCATCGGCTGATTTCTCGACCGATCGTTGACCCTGATTGAACCCACCCGAGTGCTCGGAAGTTTGCCAACCAGCGGATGCAGTGAAGGCCAAATCGGCTTGATCAACAACTTCCAAATCATCCCAACCCGCTTCGCCCAAAAGTACATCATCCCCGTCGCCACCAGTTAGGCGATCACGGCCGCCGCCCCCTTGCAGACGGTTGTTTCTCGCATTGCCGATCAAGACATCATTAAAACTGGTTCCAATGACATTTTCGATTTGCGTATGGCCATCGAAGTTGGTCAGATTGATTTCAGTTGAAGTGGTCAGCAGATTGGTTGCGGTAAGATCAAGCGCGACACCCGCCACAACGAAGCCGGAAAAATCGAGCGTGTCAGTTCCGGATGGATCTTTCAGGACCACATTGTGGACTAGACTTTGGCCCGAATTATCGAGCATGATATAGCGATCATCGCCTTCGCCACCATCGAGCCGCGAAGTGTTTTCTTCGTTAGGCAGGTTGCGTCCGATCGTCAGCGTATCATTGCCTGCCCCACCCAACAGTTCATCGTCGCCACGACCGGGCCATAGAAAGTCGTCCCCTCCCGAGCCTTCTAATCGATTGTTGAAATCGTTGCCGATGAGGTGATCGACACGAGTGCTGCCGATTACGTTTTCAATGAATCCGTCCGATTGTCCGCTGCCGCCGAGCTGGATTGAGACTCCGGCGACTCCACTCCCGACGACGAGCTGTGCCGTGTTAATCACGGACAGGTCGACGTTAACGCCATTTGTAAATGCGAGTCCAAAAAAGTTCAGCGCGTCAGTTCCGTTATTGAGTGACTCTGAAATGACGTCGTTTCCCAGACCGATGCTGCCGCTGAATACAAATTGGTCATCGCCAGAACCGCCCGCTAACTGATCGTTGCCCGTCTCGCCTTCCAGCGAGTCGTTGCCACTGTCCCCCATCAATACGTCATCGCCGCTGCCACCAGCCAGCGTGTCAGCACCGGCACCCCCGGCAAGTTGATCCAGGCCCGCGCCACCATAAATCGCGTCGTCGCCATCACTACCGGTGAGCAAATCATTACCATTATCGCCATACAGAGTGTCGTTTCCCGCTTGTCCATCGAGACTGTCATTTCCTTCGCCACCGAAAATCCGGTCGTCGCCAACGCCTCCCGTCGACGAGTCATTTCCTAAACCGGCGAAAATCGAGTCGTCTCCATCGCCTCCGTCCAGGATGTCGTTACCGAATCCACCGTAGATGTTGTCTTTTCCCAGACCACCGGTGATCGTATCACTCAATGACGACCCGTAAATGTTGTCATCTCCGCCGCCAGCGGTAACAGAAATAGCACCGGAAACAAGATTTCGAAAGACGAATTGATTGACGGATTTCAAATCGATCTGATCATTACCAGGGCTTCCTGTGACCTGAATTCCCGTTACAGCAGAAGCATGAAAGTTGGTCAGAGTTCCGTTGACCGTCACATAGTTTTCGCCGACCACCGGTTGGGTGGAGATCACGAGTTGATGCAACTGCGGATCATTCATGACAGCTTGAAGTTGTCCGTTGACCAATGTGACCGAATTGGCAAGCAACTGACGCGGCTCAAGCGTTTCAAACTGAAATTCAGCCAGTCGGCTTTTCTTGGCCAAGTGCCGGCGCATGCGCAATCGGTCAACTTCTTTCCAATTGACCCGATATCCAAACGCTCCGAGTAACTTCTTCCAACCGGTGACTGGCAAACTCATTTTGCGTTTCTCCGTCAGCCTCGCGCATCGGCAGTTTTCATCGCCGCTGAACCGCGAGACTTCTTGATAAGTTTTTGATTGAGTAAATAGAATTCAAATAGACTTCTAACTTGTTGTAATGGTTGAAGAAACTATTACAACGAAATTGACAACGAAAAGAAAAAATTTATCAAAATTTCGCTCGCGTCTTTTGAGGCGATAAATTCGAAAATTCGCAGTTGCCATCCTTGAAGATTGCTTACCCAATTTCACATTGCGGACGAATTGCGATGTTTCTTGAATTGATAACGCCGACGTGCTGGTTGGAAGGAGCCACGACTTTCAGCCACGCGTTTTCCGTGAGGTGCTCTGGCTGTATTACCGAAGTTGGATTTGCAAATTGCGAACTACTGCTGATGCCAAATCTGACGACAAGTTGCCTCTCAGCGAGGTTGCACAACAATTCCATAAATCCCGCATCGCCCACTTCGACGCAGTTTTGTAAGAGACAAATTCTGACGACGTGCCGACACAGGGCGGTTTTTTTTTCGGTTCGCTAGGATCGACGGTTGCACACTATCGGTTGTCATCGCGATGTTTGATGTGCAAATTTATCGTTCGTTAGGATGAATCGGTATCGGAACAATTGTTCCGGTTTTGGTTGATCATCCAAACCGGCCAATCTAATTCACTTTTGTATAAAAAAGCGGGTAACCGCGGGTAACCTTTTTGGCCTAATTTGGACGAATTCGGACTTACAAAATTTCAATATTCATTGGAAATACGCATTTTTTCAAAACGTCTGGAGCGATCAAGAATATTGTCGGAGGTACCCTCAAGGCCATTTCCCTGGTCAAAAACACGTGGTGGGAGCGATCCTACGAGGCGACGTCGGGGGGCGTTTCGTTGCCGAATCCAGGCAAGCACTTCCGGAAGCAGTTGATTTTGAGGTTGATGCGTGTCAATTAGAATTTTCGGGCGAAAAATTTAGTTTCCTAACCGGCACCCTGTTTGGGGAAAGCGTTGTGGCGGCTCAGGGGTTTGGACTTGGAGCGTTGGCTTGTTCATTTTCAAAGGTACGCTTTTCTTACTGCACCGAGTTGTTAGAAATTGGTCCTGCGCAAATCCGGTACAGTACCGTTTTTGCTTTTCTGTACCGCTAAAAAGTCCGTAAATATGCAGTTTTTTGCAACGACTTGCAAACGGTTGAGAACGGTATAGAATCTCCGTATTCTTAAGGAAATTTGCTGAAAATGCGGTGTTTTTTTGATTGGCTCATAACCTCGAGGTCGTAGGTTCAAATCCTGCCCCCGCAACTAATTTTGGAAGTAGCGAAACTGCGCACTGCCAAGTTATAAACAAGGTCGACGTCTTCTGGCGTCGGCCTTTTTTCGTATTGCCACGATTCCTCGATTATTTTGGGATATTATTGGCTTTGGCAACGTCCAACCTTTCGGCTCAAAACTCTCTCGAAAATCCGCTCGAGATAACCCATTACCCCTTCCGTGAGCCAAACCCAAATCAGTGGCTAACAAACTCTCAGAGCTCTCATAACCTCGCAGTTCTCGACTGGTAAAACCGGCAGTGGTTGCTTCCTCTCTCACCCCTCTATTTCCGTGGGTTGCGTCCGGTGTAGAGGTCAGAACCTGACTAACAAAGAACAAATTTCGCCTCTCTCAGGTACCCATTCTGATCCCCTTTGAGTGCGTTTCCAACTTGATATCCTGGTTTTCTGATGTATAAATACAACTGCGCAAAGGGACGTTTTGTGTCCCTTTGTGTAGTTGCAGTAATTGTCCTTAGATGACACCAAAATGGCATTAGAACGGCTTGAACACTGGATCGATAGTCGGCAATCCGCCGGGAAGTACACCTTTCTGCGCCAAAACGTTATCAAAGAAACGGGCCTGTCTTCCGAAGCGGCTAAAAAGGTTCTTCAGCGTCAGCAAAAACGCGGGCGAATCGCCAAAGCGAAGAACCATTTTTTTGTGATCATTCCATTGGAGTACGCATCGGCAGGAGCACCGCCTGCGACGTGGTTCATCGATCGATTGATGAACGCGATGCAACTGCCCTACTATGTCGCACTGCTCAGCGCCGCGTCGCAATACGGGGCATCACATCATGCGCCCCAGGAATTTCAAGTCATGACCGATCGGTACGTTCGCCCGATCGAAGTGGGCCGAGTCCGAATTCGATTTTTTACGAATAAACAAATTCGGCGACTTCCCGTGAGTGACGTTAAAACGCCGACGGGTCGGATGAAAATTTCGACCATTGAAGCGACGGCGATGGACTTGCTTCGACACGCGAAATCCGCAGGTCACCTCGACCATGTGGCGACCGTAATTGCGGAGCTATCTGAGACGTTTGACTCGAAGCGATTGATCAAAACGCTGGACGCCTAGTGTCGCCAGTTCTTTCCATGGTGCGATGCGCAGCACGATGGATGTCGATTTATAGCTGACCTCTCGTCGGCACACATCCGCCCGATTCTGGCAGCCGTCGCCGACGAGTTTTACGCCAGCGAATCGGCGATAAGGGAAGTTGTTGAGCGTCGGTCTTCGTTCAATCTGATTCACTTGCCCACAAGTTTCATAGTTGACATTTTTGTTAGTCGTGGTCGAGAGTTCGACGAGTCGTCATTCGCGCGATCGTCAGTCAGCCGCTTGGGAACGGCGGAAAACGGCATTGACGTTCCGATTGCTTCGGCGGAAGACATCCTGTTAGCGAAATTAGAATGGTTTCGAGCAGGCAACGAGGTTTTGGAAGTCCTGAAGACTTGTTTCCGCGTTCGAAAGAACGCGGCCTCATTGAAGCTCGGACAACACGAATCCGATGCCGTGATATTGTGGGTTTCCGCGTTCGAAAGAACGCGGCCTCATTGAAG
>JANNPW010000053.1:0-42105 GCA_031400405.1 Mariniblastus sp.
CGCGATTTGCCGTAGGCAAATCGCGGGGGAGCACGTTGGATGTGATGTTGCCTTTAGTAGTCAACAGCCCAAACATCCGCAGGGCAAGCCTGCGGGATTTCCGGTCTGTTCGTCATTTCATGTTAAAACATTTTCGTCAGACCAGGGTTGGGGGGTGAGGGGATTTTTAACAAAGTTTGGTCGATGATCCGCGAGACATCTGGCAGATCATTTTTGACTTGAGTACAGGTAAATCTCAGCACTCGAATCCCAACCCCCCTCATTCATTGATCCCGCCCTGAATCGTATTGCTTGGCCTCATCAACCATCGGTCGTCGCAACCGCACAAATTCGATGGGACTCAATCGTTCATTCATCACCAATTGCTCCTCACCCCCCGACCCCTTCTCCTTGTAAATTCGGCCAACACTTCACCTTTATTTTCCCCACGCGTCAGAAAACGACGCCCCAAGAACTACCAGCTTATGAACAAACCGCGTTGGCATCTTAAGCAAGACCTTGCCGGGCAATGACTTACGATGATTTCAATGCCGTTCGGGTGTCGCCCCGGTGTTTTCCCCCAGTATTTTCCCCCGAGCATATATTTTCATTTTTAGCGTTGCTCGTACTTGAAACTCACGGCAATCTTGTTTAATCTAGACATAGGTAACCTAATTTGTATACTAAATTACACTAAGAGGCGTTCCATGATTCGTTCCAAACTATGGAGTTTGGTGGTAGCAATTGCCGTATGTTTGCCAACAATCGCATTCTGTGACGAAGACGATCTCGATGGCCAAGGACTTACGCCTGCTGGATTTGGCGGCGACCTGCCGTTCTCGGCCCATCAAATGGTTCTAAAGTCCAATCTAAAATTGTCGCAGATTGGCGCTGCGCCGGGCGCGTTGGGAAGTGGAATTTGGGGTTGGACCGATAGGACCGCCGTTGGCGGACCGCGCGAATACGCGATGTTTGGCCTTGGCAACGGAACGTCGTTCATTGATGTAACCAATGCGTCCAATCCAACCTACGTCGGATTTTTGCCAAGTGCCACTGGAACATCGGTTTGGCGTGAAACTAGAAGTGCCGGCAATCATGCTCTCATTGTCTCCGATGGCAATGGCGAGCACGGAATGCAAGTTTTCGATATGACGAAGTTGCGCGAGTTTGCTGGAGCACCAATTACTTTTTCGACTGCAGAATCGTCGTTTTACACGCGGTATACCGGAATTACGAACGGACATACGGTCCACGTAAACGAAGCGACGGGGTACGCCTATTTGTTTGGTACCGGCGGAAACGCGTTTTCCTCTGGTTCCCACTTCGTCGACGTCAATAATCCAATGACTCCCACAGCTGCGGGCGGCTACAATGGATCTGGGTACATCCATGACGGGCAAGTGGTAATTTATAACGGTCCAGATGCCGCTCACGTCGGCAAAGAGATTTTGTTTGCGGCGAATTCACGTTCGTCAAGCAACGTCAATGACGATTCGGTTCGAATCATTGATGTCACCAACAAGGGAGTGGGAAGTATCTCGGTGCTGGGGAATGCCACGCACGAAAACGCTCGATACATTCACCAAGGTTGGCTGACGCCGGACCAAAAGTATTTTTTGGTCGACGACGAACTTGACGAGTACTACGACGTAAGCGTGTTGAAGACACATGTGTACGACGTGTCCGATCTGGACAACCCAATCTACAAGGGTGGCTGGACGCATCCGTCCAATTCGAGAAACATTGACCACAATCTGTTTATCAAGGATACGCCTTATGGGCTGATGGCGTTCGAGTCAAACTACACAATGGGTTTGCGAGTGATTCGTATCGATGACTTGAGCGGGCCGACGCCTTTGATGACCGAATGGGGTTGGTTTGACACTTATCCCGCCGATGATGGGATCGTAAGTTTCAATGGGCAATGGGGCAATTATCCATTTTTTGATAGCGGTAACATCATCGCGGGCGATCGGCAAAACGGTTTATTCGTGCTGCAAATGGTGCCAGAACCATCATCCTTCGTGCTGTTGGCTTTCGGCAGCTCGGTATTGGCAATTCGACGACGTCGTAAGCTGGTACTGGCCATCGCTCGTGTGAGTTGATTTCGGGCTAAATGTTTACGACAATGTTGTTTTGACGGCGTCGGCGATCGGGTTATCACGGTAACCGTTCGCCGATGCCGTTTTTTCATGCGTCGAAGCGACGTTCAAAGGCGAAGAGGCAAAAGGGAAGGGGTCCCTATTTTTAGTTTAGCGACTCTGGGGCGAAGTGTGGACTCCGCATGGAGTCGTCCGGCAAGAGATTCTACCCAAGTTTCGTCACCCAGTGGTTGACCGCAATGGACGCCTTGTCGAACCGCTTCGGTGTGAGCGTTCCGTGAACTTCACCTCTTTTTTTATTCGTTCCTGGAGCGTTCCTGGAGTCGAATTTTGTTGATGGTCCATTCTTTGTCGGAATTGTTGTCGCAACACCATGACAAGACTACTTTCCTGGCGCGCAGTTTAACGAAACCGAAACGTGGCGAGCGGCACCAGCAAGTCGCTGTCGAGATTCCGAGCATGGAATTCGTCTGGCGCTGGTCGTTGCATATCTTGCCCAAGGGAATGGTGCGCGTGCGGCACTACGGGCACTTCGGCAATCGTCACCGCACCGCTTATCTGGCTCGCTGCAACGAGTTGTTAGGAAACAATACGAAATCCAGCGAAACTGCCGCGTCGGAGCTCTGCGCCCTACGAGTTGTTTCCAGCGAAGCAATGAGTTTTTCCGGCGAAGCAGTAAATCTTTCCAGTGTTGCTTCAGATCTTTCCAATGCATCCGCGTCGACCACGAACCCTGTGGATTGGGATGGTCAATCAGATCAATCGCCGAGTTCGCTTGGCGGCAGCGTGGCCGAGACGCTGGCAGCCCAACTGCCTCCGGATGAAAGCGAAGCCAAACCCGTCGGGGCGGTTTATCATTGCCCGAAGTGTCAGCAGGTCATGATCTGCACCGAAGCGAATCGTCGTCCGAGTTGGGCCGATACCATGAAGGGTCCGCATCGGCCGAAGTGGTATCCGCGATCATCGAGTATTCCGAGATCTAATCCGTCGATTCCATCGAATGGGCATCCGCCGTGATCACCTTGAGAAAAACTTCAACTCAACACGGGCCAAACCGACACAAAATCAAACGCCGCAATCAGCAGACTTGTTCGCTGCTGCGCGTCCTGCGACCGTCTACTCAAAAACCGACAAAATCGTGTCCAACTGGTCTAACAATCGGCTGGTCCGAAGTCACTTTCGCGACCTGTCTGTCACACATTCCCTCTCGCATTCGCTCTTGGCACCGATCGCCCCTCGTGCAGTCGATTATCGCGATCAATCAAAAACTCGATTGAAATCGCATACTCCAAAAAAATTAAAACGGTCTCAATCTTCGGCCATAACTTTTAATGAATGCAATCTGTTACCGAATATCGCAAAAATCAAAAAACTGGGACAGAGCAAAAACCAGCAATTAAGCGGGGCATTGTTTTATTTGTCAGTGCAATCTGTTTTTCCCCAGAGACTAAACTGGCGTTACGGTTTTGCGCCAATTTATTAGGCCAATCCAAGTCCAACCATGATTTCGAAATACTCGCCAAAAGCCTCCTCCGAAGCATCGCGGCTACCTTCGTCACTCATAGCGACTGTTAGTTTTTTTAATGTAGTCGCAATTTCGAATCTTGTGTTGACGTCCTCGCATCCATACATCAACCGGACTTTCCTATTAATAGCCAACTCTTCACGCAAAGCAATAATTCCCTCCTTCTTATCGTTAAGTTTGAACCGAAGCTTTGCCGTTACTGACCACCAATAGGCCAAATCGCATTGAACTCCGGCAGCGTTTTCAAGCTTGGACAACTCCGTTAGGGTTACGAACGCTGGATCGAGGTCGTGATGCACCTTATCGAAGGCGTTGGCCCCAAGATTGCATTCGGATCGCAGAGTTAACACGCTTGCACGAACTTGGTCAAATGTCGGATCGCTATCGATTAACGAGGCTGCTTCATTTACAACGTCGAAAGCCTCGCCATTCAAGTTGGATTTAATCAAGCATTTACCTTCAAAGATCAATGCCATGACCAAAAGAAAGGGAATCTCCGCTGCCCTCGCTTCAGCGACGGCGAATCTCCCTTGGGCTAATGTATCCAATTCACGATCGAGCAAAATGTAAAGACTGGCAAGCTTTTTATGGATTCCGTAACGGACCAAACGCTCAACATCAGGCACTTTGAGTAGCTCAAGATATTGATTTTCAGCTGGAATCCAATCAGAATTGTTTACGAATTCGCTTGCGGAGTTCAACAGACTCAAGTCGTGCGATGGTCGCAACGCTTCATTCTTGGTAACGAATTCGAACACATCGCGAGAATTTGTCGTTGCTTTAAGAAAGTCTCCAATTCTAACTGCGTCGTGGAACTGCTTTACGAAACGTAAGTTTGCGTCGCTCTCGGTTTCAAAGTCTCTCGGCATTTTTTTGAATCCTCATAACACAATTCCAAATAGGCGGTCGCACCGGAAATTGGGGACCAGAATTATAAATCTGTTTACCGGTTACCTGGCGCTACAAAAGGAATTGTAAAAAGACAGACAAGTGGTTGCATGCTGGTGTTTTAGTTTTGAACATGTGAAAAATTAGGGCCACACCAACGATTTCAAGACTTGTTTGAGTTGGTAATTCGTGTTGTGAATGATGAAAACAGGGTGGTTCGGCATTGGTTTTGTTTGTGGCTTGGACTCAGGTTGCCTCCTTCCGAAATCTCAAGATAAATCGCCGGTTTTGCGAATCCAGCATACTCTAATTCTTGGGCCCGACGCAGCACTCGCGGGTCGGCTCGCATCGAGCTACTTAATTGCACTAGTGCAATAAATATTTCATTGCGACGAATCCCAACACGACCAACGCAAACAAAATCAGTGTCATCAATTCCAATCGTTTTTCCAAAAATTTACGCACCTCGGGTCCGAAGAAATAGATGGCCGACGCGACCAGGAAAAAACGCGCTGAACGCCCCAAGGCCGACGCCAAAATCAAGGTTTGCAATGACACATACTGATGAAATACACCAGCCGCCAAGGTAAAAACTTTGAATGGGATCGGCGTAAAAGCGGCGGCAAAAATTGACCAGAACGCATGCTCGCGATAGAGGCCACCGACATATTCAATATTCTTTGGATTGACTCCCGGTACATACTCGTAGAAAAACGGGCTGACCATAGTCCACAGACCGTATCCGATGAACCAACCCGCGATACCTCCCAGGACCGAAGCCACAGCGCTCACGGCTGCATAGTAGAAAGATCGTCGGGGTTTCGACACGGAAAGTGCAATTTGCAACACATCGGGTGGGATCGGAAAGAACGAACTCTCCGCAAAAGAAATTACAAACAATGCCGGTGTGCCGTATGGCGTTTCCGCCCAGCTGTTGACCCAATCATAGAGTCGCCGAATCAGTCCTCGCGGCTTGTTGGGCCGAGCAACAGTTGATGAGTCGCCCGAATTTTCAGACTCGGTATTGGCACTATTCATGATTAAAAAAAACAACTTCCCAAACTTGTTGATCGCAAGTTTTTTTCGTTTTTACACGCGATTATCGTCGTTGTGCAACGACGAGACTTCCATCGGTTCAGTATAACAGAAATCGTCGCTCGCGAATTCGCTTGCAGTTGGTCGTCAATAATACCATTTCCACCGCGAGAATCAGCGCCGATTTGCGACTACCATGACCGGCCGCAAAATTGTCCCCCGGGTCGCGCGGGACCTTGTAAGACCGGCGCCAGCCGGATGTAACGAAAACGCCATTCTGCAATCGTCCAAAGACCAGCTCAAAAAACACCCCGTTTCAGCGTCCGAGACGAACCCGCGCAGGTGCAGTTTGGGTGAGGACTCAAAACAGAGTACAATCGTTCCAACGAAATAGCGCCCCGCGAAAAAGAGCTTGGACGTAGCGAATTGAGGGTCGTTGTTTTAATTCATGGTCCAGATAACTATTGATTGGCGTATATAGCATGAACTTGAGAACTAGCGGGTTGATTGGTTTGTTGGTTTGCCTCCTCGTGTTCGGTACCAGTCGTACCGTTTGCGGGCAAGATAATGATCGTGGATTGTCGCTTGATCCAGTGATCGCGGCTTACCAACCGACAGCCAATAAGATCATTGCGGCGGCCCGAGCGGGCAACGACTCCTACTTGAAACTACAAGAGTTGTGTGATGATATTGGAAATCGGTTGGCTGGCAGTGAGGCGCTCGATCAGGCGGTGCAATGGGCGGTCCAGTCGTTGCAAGCTGATGAACAGGAAAATGTGCGGGCCGAGTCCGTCACGATTCAAAAGTGGTTGCGCGGTAAAGAAAGCTGTGAACTGATTGAACCGCGTCCACTTAAAATCGACATGCTCGGACTGGGAGGATCGGTGGCGACACCCGTTGATGGGATCACAGCGGAAGTGATCGTGGTGGCGGACAAAAATGAACTTGATGCACTATCGGATAAACAGATCGCAGGCAAAATAGTGGTGTTCAATGCTGCCATGCCACCCTATTCCGAGATTGCCGGATCGGGCTACGGACAAGTCGTGCAGTATCGCTCCAACGGTGCCAGTTGGGCCGCCGAACGCGGCGCTGTCGCGGCACTCGTCCGATCCGTAACAGCCTATTCGCTGGCTTCGCCACACACGGGAGCCATGCGTTACGATGCAAAATTCCCCAAAATTCCCGTGGCAGCGATATCCGTCGAAGCCGCAACATTGCTCAGTCGTTGGCAGCAACGAGGGAAAAAATGTGTGGTAAAGCTATCGATGGAGGCGGCGGACGGCGGCGATGCTCCATCGGCCAACGTACTGGCTGAAATTGTTGGCAGTGAATTCCCCGAACAAATCGTTTTGATCGGAGGTCATCTCGATTCATGGGATGTCGGACATGGAGCGCAAGACGATGGTGCCGGCTGTGTGGCAGCAATGGAAGCACTGAATATCCTGCGTCGATTGAACTTGCGGCCCAAGCGAACCATTCGGGTTGTGTTGTGGACCAACGAAGAAAATGGAACTGCGGGGGCCAAAGACTATCTTGCGCGCCATCAAAACGAAATTCATGTTGCCGGCATCGAGTCGGATTCCGGTGGGTTCACACCGCAAGGTCTGTCCATCGAAATGGAGGATGAAGCCAGGCAGCAAGTCGCGGTTACCCAATTGGCCGGCGTGTTGGATTTATTGAAACCGATCGGTCCGATGCGTGTACGAACGGAGTACTCAGGTACCGATGTCGGCTATCTCAAAATGCTTGGAACCGCCTGTATGGGTTTGAGTGTTGACGGTCGGCTGTACTTCAATACTCATCACACTTGGGCCGATACGGTCGACAAAGTAAACCCGCAAGAATTGACAGAATGTGCGATTACGGTTGCGATCGCCGCCTACGTCATTGCAGATCTGCCGATGCAATTGGGATCCGAAAAGTAATCGATTCGAATCTTGAAAAGAATCGGTGACGAAACGTGTGTCCACGTCATTTGTTTCAGCTGTGAGGTCGGGCCATTCCAGGAATTACGTCCCTGGAATGGCTGGCCGCAGTTGCTGTTTTACCGATGGGTTAGAAGACCTGGCGATTCTGTTCGCTGTAGAGCCCGGGCTCGTCAATACCATCGCCGTCCCAGTCGCCGAGGACAGGCTTATCACCGGCACCACCCATCTCGAAGGTTTTGTCGGCAGCGTCCAATTCGCGATTTCCATTGCTGTCAATGATCCATGTTCCGGCTCGGTAGACGGCAATTTGTTCGATGCCATCCCCGTTAAAGTCACCGACCAAAGGAATGTCGCCGGCATCACCGAATCGAGCCGTGACATCCAGGTGATCGAACTTGCCGTCGCCGTTCATATCAAGTTGCCAGACTCCGTCCGTGAATGTTCCAATGGAACGAATACCATTGCCGTTCCAATCACCGGTGACGGGTATCAATTCTTCTTCACCGATTCCGAATACGTGATCGACGACGTCAGCGCGTTGGCGACCGTAGCTCGTCAACTTCATGATTCGCGCGCCATGTGCTGCATCTCGCGTTACGGGCGGGAGATTCTTGGGTTTGGTAAACGGGTTGTTTTCGGGGTTCGGCAAGCCTGGATCGCGATCGATTGCTTCCAGATCGTGTTCCCAAATGGGACCATAGATCCCGATGTCTTCTTTGCCGTCACCATCCCAGTCACCGACAACGGGACGATCGTCAGCATCACCCAAGCGCGCGAGGAGGTCTCCTTCATCCCAGATTCCGTTTCGATTCAGGTCCAACATCCAATAGCCATCTTTGAACACGGCCAGTTCGTCGATCCCATCGCCATCGAAATCACCCGCCAACGGTGTACCGCCGATCATACCGAACCGCAAGCTCTTGCTGGTTTTGAAGATATCATCATGATCGTTGCCACGAGTCTCGGTAAAACTCCAAACGGCTTGGTCCATTTCATACCGGTTCCAATCCGAGTTGCTGATAAAACCGGCTTGTTGCCAAACGGAGTTGGTTTCCATCCCGTCTGCTTCGCCGCGCGGAATGCCGCCGTTGACGACGCTCAAGTGCCAGGTGTAGGGAGCGCTGGGCGCGGCAACTTGGGCTTGAGTCGACCCGCCCCGCGCTGTGCCAATAAACTGCGTAAATGCACTTGGCTGTGATCCGAACAACCCGGGAAAGCCCGTGAGACCCGGTGACGGGGTTAGCGGGTTGCCCGGTGTCCGCGGTGTCGTTGGCGTTCCTGGTGGAATCAACGGCGGGTTGGTCGGAGGCGTAACTTGCGTCACGCGGACTTCGCTGAAGTTGTTCTGTTGCGAGACGCCACCCGATTGAACCTGGATGTTCACGACCGAATCCATGAGCTGGGTGCTGCTGAAGGTCCGCAACACGGCCGCCGGAGCGGTCGCTGCCGCAACGCGGGAATTGTAAGTAAAGCCAGTTGTTGTTCCGACCGTATCGTTGGAATCGAAGTAACCTTCGGGTTGCTGTTGCAACACGATGTAGCTGCCAGCTTTCAGTCCCGTAAACCAATATTCACCATCGGCCATCGTATCGACCCAGACTTGGGCCGTTGGATCCGACGTACCCATGTGCGCATAGTGTCCCGGCAATACGTCGGCCAGCGTTACTGGTCGCGGTGAAAGGTCACCGGTATAGTTCGGGTCGGTCAACGCGGCCGGGTCGATGTAGTAATACAACTGCATCCGCACTCCAGCTAATGGTTTGTCGGTACCGGCCTGATAAATGCCATCGCGTAGATTGCGATAGTTGACTGGCAACAATCCATCTGTCGTTTCGATCGCTGGGCCGTCTTCCCAAACTCTTCCGTGAATTTCTGCGGTTTCATTTTCACAGAAATTATATTCAGTCAGCTTTTGGCCGGATGAAATGTTGATTCCCGCAAGCAGATTTTTGGACGCCGTGCCGCCGCCACTGCCCACTTTTTCACCGCTGGAGAAGTAATTTTCGGGTTGAGTCTGGCGAATCGAGTATTGTCCTGGCAGCAGACTCTGGAATGAGTAGTTTCCATTTTGATCGGTCACGGTGGTGGCAATCACGGTGCCTGAACTATTGAGCAGTTCCAAGGTCACGCCCGCTAAAGGTTTGTCACCGGCCGTTGTGCTGAACACGCAATCGCCATTGGCATCGGCATGGACGCGACCACTGATTTCAGCCAGTTTCAATTCGCCGAAGTTGTATTCGGTCCCTTTGTCACCACCACGAACGGTAATCTTGCAAGCTTCATCGTTCTTGCTTTCACCACGCTGTGTGCCATTGACCAGGCCGAGGGTGTCTTTACCGTCGGTAAAATCGGTCGGTTGGAATTCCTTTACGCAGTATTCGCCCGCAATGAGATCTTTGAAACAGTATTTGCCAGACGCGTCGGTCAGGGTTTCTTTGATCACATTGCCGGTGGCGTCGGTCAGCACCATCCGCACGTTGGCAATTCCTTCATCACGGGAATCTTGCAGGCCATTATTGTTGCGATCATGAAACACCGTGCCGCATAGTTCCGCGGGAATGTGTTCGCAGAAATCGTAGCGCACACCGGATTGACCGGATTGTAGTGAGACACCGCTGATCAAGTCATTTCCGGCGGTCCCGCGCGTCGTGCCACCGACGTTGCCGACCAAGGCATCCCCGTTGAGGTAACCGGTCGGCTGAACTTCACGTACCGAATAGGTTCCCGGGCGGAGGTTATTGAAGGCATACTTCCCTGTTGCATCCGTAGTTGTCCGCGCGATCTCCGCACCGGCTTGATCCAACAGGATTAGTTCCACACCAGCGAGCGGTTTGTCGCCTTGACCTGCGTTGAAAATGCAGTCGCCATTGGCATCGGCATGCACCATCCCGGAAATCGAGCCCGGCTTGATTTCGCCGAAGTTATATTGAGCGCCTTTGTCACCCGCTTTCAAGTTGATACCACTGAATTTGTCGTTGGTCATCACGCCGCTGCGGGACGAGCCAGTCGCGGGGGGATTGATGACTCCGAGAGCATCCTTGCCATCGGTGAAACTGGCGGGCTGTATTTCTTTCACACAATATTCACCCGGATACAAATTCTTAAAGCAGTAGTTGCCTTGAGCATCCGTGCGAGTCTCGGAAATTTTGCTACCATTGGCAGCGAACAATTCGACAACCACTCCACCGATGCGTTCTTCGCCAGATTCGAGAATGCCGTTGTCGTTGGCGTCGTGCCACACCGTCCCGCACAATTCTGCCGGAGGAGTTTCGCAAAAATTGTACATCACGCCAGCGGTGCCTGATCCCAAGTTAATAGCGGTGAATTTGTCATTGGCAGCGGTTCCTCGCGACTGACCGTTGACGGTTCCCAGGGTCTGTCCGGCGTCCAGATAGTTGGCTGGCTGGATTTCGACAACCGTATAAACTCCCGGCTTCAAGGCATCAAACTGGTATCGACCATTGACGTCGGTTTTTGTCGAAGCTACGAGTGTTCCGGCTTGGTTGTACAGTTCAATCGAGACTCCAGCGATACCCACATGATTCGGATTGCTGGGATCGAGACAGTCTCCATCGGGCGTGGTCAGACTGACGAATCCGCCAATGGACGTTGGTTTGAGTTCGCCGAAATTATATTCGACGCCGTGATCGCCCGCACAGAGTTCAACCTGGTTGACCCGATCGTTGCTACCCACACCGACTTTGTTGGTACCGACCTGGCCGACGGAATCTTTGCCGTCGATGTAACCGGCCAATGGATTCACTGCTGTCGCGGGATAGTTGTTAATTTCAACTACCTCGTATATTCCGGGCGGTAATGACTCCACCGAGTAGTGACCGCTGGCGTCGGTGCGGACAAAAACCGGAGCCGTGTTGGCGAACACGTCGTTGTTCACGCCAGGTTTTCCACCGACCCGAGTGACTTGAATCAGGACATTCGCAATCCCCTGTTCATTCGCATCGAAGACTCCATCGTCATCCGCATCGTGCCAGACATTTCCAGCGATCGAAGCCGGTTTGATTTCGCAAAAATTGTACTGCGTCGCAACAGTGCCACCAAGCGGTATGTTGATGTCGCTGATGATATTGGGTTTCCCGGTTCCATCATTGGCGATCGTGCCGGTTTTCACGCCAGCCACCAAGCCGGTGGTGGCACCGACGCTCAGAAAGCCATCGGGTTGTGTTTCAATCAATCGATATTTGCCCGGGTGCAAATTTAAATTCAAACCAAATTGATAGTTGCCATTGGCGTCCGTCGTCGTATTGGCAACATTGGAATATTGCCCCGTCGTTTCGTTCAACAATTGCAATGTGATTTTGACATTAGCAATGCCGGATTCAGTCGAATCACGATTGCAATCGGCGTCTTCATCGTGATAAACGGAACCGGATATCGTGACCGGCTTGGGAACCAGATCATAGGCATCCAGGGCCAGCGCGGTGCGGTTCGCTTCGCCCGTTTGATTGTCGGTATGCAGATCCAGCGATTGCTTGGCGAGCCGTCCGCCTTCGGCTAAAAGATCGTCATATTCATCGAAAAAACTCCCTTCGAATTGCCGTTGGATCGGGCCGTCTTCGAGAGTGGTATTTATGGAAATCGCCTTGTCCGCGAACGTATAATGTTGATCGACAAACGTCGCATTAAAGAGTGTTCTCTCAAATTCAACACCCGACGCGATCTTGTCTACGCGATCCCGTTCGACCTCGTCGACATCAATGGTAAATGCCAGCTTGTCACCGGCCTCGAAGTTTTTCATGCTGACGGTCAACACCAAACCATCATCCGAAACGGAAAAACTGACAATATCAGCGGCGCTAATACCCCGGCTATTGGCGGCATCAAACAGGAATGGATGAAAGCCACTGGTCCCCGGATGGGCGGCATACGCATCGAAAAACATATCGCCATCGGACAGAATGCCGTCGCGATTTTGATCGCCATTGATGACGAACTGGGATAATTTGGTCGTGGATGATCCACCCTCAAACGTGACTTCGAAATGGTCGGGCGACGTATCCTGGCCATCGTCTCCTTCGCGGTACGTCACACCCGCAATTACGGGGTCAGCCGACATGACTCGACGCTGCTCCATGACTTCGAAATAGCAACGACGGAGTAATTCCGCTTTGTTTTTTGCCTCATTGGTCGCCGTGGAATTCTTCCCCAGCACGCGATCAGTAAATTTCTTAAGTAGGCCCATGTGCTTTACCTCCCTGTAAAACGCCGCGGTGATTTGCAAATTTTTGATGGTATTGGTGTGGTTGGATAGGCGAGTCCAGCCGCGTGGAAGCGACGAATCAAGTTACTTCAGCGATGGATTCCAGCCGTTACCCAATTCCGTGGTTCGTTGCTGAATGGAAGTGTGTTGTTCTGAGTCCCAGACCCGGACATGGGTATCATAGCTGCCGGAAACCAGTTTCTTGTCTGAGTGCGCGAGACTGGTCACTGTGCCGGTATGACCCTTGAGCGTGCCGACTTTTTGCAAGTCGCTGATTTGCCAAATGTGAATTTGATTGTCACTCCCGGCGGTTGCGATCAAACCATCGTCCAGCAATTTGGTAGCGTACAGTTTTGAGGCATGCCGAGGGAAACTGCGAACCAATCTCGGGTTATTGGGATCGGTGATACAAACAACTTGATCATCACCAGCACTGACAATTTTTTTGTCGCTGGTAAATTCGATGCTGCGGATCCGTTGGCGGTGGGCTTTGAATTCTGTCACTTGTGAATGGTCACTGGTTTTCCACAGCCGAATCGTTCCGCAACGACCACCAGCGGCCAACATTTGGCCGTCCGCCGAATAGGCCACGGCGTGAATATCCGGACAGGGACATTCGATTTTTTGGACCTGATCACCCGATTGCACATCATAGACTCTCAGCCATTCGTCGAATCCAACCGTGGCCAGCTCAGTTCCGCTGTGCGAAAACGCAACATCAATAATGGCCTCAGGGTGTCGTTTGATCATTGTGGGCTCAGTCCAGGCACTCACGTTCCAGAGCATCAACGCGCGGTCATTGCCGGCCGTCGCCAATGTGGTTCCATCGGGTGAAAACTCACTGGCACGCACCCAATCGGTATGGCGTTTCAAATGCTCAACATAGATCTGCCGCCGCGTGTCATAGATACAAACAACATGGTCGTCACCGACGATCGCCAATAAATCGCCGTTTTTTTGCAGGCTGACACCGGTGATCACCGGGGAACGGTACGCCGCGTTTTGTGGCAAGCTTTCAATTACCACCGAACCCCATTTCAAATCATTGAGAGAACCAGGATTGCCTGGCCACATCGAAGCGAACGATGCAGTTGAGCCGGAAGCCACGAAACACGCGGCAATCGAGCCGAGAAACTGTCGACGAGGAACCATGGACTTCTCTCCTGAGTTGGTTGGTCGGCGCATTCAATGAAATTTGCGGTCTTGCGCCGAGCGATGTTTCAACCTTGTCTGTATCGGAAGTCAGTTCGGCTCTCCCTGAATCATTTCCTCTGCGATCGATAAAGTGCGTTTAATCGATCGCCAAGGTAGTGATAAGCAGATAGCATAGCGGGTCGCTAGCAAGCAGTCGTCTTGCAATGCGATCGGTTAAGAGGGCAACTCAACACCAGGGAAAACGGTTGTTAAGCGAGCCGACGATACGATTGGGTGCCAGTGGTGTATTACGCAAGTCAGGAAAACCTCACGCCCATGTCACGCGTTAAGCCCAACGATTGCCGACGTAACGCACCAGCCAAAACGACTTGCTGCACACACCCTACGCTCGACCCGTGAACGGTTAAAAAAAAACTAACCGAAGTTCACAAACTTCGGTTAGTTCAGAAATACTGCAACCAGCAATTTTATTCGTTTTTGTCGCCAACTAGCCGACGAACGGCTTGAGTTTTTCCATCAGGCTATCGATCGCTGGCTGAATGATTGCTTTCAACGGAGCCGGAACATCCACCAGCATTGCTTTGATCGCGTCGACACACTTGCCGATGATTGTCGTCGAAGCGGTTTTGGCCAATCCATCCAGTTTGTCCAAGCCCAATCCATCGAGTTTGCCAGTGAATCCTGTGATTTTTTCGACAAGTTGGTTGGCGCCGCCTTCATCTTTCAAATCAGTTAGACCGGAGGTGATTTCGCCAAACCCATTTTTCAAAGTCGTACCGGCTTCACCCAATCCAGAAAAATCCAGATTACCAAGATCGAATTCCGGTAATTCAACGCTGGGCATCTTCGGCAGTTTTCTTAGTTCTTGTTGACCGATCGCTGGAAGAACTTCAGCGGCACCAGGTTTATTGAGAACAAAATTCCACACCGCCCAACCGCCTAGAACCAACAGCGCGAGCGGAATCAAAATCTTCAACAGGCCACCACCTTGTGCAGCGGCCTCATTAGCCGCTTTCGAAGCCGAGTTTCCCATTTGTTTGGCTGAACTGGCCGCTCCCGAAACCGCTTGGCTTGCATTGCCGAGCAAATCGCCAAAACCAAGGCTGCTGGTCAACGAAGCCGGCATGTATTTGCTCAATGTTTGCTTCTGATCGCCAAGCAGGCCACCGAGACCAGTTGCGTCGAGCGCTTTGGCTTTCAGCTGACGGCCGATAATTGACATCACGATCGGAGCGACCATCGCTAAAAGTTTGCTAATCATGTTTTGGTCCACACCGATCGCCTTGGCCAGCGCCGCCAGGATTCCCGATTTACTGCCACCGAGAACCATATCAAGAATGCCACCACCCGATTTTTGAAATTGATCGGACGCTTGGCCCGACCCCATCAGATCACCAAGTTTATCGAGGACGCTGGAGTCTTGATTTTTGGCAGCGTCAAAAACCGCTTTAGCACCTTGAGGCGTACTAGCTTTTTTCATCAAGCCGCCCAAGATTGCGCCGGCCGCGATCTCGAAAGCGGAAGAAGCTTTTTTCGGTTCCATTCCGAGCGTGCCTCCCAGCTTCCCCATGACTTGTTGTGAAACTGCACCTTTGATCATCTCCATGAGATCTATTGCCATTTTATTGCCTTTCAGTGGTTTGTTTTACTGCGAATAGTTAGTCGACGGGATTGGTAGGGAATTCCCCTACGAATTGAAGCCCAAGTATAAACTTTTGAGTTTGCACGGATAGCGGGCGTTTTTCAAATTCATAAACGGATGTTGAAATTTAACGTCGGAATAGCCGGTATCGGTTTCCAGACGGGCGTTGTGCGGAACGCCGGCGCCCGTAGCTGCTCGCAGTGGTCGTTGCATTGCCAAAACCGCTCAATCGATCGGCGCGCTGCCAGCTGCGACCATGTATCCGGCTACCACCATTACCGGCTTGAAACCATTGTCGCGCAGCGGAGACAGCGGCTGGCGAAGCTGTTTGAGCGGCGTAGAAATCGGCTTCCGCTTCCGCTTGGCGCTTAGCGATCGGACGATTTAAGTGATTTAGCCGAATATGTGCGTGTTCATGGGCTCGGAAGAACGCACAAACGTCTGGCCCCAGTCGTCGGCAGGTCGCGGGATTAAAGTAAATTACCGGTTTGCCGTTTCGGCCCGTTGTGACCTGGGCAATTCCTCCCATAAATCGGTGCGG
This sequence comes from Mariniblastus sp., assembly GCA_031400405.1. Classification (GTDB taxonomy): domain Bacteria; phylum Planctomycetota; class Planctomycetia; order Pirellulales; family Pirellulaceae; genus Mariniblastus. The sequence continues at coordinate 16,017 of JANNPW010000053.1, forward strand.
AATTTCCGGAACTTGTCCCCAGCTCAAAGAATACTTGATCGCAACAACATGTGTAAAAACCAATGCGACTGCCGCAATTTTCAGAATCTTCATTTCCAATCTCCCTAATTAGAAAACTATCGAATGAGCAATAAGTTTGCTTTGATTCGTCCAGAAGCTGGAAATGGAAAGAGAGCGACGCCACCGGGGACACGGGAATTGATGGGAGGGCCGAGGAAGTGGCCGTGTCAATTCAACAACAACTCAAAAACATTCAACCTGTCTGGGAGTTGGTTGTTAGGAAGTGGGAGCTTCTTGAAAGCGAGGCCGCCGTCAAAGCTTTTCAGGTCAAACTCAAGAGTCAACATGGGGGTCAAGACATCGGATAAACCGAGGCGGTTTCCGCCCCCAAAAATGTTGCCGGAATTACGTTGAATCGCGCTGCTGGCGCTTCTCTGTCCTCTTTGATCTGCCGCCAGACAGTTGGGTTCACGTCGGTCCGGCACCGATAACCCAAACGAGTGCTTTGTGACCCCGAGGAATTAGGGTTGGCCAAATCAGCCATTGGGCGATAGCCCAATGGCACTTACTTTGTAGCGGAACGGCGCGAGCCGTCCGGTAGTTGCGTGGGAATTACGGATGAAGACCGGGCGGCTTGCGCCGACTCCGCTAACAATTACTCGAATGTGAGTGCCATTGGGCGATAGCACACGGTTTTTTCAAAGGAACCGGACGCTAGCGCGTTCCGGCTGATGCTAAAACCAAAGCGCAACAAAGCCTAGTTTCCGCCAGAGTTGTCATCGGCATTAGTTTCAGATTTCGGAACGGTTTCGGCCTTTGGCGCCACCGCAGGCGTGGGCAGGTCTTTCCCCTCAATCCGATTGGAAATGATCACGCCGAGTTCTGGTTCAACACGAAAGGCCATCGCAAAATTGTATTGCGACATCGAAACTTTTCCGTCCGGTCCGATCAGCCAAAACGACGGAATCGAACGTACACCGAAATCAAACAGCGTCCGCTGGTCCAGACCGTCAGTAAATCCGTGGCTTCCTCCCTTGAGTTGCTTCTGACTGATGAACTCGAGGGCTTTTTTACGGTCCTCGTCGACGCAGATGGACAGCAGCTTCAATGGATATTTGTCTTTCAATTCCGCAAACATTTTTTGAATTTTTTCTTGATACTCGGCACTGGGGCTGTCGGACATCCAGAAACTGACAAACACGTAATGATCTTTAAAATCATCCAGCGTAACGGTGGATTGGCCATCTTGTGTTTCAACTTTGATCGGCGGCGCCACCGCACCAGGCGTTAGCAACGGTGTGACCGCCACTTGAATCGGATCGAGGCGAACTTCGTCCATGTCTTTCAGCATTTCAATTTGTCCGAAGATTTCGAAACCATGATTGACACCGCCAATTTCTTTGTCGACTCGGCCGCGCAAGCCATAGATTCCTGGTGGGACATCGTAAATCACGAAATTGCCATCGTCTTCAATTTTGACTTCAAATACATGCGCGGCCGCGATCAGCTTATCGCGGTCCTCGATAAACTGCTTGCCAGCCGCACTGGCTTCGTAGTCGGTGGCCCATTTTTGTTGTTCTTCGGGTTTTAGTTCCGGCCAGTTTTTCGGCACCGGTACTGGCGGTAGTTCGATCCGTTGGAACAATTCCGACTTGATCTCGGAAAACGGAATAACAAGTTCCTGATTATCCCATGACTTCCGGTGATTCACATCGAATTCAACTTTGCCCTTGATGACCGCTCCATCGTCGGCCAGCAAGGTGTTGAAATTCATCCCCATCAACAATATCCAGCCACACAAGTTTAGAAATCGTCTCATATTCAGCGATCCGGATCGAAAAACAGTTTTGGAAAAATAGATGCTTGGCCGCCTCCGACACAAGGTCTGATTATTGTAATCAAACCCGGCGCCATGGTTGACCATTTCACTAGTGGCACAATAAACTTGAAATTTCCCGAGTGGACAGCTTGGGCGTAACGATTGTGCCGCACGACGGTTGACGGTCGAAAGTCAAGTCCACCCAATTGTGACCAGTTTAACTACGAGGAGTACCGGGGTGCCAGGACAGTGCGTAATTGGGTTGCAATGGGGCGATGAAGCCAAAGGCAAATTAGTCGACCTGCTGACAGAAGGCAAGGATATTGTTGTTCGATATCAAGGCGGGGCCAATGCCGGCCATACCATTGTCATCGGTGACGCCGTCTACAAATTGCATCATATACCCAGCGGGATAATCAACGCGAATGTGCTCAATCTGATTGCCCCTGGGGTGGTGATCAATCCGCCGACATTGTTGCAAGAAATCAAATCGTTGCAGGAACGCGGGATCGATGTCGTAGCCCGGATGAAGATCAGCCAACGGGCCCATGTGGTCATGCCCTGGCATGTACTCGAAGACAAAATGTGGAACCAACTGGTAGCGGGCGCCGACAACATCGGAACCACGCTTCGCGGAATCGGTCCCTGCTATGCCGATAAAATCGGGCGGAGTTTTGCCATTCGAATCGGTGATCTGGTGCAGCCCGATTTTGCGGAACAGGTCACCAAAATTGTCGCTGTGAAGACACGGCTCCTGGCGGCCATGGCCGATGGTGCCGCGGTTGAATTGGACGCACCGAAAATCATCGCTGAGTACACTGAGTACGCGCGGCAATTGAAACCGATGATTGCCGATACGACGCAAATTTTGTTAGATGCGGTCGACGACGACCAACAGATCCTGTTCGAAGGTGCACAAGGTTCATTGTTGGACGTCGATCACGGAACGTTTCCTTTTGTGACCAGCAGCAACAGTTCGGGAGTCGGTATTTCCGCGGGCTCGGGCGTGCCAGGAAATTGGCTCGATCAGATCATCGGCGTCTCGAAGTGTTACAGCACACGCGTCGGCGGCGGCCCATTTCCGACGGAGCAGGACAACGACCAAGGCGCGCATATTCGTGAACGCGGTCGTGAATATGGCACAACTACCGGTCGTCCGCGACGCTGTGGTTGGTTTGATGCCGTCGCCGTTCGCTATACCGCGAGGTTGGGAGGCATCACCTCGGTCGCGCTGACCATGCTGGACGTTCTCAGTGAGTTGGAGACCATTCAGGTTTGCGTCGGATATGAGCTTGACGGTCAACGCATTGGTCATTTTCCCGGTCATGTGAATGATCTCCGCAAGGTCCAACCAATCTACGAGTCGCTGCCCGGCTGGCAACAGGAAATTACCGAGGCCCGGACATTGGATGACTTGCCCATTGCAGCGCTGCAGTACGTGCGACGGTTGGAGCAGTTGATTGGGCGGCGCATTGAGTTCATTTCGGTCGGTCCAGATCGGGCCCAGACGATTATTGTCCACGAAAATGTCTCGCTGGATGAGTATTTAAACACCCGCTCGGTGTAAGATGTTTCCTATGACTAATTCCTCGACATCTCCCGAGTCGGTGCCGTATTTCGATGTTGAACCGGCGCGGCGACCGAGGCATGTGGCGATCATCATGGACGGCAATGGTCGCTGGGCGCAGCATCAGAATTTGCCGCGAATTCGCGGGCACGAACAGGGAGCCCAGACCATCCGCAAGATCATCGAGGAATGTTCTCGATTGCAGATCGAACAATTGACCCTGTATTGTCTATCCAGTGAAAATTGGAAACGCCCGCAGGACGAACTCGAGTTTCTGATGTTCCTGCTGTCACAGTACATGATTCAAGAGCGCGCAACATTGCAGGCGAATGATATTCGGCTGAAGATCATCGGTCGTCGTGACCGCATTCCGGTGGACGTCCAAACGGAGATGGACCAAACCGTGGCGATGACGGCTAACAATCAAGGCAGCTGTTTGTGTTTGGCGATAAATTACGGCGGACGTGCAGAAATCGTCGACGCTATCCGTCAACTTGGTTCGGAGATTGCCGCTGGTCAGTTGAAACCGGAAGCCATCGACGAAGAACTGGTTTCTCAACGATTGTACACGGCCGGTATGTCGGATCCCGACTTGTTGATTCGGACCGCCGGTGAAATGCGCATTAGCAACTACCTGTTGTGGCAAATCAGCTACTCCGAACTGTGGGTCACCAGCAAGCTCTGGCCGGAATTTTCCGTTAGCGATTTCCAGGAGGCGATTCGCGATTATTCACAACGCACCCGTCGCTTCGGTGGCTTGAAATCATAGGAAAACAGTATCCGTGTTAGGCCGTCGATTGTTTTCCGCCTTGATCATCATCTCGTTGATCCTATGCCTCCTCCGGCTGGACTTTTGGTTGGGTACACCGGAGATGATTGGCCGACCGGGTTTGGCACTGGTTCTGTTAGCGTTGGGACTCTCAATGCTGGCGGCTCGTGAACTGGTTTTGCTCTGGCCTGCGACGACGGGACGCCCTGGTATCAACGTGGTGACCAGCGCAACATTAGCAATGGTGGTGGTCAGTTGCATTCCTGTTTTGTTCGAGCGCGGGTCTGTTGGTAGCACAAGGTTGATTCACGCGATTTGCCAGCCCTTTGTGTGCTCGCTGGTTGGCCTGTTGTTAGCGTTTGTGATGACCTGTTGTTTGGAGATGTATCATTACGGCAGGACGGTCATGAGTCCTGGAGCAGTAACCGATCGACTCGCGCGCGCGACATTGGTCTACGTGTATCTAGCGATGTTGTTTGGGTTTTTGATTCCCCATCGACTGTTGGAAGGGAGCAATTCGCTCGGTTTGATTTCCGTGATTGCATTGATAGCCACGGTCAAGTTTTCAGATTCGGTGGCGTATTTTGTCGGCAAGAGTTTGGGGACGATAAGACTAGCTCCCAAACTGAGTCCCAAAAAGACCGTTCAGGGGGCCGTCGGCGCATTATTCGGCGGTTGCGCGGCGTCGGCGATTGTGGTGTTTGCGGTGGCTCCCACGGTCTTTAACGTGACGATTGATAAACCCTGGTGGTGGTTTGTCGTGTACGGATTGGTGGTGACCAGCGCTGGAATGGTCGGAGATTTGGCCGAATCGCTATTGAAACGTGATGCGGATTGCAAGGATTCAAGTCGTTGGTTACCCGGACTGGGAGGTGTGCTGGATGTTCTCGATTCGATGATTTTCGCAGCTCCAGTTTCCTATTTTTTGTGGCTGTTGTAATCTCGGTGCTCCCCTGCCCTGCGGTCCATTTATTTCCCCCAAAAATACCAAGTTGACGTTATGTCGGAACTAATTGCTCAAGGTTCGAATCCGGACCATCGTTGGCGACGGCTGATTCCCGTTGGCGAGATATTGCTGCTGGGCCGGACGACACCAGCATTCCGAGTCCCCTGGGATGATCGGGTATCGCGGGAACATGTCCGGATGGAATTGTCCGATGGTCAACTGCAGGTAGAAAAAATCCTTGCGGCGGCCAATCCAGTTTTTTACCTCGGTCGGCAATCGGACAAATTTTCGTTGCAACCGGGTGAGCATTTTGTGATTGGCAAGACGACGTTCACTCTGACCAAAGAGCAAGCCCATGTCACACTGGATTTGCCCAGCCCAATTCGTCAACGAACGTATTCACCAGAATATTTGCGACAGGTCCAATTTCGCGATGCGGAACAAAGAATCGATGTTTTGAATCGCTTGCCAGATGTGATCTCCAGCGCCGGTAACGAACAGGATCTATTGAACCGTTTAAGCAACACGCTACTGGCGGGAATCACTTCTGCTTCGACGATCGGAATTGTGCGTTGTCAGGCGAGTTCAGAAAACGCTGTCCAACCCATCCACGCAGGAGACCCAACCGTACCGGAGACCGCGTCAGGTATCGAGATTCTGCATTGGGATCGACGGGGCGCAATGACGGGCGATTTCCAACCGAGTGAGAAATTGATTCGGCAGGCGATTGCCAGCGAAGAGACGGTGTTGCACTTGTGGCGCGGATCGCGGGAGCAAAAATCTGAATTTACCATGGACTTGGAAAATGATTGGGCCTTCGTCTGTCCGTTGGATAGCTCGGCAACTCCGGGTTGGGGGATTTATGTGACCGGTCTTCAGCGCGCAACGACGGCCGGCTCGATGCCAGACACGGACGCCGAGGACCGTCAGGGCGATGTGAAATTCTGCCAACTCGTCGGAGCCATGTTGAAGAGTTTGTTGCAGGTTCGTCAACTCGAACGGCGACAGACAAGTCTACGAGGATTTTTTTCGCCGATCGTGCTCGAGGCGTTTATGGGGCGCGACCCGGACGAAGTGTTGACGCCACAAAAATGTCATCTCTCGGTAATGTTCTGTGATCTGCGCGGTTTCTCCAAAAAGTCCGAAGCGATGGGAGACGAGCTGTTTCAGCTGTTGAATCGCGTGAGTCGTTCGTTGGACGTAATGACCAGAGAGATTCTTTCTCACGGGGGGGTGATCGGCGATTTTCATGGAGACTCAGCCATGGGTTTTTGGGGCTGGCCATTGCGGCAAACGGATACTGCCCGGCGCGCGATTCAAGCGGCATTGGCCATCGAAGCGGAGTTCCGGGCCAGTCAAACCGAACCGGGCGAATTGCAAATCGGCATCGGTATCGCCACCGGAATCGCGGTCGCGGGCAAAATCGGCTCGCGCGATCAGGTCAAGGTAACGGCCTTTGGACCGGTGGTAAATCTGGCGTCGCGTTTGGAAGGCATGAACCGCATTGTGAATTCGTCCCTGTTGATCGATCGAGCAACGATGGAACAGGTAAGTTCCGATCGTACAGAATTGGGATTTCAAATACGCGGGTTGGGGCGTTTTCGACCCTATGGTATGAGCTTGGTCAGCGAGGTGTTTCAAGTTTTGAGCGAACCCGGTCAACCGACAAGCGAAGAACTCGATCGCTTTGTCGATGCGTTGAAATTATTTCAAGCCGGCAATTGGTCGGCCGCCGGAAAAATTCTCCAGCAACTTCCGCGGGGTGATTCGGGTCGACAGTTTTTGCTGGAATTCATGCAACAAACTGACGGTCGTCCCCCGTCGGATTGGAATGGCGTCGTGCAGTTAAAATCGAAATAGCTTAGCTTTGTGTTGGCGTGTAATTTCGCATAGAATCAGTGCTGTTGGTATCCGGAAAACTTCCGCTGTTGTGTTCGAAAACTGATAGGTAACCCCGATGGCGCGTGTCAATCAAATTCGCAAACCCCAAGAACAATTGGCCCACAAGCAGGCCGAACAATTTGCGTTCAAGTCGCGAATCACCGGCCCCATTGGCGATATGACGCTCATGCAGCGATCCTTGCTGTTCGCCGAAATTTCGATGATTTCGTACTTGTCGCTGGAGCAGTGCAATATCGCTGCCGGAAAACTTGGTTTCGTGGATGGCAAATTTTTTAATAGCAACAATGCTCAAGCCTATTGGTTTCAAAGCGAATTTGACAGCGTCGTGGTGTGCCGTGGTACCGAAGCCCGCGAGTGGGGTGACATCCAGGCGGATGCCAACGCGCTGGCCGCCGTTGCTGAAACCGTCGGCAGAGTCCATCGCGGCTTCAAAGCTGAAGTCGATGAAATCTGGCCCTATCTGGAAAAAGAACTTGAAACGAACACGAAACCGCTCTGGTTCTGCGGTCATTCACTCGGTGGGGCTATGGCGAATATCTGTGCCGGTCGTTGCATGTTGTCCTATATTCGGAGCGAGCCCGAGGAACTTTACACGTTCGGCAGTCCACGTGTGGGTTGTCGTCGGTACGTGAATCACGTCAAGTTGAAACACTATCGTTGGGTCAACAACAACGATGTGGTGACGCGGATTCCACCCGCCTGGTTAGGCTACCGGCACAATGGTGAGGAAATGTACCTGGATCGATTTAATAATTTAACTTCGCTTCGGGGTTGGCGTCGAGTCAGTGATCGATTGCAGGGTTTTTTGGGAGGCTTGCTGAAGGGCAAGGTCGACCAAATCGCGGACCATTCCGCCGTCCGATACATCGACAGTATTTTTGGCATTGTGCGCAGCGAAACACCGTTGAAATTCGGCGACGTTGCAACTAAAGTCGCTGTGCCTGCGGAAACTCAATCGGTTCCCCACTCGGAAGTTGCGTCCCCTCCAGAGCCTGTTGAGTCGTCCGTGAGCTGACTTGACAGCAAATTCTCGATTGTCACTCGATGTTTTTGGAGTCGGCAAACCGGAACTTGGATCTCGATACACTGTTGTTCAATTTACAAGGAAACACCCATGCGGATTCTTCGTTACCTGTCGACGTTGTTATTGCTGAATGGTCTGACGCTGATCGCTTTCTCGGACGCATCACCACTTCAAAATCGTGCGGCCACCGACCCGCCGACAATTGCGTTTGTCACCAATCAAGAAGCCAGTTTCTGGAATATCGCCGAGGTTGGCTGTCAGGACGCGGCCGAAGATTTGGGTGTCAAGGTCCAAGTCCGTTTTCCCAGCGAAGCCACCGCGACCAAACAAAAACAATACGTGGAAGATCTGCTGGCCAGTGGTATTGATGCGCTCGCCATCAGCCCGATCGACGCGGTCAACCAACGCGAGATGATCAACGGGTGGGCCAGCAAAATTCCGTTACTCACCCATGACTCCGATGCGCCCGAGACGGATCGACTGGTGTACATCGGTGTCGACAATTATGCGGCTGGTCGCACGGTCGGCCAATTGGTGAAACAAGCTTTTCCCGAAGGCGCGAAAGTTATCTTGTGCATCGGTCGAACGGAACAGGATAATTCGAAGAAACGACTGCAAGGCGTGATTGATGAACTGCTCGATCGTCCCGTGCAGTTTGAATGGCGCGATGAGACTGAGGAAGTCGTTGGCGACAAGTTCACAATCTTGACGACGCTGGTCGATCAAGGGGCCGCGCAAGTTGCCAAACAAAAAGTCGAGGACGCGCTAAATGTCTATCCCGATGTCGATATTATTGTCGGATTGTTTGCCTACAATCCCCCCGCGATCCTGCAGGCATTGCGACAAGCCAACAAGATCGGCAAAATCAAAGTCGCCGGTTTTGATGAAGACGACGCGACACTCCAAGGGATCAAGGATGGCTTCGTGATTGGAACGGTCGTTCAGAATCCGTACGAATATGGCTATCAATCCGTCAAAGTCCTCTCCGAAATTCTCAAAGGAAACAACCAGGTAATTCCGGCCAGCAAATACATCGACGTGCCAGCCCGCGCGGTCACGATTGATGGTCGCGACGTGGGCCAGACAAAATCAGAACAGGTCGATGAGTTTTGGGCGGACCTGAAAGAGAAAATTGGCAATTAGTCCATTGATGAGAATTCTTGTCGGCGGGCGACGATCGGCTGCATTATCCTTTGATTGACTCGTGCGGAATGAAAATCCTTCGTGAACGCCCCCCCGCTACTTTCAGTTGAACATTTGACCAAGACGTTTCCGGGGGTTCGTGCACTTTCCAACGTGAGTCTCGCACTTAAATCGGGTGAAGTGCTGGCCGTCATCGGTGAAAATGGCGCCGGCAAGAGTACGCTGATGAAGATTCTGGCTGGCGTTCAAACGGCGGACAGCGGTCGCATCATGATCGACGGTCAACCAGTCCGGTTGGAAAATGCGCGGGCGGCGATCGCGGCGGGAATTGTCTTGATCCACCAGGAATTAAACCTGTGTGACAACCTCAACGTGGGCCAAAATATCTTCCTGGGTCGCGAGCCGCAAAAATTTGGGTTCGTGAAATCGCGGGAGATTAACTTTCGCTCGCAGGCCTACCTTCAACGCGTTGGCTTGAATGTTTCGGCGCGCTCCATCGTCAGTTCGTTGACCATTGGCAAACAACAAATGGTGGAAATTGCCAAGGCTCTATCCGTCGACGCCAAAATCTTGATCTTCGATGAACCCACCTCCAGCCTGTCCGCCTCGGAATCGGAATCGTTGTTTCGGTTGATCGATGACCTGCGCCGACAAGGCGTGGGAATTATCTACATTTCCCATCGCTTGGGTGAAGTCCGCAGATTGGCGGATCGCGTGTTGGTGTTGCGGGATGGTGAAAATGCTGGTGAACTCGGACGCCACGAGATCACGCACGATCGCATGGTATCGCTGATGGTTGGACGGGAGATTGCTCAACTCTATGGGCGCACCGAACATCCGATCGGACCGACCGTACTGGAGGTTGACAGTTTGGTCACCACGACTTGGCCACAACAATCGGTTTCGCTTCAAGTGCGGGCTGGAGAGATCGTGGGAATTGCCGGATTGGTCGGCAGCGGGCGAACGGAGTTGTTGCAAACGCTGTTCGGTATCACGCCGGCCCTGTCAGGCTCGATTCGAATCGCCGGTCAAGCGATGGAAAACATGAGCCCGGTCACAGCGGTCAAATGCGGGCTGGCGTTAGTTCCCGAAGATCGTAAACAACATGGGTTGTTGACCGATTTTAGTATCCGCCACAATGTTGGATTGGCCAAACTCAGCCACAACAGGTGGGCGGGAATTTTCGCGAATTTTTCCAAACAAAAAACCGAAACCGGAGAAATGATTCGACGGTTGGGAATCAAAACGCCAAGCGATCGACAGCTCGCCAAGTTTTTATCCGGCGGAAACCAGCAGAAAGTTGTGTTGGGAAAATGGTTGGCCCTGTCACCGAAAATCTTGTTGTTGGATGAACCGACGCGCGGAATTGACGTCGGCGCCAAGCAGGAGATTTACCGCTTGATCGAACAATTGGCGGCGCAGTCCATGGCAATCCTGTTCGTCTCCAGTGAATTGGAAGAAATCATGGGGCTGGCTGACCGAGTGCTCGTCATGCAGGAAGGCCGGATCGCCGGCGAGTTGCTACGTGCTGATTTTACCGAAGAGTCAATCTTGCAAATGGCTACGACCAAGTAGCTGCCTACGAGCAAGACTTTCAACCCAGTCGGGAGGCTTGACGGCCTCCACGACTGTAACAAATGCTGCGAGAAAAATTTGATGACCGAAAATCTGACGGGGCTGATCAAGATATTTGGAATTACACTGCTGCTGGTGCTGTTATGGGTGCTGTTGTCAATTTACACACCCAGTACATTTTTGGCGTCCAACAATATCGAAAACTTAATGCGTCGCACGGCCTTATATGGTGTACTGGGGATCGGAGTGGCGTTTGTGATCATTTCCAGCGGCATCGATCTTTCCATTGGCTCGCTGGTTTGTTTGTCCGCCTGTTTGTTAGGTTCGTTCTTGCAAGTGGACTATGTCGCGACTGGGACAACCGATGTCTGGAACTTCAAAGCGGATGCCAAAACGCTGGTTATCTCTGATCAGTCAGGATATCAAGTTGGCGATCATGTCTGGTACGAAAAAGATCGGCGCAATCGGACTCTGTTGGAAATCAAAGGTATTTCCCCCAATGAAAAAACTGCGGGACAATCGGTGCTGTTTGTTTCTGGTGATTTGACCAGGGATCAACAGTCTGCCGATGGACAACCGGTCGCCAAGATTTCGAAGGCCTATTCAGTCACCTCGGTTGCTGACTTGGCCGTCGTCTTTGAAATTGGATTTCCCAACTTGAATCCGCGAGACAAGATCTCGTTTGTTCACCCGACGGCCTCCAATCGGGAAAAGGTCGTTGACCGATTGGATCCTTCCGGAAGTGTGATCCTAACCGACGCCGCGGCGGGAATTGACGAAAGCTTTTATGCGGTTCCAATTTTGCGCCTTCCGCGGATGTCGATCCCGCTGGCGATCGTCAGTGTTTTGGGTATCGCGTTGACACTCGGTTTTGTTCATGGGTTGTTAATCACACGATTGAATTTGCAGCCGTTTGTCGTGACGTTGTGTGGTTTGATGATTTATCGCGGCCTGTCACGTTGGTTGACCAACGATCAGACGGTTGGCTTTATCGAGTATCAGGATTCGTTGGGAAAAATTGGGACGGGTCGCTGGGAGTTGTGGCCGGCTGGCGATGGTGTCGAGTCATTTGGAATTCCCTATTCGTTTTTCATCTTTCTGTTGCTGACTTTGTTGGCCATGGTATTGCTTAACTTGACCGTCTGGGGCCGGCATCTTTTAGCGGTTGGGCGCAACGTAGAAGCGACACGCTATTCCGGCATCGATACGAACCGCATTATCTGGTTGACCTATATCATTTGTGCTGGATTAGCCGGGCTGGGAGGGATGATGTTTGCGATTGATTCCAATTCCATTGCACCGTCGGCATTTGGGAATTTCTTCGAGTTGTATGCCATCGCCGCCGCGGTATTGGGGGGCTGTAGTTTGCGCGGGGGCGCCGGAAGCATCCTGGGTGTTGTGGTGGGCACGGCGTTGATGCAGACGTTGTACAACGCGATTATTCTGTTGAAAATTCCTGACGAATTGGAGTTTACAATTATCGGCGCGGTGATTTTGTTCGGCGTGATCAGCGATGAATTACTGCATCGAACGGCTGCCGCTTTCAAATCCAGCCGCTCCGCGGCCACGCCGAATTAGATTCTGATCGACCAGTCGTTGGATCGTAATCGCCGTGCCAGTTTCGACGTCGCAACGACTTTGGAGTAAATCTTTGCAGTCCGCCACGCGCTAAATCCGGAACGACCGGAATTCTTTGACGCGAACTGTAACCAGTCTACGAGTTGTTCCGAATAGTAAAACATTGACGCTGTGTCGTTCGCGACAAGACAGCCAGTCATTCGGTTCATGTTAAATGGATTGCCCATGACCGGATTGCGGCATACTGACTACCGTTACTGTTCCAACCAATCGAACTACCATGCAATCCTTGGCTGCGTCACTTATCACCGAAACACACCGCGAAGTTGTCGCTTGTTGGCAACTCGGACCACAACTGACGGGGGGACGCTGGTATGAAATTTATCAAGCCGCTCCCAAAACGGTGTCAATTGAACATGGTTTCGGCTACGTGATTAAGATGATCAATCCCCAATTGTCGCAATCCAATGCAGCATTGGCGATTGATCGACTTAGCCGCGAGGCGATCGCGACAGAGCAGATTTTGCATCCCAATGTGATTCGGTTACTCGATGCCGAACTCGATCAGGCTCCTTTCTTTCTGGTGCAACCCTGGATCGAAGGACGCAGCTATGATCGCTTCCTCTCGAATTCGTCGCAATTGTCTTTGTCGCGAATGTTATGGGCCATGCGACAAATCGCTGAAGGAATTACCGCCGCGCATGAAAGCAACCGAGTGCATCTGGGGCTGGAGCCGGCACATATTATTCTTGGCAGAACCGGACGAGCGACGCTGTTAGGCTGGTCTCAATCGCATGCTTGTGGCGAGAAGGCCTGGTTGCCGCACGATCAAATGCAATTGGCGCGGTACACCGCGCCGGAGTGTTTTGAGACCGACTATATCGCCGACAAGGCCAGCGACGTGTATGCCCTCGGAGCATTACTCTTTCAGTCCTTGACCCAAAAATATCCGTTCATTGGTTCCAGCATCGCGGAAATCACGAAAGCTCATCGTCATCAGATCCCAGCCGATTTACAGTTCATTCAACCCCTGTGCCCGCCCGTGCTGAGTTCGTTAGTCAAAGAAATGTTGTTCAAAAATCCTCGAAATCGTCCCACGTCGCGTCAAGTCTTGAACCGCTTGATCGCCGTCGAGATTGAACACTTGACGGACCAGACCATGATTCCATTGTAAGCCGTTGATGAAAAGTTTCTTTGATCTCAACACCGCCGGAAGGGCAAATTTAGTGCATCACTCAACGGTTGAAGCCGACCGAGAATGTCAGACCGCGCAAACCGAAATCGTCTTGCGGCAGAATTGCGGTACCACCGTTTAGCCAGGATTGGGTTGTGAATCCGCCGCGGGCAAACCAACAGCGATTTTCCGCAGTCATTTGGCGATATTGAGCACCGGCAAAGAAATCAAAAATCGTGAGAAATTCATCGGCACCGATCCGGCTCAGGTTGCCGTTGGCGGAATTGGCAACGAACTGATCGCGTTTACCGAATAGCACGGAAGTACCAAAACTGGTCAAAAACTCCATCTTCGTATGACCGACGGGACGAAAATATTCCAATTTTAATTGTGGTCCATACGCCCGCATGTCGGATCGAGCGCGGAGGCTGCCGGTTGGATTGGCCCCTCCATCGGTCAAGATTGCTTGCATGTCATGTGTAATACTCACGTATTGAAAACCGAACTTTCCATTGACGCGAGAAATTGGCAGCTTGACCTCTTTGAAGAATGTGGCCCCCAGGGTTTCCACATCCAGCACATGGTCGGCGGTTAACGTTTCGCCGACGTTGTCTGCCGTCAACCGACTCCACTGATTCGCGCCATTCATCCAGGCACTGGTGGTACCCGACTCGATGCCGTTACTGGTGAACGTTGATGGATTCGAAGTTTCGTCGTATTGCCAATACGTCAGCTCGATCCCGGGTCCGTACTTCGATTCGAATCCAACTTGAAACTGCGGGGCGACTTCATAGTCAAAGTCAAACGTGTCAGTCTGACCGGACGGAACATGGGCGATTGCGGTGTTACCCTGAAATGCCGGCCGGAGATAGAGCGCCGAAGTTGAGCCAAAGTAGCGGCCGGTCGCGAGAATATCACGCATTGGAGGGTATTGAGTTTTCTTTTGTTCAAAACTGAACTTCTGGCCGTAGTCGTCCTGAATCTGACTTCGTTCCGTCGGCTGTTGCGCACGGTGGCCCAGATCGGTGCGAAAATTTGGCCCGGCACCAGGACTAGGCGCAACCATATTGGTTCGGGAATCAGGGTAACTCCAGGGATTTGACGGCGGTTGGGGAATCGTGTCCCGAGGTGCGCGAATGATCGAATCGGGGGAACTCTCCAACGGATAAGTCGATCCACTGGCCATTGGCTGGTTTGAATTGAGTTCGGGAAACGGGTTGGCTTCAATCGGGTTGTTTTGAGGATCGAGAACCGCCGCAGGAAGCGGACCATTCAATCGAATATCGGTGGGAACTGCCGGTGCGGTTGGCAACTGGGTGTTGGGTGCTAGGTGCGTCTGGTTCGGAAACGACGCGGGCTGAAATCGGTTCGCTTGATTGGCGCGTGGTGGTGTGACAATTAAGTTTTGTTGAGGAGATCGAGGTTGAAAATCATTGTTCGGCTGAATTTGGAACTGAGATCGCTGCGGATTCGATGTCAATGGTGCCGAGCCGGGTTGTGAATCAAGTTTGGTATTTCCAAACGGGTTCGCAATGGGTGCACCCAAACCGGCAGAACCGATTCCAGAGTCTTCCCAACTATCGGGTGACATGGACCGAAAGTCCTGTTTGCCTGGCGACATGGCCGAGTCGGGTTGCATCGGGGGACTGATTGCGAAAGCGCCCGGATTATCAAAGCTACGATATTGCGTCGTTGGATAATCACCTTGAGTCGCCAGCAACTCCGTTCGAAATGCCAGCAGTGTCAGCAGCGAAATTGATAGCAGACGAACCACGTTGCCACGCAGGATCAAGGCCTTTAATAATAAATGATTTCGAAATTCGAACATCTGGCTTTTCTCGACGGGAGACCTTTCTCGATTCAATCGTAGCGACCATTGAATTCGATATTACAGGCAGAATCGGAATAATCGCCAGAGTTTGCGACAGAATTTGGGTTGGCCCGAACGACCGTTATTTCAGGAATGACCGATACAATCGGCAAGGTTTACCTGACGATCGTGGTCGATTACCATGATCGCCTCAACCGGGCAACATTCCGCGCGCGACCAGGTTGTTTAGGCGGCGGCCCACATCTCCGAGGCCGGCGAGCACCAATTCGTCGTAGGACCGTCCATCGCGCGTATCAATGCCATGTCGCGGATCGAGTTGTCTTAAACCTGCGAGCGCTGCGTCCTCATGGTGAAACACTTCCACAAACACGGTTTCCAATGTCCCCGTTTCAGCGCAAGCGGTTAACAATGCTCCGATCCAGCCATCATCGGTCGACAGACAACCGCGAGTCGTTTTGGCCGAAGCATGAAAAATTCCCATCGAGCCAGCGGCGGCGATCTCTTTGATCAGCGTGATATTTTCCGGAATGCTCAAGTTCGAATCTCCGCAGTGCGCCGCGTCCACCAGAACTTTGAAGACGTTTTGTCCTAACGCCTGATTGGCCGCCGAGACAAATTGCCAACACCGACCGATATCGGTAAAAGTCTGAAATTCACCGCCGCGCAAAAATTCGATGTTCCACGAGTCGATTGCCTTAACGCGAGACTCTCTCAACGCCCTGGTGTGAACGATCACGTTTTGCGCGATCGCGGCGGCGAATTCGTCACCTTCCTTTCGCGCGGCACCCGATTTCATCCACTCTTCGATTGACGTTGACGAAACGGATTTAATGCGATGCCGTTCGGCGGACTGGAGGCCACCAATCAACATTTCCACCACCGCGTTCTCATCGGCCCTATTCATCGGATCGGCCCCGCCGACCATCAGGATATAATGAATGGCCAATCCCAAGTCGTTAAGACCGCCAACCATTTCCGCGACGTCATTTTCGTTCAAACCAGGGAACGATGGAATTTGCACGCAGTTGATTGGAATGGGAGCAGCCTCGACCAACGTTTCCATATTCGCCACGACTGCCAGTTGGCCGGCTTTATTCCGGGGCAATTGGCCGTGTTCGTTGGGAACCAATCCACCGACGAATTTGAGATGTGTCGGTACGACACCCAGCTGAATTTTTGATTTCGGTCGAATAAGTTGGGTCATCGTTGGGTCAGCGGTGGGTTAGAGATACAGAAAAATAGGCTTGTCAAAACAGATCCAAAAATTGCTTGCCAACGGCGATCTCTAAACGGACTCCCAGGTTCTGTTGGCGCCCGACGTGATTACCGCATCGCAAACTTTTTGAGTTTCTAACGCGTCACGAAATGTCGGTCCGGCGGGGTGGCCGGTTTCCAATCCCAAAATGAAGTCGGCAACTTGGTGGACAAAGCTATGTTCGTAACCAATGTTCAAGCCGGGCACCCACCAGTGTTTCATGTAGGGATGATCGCCATCGGAAACGTGAATGCTACGCCAGCCCCGCAGCGAACTCTCATCGGCATGATCAAAATATTCCAGCCGATGCAAATCATGCAAATCCCATTTCAATGATCCATGTTCACCATTAATTTCAAACGTGTACAACGCTTTGTGCCCGCGGGCATAGCGGGTGGATTCGAACAAACCCAGCGAGCCGTTGTTAAAATGGCAGAGAAAGGCGCAGGCATCATCAATCATGACGGCTTGTTTTTTTCCAGTTTCCGTGTGCATCCGTTCCTTGACAAACGTCTCGGTCATGGCTGTGACGTCGCGAATCCCGCCGTTGAGCCACAACGCAGTATCGATGCAGTGCGCGAGCAAATCGCCCGTAACGCCGCTTCCGGCGGCAGCGGCATCCAGCCGCCACAATCCAGCACCACCTTGAGGCAAGTCTGCGGAAATGGTCCAGTCCTGCAGAAAATTGGCACGGTAATGAAAAATTCGACCTAATTTGCCGCTATCGATGATGTTTTTGGCATGGCTAACTGCCGGAATGCGACGGTAGTTGTACCAAACCATGTTCGGTACGCCGGCGGCTTCCACCGCGCGGCACATCGCTTCTCCTTCGGCCACGTTCATGGCGATGGGTTTTTCACACAAGATCATTTTGCCGGCTTGTGCTGCGGCGATGGAAATTTCGTGGTGCAAATTATTGGGCACGCAAATATCAATGGCGTCGATATCGTTGCGGGCGATCAATTTTCGCCAATCGACTTCAATCGATTCATACCCCCAGTTGTCCGCAAACTTCTGCGCAGCTTCGCCATTGCGGGCACAGACTGCTTTGAGAATCGGCTGGTGCTGCAGATCAAAAAAGTTTCCGACGGTCGCGTACGCATTGGAGTGGGCTTTGCCCATGAATCCACAGCCGATCAGGCCGATGTTGAGAGGTTTTTTCATAGTCAGTGTTCAGTGTTCAGTGTTCAGTGTTCAGTGTTCAGTTTCAACGAAATTGTGGACGACCGATGCTAGGGCGGGAATTGATGGGAAGTTCGGGAATTCTCAATCCAACATTGGGGTTGTTACACGTAACTCGCCGTTTAAGCATTCCAGCCGTGGGCTTTGCGAACGGCGATCATGGTTGCCAAGATGGTGTTCCAAGTTTGCGGCAATTCGAGTTTGGCGTTGGGAAACATGCAGCCATCCCAGCAAATGTGTTGGATGCCGCGGTCGTGGGCACCGTCCAACCAATAGCCAGCGCATTTTACCATGTCGAGTTTACCGGCGGGATCGTCGGGCAAACAGTGTTTTCCCGTCTTGTCATGTGATCCGGCTCCGTGCACTTGTCCGTCATTTTGGGCGACGTGAAAGTCGATGGTCCAAGGACGTAGACTATCGGTCATCGTTTGATAGGCGGCCCAAAACTCGGCTTCATTGTAGCCTTCATGTAACAATGCATGTTCGGGAGAATTGTAGCCCAACAGGTACAGATAAGTGTGCGCCAAATCGGCTTGGAAACCTAGCGTTTCAGGCCGGCCAACTTCTTCCAACAGGTCGAGCATGTCGCGCCAGGAGTGCATCCCAGCCCAACAGATTTCGCCTTCGGCTGCCAGTCGTTCGCCATGTGCGGCAGCAATGTCGGCAGCTTGACGAAACGTCTGCGCGATTTTTTGGGTATTCGCGCGTGGATTTTCTCGCCATTTGTCGACGCCGAATTCAGCGGAGTCGATTCGAATCACGCCATATTTTCGGACTCCATGCTCATTGAAAATCTTGGCGATACGGCAGGCCTTGGTAACTGCCGACAGAAATTTGTCGGTCGCTGTTTTGTCCCCCATTGCGCTGTCACCGACTGTACCGGGCCACACGGGAGCGACGACTGAACCGACGTTCAAGTTATAGCCGGCAATCAGATCGGCGATCGCTTTCAATTCGTCGTCGGTCGCGTCGGGATCGGTATGCGGCAGGAATAAAAAATAGTCGACACCTTCGAATTTTTGCCCGTTGACCTCGGCCGCTACGGTCAAATCCAACATCCGTTGGAGGCTAATCGCGGGTTCTTGCCCTGGTTCGTTGCCTTTGCCGACCAAGCCTGGCCACATGGCGTTGTGGAGTTTCGGAGCGTTCATAAAGTGATCTCTGTGATTGCGAAAATTATTAAAACCGCCGCCCCGGAAATTTCAGATTGGGGAGGTCGAAAACAACACGACCCTTGCCGCGACCGTTCGTCACTAACTCGTTTTCCCGATGCCAGGACCGAAATAGCGCAGACCGACCAACGGTTCGGTGCCTTGATTTTCAATTTCAACACCGGACTTCGCCGCGTAATCGGAAATGAATACTTCGTCGGACGTGGTTTGGCCATAACGAATGATGACGGGCGTCTGCAATCCTAGCTTCCCCATGCGGCCAATCCCTTGCACCGTGATCCAGCCGCTGGCTCCTGGATCTTTGAGGACGCATTTGGCGCCGGGTTCGATCGTCAGTTCGCGTGCCGAAAATAGTTGTTGACCGTCAATCGTTCCATAGACGATCCAGCGGTCGACCCAACCGGGCCCCTGGTCGGCGACAATGGGTTCCAGAAAATTGTGGTCCTTGAAATTGGGATCGATATTTTTTTCCCAATCCAGTTGACCGATAATGAAATCGAGATCGTGATGTTTGTCAGCCGGGACGTCTTTGACCAACAGCGACCAGGGAACATAACGCCCTTCAACAATATTTTGGAACATGCCGAAAACGTCGCTGCCCCATTGGGGTTCATAAGTACAGAACGAACCCGGCGCGTGCAAAACACCCGGCGGAATCAACCAGCCTGTTCCGCGTTTGAGTCGATAAGCCTTCGAAAGATCCAGGATACCGTTGTCCCCTCGGTCCCAATTCTCCAAACAGGATCGCAATTGATCTTTGGTTGTTCCCGGCTCCAGTCCCATAAACGTGTAGGGAAAATGGTTGTCGCAGTTGTTGTATTGCGGTGGGAAGTAATAACTCTCTGGTTTTCCTTCGCGGCCGACCAAGGCTGCATCGGATTGGCTTTGATGCATGTGATGCGGAATCGGTCCGAGATTGTCGAAAAATTTTGAATACACGGGCCAACGTTGGTACTGTTGCCAGATTTTTGGCCCGATCAACGTTTCACCCAATTCACTGACCGCGTCGCGGAGCAAAAAAGTTTTTCCTTCGAACAGGCAAAAACTCAAGCCTTCGGTTAGTTCACGGTTATCGTTGGCCGCCTCGGTTGTACTGGCGAACCAGCGCTCATCGATACCACCGCGTTGAGCACCCATGGCATAATAGTCGTCGGGATGCAGGCGAATTCGTTTGCCCGGGTGCAAGAAACTGCGCGGAACCCAAGTCGGAGTTAACCGCAATAATCCTTGACCAGCGTCCAGAGCTCGATCGAGAATTTGGCGAACGTTGTCCGAGGAAACAATGGTGGGCGCGGCGGAGGTCATGTCGATTGAATTTCTGACTCGATGTCGTAGGGTGACTTGGAAAGGCCAGAAGAAAGTTTTACGATCTTTTGCACGGCGTCGCAACTCATTGAATGGAACTTATTCGCGGTTGGTTTTTGTTGCAGACGGATCGGTACCGCGTATTTGTACGATTCGAGATTGCCGGTAGGATGTCGCACTGTTTATTGACCCAGGGACCATTCCAAGAAAGATGCTCATGGCTACGCAACTGTTCCCGCTGGTGGCCGAGTCGGGAATGATGGCTTCGATATCTACCGGGGGCGACTCGCGGCTCGGTTTTGAGTTTCGCGAATTGAATGCGGGAAAAAGCGCGGGAGTCCAGGCCTTGACATTGGTCTGCGGCGACAGATCGGTCGTCATATTGCCAACGCGCGGAATGGGGATTTGGCAGGCCCATGCGGAAGATATCCGGTTCGGTTGGAATTCACCGATCGCCGGGCCTGTGCATCCGCGCTGGGTGCCACTTTCGGAGCCCAGCGGTCTGGGTTGGCTGGATGGCTTTGACGAGCTCGTGGTCCGCTGTGGCTTGAGCAGCAATGGCGCGCCCGAGTTTGAACCGAACGGACGATTGAAATGGCCGTTGCATGGACGCATCGCCAATTTGCCAGTTTCGCAATTGGCCGTGACCATTGATCGCAGTACCGACCGGATCTCCGTGACGGGAGTCGTCGAAGAGAGCCGATTCCATTTTTATCGTTGGCAGCTGACCACGACGATCTCGTTGCAGCTGGATTCAAACGAAATCGACATCGTTGATCGAGTTACCAATCTCTCGGATCGTCCCGCAACGTTTCAGATGTTGTACCATTGCAATTTCGGCACGCCGGTTTTAGAGGCCGGCGCTAATTTGTTTGCACCCGTTCTCAAGGTGACCCCGCGCGATGCTCATGCAGCCCAAGGAATCTCGCAATGGAATCAGTTTTTGGCGCCGGATTCGGCTTTTGCCGAGGAGGTCTATTTTCTCGATCTTGCCGCGAATGATCGCGACGAAAGTTTGGTGTTGTTGGCCAACGCGAACCAGTCATTGGGTGCCACGGTTTGCTATCGCACGCCACAGCTACCCTGTTTCACGCTCTGGAAAAACACGGTTGGATTGGCCGATGGATACGTTGCGGGGTTGGAACCCGGGACTAATTTTCCCCATCCGCGCAATATTGAGGAGCAAGCCGGTCGAGTCGTCGCGGTTGCTCCGCAGCAAGCGGTGGAAATGCGGCTGGCGATCGGAATGCTGGTCGGACGCGAACGAGTCTCGACTGCCATCGCTGAAATTCAAGCAATCGCGCCCGATCGACCGGAGCTGGTCCGGCGCTAAAATTGGCGACCGTCGTCAAGGCATTTCTCAGGCCTACGGGGCCAATAAACGAGTGACGAACTAAGCGCGTGGCTGCACCGGAATTGGTTTCGAGAATTGCAGTTCGCTCCCCATCTGTGAACTGTCGAATTTTGCTGTGCCGTCCAACGCATCGAAGACTTGCCGGCCCTGCACCCAGGTGGCCACCGGCCAACCGACCAGCGTTGTGCCATGCCAGGGGCTCCAGTGGCACTTTGTCTGTTGATTTTCATCGCGGATTGTCTGAGAGCGATTCAAGTCGACCAATACCAGGTCCGCATCGGCACCGATCGCCAGGTGTCCCTTGTTGGGTAGATTCCAAATCCGGGCAGGTTCGCTGCTCATCCAGGTTACCACTTGTTCAAGTGTGCAACGTTGTTGGTTAACCTGATTCAACATCAGGGCCAACGAATTTTCCACCGCCGGCAAGCCGGAAGGGCACTGGGGAAAGGGCTGTTGTTTTTCCGCCCACGTATGTGGTGCATGGTCGGTCGCGATCACGGTAATCACTCCCTCCAACAGGGCCTGCCATAACTTTTCATTGTCTTCTTTGGACTTAATCGACGGGTTCATTTTGATTAGCGAACCCAATCGCGCGTAATCATCGACATTAAAGAACAAGTGATGCAAACAGATTTCCGCCGTCACCCATTCGGGGGCAGCGGCGATTAAGGGAATTTCGGCGGCGGTCGAAACATGCAACACATGAAACGGATGTCGATGACGAGTAGCCAAGTCAATGGCCCGCCGCGTGGCGATCACGGCGGCTTGAACATCGCGGATTCTGGAATGATCAGCGACATCGGTCGAGTCGGCATAGATCTCCGCGTTCCGACGGACCGTTGCTTCGTCCTCGCAATGGGCACAAATTGGCAACGTGGTCTCCGCAAAAATTCGCTCGAGCGCAGCTTGGTCATCGACCAGCAAATCACCCGTGCTGGACCCCATGAAAATCTTGATTCCCGGCGTGCGATTGGCGTGTTTTAAATCCGCCAAGTTCTCGGTAGTGGCCCCAATAAAAAATCCATAGTTGACCAGGCTGGATTGGCGCGCCAGCGCCAATTTCTCGTTCAGTCGTTGTTGGGAAGTAACATTGGGAATGGTATTGGGCATTTCCAGGAAACTCGTGACTCCGCCGGCGGCGCAAGCTCGTGACGCATGTTGTAAATCTTCTTTGTGCGTCAGACCGGGTTCGCGAAAATGGACTTGATCATCAATCACGCCTGGCAAGAGATGCAGGCCCGTTCCGTCAATCGTTCGATCGCAAGCCGTTTGGCCGGCTGGATCAATATCAACAATTTTGTGATTGTCCAACAGAATTGAAGTCGTCCGGCAACCTGTGGGCAAGACAGCCGTGACATTGCGAATCAGCGTTTTCATGGGAATTACAAATCTGCATTAATATTGGCCAATAGTCTCGCTTCTGCGAATGAGAAACACGGGTTGGATTTTAAGTGATGATTGGAGATACTGAAACGGCGGTCGCACCGCTTGCCCCGAGACAACCACAAGGAAGCCAATCATGCAGGATTTTGAAAAACTGGGCCAATTTTATCTGGGGCGAGAATTCGACCAAGCCACGCGTGAAAAAACAGAAAATCTGGTTTTGTATGATTCGCGCGATTTGTGTACACACGCCGTTGTCGTGGGGATGACAGGCAGCGGCAAAACGGGCCTGTGCATCGGATTGTTGGAAGAGGCCGGAATCGATCGTATCCCGGCGATTGTGATCGATCCCAAGGGTGACATTGCGAACTTGTTGTTGACGTTTCCGAACCTTTCTGCCGAAGAGTTTCGGCCCTGGATCGACGAGGGGCAGGCAGCGCGAGCGGGTGTGACACCCGACGTTTTTGCCGCTCAGGAAGCGGAAAAGTGGCGGGCAGGATTGGCGAAGTGGGGACAGGACGGAACGCGCATTCGTCAGCTTCGTGAGACGGTCGAAATGCGCGTCTACACACCTGGCAGCAGCGCCGGGCGACCGTTGACGATTCTCAATTCGTTTGCCGCTCCCGACGAGTCAGTCCTTCGTGACTCGGAAGCGTTGTTGGATCGAATTGGTTCGGCAACCTCCGGATTGTTGGCGCTATTGGGGATTGACGCGGATCCGATTCGTTCGCGGGAACATATTTTAATCTCCAAATTACTCGAAAATGCCTGGACCCAAGCGCGAGATATGGATTTGGGGAAGCTGATTGGCGAAATTCAAACACCGCCATTTGATCGTGTCGGAATTATGGAAATGGAAGCTTTTTTTCCGCAAAAAAATCGACAAGAACTGGCAATGACAATGAACAACTTGCTGGCGTCGCCGACGTTTGCCAGTTGGTTGGTTGGGGAGCCGATGGATATCAAGCGGATGCTGCATACGCCGGAAGGCAAACCGGTGATTTCAATTGTTTCGATAGCGCATTTGAGTGATCAAGAGCGGATGTTTTTCGTGACCATCCTGTTGAATGAAGTGTTGACCTGGATGCGCGGTCAAGCCGGAACGTCGAGTCTGCGCGCGATACTCTATATGGACGAGGTTTTTGGCTATTTTCCGCCGACTGCCAATCCTCCCTCGAAGAAACCCATGTTGACGTTGCTGAAACAGGCCCGTGCCTTCGGATTGGGGTGCGTGTTAGCGACCCAAAACCCCGTGGATTTGGACTACAAAGGCTTGTCCAATGCGGGAACCTGGTTTCTCGGACGTTTGCAGACTGAACGGGACAAGGCGCGGGTGCTCGAGGGGCTGGAAGGTGCCTCCAACCAGGCGGGAGCAAAGTTCGATCGAGGCAAAATGGAAGAGACATTGGCTGGATTGGGAAGTCGCGTGTTCTTGATGAACAATGTGAACGAAGATCAACCGGTCGTATTTGAGACCAGGTGGGCGATGTCGTATTTACGCGGTCCGTTAACGCGCAACCAATTGCAACAACTGATGCCGAAAAATGTTGTCTCCGAAACCGGCGTTCCGACCATTCCTGTCGCGGGTGGGCAACCACAGCCCACGAGTTTGGTGGAAAATCGGAGCGATACCTCACGGCGCGAGCGTGATGATACTTCGCGACCCGTAAAAATTGCGACAACGACCGATCAACGTCATCTCATTCCCGCGGAGGCGAAACAACTGTTTGTCGAGCCGAGCAAGCGACTATACAGCGGCGATCGATTGGTTTATCGACCTCAGTTGCTCGGCCGGGGTCGATTGCATTTTGTCAATGCGGCAGCCAATGTTGATAGTTGGGAGGATCGAACGCTGCTGGCGACATTGAGTGGCGGAGAATTGCCAAATGAAATCTGGAACGAAGCGAAACCCGTGACGCAGCGACTGGTGTGGGATCAGGAACCACCACCAGGAAGCGAATTTGCGACGCTTCCGGTGGATTTCCAAAAGGCCAAGAATTTCAAAACTTGGGAAAAAGAACTGAAGGAATTTTTGTATCGAGAACAAAAACTGGAGGTTTGGAAATGTGTTGATTTGAAAAAGTTTTCCGAACCCAATGAGTCACTGGGTGATTTCAAAGTCCGTTTGGAACAATTGGTTTCCGAAAAACGGGATTTGGAAACGGAAAAACTTCGCAAGACCTACTCTGAGAAATTTACGACTTTGCGATCGCAAATTCGAACTGCTGAATCAAGATCGGAACGCGAAGAATCCCAGTTTCGCAGTACGCGAATGAATTCCGTCTTGTCGGTCGGTTCTACTTTGATGGGCGCCTTGCTGGGACGGAAAACAGTTAGCGCTGCCAGCAGTCGCCGCGCAAGTGCATCGGTGCGATCACTCGACCGGTCCTCTCGCGAAAAATCGGAAATGGACCGAGCGCAGCACTCGCTGGATGATCTCCAGGTTAAATTTGAGGATCTCGATCACCAATTCAATGATGCGATCACCAAGTTGGGTCAAAAATTGTCGGTCGACAATTTGCAATTCGAGGACCAGGCCTTGACCCCGCGGAAGAGTGATATTTCTGTCGAAGAGTTGGCAGTTTGCTGGTTTCCCTGGAAAATCGATTCGAGTGGGATCTCAGAACCGGCGTACTAATACCCGGAATTCTAATACCCGGAATTCGGCGGCCAGTGTTTCGTGAAAGCATGGATTTCGGATCAGCCGGAACGAACAAACGTCCGGTTACTTGGATTTCGGATCGGCCAACCCGAAATTTGTCGTGTAACCGAGCACAAATTGGAAAAGTTGCGATCAAATTGGCATATTCGCACCCGAACTTGTCGTGCGTTTCCCCAAATTCGGAGCAGAAGATCCTGTTTTTGGTTCCATGGACTATGGCGTTTTGGACGACAGGTTTTTTGCCTGAATTGGGTTCCAGACGACAATGCTCCAGGAAAAATTGACTCGAACGTCATTAAATGGAAGCTAAAATGGACACTTCTCGCCGAACGCCACCAAAGTGGATGTTCGTTTTCATAAATCCCGCAGGCTTGCCCTGCGGATCGTTAGGCTTTTCGCTAACTAGAGAACAACGCCATCCTCGCTTTGCCGCCGGATTTGCCTCCGG
>JANNPW010000065.1:0-43774 GCA_031400405.1 Mariniblastus sp.
TCATTCACGTTCATTCCCGGCAAGATCACTGACAATCCACAGTTGATGGCCAAAGACCCGGACTACATGGCCAATCTCCTTTCGCTGCCCAAGATCGAACGATTTCGGTTACTCGATGGCAACTGGAAGATCGCCGAAGAATCAATTATTGAATCGAGTTGGATCCGATGCTTTGGTCACGATCCGGAAACGACGATCGTTTCGTTTGGCGTTGGTGATCGGAAGTATTCAGGCACGAAGTTTATCCGGTTCGCTGTCATCGACACCGCCGGAACATCAGCCCAAAAAGCGGCGGAAAAAAAAGGCAAGCCGTCTTCTTACACATGTTGCGGAATCTTCGACTACGACGAAACGTTGAACATGCTGTTGTGGCGCGACGTGTGGCGCGTCCGAGTGTCGTGGAATGAACTGATAACTCAACTCCCCGCCTTCCTCGACCGCTGGGAAGTCCGTGATCTGCGAATCGAGAACGCGCACCATGGCCAGGCGTTGTTCGACGAAATGCGAACCAAGTACCAATGCAAATATGTCGGGCCAGTGATCGAAGGGATGGCAACTGGCACGTCGCGCGGTGCCAAGCTCGAACGCGCGGTGGCGTCGGGAATATTGCAACGGTTCGAGTTTGGCACCATTTTAGTTCCACCGGAAGCCGAAAGTTGGAAGCCGGAATATACCAGCCAGTTGGCCGCATGGACTGGGTTAGATGATGAGATTGCCGACTTGGTTGACGTGGCATCCTATGCCAGCGATGTCATCAAACATCGAAAACGAAAAATGTGGGTGGCTTAAACACGTTCACACTGTTCGATTACATTGGCAGCATTCTCGGCAAACACACCGAGTTCGTTCAATTGTCGCTGAATGTTTCGGTATCGTTCGGCAATTTCGTCAGGCTTGTTCTCAAGTAAATACCGAACCGCATCGCCCATGGTTGTGTTGCAGCGGTACGTGTCAATGCGTATTCCGCTGGCTTTCTCAAAATCGGAAACCGCAGACTTCAACCTATCAAAATCGCGTTTCAGATTCTCAAGCCGCCAATCCGGGCGATTTTCCTGTGCCTTGATCCTGTCGAGAACTCGCTTCTCAATCTCCCGAGCCATACCGCCTTCAGTAACACGCCGAAGAATAGCTGACATCATGTTCGGTGGAATCGGTGTCGGGATCTTTTTGGTTGCCTGCCGACGAATCTTTAAGCCAGCCCCAACGACTTCCATTAGCCCCCAATCTGCTTGGAGTTCTTCCAGCTTCACGATCCCCTTGTTCGCCACGATGTACCAGCGATGACAATGCCGAACAAACGCTTCGGATTTTGCCGGGTCTTGGAGTTCTTTGATCCAATCGCTTCGTGACGCTTTGACTTCGTGACCGATGATTTCATTGCCGGATGATTCCCAAACTCCGAACACGAGCAAGTCACAGTATCGACCACCTGCATTGGCCGATGGCGCCTCCGGCACTTTGACATATTTCCGTGGCTCGTATCGAGCCATTAGCATGTTGTCGATGTCGGTTGTTGTTAGATTGCTCATTTATTGGTGATCCAAATTTCACCTTTGACCGCATTGCACTGGTTCCGACTGGCTGCCTCGAGGAAACTCCAGCCAGGATAGAGTGACCGGATGAATTCACTGTCCCAATATCGCACCACAACAGTCGTTTGCCTGAATCGCGATAACGCCGTCGCCAACTCTTCATGGTCCTGGCCATTAAAAGCGTGCAAGTAATTCATACCGGCTTGCACCCACGGAGGATCGCAGTACACGCCGCATTTTCGATTGTCGGCGACCTTTACCAAGAGTTCGCGAAAGTCGATCGATTCGAATTCGCATCGCTCAAATTGTTTGGCCCAAGCGTGCAGATCGTCTGCGGCAGCCCGAATCCGACTCGCGTTTGAACCACCGCTTGCGGTTCGACGAACACTAGGTAATCCGCCTTGATTTTTCGTTCCGCCTTTGCCCTTTCGCGCGATCCAGCACAATGCCCAGTATGCCCACGCTTGCACAACCGTTCCATTTTGGATGCTCGCCAAAATCACTTGAGCATCCGCTAGTTCGTCGGGGTGGCTCAAAGTCGCTTGGCACAACTCGATAAGCTCCTCGCGCGTTGATGGATTGTTCATGTGGCGATAGAAATTTAGAGCCGCGCGATTCTTGTCGTTAGCGACGATTGCCCGGGCTTTCAAGTGCGGCAAGATCGACAACCCGCCGCAAAACGGAATCGTGACGTGGCTGCAATGATCAAGCATTGACGCGAGTTCTTTGGCAACTTCCGAGTCGCTTCCAAAGTATGACAATGCGGATTTTGTTTTCATTACTTTCGCCCACCTTTGGCCATTCTGGCTGCCGTTTCAATGTCGGTCGACACAACGTTAATTTGCTGCAAATTGATCGATTTGCCGAAACCAAGCACGTATTTCATGACAAATTGTAGAGCCGCATCGTCCCCGTTTTTGGCCTTTTCCACCTGCTTTTTCACGATCGCAGAAACGTCCTGTTCACTGATCGAATTGAAGATCGCTTGCCTTAATTTCCCCTGCATGGCCACGGTGGCCGACTCCATTGCTATGGAAGTTTCAATCTCCGCAATTGTGACTTGCTTCTGTTCGCTTGACATGGCTCAATCTCCAATCCTAAAAAATAAACATCCTCGTGATTCCCCTTCCCACCATGCGTGATAGCTGATTGTAACCTTACAACCAAACCCGATCGCTGAAGCTCGGCTAGGCAACTGCCACCTGGCATTCGACCGCTGAATGTCTTTCGACTTCCGCGCCACTCGATCCCGATCGCATTGGCGATTTGTTTGCGAGTCATCGGTCCACGCTGGTACAACGACTCCGCAATTTGAATTGACCGCAGCGACAAATGCTCTGGCCAGCCCAACGCCTTTGCCAATTTGGCAACCTCCAACGCTTTGATTTCGGCCAAACTCGAAACACCAGCCGCCTTTAGTTGCCGTTTTGTGTTCTCTGCAACTCGCTTTCGATACCGCTCATTGCGACCGTTTGCCGGTAAATTAAGTCTTTCACGGTAGCTACCAACGGCTCTCCGAGGAATACCGATTGCATCAGCGACCTCTGAATCACTCCAACCCTTTGCATGCAACCGAATAATTGCAGCTTTCCGTTTTTGTCTCAACGCGAGATCAGTCTTTGTTGAAACTCCCATCGCAAACGCTCGATTGTAAACACTGTTTCGACTGCGACCAAGCATTTCAGCAATCGCTTGAGCTGACAATTTTCCCCAATTTGATTTTAAGTTGGAATCTTCGGCAGGTGTGTACTTTAGTCCGCTCACAAAATTATCGTCTCATGCTTGACAGTGTTTGCGTATAACAGTACAGTCTATTATTCAAGTTGGCAAGTCGAAGAATGGAGATTGGAATGACAATTCAGCAAATTTTGGTGTTACTGTTAATTAAGAAGTATCCCGACATTACGGGCCGGGAAATCCGGGCCAAGATCAAAGAGATGGATGTACGTCTGACACTAGCGGCTCTGGATACCCGATTACGATCGTTCGAAGATCGTGGTTGGATCACGCGAAAGCGTAAGAAAATGTTCACAACCCAACGAATGACGACCTACGGATTGGAATACATGGCTCCGTGGGCGAAGGTTGTCGAAGCCGCTGCAACTATTTTGTAAGTTTTTTTGACGCTTGACCAGACGTGTCCAAGGTAGTGGACAAAGTGCTACCAACAGTCCAAAGGGAGTGTTGCAGAAAAAGCAGGCGGGAACTTAACCCAACTGCGTGGTATCGTCGCGTTTGGTGAATCTTGCAGGACCACCCAACCGCAATTTAACAAACACAGGTCAAGCCCCGCCATTGAAACTCTAGGTTTTCGAGTGGTCTGGGTCAAGGAGGTTTCCATGGCAAAAGAGCAGTCGAGTGCTTGCGGTTTCATTCCAGATACCGGGTTTATTACCGCCGATGAGTTGGCGTCCCGGTTGAAGTTACAACATGTACCCAATCTGAAAGCTGAACTTTCCGATCTTGGAGTGCAGCACGTCAGTATCAACGGCAAACGAATCTATCGTTGTTCCAGCTTGACCAAACTATTTTTGGAGGGCAACGAAGATGGTTAAGGTTTATCTGCTGAAGCGGGCGGACTCACCAATTTGGCACATGCGTTGGATTGATGCGACTGGAAAGGAATATCGGCAAACGACTGGAGCCGTAAAAAAGGTGGATGCCAAATCGGTGGCGTTCCAGAAGCAAGTGGAACTGGAAAGTAAAACTAGAGTCGGTGTATTCGGTTGGGACGTTTTTCGTGATCGCTACGTGGCCGAAGTGTTGGCTGGTAAATCGGCAGCGCATCAGTCGAAGTTTTCCAATGCGGCCAATAAGCTTGAAATCATGTTCCAACCCGTGTTGGTGACTGACATCACCAGCGAAACGATTGGTGAATTCGCACGTCGATTACGGGTTGGTCGAAACGCTGGGGGAAAGCCGCTTTCCGAAACGACAATCGACAGTTATCTCGGGTATCTTAAACGGGCGTTTGAATGGGCATCGCGTCCATCGGTCGGGTTGCTTGACGTTCCACCGTTCATCGAACGATCGGCGATTGCGATCGAGGATTCGGCCAAAGGGCGACCGCTCAAACAAACCGAGTTTCAGGCGATGCTAGATGCCACCGAGAACGTCGTAGGCCGGACGGCTGCCGAGAGCTTTCGGTTCTTATTGCGTGGTCTGTTTTATTCGGGCTTGCGACTGGGTGAAGCGTTGAACTTGCATTGGCCTGGCGTCAGTGATTCGAACGACAAGATTGTCGTTTCGATCAACAAAGATTCCGTCACGTTGTCGATCCCGGCGCAAAGCCAAAAGCAACGCAAAAAGATCGTGTATCCGGTTTCACCGGAGTTTGCGAAGTTTTTGCGGATGGTACCGCTGCCGTTACGAGTCGGCCAGGTCTTCAATCCAGTTCGGATTGATGGCGAAAGACTGGTCACGATGGACCGTGTTTCCGAACGAATTTCAGAAATAGGTCGGGAGGCCAATGTAGTTGTGAAACACTACGCCACTGGTTCGGTGAAATACGCATCGGCCCAAGACTTGCGACGGACGTTTGGCTTACGCTGGGCCGCTCGTGTCAATTCGCTTACTCTCAAAACGCTCATGCGACATCGCAACATTCGCACGACAGAAACCTACTACGCAATTTTCGATGCGACAGAAATTGCCGAAAAACTGGAAAGAGAGTTTGGTGAAGTATGAAAACAACAGAACTGATCATCGACAGTTTTGCGGGCGGCGGTGGAGCCAGCTTGGGAATCGCCTGGGCCACCGGTCGCGCTCCCGATATTGCCATCAACCATGATGCGAACGCGATCGCGATGCACGAGGCCAATCATCCATCGACCGAGCATGTGCTGGAGGACGTCTGGCGGGCTGATCTTCGAAAGCTCGTTGGCCGGCGAAAAGTTGGATTGCTTTGGGCCTCGCCAGATTGCAAACATTTCTCACGGGCGAAGGGTGGCAAGCCGGTCGAAAAGTCAATTCGCTCGTTGGCGTGGATTGTCTGCAAATGGGCCGATCAAGTCCGGCCGCGAATGATCGCATTGGAGAATGTTCGCGAGTTTGCAGATTGGGGTCCGCTGGTTCCGCGCTGGGTTTGCGCTGAATGCGGGTGGAAGGGCACCGAGGGGCAAGCTGTCTTGATGCGAATCAGACGCAAGTGCCCGTGTTGCGATTCGAAGCGGCTACAGAAGACCGACGATCTGATTCCTTGCCCAGCTCGAAAGGGCGTGACCTTTAAGCGATTTCTTGGAAAGCTTCGAAAGCTTGGCTATCGGGTTGAATGGAAAAACTTAGACGCTGCTGACTTCGGAGCGCCAACGCATCGAAAACGATTGTTCTTGATTGCACGTTGCGATGGCCAGCCGATCGAATGGCCTGAACCGACACATACCAAGCCATCAAAACTTGACGACATGCCCTTGTTTGACCGGCTAAAACGCTATCGTACAGCTGCTGAGTGTATCGATTGGTCGGTTCCTTGCCCTTCCATCTTCAGCCGGCCGCGACCGTTGGCAGAGAAAACGCTGCGGAGAATTGCCCTGGGGATCAAACGATATGTGATCGACAACTCGGAGCCGTTTATCGTTCAGTTGGCACACGGCGAAGGGACGTCTGGCCGGTGGGGAATGGGATCACGGCCACTAACGGAACCACTGGGTACAATCCATGCCGGTGGTGGCAATC
Source organism: Mariniblastus sp. (assembly GCA_031400405.1). GTDB lineage: Bacteria > Planctomycetota > Planctomycetia > Pirellulales > Pirellulaceae > Mariniblastus. The sequence goes on from JANNPW010000065.1 coordinate 6,207, forward strand.
ATGCTTTGGTCGCGCCGACTCTTGTTTCGATCACGCATGACGGCGAAAGAAAGCCTATCGATCCATCGGCACCACTGCCAACCATCACAACTGCACATCGTGGCGAAATAGGGTTGGTAGCTACTTTCTTGGCAAAGCACTTTGGCGGTCAAATTGGCGTTTCGATCGAAACGCCATTGCCCACAACAACGATGCGGGGCACTCAGAATCAGATTGTCGCGGCGAACCTGATTCACATGAACCACGGCGCCAAGCAATGGTCGTCTCCTGGAGATCCGCTAAGAACTCAGACGACTGCAAATCACGCCGCCCTTGTCTATTCATTCCTGATTCGCTATTTCGGCACGTCTATCGGTGCAAACGTATTAGAGCCACTTCCGACGACAACCACAAAAGACAGATCGGGGCTGGTCACTGTGACGGTCGGCGGTGAGCCATACGTCATCGTCGACATCGGGATGCGAATGCTCACGCCTCGCGAACTTGCCCGAGCGCAAGGATTTCCAGACACCTACATTCTCACCGGCACTAAAACCAGCCAAGTCGCTCGTATCGGAAACAGTGTCTGCCCACACGTGGCGTCGGCGATCGTTCGGGCGAATTGCTTCGCGGAAGTGGAATTGTCGCAATGACTGACAAAAGATGTCCCCGTTGCAACCATCGATTTGTCCCGCTCGAAGGCTGGTGGCGTCGTCACTGACGCCACTGAACCGGCAATGCCGAAATGAGAATTCCCAAATCGATCCCAAGCCAAAGATTACAAAGGAACCCCAGCCATCGACCGAACCAATTCGACAACGATATTGCGTAGTTCGACGGCCACCGGGATCGACGCTTTCCTGTCGATTTTGGCATCGTCAAGAACTTCGCTCCAGCGTTCCCGGTCAACCTCGACTGGTTTCCCACCAATCAACTCACGGACAACCGGCAATCCACTTTCATCGGTTTGAATCACAAGCATGTTTTTTCTCACAAAAGGGCCGTAAATCGTCAACATCTATTTTAATTTGATGGATAAGACGCCCTCGAAAAAACCGCTGAAAAGTTTAGGTAACACTTTAGGTAACACTCAGCAAAAAAAAGCTCCCCCGGTAGGACTTGAACCTACGACAAACGGATTAACAGTCCGTCGCTCTACCAACTGAGCTACAGGGGAATAGGGTTGGGAATCGGCAATTGGGACTGGGAACTCCAATCAAATCAACGACGCCCGAAAGGCAAAACGAAACGTTTATCTGCTATTGGGCAAACCGGCGTTTCGTTCTCGATCGCTTTTGCTGATTATGTCAGCGGCTAGGTAGTTTAGGAAATCCCGATTTGCGCGGCAAGGGCTTTTGGGCTCTCAACGAGGTAATATTTAGGCCATCCTTCCATTAATTTAGGCTGTTCGTCTACGAAGCATCGTTTTTCCCCCCTACTTTTCCGCATTTCTTTCAGCCCGTTAAGTTTCCGACGCCGAATTCGGGACTTCAACCGATACGCTGCGTCAGGATGAGCCGGAATTACGTTGCTAACCGGTGGGTCATAACAATCCGTAAACGATCGTCGCACACAATTTGGATCAACCGGAATTTCGTTGCCAACCCGTGGTGCCACGACGTCGTTATTTCTTGGCTGCGTTGGAAACGTGGTATATTCTTCATGGCTTCATGGCATGGCGATGTTGTCTGGTCGCAGGCAATTTCGCACCCTGAATGAAATTGTGAAGCTGACTTGTTCGGTGCTGTCGGTTGACGGTTTGTTGATCCACTGAAGAAGATTGCGTTACGGTTAATCAGGTTCACGTACGACAAGGCAAAATAAATAATGTTTGGCAAAAAACAGGTCATTCTTAAGCCCATAAATCATCGTTCATTTCAGTCACCCAAAGGCTTCCATTCAATGCTCTCTCACCAATTGAGAATACCGGTGTCTGATGATCAGCACGCCACCCGGGTTGGATTTTTTTGTCGCTGGATCTTGGTATGTGGACTGTTTTTGTCGACGACCGCGAGCAATCCAATGGCTTGCACCGCCGGTGGCGGACCGGAGAATGTCGTGTTGGTTGTCAATGGCGACTCCGCGACCTCGAAACTAATTGCCAACTTCTATATCGCTGGACGACTTATTCCGACTCGCAATGTGATCTACCTGAACGGTATTCCCGACGTTGAAATTATTGATCTGGAAATTTTTCGCGACAAAATTCTCAAACCGGTTTTCCAACAAATTGAGGAACGGAAAATCGGAAACAACATCGACTATATTGTTTATTCAGCCGACTTTCCCACTATCATCGACATTCCCAAGCACGCGGAAAAACTGGCCGCTGAGCTCAAACAACATGGCCAAACGATACAATCCGAATTGTATTTGGCGCAAGCGTCTCTGAACTCGGCAACCTACTTTGCGGGCGCAGTGTTGTCGGACCAGCCCGGGTACATGCTGCTGGACGCGAACACGTATTATCGTCAACCGGCGGAGAAGCTTTTGCGCCAGCCATTTGTTGGAGCTCGGCAAAAAGAATTTGAAGCCGCGATCGCGACGTTTGAAAAATCGAAACCCGAGTTTGATGAGGGGTTGAAGCAGCTGAAGGAAATGGCTGCGCTCAATCCGCAACAAATTGCCCTGTCCTATTGGATTGCCCGGTTTTATGCCCACCGCAACGACGCGAAGCAAGCGACTCACTGGCTGACCCAAGCGGTGCGATCGGGCTGGAGTTTCCGTAGTCAAACACGAGCCGATTTGGCATTCAATAGCGTCAAGAACGATCCGCTCTTCAAGGGGATCGTCGAAGCGATCCCGGATGAGCCATTTGACTTTGTGCCGACGCGTGGATTCAAACAAGCGTATGCGTGGGCTCCCAACGGAATGTTGAATCAGGAACCAGGACAGGGCAATCGATTCCTGTTGTCCACCGTGTTGGCGATTACGCGCAATTTTGGCACGACCGAAAAAGAAGCGTTACGGCAATTGCGAGCTTCGATGAAAGCCGATGGAACGCATCCCAAGGGGACGTTTTATTTTTCCGAGACCGCTGATGTTCGCAGCACCACTCGCCAACCTAATTTCAAATCGGCGATCGAAGCCCTGAAACGTCTGGGCCAAAAATCAGAAATCATTACCACCGATTTACCGGTCCAGAAACGGGATGTGTTGGGATTATCCACCGGGATCGCGACTTTTTCCTGGACGGCCACCGGCAGCAAGATCGTACCCGGCGCAATTTGTGAAAACTTGACCAGCTATGGCGGCATGATACTCGATGAACCCCAAACCAAATTGGCCGAATTCCTGCGGAACGATGCCGCTGGATCCAGCGGAACCGTGATCGAGCCATTTGCGATTCAAGCAAAATTTCCGCACCCGTTGATCCATGCCCATTACGCCAGCGGCTGCTCGTTGGCGGAGGCCTATTATCAATCTGTCGAAGGTCCATTTCAATTGTTGATCGTCGGTGATGCGCTCTGCCGGCCGTGGGCGACGCCGCCGGTGTTGCAAGTCAAGGGAATTGTCGCGGGCGAAAAAATTACAGGGACCGTAAAACTAAATCTGGATTGGTCAGCTTCCAAGGTGCCAGTGGCCGGTATGGAAATGTACGTGGATGGAGTCCAAGTGCTGCGCGACAGAACACGCCCGGAAATCGCGTTTGACACGACCGAACTCTCGGACGGATTTCACGAATTGAGATTGGTGGCGATTGCCAACAATGCGCTGGAGACGACCGGTCGAGTCGTAATCCCTTTCCAAGTCGACAATGCTGGCTGGGCGACCGAGCTCAAAACCAGCCGGGATAATTATCTGATAACCGATACCGTCAAGTTTACTGCCAAATCCAATTTTGGCGATTCAATCGAGTTGACGCACAACATGCGCTCCATCGCTAAAAAGATCGGCCGCGAAGCTGAGTTCGAAGTTGCGGCTGAATTGCTGGGGCGCGGTCCCGTGTTTGTGGAAGCGATTTCGATTGATGAATCCGGAAAAGTGGTTGCCAGTACGCCACTTCGCTTGATGATCAAGGGCCCGTTATCGGAACGCAATCGGATGACGGCGCGCAAGTAACGATTATTCTCCTCCATCAGTGGTGTCGCCCGATGCCGGCCCGCCACGGAGCCGATTGCCGGAACCGCGAATGGGGCGCGGTGTCGACTACTGGAAAAGCGGTCGGCCAGACAGTAGACTTTCGGCTGAAAATCGGCTGTATTGGCTGTTTTCATTGTCGTCTTTGCGCTTTAGCGCAATGAGAAAAATCATACTTAGGACCCCGTCTGGACATGAGCACGATTGGAAAATTGTTTGGCCGTTCTCCCTTTGGCCAGATCCAACTTCACATGGAGCAGGTCATCAAGTGTGTCCAGAAAATGTCCGAGGCGATCGAAGCGGCGGAGTCCGGTCGGTACGACGAATTGGATCGCTATTCGTTGGAAGTTTCGCAGCTCGAGCATCAAGCCGATCAGATCAAGAACGATATTCGTGGGCGGCTGTTGAAACGGGTATTTATGCCGATTGACCGGGCCGAAGTCTTGGAGATCGTGTTGTTGCAAGACGCGCTGGCCGATACGGCGGAAGATGTTTGCAAAGTTCTGACCTTTAAAAAGTTGCCTTTTCCGGCGGATTGCAGCGAGGAATTTTCAGAGTTTTTTCGACTTAACCTGCTGGCATTTGAAATCGTTGCGAAAATCATCCGACAGCTGGATGAATTGATCGAATCTGGTTTTGGCGGGGTCGAAGCGGAACGTGTGCGGGCACTGGCGACGGAAACGGCGTACACCGAGCACCAAGCGGACCTCGTGCAGGTCAAATTGTTGAAGAAGATTTACGCGCACGATCACGAAATGTCGCATGGTGAATTTCATCTGTGGATGAGATTCACCAATGTCCTCAGCCAGATTTCCAATGTGTCCGAGGAACTGGCCGACCGCGTGTTGAAAACACTCAGCTTGAAGTAAGACGCTCGGCAACCCACCCCGTTGGTACGCGCGCGTGCAACCGGCTTCGCTCAGCCGACCCAATGACAAATTCGACTACAACGGAATGATCAATTTATTATGATGGGTGTGGAATACATTTTGATTGGATTGATCCTGGTCTGCGGGTTTTACGCGGCGTGGAATATTGGGGCCAATGATGTTGCCAATGCAATGGGGACGTCGGTCGGTTCGGGCGCGTTGACCTTGCGAAACGCCGTGATTCTGGCGGCGATTTTTGAATTCGCGGGTGCTTTTGTCGTGGGCGCCAATGTCTCCGAAACTGTTCGCAGTGGGATGTTCGATCCGCTCAAGCTGAATGAAATTTATTTCGAAAAAGCTCCTTATATTCTCGCTTGCGGCATGATTGCGTCGCTGTTGGCCGCGGGAACCTGGTTGCCGGTCGCGACCATGATGCACTGGCCCGTTTCTACAACCCATTCGATTGTGGGAGCGATTGTGGGGTTCGGCTGTCTGGCACTTGGATTCGACGGAGTGAAATGGAAAGAGGTTCTTCTGATCAGTGGCGGTTGGATTGTGTCGCCGTTAATTTCGGCCACGATCGCCTATTTATTGTTCGGAATTTTGTTGAGAAATGTCTTTTTCAAGAACGATCCAGTGGCCGCTGCCAGACGTGTGGCCCCTTGGTTAGCCTTCGTGACCATGTTTGTAATGACCGGCATGACCGCTTACAAGGGCCTGCAACCCATGTGGAAACGCTTAAAACTGGAAACTGATTCCGCGATGTTTACGCTGACGATCATCGTGATCGCACTGCTCCTGGGAACCATTGCATTTCTGGTGATGCGTCGGCTGGTACAGAATTTCCAACAAGGATCCTCCAGGGACGGCAGCCCCGCCCAGGACGCCGAGGTATCTCGATCATTGGCCAAAACGGCAAAGCACTTGCAGCGTGTTCGCAATACTTCTCGTGGCGAACTGCAGGCTCAGTCGGAACGATTGCTGTTGGAGGTCGAACAATTGCAGAAGATCTCGCGGGCTCAGGTGCCTTCCTTTACGGATTCAGCGGATCTGCAACAGGTCGAAAAGATCTTTGTCGGATTGCAAATTCTTACCGCCTGTCTGGTTGCTTTCGCCCATGGAGCGAATGATGTGGCCAATGCGATTGGACCCTTGTCGGCTGCCTTTCAAGCGGTTAGCGAACGGGCGATTGCTGTCAAATCGGTGACACCGTTGTGGGCGTTAGCGTTGGGGGGAGTCGGGATTGTGGTCGGCTTGGCCACGTGGGGTTGGAAAGTCATCAAAACGGTCGGCGAAAAAATTACGGAACTGACACCGAGTCGCGGTTTTTGCGCTGAGTTTGCGGCATCGATTACCGTCCTCTTGGCTTCGGTGCTGCCCATCGGTTTGCCCATCAGTACGACTCATACGCTGGTCGGAGCGGTATTGGGAGTGGGTTTGGCAAAAGGGATCAACGCGTTGAATTTGCGAATGATGCGCGACATTATCGCCGGCTGGATCATTACGATTCCGGCCGGCGCTGTATTGGCCATGTTATTCTATTGGCTGTTGAAAATGACCTTCGTCGATTCGGGTTGGATCGATGACTTGCTGGTGATCCCGGAGAAGTAGGTCTCGTCGAGGGAGGGAGGGAAATTACTTTTCTCCACCCCAACCAATCGAAACAAGGTACATCCTTGAATCGCTACTTGATTCCTGGTTCGCCGTGCGACACCGGAAACGAGTTCGACTATTCGGTCTCGACATCGCGGAAACGGTAGCCGACACCACGCACGGTTTCGACCGCGTCGCTGCGTTCACCCAATTTTTTTCGCAACGAACGAATATGCACGTCGATCGTTCGTTCGAGCACCAAAGTATCTTCACCCAATGCCGAGTTGATCAACTCGGAACGATCGAATGCTCGACCAGGACAACGAATGAGCGTATCCAGCAGACGGAATTCGCTGGGGGTTAAATCGATCGGTCGGCCCTGCACCGAAACGCGGTGCTTCAGGCGATCCATCGTCACTCCACCCACGACGACAATATCCGAACCAGTGCCGGCGGCCCGCGCGTTCCGTCGCAACAGGGACTTAACGCGTTCCAGCACAATTCGGACACTGAATGGCTTCACCACATAATCATCCGCCCCTACCGAGAAACCAATCAGCTGATCCATTTCTTCCGATTTAGCGGTCAACATCATGATTGGAATTTCTCGCGTCAGGGAATCGGCACGCAACTGACGGCACGTTTCCACCCCGTCAATCACGGGAATCATCAAGTCCAACAGGATCAAATCGGGAGCCTTGGAACGGGCTTGATTCAGCCCATCCTGGCCATCATGCGCGCAATACACCTCGTAGCCCTGCTGCGCGAAATTGTACTCGATGACTTCGGCTATCGCGCGGTCGTCTTCGATGACTAGAATCTTCGTTCGCGGCAGCGCTCCGCGAAGATTAATGCCAGGTTCCTTAAACAATGTGGTTCCCCCCATCCGCGACGCTCCCGTCCAAAATTACTACAATTGCCAAACGATGCTCTCTGTTCTTCTAATCAAGATACCTGTCGCGCGGCATACTACCATGCCACGCGGGTCGTGGGTTCAGTTCTTTGAAATCGACTCTGCAAGCACCACCGGCCCGACCGTCAGTAATTCTTGAGGAATTGCGAAGACGTAAAAATAACTGGGACTATTCGCGATAAAATCGTTGTCCGATCCCACCAATAACGTCCGGCGACCATCGGCCAAATCCGGGCCCCAAGTCAAGGCCTCAATTTTTTCGGGCATCGTATCGCCCGCCAATTTCCATTGGGGGTCCAACAAATCGATCAAACATCGTTTGTCGACTCCCTGAACGTCGCGGGGCAGTTCATGGGCAGGCAGCCGGTCCAGGGACGCAATATTGCTCGCCGAGCCGGTGTCGATCAACATCAATTTTTTGAACTGGGCTGCTGTGCCCGCTTCGCCATCCCGTTCAATGCACAGGAACTGATGTTCTCCCGCCATGAGCATTTCGTTTAATTTATTGTCTGCCGTATCCAACTGGTACAGCTGCTCGCCAAGAACGTGACCTTGGACGGACAACTGAAGCAATCGACAATTGAGCCCGGTGGGTTTATCGGGCTTTACGGTGCGATCGGAATCCTGCAAGAGCGGACTCTGCATCAAGCCCCACAGCCGTTGACCGTCAGGCGAAATTGCCAAACCTTCCATGCCGCGATTGCCTTGACGTCCGGAGATATTGACGCCATTTTCATCGTCCGAAATGGGGCAAGGATTTTGGATCAGGTAATGATCCGGAACAGGTAGTCGCCGTACCAATCGACCATTCGGTTGGAATTCTAACAGATGTGGTCCGTACTCATCCGAAACAAACAGGTTGCCATTGGTACCGACGCGAATACCTTCCGGATCCAAGCGCGAGGCTCGGTCTTGATCGGCTTCGATCGATGCTGCAGAACCCAGAAACGGGCGGCCCAATTCGTCCCTAAGCAAAACCGTTTTTTGCAACAACAGCGTCACGACTTGAGCAGCGGTCGGATCAATTGAAATCGAAAATAGCTGGACGCGACAATTCCAATCGACCGCGCCGTCTTGGGGACCACGGTCCGGTAAAACATAATAGCAATTCTCGGCTACGGAATAGTCCATGGCCGAAAATCCGCCCAACAAATTATTACAACTTTCGCCGTTCAAGGCTGCTGACAAACCCGATTTATCAGTTGCCTGACCGGGCACTTCGGCGACACCCAAGAGTTCAATTTTATTGTCCGAGGCCGAGCTGGCGAGTTCCTGGCCAGTTGCCAAGGACGAAGCCATGACCAAGTAGCTTAAGAAACCGATTCGTTGTAGGGCAGCCAGAGTCCGTGTCATGTTGGAAACCTGAAAGTCATGAAAGTAAATAATGGCAATGACAACCAACAACTCGACCAATGTAAATCCCTGCGGCTTCGGTTTAAAAGCACCCATGCTCCGTTCCTTGATATTTCCGATAGATCTTCAAGCCGGGCATGGTAGGGATGGATTATGAAGAACAGATGAAGAAGATGTTAATTCTTCAAGAGCATCAACTTTCGATGGCTGCGGACGATGGCCCGGCAGCGTTAGGAAAATTATTCGGCCAGCGGAATTCGCACCTGAAACCGACTGCCTGTGCCAAGTTGGCTTTCCAAATGTACGGTTCCATCAAATGCTTGTGTCAGGTGTTTGACAATCGAAAGCCCCAAGCCGGTACCTCCTTTGTCCCGGGATCGGGCTCGATCGACTCGATAGAATCGTTCAAAGACCCGCGACTGTTGGTCGGCCGCAATGCCGATTCCGGTGTCGCTAACCTGGATGATGGCCGCGTGCAATTCGATTTTCGTTTCGATTGAGACGATACCCCCGGCGGGCGTGTAATGAATGGCATTGACCACCAGATTCTTCACAATGGTCTCCAGGGCCGCTCGATCGGCGCGCACGAGTGGTTGTTCAGCGCAGTGGTTCCATTCCAGGCGAACCAGATTCTTCTCGGCGTGTGGTACAAATTGATGAAAACACGCGTCACAGACGTCGTTAATGTCGACGTCAGTAAATTGAAATGCCGCTTTACCGGATTCGACTTTGGCCAGTTCCAACAGATCGTGAATTTGCCGTTCGAGTTGTTCGGCTTGAGACTCAATTTGTTCGACGAAATGCAAGTTTTTTTTCTGGTCGTACAAAGCGCCCATTTTCAGCGTTTCAGCATACGCCTTGATGGACGACAAGGGTGTCTTCAGTTCATGCGAAACATTCGCCACAAAATCCTGGCGCATCGTCTCCAGTTGCCGAAGTTCTGTCACATCGTGCAACACGATTGCGATTCCGCGCTGGCTCTGTTTGGCCAACACGGTTACCCGTGCCTTCAATCGCCGCGGTGGATCCGACGGTGTCAAAAACTCCGACTTGGAAAATTTGCGTTGTAATTGCGTGCGGGCAATGGAATTCTGCAATTCGGGAATCCGAATCATCTCCAACAACTTGTGACCCAGCAATTCCTTCAACGACAACGACAACATGCGACAAGCCGCCTCGTTTGCCAACATCACGATCCCATTGCCATCCAGCGCAATCACGCCTTCGATCATGCTGGACAATACCGCCTCGAGTCGTTGCGAATTTTCCGACAAATTGTCTTCGCGCAATGCAATTTCATCCTGCATCTGCTCAAACGCTTCTGCCAGTTCACCCCATTCGTCTCGGCGATCCTTCAACATCGAGCTGCGTTCATAGCGCCCCAGGCCAATGCGACGCGCAGCCAGGGAAAACTGATTCAACGGCTCCATATTGCGCGCCGAGAAATACACCATCAACATTCCCGTAATCCCACTCGTCAAGATCGCAAACATCCAAATCAAATTTCGAATCGATCGGATCGCCGAATTGATGGAGGCCGCCGAAATAGCGATACGCAAAAAACCGCCGGAATGATTGGCGTTGGCCGGATGGTAGGCCGTGGCATAGTACATCATTGGTTGGCCAATCGTATCACTATATCGTTCGGAAAAACCACTCCCTTGCGATTGCGCGCGCAAGATTTCTTCTCGCGTTCCGTGGGGGCCAATGTCGCGGACCCCTGTTATCGAATCGGCCACGACGGCACCCGTTGTGTCGATGATCGTCAACCGGACCCCCATTTTGTCACCGAGTAGTATGAGCTGATCCGGCAGGTCCGGTTGGTACATCCCCTCGTCTTGCTGGTCCACATACGATGCCAAAATTGTGGCTATCGATTTCATCCGCGATTGCTCATCCAGAATCATTTGATTCCGCGTGATATGGATCAGAATCATCAAAAAAATCCCGACCGCAACCAAATGCAAGGCGAGGTATCCCAATAACAGATGACGCGTCGCTTTGGGAAATCGTATCATTTGTACATAATGTCGAGGAAAGGAACCAAAGATTGGACCGTCGATTGATGAGCTTGCTGTTTTCGATCGCGGGCTCCAAACGGATTGATTGTAGTCAACAATCTGCCGAATCGTCGCAAGTTTGGCAATTCCCGTCGAACTGTCAATCTCCAGGCCGAGGAAATTCGCCAGCAGTCGTCGAGGGCATTAGGTGGATTAATTCGCCTGATTAGCCCCTGCGACCCGCTCGATCGATCAGCAGAAGTTTGTTCTCGGGGCAGATATTGTATAATCTAAACCGATTGTCGTACCAGCCTTCCGGCTCCCTGTTCGGGACGCTTCAGCGGGGAGCTGAAAGCAGCATTCCATCTCTTTTGGCGGAAAAATTGGCCTATGGCAATCCACGGATTTTTGGATCGTTCGGCAATTCACTATAACTTAACGTTTCGAGAATGATGATTTTCAAATCCTACCCACAGTTAACGTTTACTTTGGCGGCACTGGCGGGCTTGATCCGTCTCCAATCAACTTCAGTTGCCCTGTCGCCGAACATGCCGCAGGAACCGCCGCCGGTCCCAGCCACCGCGAATGAGAGTCCGGAATTGAACTATCGCGCGGGGGTGCTGGTGACGATCTCGTTGCCGGTCACCAGTGTTTCTGCCGCAAAAACCAAATTGACTTTGCAACGAATTGTCGAATCGGCACCTAGCGTCGTTCGGCCCGAAGATCGCCTGGTCGTCGTATTGGAATTCGATACCGGCAGTGGCAAGACGGGTCGCGGCAGTGAGCTCGAGGCCTGTCAAATGTTGGCGCGATATTTGGCCACGTCCGACCTCAATCGGGTGGAGACGATCGCTTTTGTTCCGGCGGCTACCAAAAACCTCGAACCGAATTCCACGCAATTGACGGGCCATGCCGTGTTGATTGCCATCGCCGCCAATCAACTGGCGCTGGGCAAGGATGTATCCATCGGGGCGGCAGGGATCGACGAACAAAACATCGACAACCTCGTCCGCGATGTCTATCGCGGAATCGCCTCGCAAAGATTGACGTTGCCGGTGCCAGTGGTCATGTCGATGCTTCAAAAAGACCAACCGCTCTATCGTGTTCGAACCACCCAGGGGATTGTCTTTGTGAACGGCGAGGAATTGACCGAATTGGAGTCGTCAGGCCAGTCTCTGGAATCGACAACCATTTCGGAAAAAGGAAGTGCCGCACTCTTGACCGGCCAACAATTGGCTGATTTTCGTTTACTGCGTTATCTACCGGGATCGCGCGCGGATCTCGCGAGCCAAGTGAAACTTGCTCCCCATACACTTGACCGCAGTCTCGCTTTGGAAGACGAATGGCGCGCGGTTCAAGTCAATTTTCCCACGTTTATCGACGAACGCGTCGCGCAATGGATGATGCGATCGTTGGGAAGCCAAATTGCGAGTCGGAATGGGCCGAATCTGGTAATCCTCAATCTCGATGGAAGCGCAGGGGACCTGGACGCTTGTCTGAAACTGGCGCGATACCTGGTCGACCTGGACCACGAGAGTGTGCAATCGGTGGCGTACGTCCGCGGATCAGTGCGGGGACCGGCCGCGTTGTTGGCCTTGTCGTGTGACCAACTGATCATGGCCACCGAAGCTAAATTGGGTGGTAAGGAATTGTCTCAGGAAAAAACCGTCCTATCACCGGAGGCGATTCTGGATCTGCAACCGATGGTCAAATCGATGGCCAAGGATAAGCAGCAGGATTGGTCGTTGATGCTTTCCATGCTCGATCCAAATATGGCAGTGGTTCGGTTTCGCCACAATCAGACTGGACAATTCCGATTGTTATCGACCAGCGAGCTGGAGCAACTCGACGATGCGACAGCGTGGGACGCGATTGGACCGGTGGACGAAGAAGACGGGTTGAGCGCGGTCATTGCGGAACAGATGCTCGTCGCGCGCACGATTGCGGATGATGAAGCACAAGTCCAAGCATTTTACCAACTGGAGCAACCTCCCCGAATTTTGCAGACTTCAACCACCGACCGGTATGTTGAAAAGTTCGCTAGATTTCTGTCGCGGGGTGATGTGTCAATGTTGCTGTTGTTTGCCGCAGTTTTTCTGCTGTCGTCGGAAATGTCCGTGCCTGGAGTTGGCGTGCCTGGGTTTCTGTCAGCGATTTGTTTCATGTTGTTTTTTTGGAGCCACTACTTGGACGGGAACGCCCATTGGCTCGAAATCTTGATGTTTCTGGTCGGCGTAGTTTTTTTGGGAATTGAGTTACTCGTATTGCCGGGCTTTGGTATTTTTGGTGTGGGGGGCATCCTGTTGATTGCTGCTTCCCTGGTGTTGGCGTCGCAGAGTTTCCTGTTACCCCGATCCAGTGCCGAATTGGCCCGCTTGCCACAGTCGCTGTTGCCATTGGTCGGCGCGGGTTTGGGATTTTTTGCGGCGATTTACGTGTTGCGGAAAGTGTTACCGAATTCACCCTACCTCAAGAATTTGATACTCGCCGAACGAAAACCCCGTTTGGATACAGGTTTGAATGCCAATATCGATCCCGAAGCAATCGTCGATTGGAGTTATTTGTCTGGCCAACGCGGTGAAGCCATTACGCGATTAATGCCGTCAGGGAAGGCCCGCATCGCCGGAAAAGTTTATAATGTGATCACGGAAGGACGAATGGTCGATAAAGGCCAACCGATACGAGTTATCGAAGCCGTCGGAAATCGGGTGGTCGTAAAGTTGCTGGAGGATTAAAGTAGGAATACGCCTCGATTGACAACTTCCGATCCCTACCGCTCAATTTTTTCACTGACACGACAGCCAGCCAAAGCACAAGAAATGGATCTTTTATTCTGGGCTCTCATTTTGATCGCCAGCGGAATCTGCGTGATGGTGCTCGAGCTCTTTCTGCCATCGGCCGGCATGTTAGGAATATTGGCGGCAGCTCTATTGATCGGTGGCATCGTGCTGGCGTTTATGTCGGATTTCAGGACAGGCGCCATTGTGCTATTGTGTACCGCGTTGGCATTGCCGGTGTTACTGGTCGGCATGTTAAAAATCTGGCCGCATACGCCGATCGGCCGGCGGATCTTACTCGACGATCTGACCCCCGATCAATTGCTTCCGCCGGATACTTTTTCGCAAGATCTGGTGGGACAGTTGGGAATCGCGAAATCCAAAATGCTGCCCAGCGGTCTGGTGTTGGTCAACGATGAAAAACTGGACGCGCTCAGTGATGGATTTGCGATTGAAGCCGGACAACCAATTAAGATCACTGCGGTGAAAGGGAACCGGATCTATGTCGAGCCCTACGATGGCGACGTGACGAATGTCAATGACCTGCCAGCGCGTGATCGGGACCTGCTGGCTCAACCGTTTGAAGACCTGGGTTTGGATTCGCTGGATGAGCCCCCCCGCCAGACTTAGTTGGACGACGCCTCTGCGGCCGCCTGCTGATAAACCGCGACAACCTGCCGCCGCTGTTCAAAATCCGCCGCTGATTTTTCTGGACTGCATTTTTTTGCCTTACGCGTGATTTCAAGTTTAAAAAAATTGGAAACAAAACATGAGTTTGTCCGCTGCGTTGCGTTGGCGTTATGCCACCAAAAAGTTTGATCGGGATCGAGTCCTACCGGAACCACTGGTCGAAGCGTTGCTGGATGCCGCCAATCTGTCGGCGACCTCGTATGGTCTGCAACCGTTTCAATTCGTCGTGCTGCGCGACCGGGACTTGCGGGAACCATTGGTCGCGTCGTCCTATGGCCAACGCCAAGTCGCTGATGCTTCGCATGTCGTTATCATCGCGACCCGAACCGATATCGATGAAGCCTTTATTCGCGACTATATCGACCTGCGCGAGTCTGGATTGGAGCTCCCCAGCGGTGCTCTCCAAACTTACGGAGACCAGATGGTACGTTCCATTATTGGAATGACCGAGTCGGCCCGCTTGGATTGGGCGGTGAGACAATCCTATATAGCCTTGGGAACGTTGCTCGCCGCCGGCGCCGCGTTGGAAATCGATTCCTGTCCGATGGAGGGCTTCGTGCCGGTGGAATACAATGCCAAATTGGAGTTGGGTTCACGTAACCTGACCGCCACACTGGTTGTGCCGATCGGCTATCGTGCGACCGATGACGAAACTCAACACCAAACAAAAATCCGCCGACCACTGGATGCAATGGTGGTCCGCCTGTAGTTTAACCGGGCGAGCGTTAAGTCGGAATGTACGCTATCGCCGATCAAACCGTTTTTCTTGTGCGGTCGTCTAGCACAACTCTGGACCAACTGATTTTCTTGTAACCGTTCTGGATTCCCATGGCTATCAGCACTTTCGAACTTTTCTCAATCGGTATCGGTCCGTCGAGTTCTCATACGGTCGGCCCGATGCGAGCCGCCAAAATGTTTGTCGATCTGCATCTCGCGCAGGATTTACTGCACAACATCGCCAAGCTCGAAGTCGGCTTGTTTGGTTCGTTGGGGGCAACCGGCAAGGGACACGGCACTGACAAAGCGATCATTGGTGGCTTGACGGGGCTGGCTCCCGAAACGGCTGACCCGAGTGCACTCCTGCAGTTACTGCAAACCGTGTCCCAGACCAAACGCCTGCAGGTGGGAGGAGTTCACGAAATTGCCTTCGATCCGCCACAACAGCTGAAGTTTTCGGGCAAGGTAATTGGTCATCATTCCAATGCGATGCAATTGAAATCGTTCGACGAGGCCGGCACAACATTGTTGGCAAAAACTTACTACTCCGTCGGCGGTGGATTCGTGGTTAACGAAGATGCCATTGGAGAAGATCGCATCGTGTTGGACGAAACACCACTCCCCTACCCTTTCACGACCGGTCAACGATTGCTGGAATTGTGTGATGAGTTTGGGTTGTCGATCAGCACGCTGATGATGAAAAACGAAATGGCTTGGCGGAGTGAGTCGGAGATTCGACAACGTTTATTGGAAATCTGGGAAGTGATGCAGGCTTGTGTCAAGCGCGGTTGCCGTGAAGAGGGGATTCTGCCCGGCGGTTTGAAAGTTCGTCGCCGGGCCGCGCCCCTGTTTCGCAAACTGCAATCCGATTCGCCGAGTGAGTTGCCACTGAGCAGCATGGACTGGGTCAATTTATGGGCGTTGGCCGTGAACGAAGAAAATGCCGCCGGTGGTCGTGTCGTAACAGCGCCCACCAACGGCGCCGCCGGTATTATCCCCGCGGTGTTGCATTACTACCACCGGTTTTGTGCCGGTGCGGATGATGAGGGCACCGTCCGATTCTTATTGACGGCTGCCGCGATCGGCACCTTGTTCAAGATCAACGCTTCGATTTCCGGTGCCGAAGTTGGTTGCCAAGGCGAAGTCGGTTCGGCCTGCTCCATGGCCGCGGGAGGGTTGGCAGAAGTACTCGGAGGTACTCCCGCTCAAGTCGAAAATGCAGCCGAGATTGGCATGGAACATAATCTCGGATTGACGTGTGATCCAATCGGCGGCCTGGTCCAGGTTCCCTGCATTGAGAGAAATGCCATGGGCGCTGTCAAAGCAATTAACGCGGCCCGACTGGCTTTGCGGGGCGATGGCAAGCATTTCGTATCGCTCGATAAAGTCATCAAAACCATGCGAGAGACTGGCAAAGACATGAAAACCAAATACAAGGAAACCGCCCGCGGAGGATTGGCCGTGAATGTCATTGAATGTTAGCCGTTCCCCCGCAACGTTGATTTACGGCTCGCTACAACCCCAGATGTTTAGCAACCCAGACTTAGGCCGGCCGACCGAGACAAATGTCTTTCCCAACCAGGGAATTGTGTGGGGCCGCGGCCAAAGCTCGAAAATTCCGTGATTTGACGCTGATCGTTACTCTCAAACGATTCTTTTTTGACTTGCTGGGAATTTTCTCGAGTAACCATCGACCCGATTCCAGTTGTGCGGAGTTTAAGATTGTCGCTAATTAGCGAGCCTGTTTTTTCGACCCTTCGATTGAAAGCATCAAAAATGAACCAATTCAAATTCAGCGTGTTGGCTTTGGCCACTTTGTTTTGTCTGGCTGCCACCGCAATCGCCCAACCGCCACAAGACGGCCGGCCTGGTCGTGGCGGTCCAGGTGGAGCGGGCGGACAAGGCGGCGCCGGCGGACAAGGAGGCGGCATGGAACGCATGCTACAAGCGTTGCCCTTGATGATGGCGCTCGACGCCGACAAAAATGGCGAAATTTCCACCGAAGAAATTGAACTCGCTGCGAAGGCACTCAAAACTCTCGACAAAAACAGCGATGGTAAACTGACCATGGATGAATTGCGACCTGAGTTTGCCGGCATGCGTGGCGGTGAAGGCGGCGCCGGTGGAGCTGCCGCTGGCGGGCCCGGTGGTGCCGGCGCGATGCTTGAACGGATGATGGCTAGCGACAAAGACGGTGATGGTAAACTCAGCGAAACCGAAGTTCCAGAGCGAATGGCACCGATGTTTGAACGGATCGATGCCAATGCCGACGGATTTTTGGACAAAGCCGAATTGGAACAAATGGCTTCCCGCGCTGGACGTGGTGGTCCCGGTGGTCGTGGTGGCGAGGGTGGCGAGGGTGGACGCGGCGAAGGTGGTGCGGGCGGCGAAGGTGGCGCGGGCGGTAGCGGTGGTGGACAAAAACCAAAACGTCCGACCAGCGATGACGGCAATTAGTTCAGCTTCCCGGCGTAGCCAGCGAAAACGGAAATCAATTTGAACTAGACGATTTTTGGCATCAATCTTGACAGGAACTACAGGCCCCGCCGCGGTGCCGGTAGTTCCTGTTGTTTTGGATAGCCTTGGCAATGGCGATAACCAACAGCTCGGCAATAGGTGGGATTGGCTTCCAGCCTGTCTGAGCGAAATCTCTTGGCGGAACTGACAACCTGGAATCCTATTCCACGATTCAAATTTTACTTGGTAGTATTGTTATATTTATCGCCCAGATGTTTGATGACGTCCGTGTATCGGATTGTTTGCGATGGCAGAGCAGCGAATTTCGGCAAATTCATCGACAAACAATGCAGCTCGCCCTGCAATTGCTTGAACGAAGTAATGTCGACCGTTTTGATTTGATGTTTCGGCAACAATTTTTGGTAAAGAGCCACTGCTGCCGCAACCAGGGCCGGTGGGTCCGTTTCATAGGTTGGCATCAACACCAGATCATTAGCGATGATGATGTTGGCGAAAGCGCTCCACGATTGCCCGTCCCGAGCAGGAATCTGAACTCGATGGATTTGCAACGGTTGCCCGCCGACTTTAATCGTCTGCAACCGACGCGCGTTGCGATCAAGTATGGCCGCGTTGATCGGATCGAGACGGGGATCAACACGGGCGACAACCATTCGGTCAGGGCCGACAAAATTCGCAAACATGTCGATGTGTTTTGTCGCCTCGGATTGTAGATGCTCCAAAATAATGAACTGCTCCAGATTGCAGCTTTTCACGAAGGCCTCGAATACAATCTTGCGGCCTTCGAGTCGCGGATCGGTTCCCGGTAGCGGATTGGGAAAGGTAATGGCATTGTCGACAAAAATTCGTTCCGTGGCGATTGCCAGATGTTGACCGTTGCTGATTAGATTGCCACCTTGTAAGGTCCAGTGAACCTCGATCAGTTGGCTGCCGGTGCGTTGAGCCCAGGTTTTCGGCATGCGGTCGTCTTTGGGTCGTTCACCAACGTAGTAGAAATCCAGCGATTGACTGCCCGTTGCGGTTTGTGCGTGCAAGGGGGCAAAATCCCGCAGCCAGATCGTATCCAACTCCAAATCCGCAAAATAAAGATGGTCGCAGCGATCGGAAATTGTCTTCAGCCAATCTACCACCATATCGAGCTGTTTGCGACCATTGCACAACACCAAGACTTCGACATGGCCGCGCGTTTTTTCAATCAACTGTCGAAATACCGGTGCGTGATGCGGTTGCCAATCACTGACACTCAACACCAGCGCGCGTTGGGGTTCGAAGTCCGCTGCCAAGCGCGGAAAGGTCGGATGGGGTTTCTTCGTATCCGCAGCCGGCCTTACCGAGTTCACTGATTGGCTTGAAACCAGCAACGGTTCATCGGCTCGACAGATGGACGACGCTAAAACCAAACAAAAAAAGAGTTGCGTAGTAACAAACGTAAACGTCTTCGATCTCGATACTGGAAACAACATCGTTGAGTAGCCTTGGGCAACACGAATGGAAATGAAAAACTCAAAAATCCGGTCTAGTCTAGTTTGCTTGGCGAAATCATCCAACTCGGATCTGTCTAAAGCACTCGAGATGACACTGATTCGATACCGATTAAACTGGGAAATGAGCCCATTGTTGTCGTTACAATCCGTCGTTGATTCGACTGGGATGCAATCGCGCGGAAAAATCCGTCCAATGAGAATTATTGAAACGATCGGACTACAATGGTCGGATACGCGGTTTGCGCAACTTTAAGTTCGTGAAATCGCTGTCTCGTTTGGAGAATTCACCAACTTTCAATCCGTTGGTTGCGTATCCAATCAACCGCAACTTACCTACCTTTTTTTGAGAAAACCATGCCGGAATCCCCATCACTCGACATTTTCAACCAGACCGAAGCCCTCGAAAATGTTGGTGGCAGTGCCGAATTGTTGTTGGATCTGAGTCAAACGTTAATCGAAGAGTTGCCGAAACTTCTTTCGGCGGCGCATCAAGCGATCACCTCCGGTAACGCTGCCACAGCCAGTCGGTCGTTGCATTCGATCAAAGGCTCCGTAACTCCGTTTGCTGCGAAAACTTCTTACGACATCGCTTGGGAAATGGAACAGGCCGCCGCGGCCGGCGACCTCAATGGAGCGAGCGAGCGCTTGGCCGATTTGGAGTTGGAACTCGAGCGATTGGTTGCCGCCATGAAATCCGCCAACCTGTAATCTGCATCGCGTTGTCAAGTTTCGCTGGCCGGTATCCGAAACTTAAACTGCGGTTCGGAGCTAGCTCCATCGCTCACCAAGCCCTTTTTTCGATTACAACGACTGGGACGACGATGGGTTTTTTATCCGGCAGCACCACGTTTTCACGTTTTCGAATCTCCCACGATCAAACCGGCGAATTTGGCGATGAACATCTCAACACGCTGGCCGAACATGTGATTGGTTCGTCAGCCACCGACCTCAGTGAATCGGCGGCAATGGGATTTACGGGTGGTGCGCATTTGTTGGACACGCAATTTGACGCCGCCAAGAATATCATTGGTGAAGCACTCCATTTTGGAATTCGCACCGATTCGATCGCCGTCCCTGGTCCGATCAAAAAGGCCTGGATGAAAATCGAGTTAGCAGGCATCATGGGCGACAACGTTGGTGGGCGCCCCTCCAAAGCCCAACGCGACGAAGCGCAATCCGCCGTGGATGCGCGTTGTGCTGCCGAAGCCAAGCAAGGCAAATTCCTCCGCATGACGGAGACCTCCGTGCTGTGGGATGCGGCAACCGAAACGTTATTTCTCAGCAGCAACAGTGAAAAATCCAACGAGGCTTGTTTGGATTTGATCACTCGCGCATTTGGATTGGAGTTCAGCCCTGTGACCTCCGGCAAATTGGCGACCGAGTTCGCCGAAACCGCGAAACGAAACTCGGAACTGTTTGGCCTCTCGCCGACACTGTTCTTACCCGATACCGGTTCCTCGGAAATTGTGTGGTGGAACGGCATGAACGACAATTTTGATTATTTGGGTAACGAATTTTTGTTGTGGTTGTGGTTCCAATGGGACACGGGCAACGACACGATCGCACTGTCGGATGATTCCGAGGTCACGGGAATGTTTGCGCGATCTTTGTCGTTGGATTGTCCGCGTGCCGAACATGGCAAGGAATCCATTTCATCGGAGTCGCCCGTCGCTCTCCCGGAGGCAGCCATGGCAATTCGCATGGGCAAACTTCCGCGGAAAGCCGGACTGATGTTGATCCGCAACAACGAGCAGTATGATCTGACTCTACAAGCCGAAACGTTTGGCGTGGGTGCGGGGCGAATCAGTCATCCCGGCACTGGATCGACCGAAATTCGCGATCAGCTCGATCGCCTTGAGAGCATTCGCCAAATGTCCGACACGATCGATTTTCTGTTCGAAGCGTTTTGTGAAAAACGAATTGGCAAATCCTGGCTTGCGGAATCCAAAAAAATCACGGAATGGCTGCAAAACGAAACAAAACTGCGGATCCAGAAATCCGCAGCGTAGTCCATGCAGTACAATTGTCGGCTGATCGGCAGGCCCATGAATTTTCTTGGCAAGGTAGGTTAGCGCGATGAAGACCTCTGTTTTCAGTCTCTGGTTAGGCCTCTTGTTGGCGGGCGTCAGTCATGCCAGTCCGCGCCAATTGGAAACCCCCGTCCTTAAGCCAGCGGTTGCCCTCGCCACTGGAACGACCAGCGCTCATCCGAAAACGGCGCCACCGAACATTCTGTTTGTGTTTACCGACGACCACGCCTTTCAAGCCATCAGCGCCTACGGCTCGAAAATAAATCAAACGCCCAACATCGACCGATTGGCCCGCGAGGGGATGCGCTTTGATCGCTGCTATGTCACCAACAGCATTTGTGGTCCGATGCGGGCGGTAATTCAGACCGGGAAATATTCGCATCTCAATGGTTTCTTTGTGAACGGCAATCCGTTTGATGGGACGCAACAGACGTTCCCCAAATTGCTGAAATCCGCGGGTTATCAAACGGCAGTCATCGGTAAGTGGCACCTGGGCGAGCATCAGGTCCCGCAAGGTTTTGATTACTCTGAGGTGCTGATCGATCAAGGCCCGTACTACAATCCGGTAATGCTTAGAAACGGTGAGCAAGTAAAACATGTTGGCTATACCACCGATATCATCACCAACCTGGCGCTGAACTGGTTGCAACACGATCGTGATCTAGCGAAACCTTTTCTGTTGATGTACCAACACAAAGCTCCTCACCGCAATTGGCAGCCCGGGCCGGAACATTTGAATTTATACGATGACATCACGATCCCAGAACCTGAAACCTTGTTCGATAATTATTCCGGGCGCGGCACTCCGGCAGCGACACAAGACATGTCGATCGAGAAAACGCTGACGCCAGATGATTTGAAATTGACACCGCCAAAAAATTTGACGCCCGACCAATTGGCGACTTGGCACGCCGCCTACGACCCGCCCAATGCCGAGTTCGAAGCCGCGAAATTGACTGGCAAAGACCTGGTGCGCTGGAAGTATCAGCGCTATATCAAAGATTATTTACGCTGCGTTGCCAGTGTCGACGATAATCTCGGTCGCGTGTTGGACTACTTGGATCAATCCGGTTTGGCCGACAACACGATTGTGATTTATTGTTCGGATCAAGGATTTTATCTGGGTGAACACGGTTGGTTCGACAAACGCTGGATGTATGAAGAATCGTTACGCACTCCGTTCATCGTTCGCTGGCCAGGGGTCGTGAAACCGAATTCGGTTAACGCCACCGACATCGTCTCGCCATTGGATTTCGCCGAAACGTTTTGCGACGTAGCGGGAGTTGAGATTCCTGCCGATATGCAGGGGCGCAGCTTGGTACCCGTGTTGCGTGGAAACACACCGTCCGACTGGCGCACTGTGTTCTATTATCAGTACTATGAATTTCCAGCCGTGCATTCCGTGCGGCGGCACTATGGAGTCACCGACGGTCGACACAAGTTGATCCGGTTTTATGAACCGGATGTGGATGAATGGGAATTGTATGATCTGGCATCGGACCCGCAGGAGTTGCACAGTATTTACGGGACCGCCGCCGCCGCCGCCGACCAGACCCGCATGATCGCGGAGCTGACTCGATTGCAAACCGAGCTACAGGTTCCCACCGAAGACCCCCCTCGTTCCTACGGAAAGTAACTGCGCAGCGGGCCGCTGAGGGCTGGTCTGCTTCGCAGCTGTGATCGAAATCAACCGGCGCTCAAGCCGACATTCGCAGATAATGTTCCTAAGTTGGCTTGAGGTTCTGCTTGCCCGTTGGTTAATCCAAATTGCAAACTGTCAGTCGCTCAGCGAAATTTTTCGTTCGCAGACGGAACCAGGCTCAGCCCCGGCATTGGCTTTTCGGAATATCCTTGGGGAGCCGCTGTCTAGCTACAGTAAATTTTGCGGCGACGAATTGCCATACTGGAAACCAGGAAGGCAAACCCAACTGCGGCAAACGACGGCTCTGGAATCGCGGTGAGATTGAAATTCGGATTGAAGAACTGGCTCAATTGCGCATTCGCGAAAATATCGGCGGCACTTGGTAGTCGTCGCAGGCCCGTTCCGATGGAAGGGAACATCAGCGCGGTTGAAACATTCAGGTGCGCGTTAAGTGTGGGGCCCGAATTGTTCGTCGGAATCGCACTGCCGGCAAACATCAGCGGACTGGTGACGTCGACGTCATTGTCCCCCGAGGTCTCAAGTCCATAGCTGGTGTTGGCACTGCTTAAGCCCAGCGCGTGGCCGATTTCATGCAAGGCGACGCTGAACATATCCGTTTGTCCAACTGCATCGCCGTTAGCAACGGTAAAGACGCGGCCTTTGTTCATCGAACCCCCACCAAAATCCTGAGTGGTTTCAGTGTAAGTTGTATATTCCGAATTGCCATTGAAAATCGGATTGCCGGCGTTAAGTGTTCCGTCCAGAAAAAACGAACTCGAACCATCATTGTCAAGACGAATGAGCCCCGCCGTCTCGCGATTCGGTGTACCCGATTGTGACGTCAGACTGTGAACTCCCAGCGCGCCCGATAGAGCCTCCCAGCGGTATTCAATGGTCAGCGTATGGTTAAACGAATTGCTATTGAAGGCGAGCTGCCAAACGTCGGCTGCGGCGCGCATGACGGTCGTTAACGTTCCAGCACCCGTGGTCGTAGGCGCGGTCCCGCCGCCGTTGGTCAAATTGATAATCAAATCCGCTCGCGACTGAAAACCAGTCACACCAAAGAATACGAAAGCGATCAGCCCCACCGAAACATTTTTTGATTTAAATTGCATCTCAAAGCTCCTGAATGACTCGATAATTGCTTAGTTGGCAAAATTACCCCGTCATACTAATCCACAATCTCAGTACAATCAACCATTTGATCTTAAATAGATCTTACAACCGGTTTCTTGGTAAGCGTCAATCCAGCCATTCATAGTGCAGGCACATCGCGATGACCAAGGAGGAAAACATCGCTACTAATGCCCAATACTCATCCCAAATCGCCGGAACCAGAACGGCAGACGTCGGCATTGTTTCGATTAATGCCATGAAAAAGTACACCAGCCCCATCACTAGCAGTCCCTTCCAACGGCGGCTGTTCACCAGGATTGCGGCCATCAATCCGGCGAACACGATCCCATAAACCGTTCCAAAAGGTGGCTGTAGCTCGTTCAGCAAGCCACTTCCGCGCGGGCCGAGTTTGGTCGCCCACCAAGACCAACAAGCCAATCGACGACGCGTTCGAAACAAGGCGCGAAATATCCAGTCTCTTCCGCCGCAAGAATCCGTTGGCAAGGCCCGAAGCATGGATTTTGAAGCCGCGTTATTTTTCAAAACCCGAGGCGTAATGGGCGGTTGATTTAATACGCGAAGTGTTTGGCATATTTAGCGGTAAGCCGCCGGCGACGTTTGATGGAAGGCACTTCGCCGGCGGCTTGCCGTTAAACGATTTAGGCAGACCGTCGATTCTGATTCCCTATTTACTTTCAAACGCCTGCCAGCGCGTCATCCATTCGTGTGCCGAGAGGGAGTGCGGTTTGCCATTGACGATGGTTTTATTGGCCAGCAATTCGCTGATTTGGCGCGCACGCGGCAAGGTGTTCGCCGGTTCTCGATGAAGTTCGCCGAGGTCAATATTCAAAACGTGTCCCCCCGCGACAACCACATGTCTGGAATCACTGGAAACCAGTAGTTGCATCGAACTGGCCGGAACCGTGATCGGTTTAGCCGCCAGGCTACCGTCCGACATGTGCCAAACTCTCATTTGATTGTCCAGTCCCAACGTGAGTACGAATCGAGAGTCCGGCGTCATGGTTGCCGCGACAATGTCAGCATCGTGGCTCAACTGGTCCAACCGGATGTCGCCCGACCGCCAATCAAACACCCGGGCATGTCCGTCGCGGCAGCCCGTGACAATCAAATTTCCATCCGGGCTGAACTCAACCGAGTGAACAAACGAAGGATGGGGGAACTGTTGTTTCTGAACAACTCCGGTCGCCAAGTCCAAAATTGTGACCACAGCGCTCGGCCCACCGGCTGTTGCGAGGTGCTTGCCATCGGGAGAAATTGAGATGCCAGCCAAAGGGGGCTGATCCAAATGGACTGCCGGGAATTTTAGACTTCGAGTCTCGACATCCCAAACGCCAATGCCGCGCTTACGACTGCTCCAAACGACCAGTTTCGTCCCATCCGGAGTATAGGTAGCCTGATCATTGATTGGGTTTTGTGCAAAAAGATGTGTTTTTGCCAACCGTTTTTTGTTACTGCCGTACGAATCAATCGTCCCTTCGACCGTCAACGAATGGGTGTTTACCAAAATAATTTCCAGGCGTGAGGTACAGACCGCCAACTGCCGGCCATCGGGACGATAGGCAACCCAGCGCGGTTCGCTTGGCAGCGGAATGGGCTGGCCAATCGGTTGACTGTCAGGCATCGTCCAGAATCGAAGTGACCCCGGAGTTGTCATGGTTCTGTCGGGTTTTGCATGAACGGTTGCCAATTGCCTGCCGTCCGGGGAACAGGCGGAGTCGAGCAAATGTCCTATGGCGGATCGGGACTGATCGACGGTACCTCCGGCAAAAGTTCCGTCGGAAAAATAATGCGCCGTGGCGTTCTCCATATGCCCTGACCATTGCGAAATGCCGCTGGTCAACCAGCGGTCGACATCGACTCGTTTTACAAGCGATCCGCCAGGCTCAACCTTCAACAGGGTTCCGGCCAGTTGAAAATCCGGCACCTTCCACAGGCGAACCAGTCCATCGATTTGAAGGGTGACCAAAACACGGCCATCCGGTGAAAACTGAATTCGCCTCAACCGGTTTTGGTGCGGCAAGACGGCGAGCGGGATGACTCTCTCAGGTTGATCAAAAATCTTGCTTAGGGGAGACTGCGGTGTGCGGGAACGCCAGAGACGAACCTCGTTGTTCCAGCCGCCGGTGGCAAACAATCCATTCTGCCCGACCGAAACGGCGCTAACTCGATCCTCATGCGGTACCTGATCATTCAAAGCCACTGTCAATCGTGGGTCATCGACGGATTCAACCGGCTCAATCTCGCCCAAGCGAAGCAAGCGGGCCTGGTTGAAACCGCCGGAAAGGGCGATTTCACCATCGGCCGACAGTGAGTAGGAATGAATGGGAAACGTAAATTCGATCCGTCCCAGGGAATCTCCCGTTTCGAGGTCAAAGGCGGTGACATTGTTCTCGGCGGTTCGTACGAGTAATGCTTTGTCGTTTTTAATAAACATCGGCCAAAAACTGCGCCGGCCATCAACCAGGCTATAGAAACTGCAGGAGTGTTCGCGGATTTTCTTTATTCCGCCTGGACCTGCTTCGTAAACTGTGGCCGTTCTCGAGTTATCGGTACATACAAGTCGACTTCCATCACTGTTGGTCGTTGCATCGAAGATCGTGTCCTTAAATTCGATGGTCTCCCCGACTGGTTCTCGGGAGGCCAAGTCAAAAACCGAAAGTTTCTTTCCTGAAACAACTCCCAATTTTCGGTTTTGATCCAACAGAACCAAGCGGCTGACCGATCCGTTTGCCTGCAGGATATTTTCCCTGCGCCGTTTGTCCGCATCGATGGACACGATCTGTCCGTCACGACAACCCGCCAGAATGGACTTTCCATCAGCACCCCAAATGGCAGAGGTCAGGTTGGGTAACAATTCCTTCAAATGCCACAAACGATTACGCGTGTAGTCCCACACGACAAATGCACCACGCGAATTGTACAACAGCATTCCATTGTCTGGATGGAATCGAATTGCATCCGGGTCTTCGATGTTGCAGTACTCAGCCGGCAACAACATTGCCGCGACGGGAAACGGATGGTGGTTCAGCCAGGTTTGAAAGTTGATGAGCAGTCGCTGCGTTTGTTCGGCATCGTCGACGGATAAACCTGCTGCCTCGGTAAACCAAAGTAGGGCTTCCCCGACGTTCTGGTTTTTTGCCTGCCATAGCGCGTTTGCTGTCAGCAGATTGATTTGGGTTTTCAAAGTCTCGCGAGAAGCAGTCCTTTCCTCTTCGTAGGCGCGGACAGCTTCCTTTCGCAAAATCGTTTCCCGCAGGACATTGCCTTCCACCAACACACGCGAATTTCGTTCACTCCACGCTAAAAAAGCCGCAAAAAACGTCGTCGCCAATATCAGCACGACTACGGCGCCGCTGAGTCCTGCGATCGCCGGATTGCGCTGGCACCATCGCATGAATCGTTCGGAACTTGAGACCGGACGAGCCAATACAGGTTGACCGTCGAGATAGCGTCCCAGATCTTCCGCCAATGCTTCGGCCGAATGGTAGCGCAGCTCTGGAGATTTCTCGAGGCATTTCAGACAGAGCGTTTCCAGGTCACTGTCAACCGCTGTGTTTTTGAAGCGGGGAGAAGTGACCGGTTCTTCGACGACGCGGCGAAGAATCTGAATCGACGAGTCGCCCGTGAAAGGGGCCTCGCCGGTCAGCAACGCGTACAACAACGCACCCAATCCATACACGTCCGTGGCGACCGTCAGGAAACGAACTTTGCCCGATGCCTGTTCAGGTGACATGTAGCCCGGCGTTCCCAGAATCGTTCCGGACTGAGTGGCATCCGTGTCGGACTTGATCAGCTTGGCCAATCCGAAATCCGTCACATAGGGCTGCTGCTGCGAGTCCATCAGGACATTGGCCGGCTTCAAGTCCCGATGCAATATGCCGCGTTGGTGAGCGTGACTGACACCAAGGGCAATCGTTCGCGTGATGCGGGCAGCTTCGTCGGGCGCGATGACATGGTTATCGATATACTGTTTCAGGTTGACCCCGGCGACATACTGCATGCACAACCATGGTTTGCCAGCCGTGATGCCGACCTCATAAATGGCCACGATGTTGGGGTGTGAGAGGGCCGCTGTTGCTTCTGCCTCCAGCCGAAATCGTCCCACTTCATCCGGATCGCGCCGCAGAATCTTGATCGCCACCAAACGATCCAGACTTTTTTGCCGAGCCTTGTAGATCGAACCCATCCCTCCGGCGCCGATTTTTTGCAGCAGTTCAAAGTCGCCGAAATCGGCCGGCAACACTTCGTCCATTTCCAACGAATTGGCCAGCTCGAGGGAGTCGGACAATCCGATGGCCAGCTGCTCCAGGCCTCCCCAGTTCACGAGAAACTCCTCGATCTCGCTTTCCCAGGCGGGAAACTTTGCGGGCAGCGTTTCTAGTTCTGCGTCACCACGTTCCAGCGCCAACACACAATATTCCAGCGCCTCATCCAACGTCGGGTTGTTGCCGATCGGTTTGATCAAATCGGAATCAGAAGACTTGTTCATACGGTTATCAGTCTGCCAATGCAACTCGCAGCGCCTGCAAACCGCGGAACAACAAACCGGCTACGGCCGAGGGGCTGCGCCCGATCAATTCAGCCGTCTCGTTCAACGTTCGCCCTTGCAAATGATGCAGGACGATCACTTCCCGCTGGGGCGACGGCAGTTGCCGGACCGCGTCGCCCAGTTGCTGCATCTGCTCGCTTCGGGCAAGGCACAGGCTGGGCGTCGTTTGGTCGGCAGCAAGCCACTGGTGCGCGGCGATTCGGGAACTGTCAGCATTGCGATGTAGCGACTGTTCCCGGCGGACGTCCCGTTTTTGCCGAGTCAGGGCCCGTCCGGCGTCCGCAACATTGTTGGCGAGGATCTGGCTTAACCATTTCGCCATTTCCGCACCACTGCTACCGCGGAATTGATCCAGTTTCTGATGCGCATCCAGTAGGGTTTGTTGCACGATATCCGAGGGCTCCAATTTGGAATTGAAGCGTGACACGAGTCCCATGGCCTGCAGTCGCAGGAAACTTCGAAAGCGGCCCAACTCCCGAATCGAACCCGGCTCGGTTGCTGAAACGGATTCCGATTTCAAATTGGAATCCTTTGTCAGACCAGTCGGTTTACCGTGCAGCGATTTCGCCGCGTCAAACGAACTGGCCCCGGTAAATTCGTTGCATTGCGAGCCCATGGTCGATATCCCGGAATTCAGAATTGAAGCCACTTGGACCATCTTCGTCGCCAACCTTTGGAAAACAGACTGCAAGCAGTTCACCCGCTGTGGCGTGATTCCTGCATTATAGGTCTAAGACGTCGCCATTTGGATCATGGAGCGCGCGTTCCAGAAAAAAAAGGGATCTTTTTGCGGCGCACTCCGCGAAGCCGAAAAAATGCCCCGTCCTTCTTGTTCCGGCAGTTGTTCCGACAGTTCGGGCGGCCAGCCGGGATCGGCCTGCCGAACCGAGTCGCCGCAGGGAACGAACTTAATTTTCAATGCTGAAAACATCGAATTGCTGAATTCTGAAATTTTCCGCGCGCTGTTGGAAAAAGAAAATCGCCTATTCGAGTTGTACCGCAACTCTTTTTGAAAGGCTACGTTCATGTCCAGCACTCGCCGTAAGAAAACGACTCGCCGTTTGAATTCGCGCCGGTCCAGCAATCCGCTGAAATTCGAGACGCTCGAACCGCGACAAATGCTGGCTTTCAGCTCGCTGTTTGATGGCACGATGTTGACGTTGAATCAGACCACCGACGACGGCATTGTAATCATTGACAACAATGGTGCTGGCAATGCTTTCCGAGTCACCGACCTCTCTGGATCGGACACCTTTGTTGCCGCCCAGAATATTTTTGTGAATCTGTTGGATAGTAACAACAGTCTGCTATTCAATCTCGATCAGGCCCATGCCGGCGATGTTACGATTTATGCTTCGACGGGTGATCGCGGGATCACTTTCGCGGGGACCAGCAATTCGCTCGGTGGCAACCTGCTGATTAGTACCGGCAGCGGACAACAGGGACTGGGTCTGGCACAAGTTGGCAAATTGGCGGTCGGTGGAAACATCGATATCGACCTGGGGATTGGCAACGATTCGCTGTTGCTATTGAATGACTTGACCGCCGTCGGCAACGTGACGTTTTCCAGTATCAATCAGATCAACGCCAATGCGGCCGCGATCAATGTTGGTGGCGATCTGGTTATTGACAACTCGGATGAAAACGTCGCTTCGAATTTCCAGAAAAACAATATCTTGTTGTCGACGATTGGCGGAGGTTTGTCGTACCTCGGAAACAGCAACACGGATGTGCTCAATCTGGATTGGATGATCCTGGCCGGTAATATCCATGTCAGCCTCGGTGACGGTTTTACGGGTGGGATTACCAGTCAGGAATTATCGCTGTCGAACTTTGCCATGAGCAATTTGTCCGTTACCTCGGGAGATACAACGGTCTCCGACAACGTATCGCTCAACGCGACCCAGCTGTACGGCAATTTGGCCCTCAATCTGGGCGGAGGAGTCAATTCGTCCATTCTCTCTGCGGAGATTGACGGCAATTCCATAAGTTATGTGGGAGGTGCGGGAGTCGATTTTGTGTCCTATGACATGACGGGAATTTTGGGGGCGAAACAGAATCTGTCGTTCAATCTGGGTGGTGACAACGATACGTTTGCGCTGCTCGACGGCTCGACCATCAACAACTTCCATGTGGACTTCGGTGCCGGCCAGGACGACTTCATCAACAGCTATGGGACTTTCACCTTTGACGCGCAACTGGATTCACTGCGCCGCTTCAGCCATGTCTACGATGTCGCGACCAATTCGCTGACCTCGAACGAAATCGTCAACACCGCGATCGGTGATATCAACGTCGTGATCGATCCGGTCACCGGGTGGGTCGTTGCCGATGGCGGTCCGATCACGTTTGCTGCCGGCCTGAGTATCAACCTGCTCGATGGAAGCGGCTGGGGACTCAATCTGCAGAATGAGGACGGCCTCAACGGAAACCTGAATATCGACCTGGGAGATGGCAACCGGGTTCTGCAATTTACAGGAAACACGAATGAAATCAGTGGTGACCTGACGATTGCCGGCGGAACCGGATCGCAAGCGATCTGGCTCGATCTGCTGGATGCGCTGGTCGTCGCTGGCCATCTGGGAATCAACTTGGGCGCGCAAGGGGATCAAATCGCGCCGATTCAAAACGGCGTGGAAGCTGACTCCATGACGCTGGTGGGCGTCAATCAACTGGTCAATCACGGAATTGTGGCCGTAGCGAATGACGTTGTATTCGACGTTTCCGGGGAAGCTGAATCTTCCTTTTTCAATGACTACGGTCAGCTGCTTGTTTTTGGAAACATGAGCTACTTTGGTGGAAACGGTCGGGATGCGATCCTGTTTGATTCTTCCGGTGGCAGCGGAGTCGCAGGGGGGTTCTTTGCCAATCTGGGCGACAATCTGGCAGCGACTTCGCAGTCCGTTATCGTGAATGCCGACACCGGGATTTTCGGACCGGTAACCGTGCTGTCAACCAATAGTCTGGGTTCGGATGTTTTTCGATCGATGCCTACGACGACTTTAGCTGGAAATATATTTGTCGGTCTGGGTGGCGGAACCAACGTCGGAAACTTTGGCCATGAGAATCTGGCAAACTCAATTGCCTACCTCGGCGGCGCCGGAGTTGACGCGGTCTATCTTCAAACTACCGGTGTTACGCCAGCGAACTTCAATATCGTACTGGGAGCCGGGGACGACGAATTGGCCCTCGAAGCCTCGACCAACATTGGCGATTTGTTGCGTGTTGATTTCGGCGGCGGGGATGATCTGTTCACCAACAATAAAGGAAATTTTACCTGGGAGACTCGCCTGCTTAATTTATATGGATTCAGCAGTTTCTATTACCCCGCCAGTGACTTTTTGAACATCGTCCAGGTGACCGATCTGGGAGATGTCGCATTGGACAATAACGGACCTGCCGGCTTGATCAGCTTGGACTCCGCTGGTGGCAGTTACGAGATTACGCCGGCTTTCAGCTTGAGACTGAACATGTTACCAGGCAGTAATTCCGATGTGGCGATCGACTTGGGAACTTCACTCGGCGGCAATCTGATTCTGGACCTGAAGGCGGGCGACCGAAACGTGTACCTGGTCGGGTCTTCGAACGAAGTTACCGGTGATCTCCGCATCGATGCGGGTACCGGCATCCAAGAAATTCATCTGGGAGTAAACAGCGAATTGAACATCGCCGGAAACGCGGTCATCAACCTGCGCGAAGGCGCCGATTCGATTTTCGATGGAGGCCATCCAATCAACGTAACCCAGAGTCTGTTTTTACGAAACGTGAATCAATATGAGGTGACCAACCAGCTAAGCGTCGGCCAAAACTTGATCTTTGCCACGCTATGGGAAACGGAAGACTCCAGGCTGGATAGTGATTCGCAGATACAAATTGGCGGTTACTTCTACTACTTGGGAGGTGACGGTGAAGATGTCGTTCTGCTAAGCGACACGGCGGTGGCTGGCCACACGTTCATCAATGTCGGAATGGGTACGACTCCGGGAAGCGTACAGTTGGTGGAGCTGACGTCGAACAGTTCGATCGGCGGAAACCTAATCATTCGAGGCGGAACCGCTTCGGGAGGCATTCATGTGACTTTGGCACCGACCACAGTCGTTGGCGGAAACATGGGTGTCAACTTCCTGGGCAGCTCCACGGCCAATACCGCAGCCCTGCACGGAACCTATTTGGGAGATTACGGAACTTATCGAGGCGGTAGCGCCAAAGACGTCGTATCGTTCGGAGCAACCGCCACCGACATGTTCTTTAGTTCATTGCTGTTTAACGGTGACGACGAGTTCACGCTTGATTCGACAGCCGAGGTTTTATTCAAGTACCTTGATTTCGGACTCGGACTCGATCTGTTTGACGACAATCACTTAGCAATTTTCCCGATCGCTACAGTCAACTTGCCTTAGATTTTAGTATTCCTGTGTTGTTGAGTAAGTGGGTGGAACGGGGATTCCAAAATTTAGCCAATGGCCGCTTTCCCAACATCAGGTAAGTCTTCAAGTGGATTGGGAATGGATGATTAACCGCAGATCAGGCGAATTCACGCAAATAGAATCCGTATCCGTTCACGCTTCGTTAGTTAGTCGTTCCCGCGTAGGCGGGAACGACGAGTAATGACCGTGAACGGTTAAGAAAAATGTTTCCAACTGTTTTTCTGAATTTGATTCGTGTGATTCGGGCAATTCGTGGTCAAAAAAAGAACTCATGTTTCAGCGCACGAGCCGCTCACATTCAAAGCTTCTATAAATTGATGAACTCCCAAAATTCCTGCAGTTCTTTGTGACCACGAATTGAACGAATCACACGAATACAAGGCTTTTCATTACAATCGTTTCTTTCTGCCGATCACTACTTCGACACCTCGCAAATTTCCTACGACCCATTGGAGATTTCGGTGCGAAGAAAAATGGTAACTGTTCACGCTTCGTTAGTTAGTCGTTCCGGCGTAGGCGGGAATCCAGTTAGTCGTTGTCGATTGATAAACAGACGACGGTCGGTCGACACCGAAATGCAATTGCCCTTGGACTCAACCATTTCTTGATTCCATTTTTAGAACATCCCCCCTCCAAGTGCGCCACCTTTGCCGAATGCTTGAGGGGGTGGGGGAATTGCCAAGAATTCAAGGTAGGGCTTGGCGGCATCGGCGGCCGGCGGCTGGGGTGATAAGAGGTCGATCGCTTTTTCGGCAAACTCGTTGATGACGATCTGTTTCAGGGACGCGAGTTGGGCTTCCGTTAACTCTTGTTCGGGAATCATTTTCTTGTCGACAACCAACTGCATGGGATCCGTTTCCTGAATCAAGCTGCGAATCCATTGCTGTGCCAATGCTGCGGTTTCGGCATCGAGTTTTGCCTGGTACTGAGCCAGTTGTCGCAGGATGATGAGCTGAAGCCCTTGATTGTGATCGAAGGTCAGACGATAGGTGCAGATTCCGTATCCACCACGTCCCGCTCCACCGGCTCCCATACCTCCTACATCTGAGGAACCGAGCCCGCCCATGGATCCAGTTGCACCTTGTCCGCCACCGCCTCCACCGCCTGACATGCCTGCTCCGCCCAAGCCACCGATGCTCGGATTGTAGTTTCGAATTTGGTTGACACTTCCAAACAACTCGACGTTGCCTTTTGCAAACAGACCAAAATGAACCGGGTGACCCGTGATCGCTATATCTAACCATCCAAAGTTAGTCGGTCGATCGTCTGCCAGACTCGCTGTTGTTCGGTCTTGTTCCGGAAGCAACGTGGGTAGATTGCGCGCCAATTCAACCAAACCCGGTACTAATATTTTTGGCTCTATGGACGCCCAATTCACCAATAACTTCAACAACTCCCGTCGATCGTTGGGCGATACATTGGGGTCGGTCAACCATTGTCGTAAGTCCGTCGCGAAACCTGGAATCTCGGCTTGCAACTTCAAACATTCATTGGCAAAGACGAGTTTGGCCCTAGGCACCGAACTCTGCTCATAGGCTTGCCGGAATTGTTCGCCAATTTGATTCCTGAGACCGGGCTCGATCGGTTCTCCCGGTTGGGGATTCGTCCAGTATTGAGAGTAGCCCAACAGTTCGTTTAGTGATTTTGATTCGTCCAATCGGCCTTGTTGGGCGAGTCGATTGAGGGTGGTGATGTAGGCCTCATTCAAGCGTGGAATTGCGGTTCTCAAAGCGGCTCGATGTTGCTGTTGCTTTTTCGTATCGCCCTCGTAGATCGTGCCGATGATGCTTAACCAGGTCAGAAATTCCCGGCTCTCATTTGTGCCGTCCTTGATTTCCTGTTCAATAAAATCGACGATACTTTCTGGGCCCAACGAACTGAAATAGGCTTTTAGTGCCTCGTGAAAACGAGTTCCCTGGTCCTGCGGTCCACTGATTCGCATCGAGCCATAGCGTCGAACAATGGGAATAATCGTCGTCCGCACCTCTGCCTGTCGCTGCGGTACATCCTCTGACAGAATAGCCAACGCACGAATCGAATCGCAAACCGTATCAACATTTCGTTCACGATTGATCAGCGTAAGCCATTGCTCATACGTCCGACCATCATAGGTAGGACTTCCCGATTCCAAACTGGAATCGACTGCCGCACCGATTGCATTTTGAACTGGAGTTTGAACTGGAGGTAGAGCTAAGAACGAGCCGGTTGCTCGCTCGACGCGCACCACTTGTTTGCCGCCGCGCGAAAGTGTGATTGCTTGGGGCGTGACCACGAATTCTCCGTTGGAGCCACGCGGTTGGATGGTGTATTGCCCAGCCTGAATGTCAATCCGTTGCTCGGTCGAAGTATCGATGATTTGAACGACCTCGCCAGCCTGCCGAATTTCGATCTTGATATTTGGGTCGCTGGATTCGACCACAATTTCCCCTTGATTGGTCACGATTCGAATCACGTCATCGCCGAACAACCATCCGCCCAGGCCCAGACAACCAAGACCTGTCGCGACCAAAATTCTGCGAATGAATCGCCCGCTGCCCGATTTTGTGGCGGGTTGAAATTGGGGACGAGCGGAGGACGCGTCGGAATAGTCCGCCGCGAACCGCCACTGATGTCGAGGAGCTGCCAAAGCATGTCGGAAATCGGCAGCCGAATACGGGCGATGCTCGGGGTGTTTTTCCAACAACTTCATGATCAAGTCCGATAGTTCGATCGAGCAATTGGGATTCATCCGCGCAGGCGGAATCGGAGTATCGTGCTGAATGGCCTGCAATGTCGCCAGAACACTGGTCGAACCGAAAGGCAAACGTCCCGTAACGCAACGATACAATAAACAGCCCAAGCTGAATAAATCGCTGCGGCCATCCAATTCCTGCCCGCGCGTTTGTTCGGGAGACATGTAACTCGGAGTGCCCGCCAGTATTCCGCTGGCCGTCAGCTGCGGATTGAGATCCGCAATTCGGGCCAATCCGAAATCCAGTAACTTGATCTGGTCGCGCGTCGTGTCATACCACAGATTCGCCGGTTTGATATCGCGATGAATCACATTTTTTTTGTGAGCCTCAGCTAAACCGGCGCAAATTTGATCCGCAATTTTTCGCACCTCTGGCTCGGGCAAAAATGTCGCTCGTTGCAAGCGATCTTCCAGTGTTTCGCCGGGGAGCAATTGCATCGTCAGGTACGCGAGCCCCTGGATTTGACCCACATCAAAAATCGTGATCGTGTTTTCATGGGCCATCGCCGCCGCTGCCTGCGCTTCCAACAGGAAACGATCTTGAGCCGCCAATCCTAGCGAAGGTCGCAAGATCTTGATGGCGATTTCCCGGTTGAGTCGCTGATCGACCGCCGCAAATACGACTCCCGTACTGCCCGATCCCAATAATTCGGTCAACTCGTAATGTCCGAGTTTGCCAAAACCCTCTTCGTCACCGTCGGCTTTGATAAGTCGAAGAATTTCCGCCGCACGGTCGAAAGCCAATCGCTCGGCTTGCCCGATTTCGCGCGGCCCAATCGCTTGCAAACGCGCAACCAGGTTCTGGATTTCTGGATCGGGTTTCGAATCGGATTCATCGGGCAGAGCGTTGTCTTGAATTAGCAACTCTTGCAGCAGAACATCCATCGTATCCTGTTGACCATCGACCCGTCCGCGAAGTGTTTCTTCGCAAAGGGTGCACTCGTTAAAATGCGATTCCAACACAATTGACTCGGGTGTTGGCAGTCCGCCATTGAGATACCGATCAATTTGTTCATATTTCGGACAGTCGCAGAGAGAGACATTCATGAGATTGTTCCAGTCGGTTGGCCAATTGAGACTCAGTGGATCGAAATCGCTTCATCAGGAGCACTCGACAATGGAGAATATGCGCCGGTGAAGTCTGTTTTTGTATCGAAAAACTTTTTCGGTCAGGATTTTTCCCAAATAATCTGCCCATCATTCGATTAGCCCGTCCAATTCCGCTGTCAATCGTTTCAACAAGCGACTTTTGGCCGAATACAGTGTCCATATGCTGATTTCATGTCTCCGTGCAACGTCGGCCGGAATTGCATCGCCGCGCAGCAATTCGTTTAACGCACCCCAAGTCTTCGGCGCAAAATCGAGCCGCATGCTGGCAATGGCGTGTCTTACCAGGTCCAATCGGTAGTGCGAATCCCAGGTCGACTCCAGCGATTCTCGATCGGGCAGTTCCGCGAGCTGTGAGTCCGTGGTTGATTGCTCCCAGCGTTTCTTGCGCCGCCACTTCAAACGGAATTGGTTGACAGTGACTTGTCGCAGCCACCCCCGAAACGACCGCTCCCGATCGTATTCGAATTGCTTGATTTTTTGGCTGACCAGAATCATCACATCCTGCACCACATCGCTGGCATCGGCGGGTTGCAATCCGGCTCGACGAGCCCAATAAAACACCAGCGGAGCATAAATGGCGACGAAACGATTCCAGGCGTGCGAGTCTTCCCCGTTTCCCAATCGTTGCAACAAACTTTCAGAAGTCGTCGTCATATAACCGTGGGCTCTGTAATCGTACGCTGTCAAGGAGATTCGGGGCGGTTGAAACCATCGTCATCATTGATGTTTGGAAATGAACTATCAACATCCCAGGTACAACATTACCTAGTTGGACAGCGCCACGACGCAGATTTTATTTCAAAATTTAACTGTTTTCGGTCGGGCTTGTCCCATTGGTATCTACACAACTTTGATCGACAAACCGTGGTTTAGCCCAGTTACGAGGAACGGCGCGTATTTGGAGCCTATCCCAAAACCCCTCATCCCCAGCCCTTCTCCCCTAAAAAGGGGAGAAGGGAGCAAGGTTTTGGGATAGGCTCTTAATACCACCGGCTTGTCCGGTGGATTGTTG
>JANNPW010000089.1:0-8122 GCA_031400405.1 Mariniblastus sp.
GATGTGATAGTGGCCCTTGGTAGTCAACAGCCCAACCATCCGCAGGGCAAGCCTGCGGGATTTCCGGTCTGTTCGTCATTTCATGTTGATACATTTTCGTCAGGCCACCCCGACCCCCTGCTCCCCACAAATTCGGAGTGAGCTTGAAACCAATGGTGAATCTAGCGTCCGAATTTGTGGGGCGAGGAGGAGCCATATTTCTAAGCGAGATGATGCCGACCAATCGCCACCAACAACGCCGCCGGTTGAATTCCTTTGCCGGCCAGATACTCGCCCACGCGCGGTTACGCGAGAAAACCAAGTTGGTAAAAACGCCGGTTGAATTCCTTGCGCGACGAGATATTCCCGCAGCGTCGTCCAGGCCGAGCGCATGATCAAGCCATACAACGTTGTTCGATTGGCCAGTATCAACGGCGAGAGTGAATCCGGCACGGTCAAGACGACTTGAAAATAGGCCACACCGGGCAACATCAACAGCGCCGTTTTCTCCAGCCAATCTTTGCGGCGCGCCCCGCCGCATTGCGGACAATGGCGTTCGCCACAGGAGTTGCAAACCTGTGACTTGCCCTCGCAATCCGGGCATTGAAAACAGTGCCGCCCCAGCGAGCGGCTGCGGCACAGCGACAGCCGGGCCAAGACGTTGAGTACCTGGGGCGGCAGCCAGGGCAAATATTGCCGCGCGAAAGGGGGCAAGTGTTGTTGCAACAACTCGCTGACCGAGAGCAAAGTGGCAGAGGCATCTTGCCTGTGTTGGCTGGGTTGGCGGTGTTGGCGGTGTTGGCTGTTTTCGATCGGTTCGATGAGTTCCTTCACAGGCAGGATGCCTATGCCACGAATTTTCGCCGTCGGCTCGGACGCAAGAGTCGGCATGCTTCCCTCCTTGGGTTTACTTCTTAGGGGTACGGCGCGAGCCGTCCGGTTTTGTTGTGCATCACCCGACGTAACGGATGGCTCGCGCCATTCCGCTAACCATGACGCACCGGATGGCTTGCGCTGGGCTGTCAAAAATTTGGTATTGACATTCAGTTTTACGTAGGTCGATTCAGTCCATTTTTGTTCTGCATGATGTGCTCTTCATCCCGGTAGGGATGGCAGCCATTAGCCGGGGGTCGCTTCGAAGTAGCGCACCCCCGGAAAACAGAAAACCGACGTGCCGACCCTGAAAGGGTCGCAGATCTGCGACCCTTTCAGGGTCGGCGCATTTCGGTCGCCTCTGTTCGGTGGTGTCGCTGCGCTCAACCACCGGCTAATGGCTGCCATCCCTATCGGGATAAAACCTGCGCAATCAAATATCTCCCGCAACACCAATCTTTTAACAGACCAGGCTAACGCCATTCCGCTAACCATGTGATTGGCATTTAGCCAACGCCTTGCCGTTCAATAAACCTGCCGAACATCCTAACTTTCAGACTTCACCACCGCGCATGGCCAAAGCGATAATTCCGCGTCGAATAAAAAATAATTTTCCGGAGGGACTGTTGACAGCGGAGGGATTTTGCCGCGTCATGGGTTGTCTGAGTAAATTCTCTTGGCGGAATTCAGTTCGACGTGCTCATACCGCTGGCCAGACGTGGCCGTGAATGACTCGCACAATTCCGTAGCGTGAGCGAGTGACTTCGCTTTCGAATACAAAAACGTCAGTGACATTGGGCCAGCTGCGCCAAGTTTAACTTTGAAACGAGAGGCTGGCCGGTCGATTCGAGAGGCACAAGTGAGCCAGTCGTGATGTCGCTCGAATGTTGCCAACTCGATACGCCGCAAGACGTTACGTCCTGGTTTGCCGTGAATCGTGATCGGAAACCGTTTTGGCTCAGGTGGTAGTTAAGTTTAACGGCTAGCCGCAGGCGTTGTGGAGTGGCGCAGCCGCTCACTGTGACTCACCGTGACAGCCAAGTTGAAACTCAGCCTCCGGCGGTTGCTCGCCGTTGGCTGGGCCGTTTAACGTTTGGGGGCAACGCTTAGATTGAACCTAAAATTGCGCGCCCGAAATCGCGGTTTCGTAGCTTGCCAGATACGACCAATACTCCAATTGGGCATCGACCAGTTGTAAACCCGCATCGGCCACGGATGTTTCGTAGATATTCAATTCGATCAAGTCGATATCGCCCTCTTCAAATGAAATTCGTGCCAACGCTAGTGAACGCTGAGTCAATTCTACGTTGAGTCGAGTTTGCTCGATATTCTTGACCGCTGCGTTGACTGCTGACGCGGCATCCTGAACCTCAACGCGAATTTTCTCTCGCAGAAATTGTTGCTTGGCTTCGAGCTGAGCCAGCTTGCCTTCGGCGACTCGAATCTTGCCGGCACCCTCTCGACGCTGGACGGGTACTTCAGCGTAAACGCCAAGTTCCATCACGAAGGGGCTTTTATCTTTGATGCTACTGTTAGCCCCACCGACATCTTGGGCTGTGTATCCCTTCACGTCGAGTTTCGGCAGCGTCAAGTTCTCGGCATACCGCAGGTCGACACAAATTTGCTCCCGCAAGGCCAATAGCTCGCTGATTTCTGGTCGCATAGAAATCGCTTGGGCAACTCCGGCTGTGACCACGTCGTTAGGCAGCGGTGGCATTTCAGGAGTTTGACGCGGCAAACGGTCGAGATTGGCGATCACCGGCTGACAGTCCAAATCCCGATAGAACAACGACAATTTGATTGCCGACTGTTGGAATTTTCGTTCGGCCTTGATTACTTCCGATTTGCGTTTGGCAATGAAGCGATCGTTATCCAATTGAGTAATTTGGGCCACGTCGCCGGCTGCCAATCGTTTTTTGATCTGCGTCACACGCAGCTCCGCCAACTCCAAGATCTCTTGTTGGATCTCGACCACTTGCCCTGCGGCGACCCATTCCCAATACGCCTGAGCGGAAAAGCGCTGAAACTGAATCAGCCGCGATTGGACATTGGATTCCAGTTCGTCTCGTTGAAAGCCCGACGACCAGAGATTCGCACGCCGTTCATCGATCGCACGGTTCTTGACCAATGGAACAGCGAATCCCGCCATTAACTCGCCCCCATCGTTGGTTGGTCGTTCACCATACCAGGGCTCAAAATTTCCACGACCAATCCGATAGCCGCCAAAGACTTCACCACCGCCATACAACGGACGACTGACGCCAGTTCCATTCCGATAGTTTTCATAAAAACCGAGTGGCTGCGAGGTACTATAGGCTGAGAAAACAGAATCGAATTGCCCCCAGGAAGCAATGATTTTTCCTTCGGCGGATTCCAGTTCTCCGATGGCTGCACTAATCAGTGGATAGCAAGTGGTAACCGAATCGAGAACCTCCATCAGCGCGATGGGACCACTCTGGGTTCCATTCCCCAGGGAAGCACCAGCCACTGGATCGAGGAACGGCTGGCTGCTGTTTTCGACTTCGTCAGACTGGGTCGCCGACAATTTTTCGGAATTCTTTGGCGGTGAATCGCCAGGCAACAATTCGGGAGTAGTTTTTTTGTCTTTGGTCGGCGGTAGTCCAGCACCATCCTCGTTTTCTTTTTGAAAGCTGGCCAAAACGACGGCAGCGTTTTTATCGTCAGCATTTTTGTCGTTGGTACTCGACGGGCGCGGCTGCGAACCGCTCTTCACAGGAACCAGCCGATTGGTCAATTCCTTCCGATTCGTCCTGTCCCTCGCTTCGGTGCCGGGCTCAGTCGCCAACACGAATGAGGGACGATTTGTCGTCATTTCGTGCGCGCGACGGATGAGTGTTCCGTTGCTGCGACAGCCGGACACGCCGAAACAGCAACCAATCGCCAACGCCACCAGCATCAACGTCGTCGGAATTTCCGACCGTCGATTTTGCCCTACTTGGGGAGTTTCGGAACCTTGGGTGTTTTTTCGGACGGTTCTTCTTCTGATAAGATAACCGGGAAACCGTTCAGCTGTCGCCAGATCTCGTAGCCCAGCGTGACTTTGCGAAGTATCACCCAACCATTGACGCGAACGCCTTGTCGAAGATAACGATCGGAGGGCCATGCTTGTTCTTGGTCGCGAGGTGTAACTAACACTCTAAACTTACCCACTCCATCATCGGTCGCATCGACATTGGCGATACTGCCGCTGAAAGTTCCCACAGCCA
Organism: Mariniblastus sp.; assembly: GCA_031400405.1. Taxonomy (GTDB): domain Bacteria; phylum Planctomycetota; class Planctomycetia; order Pirellulales; family Pirellulaceae; genus Mariniblastus. Next base: position 4,080 of record JANNPW010000089.1, read on the forward strand.
CCGAGGGCCAGCCGGGAAACTGAACGGCGGGCCAACCTTCAAATTGCAAGCGTACTTCTTGTCCCAGCTGCAGTAACGGCATGTCGTTTCCCATGATGAACAACTCGACCGCCATCTGAGTCGAATCAGGCACAATGGTCAGTACCGACTCTCCTTCTTTAATCGTTTGTCCTCGTTCGAAAATCGGCATTCGAAAAATTGTGCCATCTCGGGGAGCCGTAATCCTCAACCGACCGAGTTCAGCCAGTTTGATTTCCAGGTCGCGTTGTTCTTTTCTGGTGGTCGCGGCGTTTCCCAAAGCGTCCTGTTCCATCGCGCGGGCATAATCTATTTTGGTTTGTGCCAGCCGACGTTTTTCCTCCAAATCGTTTTCTTTCGAACCGACCTCATTCTTCAATGAAGCCACTTCCTGCTGCACTGATTCCAAATCAGCTCGCGCGGAATCCCATTCTTGTTTCAGTTTTTCGATTTCTTTCTGAGGTTTGAGTCCCTCCAGAAAAAGCCTGTTTTGTCGGTCATAATTCAATCCCGTTTGCAACAATTTTGCCTCGTAACCAACGACCAATTGTTGTTTGCTGGACAATTTGGCTTTTGCCGAAAGGACTAACTCCCGAGCCGATTCCACGGCAAAATCGAGGGCTTCGGTAAATCCAACAACCTGGTCCTGGTAGGCTTGCGCCTTGATGTTCGCAGTGTTTAACTTATTCTCGAGATCCCGTTTCTGCAGTTCCAGTTGCTCCACCAGGTTTGCCGCAATCGGTTGGATATCCAGAATGAAGTCGCCTCGTTTAACCACCGAGCCTTCAACCAAACCTGGTGCCACTTCAGCTACCACTCCTTTTACCGGCGACTGGATAGTTTGCTGTCGTTCCTGTGGCACGTAAGCGATGACCTGCCCCGAGCCTCGCGATGTTTGTTGCCAAGGGAGGAAAATCAACCCAAACGTCGAAACAATCATCAGAACAAGCAACAAATTTGCCAATCGCCTGGCGAACGCCGACGACTGGACCAAATGCATCGTCGCACTTCGGCGAGGTTGCACTACCGTCAGATTCGAAAGAGTTCGCTGTGCTGCCATTGGTATCGTCATTCTCGTTAATCTTGAGCCAATTCGATTAGGAAATTCATGTCATCTATCCCAATCCGCAAAAACTACCATTTCTCAGGTCCCCAACTCAACCGTTCCCACGGGTATCGCCCAGTTTGATTCGCTGATCAGCCCAATTCTCAATCACCAATCTTCCCGTGGAAATCACGATCGTCGTTTCCGCTTTGAATCGTTCCAGTCGGTGCAACAGGGCTTCAATTTCGTCATCGGACAATGCATCAATAAGTCCATCGATGAATAACACGGATGGTCGCGCAGCTAGCGCGCGGGCCAAAGTCAATCGAATCGCGACACCGGTTGAAAGCGGATACCCGGAAACGTGCAATCGCGTATTCAGTCCTTCGCTCAATTCCGAAACATGATCCTGCAGGTCCAATTGTTCCAGCATTTCGCTCAAGCGTTCGGAACTGACTTCACTCCGACCCACCCGGATGTTTTCGTCGACGGTGCCCTCAAAAATTGCTACCTCGCGCACGTATCCGACTTGCGCTTGCAAAGATTCGAAACTCGTAGAATCCACTCGAGAGTCGTTTAACAAAACATATCCTGACGTCGCTGGATATTGCCCGGCCAAGATCTCAATCAACTTACTTTTTCCCGCGCTCGTTCGTCCAGTAATGGCTAAAACGTTTCCTGGCCGCACCTCCAGATTCAATTGCTCACCGTCGGACTTGAATTGTAATCCAACCAATTTTACACCGGCCGGGCCGGGTCGGCGCACTAGGTGCAACTTGTCGCCGGTATCCACGGGTAAGTCCAATAACTTACCAATTTTGTCCACTGCAGCAAGCAAATCATAAAAGCTCTCCAGGTCAGTCGCGATTTTTGCAAACGAACCCAAGATGACAGTCACGATCAACTCGCCGGCCACCAATTGGCCCAAAGTGATTTGTTTTTCGATAACCAGATAACCGCCCAAGCCCAACAACACGGTCGCCGCAATTGTTTGCATCATCATCGAAAATTCGTACTGACGCAGCACAATACGAAAGTGTCGCTCGCGCGCGTGCACAAAATCCGACGACAACTCGTCGGCCCGATGAACGGCAAATCCCATGGCGTCACCAAATCTAAAAGTCAACGGATGCGACACGACTTGTTGCAACCACGCTGCGGTTTGATACTTGATAGCGGACTCGTCAATGGCAGTCTTCACTGCTCCCCGCCCCATGATCGCTAACACCACCGACATCATGAATATCAATCCGACATCGTAACCCAGCAAAAACGGATGGTAGAACGCCAGAAGAGTCAATCCGACAATCGTTTGGATGAACAACATCAAGGTGTCCAACAAGAGTTTTGCTGTAACCTTCTGTACGGTCACAATATCAAAAAACCGGTTGACTAATTCCGGGCCGTTGTATTTCTTCAATTGAACGAGTGGTACGCGCAACAATCGATTGACGAGGTCGTCGACAAACCGGACGAACAGTCGTCGCTGAATGTACTCCACGACAACATTCGTCAACACACCCAAAGCGGCTCGGAACGCCAAAAAGACAAACACGATCAGGGACAATACCAAGAGGGGCTGCAAGTATCTCCCGAACGCAATCGTGTTCACAATCGCTTCGACCGCCAACGGCAAAGTCAAGCTGAGGAGACCCATCACAATTGAAAAAATGGCCACTGAGCGAATGTCTTCGGTTTCCGCTCGAAAGAGCAATAGCAGACGCGCAAAGGGCTTCAGCGGCTGCTCCTTGGTCCCACTGCGAAAGTTAAACGCGGAGGCTGATTCAAAAGCGAGTGAGGACTGGGGCAAATGCCATTGATAATTACCCGCTTCATTTCGATGGGCCTGCCGCTTCAACGAACGTTGCGTGTAAGAGCGGGTTTGTCCGTTTGAGAAAACTCGCAGCCGACCCATCGCCCGTTTTTTCCGCACCGCGAAATAGCCACTCTTGTCCCCAACCATCCCCTCACTACTGCGCACCAACAACGGCTTGCCTGCTGTTGTCGCCAAGACCAATTCCGAAAAAGAACCTTCCATGGACCGAAACTGAATTCCTAATGGCTCTCCTACCCGATTCAACAACTGGTTGTTGGACAGGGATTCCGCACCCAATTCAGCATCGGCCAGACTGCGGTTGACGTCATTGGCGGAGAAGGCCACCGACATCTCGTCACAAATGACGTGAATCAACTCCACGAATTCTCGAGTCGTCTCTGGATTGGCAAGCAGGGCGGACTGAAATGACATGGCAGCTGGACTAAGTTAAACCGTCGACACGAGGTGGCTCGGCAAATTTATATGACAATCCGCAATTTAAGGCAATTCGAGTTGAAGTATTGCTTGACGGGTCACCAAGGTGGCGATCACGGATCAATGGACGTTTTTAGCTGAGAAAAGGCCTTATCGCAGCCTTCCAACGCGAAATCCGGAAATTGCGTTGTAACTGAATCAAGCCTGGAGTCCCAACCTAGCCAGGGTGCACCAGCCGGTGGCGCCGGTTGGCCCAAAATAAATTCCCGTGATCCGACACCAAATTCTGACTCAAATATCTAAACATCACTTTTTATGAACTTGATCCCAATGAGAATTGTTCCAATCATCGGCAGTGATTTCAAATCGACTGGCTAGATACTGCTCGCTTGAACTCTCGGATTGAAAATCTGATTGCAAATCAACAATCTGAGAATTCTCAAACTGCGTCGGCAAGTCGTCAAAACTCAGCGAGCGTTGGGAATTCGACAATTTGTTTTCCGGCAAGGAATTGTTGAAACATGGTTGCCAACAGCGCATCTTGACGAGCATCAACAGAAAAAGCCTGCGATTGAACCCTTTCAAACGCGCCGTCTCGCGTGGTCACTTCAACGACCAAATCAAAATCCGAATTGCCCATTCGATTGAATTGCATGGTCAATCCACGCAACTCTTGTGCCGTCAACAACCAGCTTCCGTCGGCTTGGGGAACTCCGGCGGACAATTTCG
>JANNPW010000034.1:0-11428 GCA_031400405.1 Mariniblastus sp.
GCTCGCCCCACCCTATTTTTCGTCAGCCGGATTAGCCGAAGGCGAATCCGGCTGACGAAAAATAGTAATCGGGGTAGTCTTGGTGTAGCCCAAAGCCGAACGATCCGCAGGACAAGCCAGCGGGATTCCAGCACTTTTCGACCAACCGAGAGGCAGACTTGTGTAGATACCAATGGGCTTGCCCTGCGGATGGTTAGGCTGTTGACTACCAAGGGCCACTATCACATCCAACGTCCTCCCCCGCGATTTGCCTTAGGCAAATCGCGGGAGAGGACGTTTTTTTGAAGTGATTCAGGGTAGCAAAAAACCTAACCATCCACCGGACAAGCCGGTGGGATTCACAGGAAACTAAACTGCGTAGCATGCCCAAACAACAACTTTTTCATCACTCCAGCCCAAGGCTGTAGTCTATTTCAAGCCCCCAAACTTGGTTCACGTCTAATAACTCAGTAGCTGCACGTTACGCGAGGGTTCGAAAATCGGTTAACTTGTGCCGAGGTAGAGTGCCAAGTTCAACGAAAAAAGTCTTTGCTTTATGACTGCCGAAAAAGAAACGAAGGCCTTGCCGTTGGCCAGCTACAAAACTCCAGTCCGGGTTTTGTTTGGTTTGTTGATATTGTGGAGTTTGTTATTATCGGCTGGTTCGCTGTTATTTGCCAACAGCGTTGATTGGCGGAAACCTTTGATCGTGCTGGGAACGATGGGGTTCTTTTTGGGAACTTGGTGGCTGGCGATTCAAAGTCGACGTAGAAATCGCTAGATAGTTCACCGCGTCGAAGGCCACGCTGCTATTTCGAAGTTTCCTTGGCGGCTGCGGCCTTCGCAGCTGCTGCTTTGGTGGCTTTTTTCCGTTTCCTGAGCGCCGCTTTTTGGACTTTGGCTACATCGCGTTTGGCCTTGGCGGCGGACTTGTCGCGGGCTTTGAGCTTTTTCAATTTTGCATCGCGGACCGGATCGGGAAAATCCGATTTCCTGGGACGCGGAACACAGACCAGCAGCATGCCCAGCGCCACAAAGGCTGCCGTCAATGCATAGGCCATGACATATTCAGTTTGTTCGTACATCAGAAATTCGGCAGATTCGGCGCGAAGGGAACTATTAATCTCAACAGTAAACGATTCACTGATTGTACTTGACCAATGAAATTCAGCAAACTCATTCCGCACTCCTGCTCCCGAATTCGGCCCGCTTGATTCCGGCTCGCAAATGTTCGGCAATCTCCAGGCCCGACGTGGTCCAATCGATTTCGACCTGTTCTCCAGCCGCCAACCATTTGACCTGGACTTTTTTCGCGGCAATTTCGTCGGCACCCGCGATAATTACGGCCGCAAAGCCCAATCGGTCGGCGTACTTGAATTGTTGATTGAGTTTTTTCGCTTCGGGATAAACTTCCACGCCCAATCCGGCCCGCCGCAAACTGCTGGCCAATTGCAAGTAATGATGTAGTTGTTGATCGTCAAATTGCACGATCAACACGTCGGCTGTCGTTTTCGCGGCCGGGATCATGTGCAGTTCCTGCATGGCAGTGAGCAACCGATCAAGTCCCAACGATGCACCAATACCGGGCAATTCTGTTTTGGTAAACAATTGGGCCAAATTGTCATACCGACCGCCGGAACAGACGCTGCCGATGCTGGGCAAATCACCCAAAAATGTTTCGAAGATCGAACCGGTGTAGTAATCCAAACCACGGGCGATCGACACATCAATTTCCAGATGTTGCTCGGTAATGCCAACCGCCGAAGTCGCGGCCACAATTTGTGCGAGTTGGTCACACCCTTGCTCAGCCCGTTCGTTGCCGGCACTGAGTCGTCTCAGTTGAGATAAGACTTCGGCATTGGTTCCTTTGATCTCGGCTAACTGCAGAACTTGAGCGATCTGTTGATCGGTCGCCGGGGTCGTAGCCCGCATTTCTTCTTGGACTTTGTCACGACCGATCTTGGGCAATTTGTCCAACGCTCGCAGCACGGCCACGCTGTGTTCAGCCAGTCCAGCTTTCTCCAACACTCCGTTGAGGACTTTGCGATTGTTCATTCGAATCGTGAATTTTTTGAAGCCAATGGCGGTCATCAAATCGAAAATAACCAACGCGGTTTCAATATCGCTGGCGATCGAAGTCGTACCAATGGTATCAAAGTCGCATTGCGCAAACTCGCGATAGCGCCCGGCCTGGGGGCGTTCGCCGCGCCACACCGGACCAATGTGATACCGTTTGAACGGCAATCCCAGTTCATTGACATGTTGCGCGACAAACCGAGCGAGTGGTACCGTTAAGTCAAACCGCATCGCGACATCATGGCGGCCATGTTGAAAACGGTACATTTGTCGATCGGTTTCGTCACTCCCTTTGCCGCAAAGTATCTCGGCATACTCCAACGTCGGCGTGTCGATCGGCGCAAATCCGTAGCTGCGATACACGGCCCGCGCTGTCTCCATGAGTTTTTCGCGGGGAATCATCGCCGAAGGCAGAAAGTCGCGAAACCCACTCAGCGTCCGGGGGGTAATTAGTTGTTCAGCCATGTAGTTGTTCAGCCATGATTGGTTTCCAACGCTGCCACGCGGCTGGCAGCCCGACCGTTAAGCGTATTTGTATTCATTGAGGATGGTGCAGGGCAGGGCCGGCAGACTAGCCACTGGCCAGGATCGGCAGCCCAGTCGGTTTCGGTGAGCGAAAATTCGCGGGATCACTGAAACGGGCATTGGCGTATTCTGCGATCTGTTCGGGCATTTCGAAATAGCGATCGTACGTGTAATCGTTTTCGTACTCGCATTCGTCAGTGGTATATTCGCGACAAATTCTGGGTCGCGTTTCATAGATGCCGCAACGATTATCCGGCTGCAAATGTTTACAGACGGTGTGGACCAACAAGTACCAGGTTTCGTCTTCGGTGAAGATGGTGGCTTCCCCGTGCAGCAGATACCAGCGAAGATAATCGAAATCATGCAGGGACTTCGGACGGTCAATCGGCAAAGCAAAATAGCGGCAACATTTGGCCGTACAATGATCGCAGAGCGACTCGCCGGATTTGAGTTCGCTCCGTTTGAATTGGATGCGCGGCGGTTGATTCATGGCTGGTCGAAATCCAGAAGGAAAAATATTACGAATTATGCACCTGATAACATACATTCTCGCCGACGGATTTGCGACCGTCGTAACGGAGGCCCTGGCCATGATCGCCTTGTTTCTGGCCCCCTTCGTGATTTTCGCCCTGATCATTCACTGGTTTGAGCAGATTACCCAACAGCGATTGGCCGAACGTTTTGGCTGGCACAGTGTGTTATGGACCGGCTGGCTCGGGACCCCCATTCACGAGCTCAGTCATGCCGCGATGTGTGTCTTGTTCCGACACCGAGTGGACGAAATCGCGTTGTTTGAACCAGATCGCGAATCGGGACGATTGGGTTACGTCAAACATTCGTTTCGCCGTGGCAACTGGTTTGAAGAAGTCGGCAATCTTTTTATTGGAATTGCTCCGCTCATCGGCGGCTCGTTGGTCTTGGCGGTTTTATTGTGGCTGTTTTATCCGGCCGCCGTCTCGGCCGGCATCCATACCGCTCGAGCGATCGATGCCGACGGCGGTTTATTGCCGCAGACCTGGGCAGTCGCGCGTGAAATTGCCCGAGAAATTCTGGCGATAGGAAATTTGGCGACAGGTCGATTTTGGATCTTCCTGTACCTCGTGCTGTGCGTCGGCAGTCACATGGCTCCCAGCGGCAGCGATTATCAGGGGGCCTCGCGAGGTGGTTTTTTGGCGGGCGGATTGCTGTTCGGCTGCACGCTGTTGTTAGCAGCTTCCGGGTTTCAATTGAACACGGTGGTGAACGCGTTTGTTTCCGCCGCTGGTCCATTGTTTGCAATTTTGGGTTTGACAATTCTGTTATGCGGATTGTCGACGCTGGTCGTTTATCTAGTAACGACGTTGATACCTCGGTCGTATTCGATTCGGTAGTCCACATCGGAATGAACTCCATTGGTTGACCGATGGACGGGAGCGGCTTAGATTTTCTGCAACGCCTTTGGTAGTTTAGAATTCGGGGTTTTGAAATGACTGTCCCAAATGTTCACGCCCAAACTATTTTACAACGCATCCTCAACGGGCGCACTGCCGAAGAGGCGCTCGAGCAATTGGCACCGCGCGATCACAAAATGGAACCGTTGCCGCCGCGATTGACCGCCACGGCGGATCACTCGGAAGCGGCGATGGGGAAACGACGGGAGCTGTTGTCGGAACAGGGGATTTCAACGACTCAGCTGGCCGGTTGCGACACGGAAATTGCACCGGAAAAACTGGCGGCTAATATTGAAAACCAGATTGGTATGGCTCGAATTCCGGTCGGAGTGGCTGGGCCGATGCGAGTCAACGGTAGTAGTGCACACGGCGATTTCTATGTTCCGCTGGCGACCACGGAAGGCGCTTTGGTCGCTTCCTTTCATCGGGGCGCGTTGGTCGCCAGTCTGGCCGGGGGCGTGACGGTCAGCTGTTTGACTGAGTCGGTCACGCGAGCCCCGTGTTTCATGTTCGAATCGCTGCGGGAAGTCGGCGTGTTCATCGCTTGGCTACTGCCCGAGTACCAGCAATTGCAAAGTGTCGTGGCCGCGACGACCGCCCATGGAAAACTGATCGATTTGCAAACTTCAATCGTGGGTAAGGAAGTCTATCTGCTGTTTGAATTCACGACCGGCGACGCCAGTGGACAAAACATGGTGACGATTGCCACTCAAGCGATTTGTCAATGGATCGTTGATCGGACTCCCGTCCGGCCGCAACATTGGTTCATTGATGGCAACATGTCCGGCGACAAAAAAGCGACGACGCAGGCCTTCAGTTACGCGCGGGGCAAAAAAGTAATCGCGGAATGCGTGCTGTCGGCCCAATTGGTCCGACGTTTTTTGCATACCCAGCCCGCCGATATGTTTCGCTATTGGCAAGTTTCGGCGTTAGGCGGAATTCAAAGCGGTTCGATTGGGATTCAAGGGCACTACTCCAATGGGCTGGCCGCGATTTTTATTGCCTGCGGCCAAGATCCCGCTTGTGTTGCTGAAGCTGCGGTGGGGATCACACGGATGGATTTAACCGCAGCCGGTGATTTATATGTTTCGGTGGCGCTGCCCAATTTGATTTGCGGTACGGTCGGCGGCGGAACTCAGTTGCCCACGGCTCGTGAATGTTTGGAGATGCTCGGCTGTTTTGGAGCGGATCGCGCACGTAAATTCGCCGAGATTTGCGGAGCTTTGGTTTTATGTGGCGAGATTTCCATTATTGGCGCCATGGCAGCCGGAGATTTTACTAGCGCGCATGCGAGATATGGGCGATGAACAAGTCGATTGAGGATCGTGCCAAATTCGATCTGATCCGGTATGCCAATTGTTGGGAAGACGCTGACATTCTGGTCGAGGCATTGCGACCAGGTCCCGGCAAGCGGTTTCTATCGATCGCCTCGGCTGGTGATAATTCGCTGTCTTTGATCGCCGGTGGTGCCGAAGTTGTCGCGGTCGATTTGAGTGCCGCGCAATTAGCTTGCGTCGAACTGCGGCGCGCTGCGTTCCGGCAACTCTCCTATGACGACCTGTTGGCGTTTCTCGGCGTCACGCCGGCCGTCGATCGGTTAGTCGTTTATCGAAATCTGTCGCGTGAATTAACCCCAGCGGTTCGAGCTTATTGGGATGCCAATCCGCTGCCCATCGTTGCCGGTCTCATTCACGCTGGTAAATTCGAAAACTACTTTCGCCAGTTCCGGACGAAAATTTTGCCACTGGTCCATTCTCAATCGCGAATCGACGAGCTGTTGTCGAAGAAAGAGCTTCCACAACAACACGAATTTTATACAAAACGCTGGAACACTTTTCGTTGGCGATTGTTGTTTCGTTGTTTTTTCAGCCGGTTTGTGATGGGAAGGCTGGGTCGCGATCCCGAATTTTTTCGCTACGTCGAGGGTTCCGTTTCGAGTCGAATTTTGGCGCGCACCGAACATGCACTGACCGAATTGCCGACTGATCAAAATCCGTACTTGAATTATATTTTGACGGGCAATTTCGGAAATGCCCTGCCGCATTATCTGCGGCGGGAAAATTTTGAACCCATTCGAGATGGACTCGATCGACTGACTGTGTTCCAAGGACCGATCCAAGTGGCGGCTATCGAACATGGGCAGACTGGATTTGACGGCTATAACCTGTCCGATATTTTCGAATATCTGGACGACGTATTATGTTTGGAAATTTATACTCAGCTATTGAATCAGGCCCGGCCGGGTGCTCGGCTGGCCTATTGGAATATGTTGGTACCACGCCAGGTTCCGCCTGAACTCGCGGATCGGGTCCATGTTTTAGCTGACGTTTCCGATCGACTGTTTTGGCGCGACCAGGCTTGGTTCTATAGCAAATTCGTGGTGGAAGAAGTCGCCATTTCTAGCCCCCAATTTCTGTCATGATTCCCCTAACTGACCTCTATGCGGGAATCACGATCGCAATTGCGTTCCTCATGCTGCTGGCGCTGGCTGAGTTTCTGCGAAGTTGGGCGCAGTGGTCCGTCGAATGGACGCGCAAACTCGTGCACTTTGGTGGTGGACTGGTTTGCTTGGGGTTTCCCTATTTTATTCAATCGCAGTGGGTCGTGTTGGCGCTGGCGATTTCCATGGGAGCCATTTTCTTGATCAGTCGGCAAATGCGACTGCTGTCCAGTGTGCACTGCATCCAACGGCAAAGCCGCGGCTCGGAATATTATCCCCTGGTGATCTATCTTTTATTCTTGCTGGCCGCAGATCAACCCTGGATTTACATGATCTGCGTGTTGGTGCTGTCAGTCTCCGACGCTGTCGCCGCGTTGGTCGGAACCCGGTTTGGCCGAATTCGTTATCGCGTGGAGGAAGAAACGAAGTCGGTCGAAGGTTCGCTTGCTTTTTTTTCGGCGACGTTCGTGGTCGTGCTAGTGCCGTTGATTTTGCTCAGGCCCCAATTCGATTCCTTGCACGCACCGTATTGGCACTATGTTTTGGCTGCCAATCTGATCGGTTTGTTGGTGACCTGTTTCGAAGCGGTGTCGGGTAGAGGTCGCGACAACCTGTTCATTCCGTTGGGAACCTATCTGGTATTGAGCAAAACTTTTCAAACGGATGTGTGGGATCTGGCGATGCAAAATTTCAGTTTCGCACTGATCTTGATCGTGCTTGTCGGGCTGTCACGGTACAGTCGCTCTTTTCAGACCGGTGGAGCGATTGTGATTTGTCTGGCGAGTTATGGGTGTTGGGCCATGGGTTCGTTCGATTGGGCCTTGCCTGTATTTTTGGGCTATGGATTGTATGTGGTGGCTGCGTTGACTACGGATTTGCCTTGGCGACTGTCGATCCGACCCGTGGTATTTAATGTTTTGCCACCCTTTCTGATTTTGGCAGCAGGCAACGTAGCGCTCAATCAAGGACACCCTGAATGGATGCGATTTTGTTTCGGTCCGTTCCTGGCCTCCTGTGTTGTGGCGCTCGCGGAAGCCGTCTTCAACGCGGTCAATTGGCGATATCCCAGTCCGAAGTCTCGACGATGGATCCATGGATTGCTCGCCGGAATTGGATGCAGTCTGTTGTTAGTAATACCCTCCGCTATTCGACTGGCAATGCACGATTGGCTGACGATTGCCGGATTAGTTGGCGTTTCAGCGACTATTTCCGCGGTCAGCTCGCGAGTGTTGCCCGCGATTTCGCCGGCGGATGCCAGTTGGCGCTGGTATTGCGCGAGAATGGGAATCGCGACCTTGGCGGCGATTGTGATCGCGTTGTTGCAATGGCAGCGACTAAGTCAGGTTTGGTTCGTCTGAGCCGTCCGCCGAGTGCTGAACATTCAAGGTAACCACGCCGGAAGCACCGTCCATCGTGACCGTGTCGCCATCATGAATGTGCATTAGCAATCCCTTGATACCCACAATCGTGGGGATTCCCATTTCGCGCGCGACGACTGCGGAGTGGGAAAGGACGCTGCCGCGCTCGATCAAAATTCCGGAAACAGCGGGATACAATGGCACCCAGCCGGGATCAGTGCGTTCGGCAACCAGTATTTCTCCCGACAACGCCAAATTGTCCTGGGGCGATCTCAATACGCGAACCTTGTTCGTGATCACGCCCGGACAACAACCCGTCCCACACAACTGACCATCGGCCAGTTCGACTGTCTTCTCATCCGGATTAACAAACCGATTCTGATGATAAACAAATCCATAAGTGTCGAACCGATCATCAGGCGCCGGCGATTCACGATACTCATCGAACTCAGCACGTCGAAGTTCAGCCAATTGGTCGAGGTGGGCAGTCACCGCGGTTCCCTTGATGAAGTCCCAAACCTCGTCGATCGTCAAGTAGAAAATATCCTCGCGATGGGCGATGATCTTTTCCTCGGCCAACTGTTGGCCAATCGCGCGGATCAGCTCGCGGACAATTCCATAGATGCGGGTGCGCGCGAATCGCATGTTTTCCCTGTTTTTGACACCCGTGCGAGCATTGCGGAGTACGCGGCGAAAGATTGTCTGGCGTGGAAGCAAACTCCACTGAGATCCGATCGCGGCAAATGCCGTTTGTTCGGCGGATCGTCGGACCTGTTGCTCTCGCGCATGCATGGCATCGACATCCAGCGCGGATGAATCGGCTAACGACAGGTAGTTGCGCAACACCTGATACACGACATGAGGGCGATCTCGCAACGAAAATTCTTCGAGTTTCAACTCGTTCATGCAACGAAAGCCATAGCGCTGCAAATACAGTTGCATTTGCGCATGGAACTGGGCATAGCGACTTTCCCGCCCGACTTTCGCGGGCAGTTCTTCCAACGGATCTTCAAAAATCAACGCCTTCAATTCCGGGATCTTCGCCGCATCAGCCGCCAATCGCAACAACATTTTCGCCGGTTCGGCGCTTTCGACTCCCCCTTCGCCACAGATCAAATCGTTTTGCAGCGCTCCCGTTTCATCGTGAGCCCATTTCACGCACAGCTTTTTTAGCAATCCATAATAGATCATCACGTAGAAATCGTTGATGACGGGAGCCTTCCAATGCCATAACAACGCGTCCTCCATTTCGTGATACAACGACTTCAATTCATGAGGAGGCAATCGCGAAAACTCCATGGCATCCCAGCGCGAATAACACGCCTGAAAATCACTCTCGAAACGCCCCACCATGGGCCGAATTCGCCTGAAGTTACCGAGTGTCCGCGAAACCAGCCGCAGCAAGGCCGGCAATTCGACGAAATACTTTCGGAGCCAGGACGGCCGCGGCGGCGCGTCCACCAGTTCCAGTGGTTCCTTGATTCCCATCATCGATTCCATGAATTGGGAGTTGTACTGAAATCCGGGAAACAGCCGAATCAAGCGATACCAGTTTTGCAAATTATAAAATACGCGGCCACGAATCAGTCCCAACATATTTTCAAAAACGTGGCGGCTGTCGTGAACTTTCTGTGGCGGGATACCCATCACTTCAGCAAAACAGTGATAGACAATCGTGTACGCTCGCCGAATAAAGCTGAATGTCATCGGCGTCGTCACACCGGAATAGCTTTCAATGATGTTGGAGTTGTCCCAAGTAAGTCGATTGCCAGCCGCTGGCCCGTATTCGGCCAATCGAGTTATCGGTCGCGCCTGCAGAATATACAGGTCATCGTTGTCACCCAAACAGAATTCGACATCTTGAGGCCGACGATAAAGGTTCTCGATTGCGATTGCGATCCTCAAAACGAGAGCAATTTCGGAGTCTGACAGACTGCCGACGTGCTGTTTCTCGCCGGCCACGTCCAGCGCCGCAAGACCGCCGTTGCGTTGACGATCAAAACGAAGTTGGTGTTCCTTCTCGACCACAGTGGCCACCGTGGCGCCGCCCTTTTTTTTGACCACAAAAGTATCGGCCGGCAGGCTACCACTAACCAAACCCTCACCCGCCCCCCAAACGGAACTGAGCACCATCTCATCGGTCCGATTGTTCGCCGGATTGCAAGTAAAAATTACGCCGCTGGTTTTCGCATCGATCATTTGTTGGATGATGACCGCAACTGAAATTTTGGTCAGGTCGAGTCCATTCTCGACTCGATAGGCTATCGCGCGGGCATTGAACGCCGACGCCCAGACCTGTTTAACGCTGTTGAGCACACCCGCCAAGTCCGGGACAAACATGAAACTGTCGTGCATGCCAGCGAAGGAATGCTGCGAACCATCCTCATCATTGGCTGACGACCGAACCGCCACAAAACTTTTCTCTGGGAACCGTTGAGTGTAGGCTCGTTCGATTGCCGTGATTAAGGTGGGCGACAACTCGCAACCAACAATCTTCGCTTGAATCTCGTGAATACATTGGTTCAATCGAGTTGTATTGAGCGGGTTCGGTTTTGGACCGACCAGCTCGGCGACCAACTCGGCAATTGTTGAATCCCGTCCAAGTTCTTCGCGAAACACGTCACTGGAAATCACGATGAACGGCGGAACGCGAAATCCAGCGGTCGACAATCGAAACAAATTCGCGGCTTTACCTCCGAGCTGTTCGTTGGAAATAAGAGTCGGCGGATGCTGAGATGAAAAGATTGTCATGCGGTCGGTTTCGAATGAGGTTTGATCGTTGTGTAGGCGAAAGAGTGGCGAATGTTCGCGTCCAGGCTAGGTCGAAAATTTCAGTTCCACCCCGTGACGGCTGATCAATTCGACCGCCAGAATCAAGTCAAAGGCGATAATGTAAAGGCCAGCATAGGTCTCCATTCGTTTGGCCGACTTCGGCGTTGTCTGGATTCGATACTGAAAGTACGCGATCAAGCAAACACAAAACAATACTATCAAGGCGACATAAAACCAGGCACTGGCACGCAGATGCCATCCCACCAACGCGACCATGCCCGTGTCAATCACACGAACGAGCAACACAACGTTGGCCGCTCCATAGGTGCCAAAAATTTTGGTGTAGCTGTCCACTCCTTCGATTTCTTGGGCGGTCGAGCGCCGCCGGTTGGCCGCTTCGATCGCGAAGTCCTTTTCCACCGCGTCGCCACGAACCAGGAGGCTCGCCGCCACGGCGTCGATGTTCTTGGCCGCCTCGCGGTCCACGCCGCGCACGATCTTGTCGACCGTCTGCACACGCTGCGGATCCCGCGGATCGTACTTTTCCAGCGCGTCGGCGTAGACCTTGTCCAGGGCCTGGTGGCTGGCGATAGCCACTTCCGCTTCCGCTGTCGGCATGCCGACGCTCACCATGAGGGCGGAGGCGTTGCCCAGTTCTTCCTGGACCGCTTTGGCGTTCGCCTGCAGCGCATTCCGGTACGTGTCGAAGTCTGCCGCATCGCCGCCGCGGATCAGGAGGTTCTTCCAGCCCTGCACTTGCGTCTTGAAGAGGATCTGCGACTTGCGTGCGTGGTTTATCGCTTGCTGGATCGTGCCGGACAGCACGCGGGTCTCTTCCATGCGCTGGC
>JANNPW010000101.1:0-24927 GCA_031400405.1 Mariniblastus sp.
TCATTGCCAATTCCGAATCGACGCGCGCGTTTCAATCCCGCTACAATTTCGTATCCAAAAAACGATTGGTAACGATTCCTTGTTTTATTGATCTCGAAAAATTCAGCCGCATCTCGCCCGCGATTCGCAATGAAGTTCGCTGTAATTTGGGCATTCATGACAGTCGTCCGTTGATTGGTATGATCGGCGCCGTGACCGCGCGAAAAGGACAACGCGAATTGATTGCGGCCTTGCCGGAGTTGGTCGCGAAGTTTCCGGATTTGAAAGTCGCTTTGATCGGTCAGTTCGACAAAAAATCAGACTATTACGCCGACTTGCGAAAATCGCTATACGAAAAAAAACTGTTCCGGCGTGTCATTTGGATGGGCCGCCGGAACAATGTCCATGAATTGGTCCAAGGGCTGGACGTTTGTATCGTTCCGAGCCTGAAGGAACCGCTGGGTTTGTGCGCGTTGGAAGCGATGGCTGCTGGTGTGCCTGTTGTTGCCGCGAATATTGGAGGCTTGAAAGAATTCGTGATTCCGGAAAAAACCGGGCTGCTGTTTGATCCCCGGCACGCAACGGCAATCGCGCAAGCCACCGCGCGGGCGCTGACCGATATGACACTGCGCACCGCCGTGATTCAAAATTCGCGGCAAATGTTGCTGGACCGTTTTTCCCCGGCTGCCATTACGACTCAAATCGAATCCGCGCTGGCGTCCGTAGTGCGACCGGATCGAGTCGTCATTTCCGCCTAAGCCGTTGCCCCGCCTTCCCGACACTTGCGCACAAACGATATCCCACTAAATATCCCACTACGAACCGAGCGTGAAAATTTCACCGCGACCGCCACGTAACAAATCGCCATGGAACATCTGATACTGGTGCTCCAATAAACGTGAAGCGGTAGGGAAACCCAATTCGCTGAGACGGTACGCGGTCAATCCGAAGAGGTATTTTTCATATCGTCCGCCGCGTGAGAAAGTCGGCGGCAACGGTGCGTTGTTCGCGCTCAACTGCACAATTGATCCACGGATCATGCCCGCACCACATTCCGCGCCACAATTTCCAAAGACCAATATCGTGCCGGCCAACATATTCCAGCCGCAGAGGGAATCAACGTTTCCGCCAACGGCTATCAATCCGCGCCGCAGCGACTGACCAACGCCTCGACCGGCATTTCCCGTAACCAGAATTTCGCCCAAGTTCATGCCATATTTTGATCCGGGATAACTTCCTCCCAGCAAGTCGCCAGCGTGGCCGCCGACCAGGAGTTTACCCCCTCGCATTTCCGCGCCCGCAAAATCCGACACATCGGACGCTGTGGCAATCACTCCTCCCTGCATACGGCTACCAACGTGACGTCCGGTCGGAGCACCGATTTCAATCTTGCCGGATTTCATGCCAGCTCCAATCCAATGGACCGCCGTCAAGTCGCCCGACCAATGAATCGTTTGGTCATCGCCGAGATGGCCTTGGACACGAAACAACTCGCCCAGTTCGATTGCTTGATTTCCAAACCAAATCGTTAGTTTCGCAATCTCTCGCTCGTTCAGGCCCTCAAGCTGATCCGGAGTAATCCCGACCACTTCGACCGGAATTTTTGATTCGCCTTGTCGGTCTAAAACTAAAGTCATAGGATGATCAAATCAGAAAATGTTCGAGGCCGCGAGTGGATTTTGCCGTTTTCATTGGTCTTTGTTCCGACAGATTATCCTACCATGCATTCATGTCCGAGCTCTACACCCGACCGAATTCCCAATCTGGGCGCTGTCGTTGTGTGTGGCGGACACAGTTCACGAATGGGAGTCGACAAAGCCAGCTTGATGTTTCAACATCGCACGTTTCTGGACCATTTGATTGAGCGAGTCGGGACGGTCGCAGCGCCGATCGTCGTGGTAGGAGGTGATCGCTCAATCTTGAAAGAGCGACTTCCGCACGTAATTTTCGCAACCGACAAATATCTTGGTTGTGGACCCCTCGAAGGAATACGCGTCGGGTTGGACCAACTTTCCGGCCAAGTGGAATTTGCGTTTGTGACGGGCTGCGATGCGCCGCTGATTCGACCCTCGGTGATTGCCCGCCTATTTCAACTAATTGGCGACCACCAAGCGATCATGCCGAAGACGGGCGCACAGATTTACGGACTGACCTCGATCTATCGAACTGATATCGTCGGTCTGATTGAAGCAGAAATTCAAGCCGGTCGACTGCGAGTCAAAGGACTGGCCGAGATTTTGTGGACCAAGTTGTTGGACGCCGAGGAGTTGAGATCACTGGACCCGCAGTTGGACTCGTTGAGAAATATCAACACGCCGCACGATTATCAACAACTGCTGCAACGGTTGGACGAGACATCAACCGAGCATTGACGTTAGGCTAACGATTGCGAATGTCTTTTAGCGTCTCCGTCAAATCGACTTTCTGGGTATCGGCCCATAACGCTTCCAAGCTATAGAATGCGCGTGTGTCTTCGTCGAACAAGTGAATGACGACAGTTCCGTAATCCAGCACGATCCATTTGCTTTCATCGTAGCCATCGATGTTGATGCGTTTGTCTTTCAGATCGCGCTCCAATTTGAGATCAATCTCTTCGCTCATCGCATGCAACTGTCGGCGACTGGTGCCGGTGGCAATCACAAAGTAATCAAAGATCGCGGTATGACGTGTCATGTCCAGCACCAACAAATTGGTGCCGCCATTTTCAGCGGCGGTTTTGGCGGCAGCCAAAGCCAGCTGCAAACTCATTTCCGGATTGGAGCGACGAGCGGCCGCTCCGGTAGGCTGATGTTCAAACGATGAAGCCGAGATGGCAGGTGTAACCTCCACGTTGGGATGATTGACGGGTTGGTTTTCAGACACGCGGGTTTCCTGAGACAGTTTGGACAGCGGAATCGTTTTGTGGTTGGCGAAACACTGGATCGCTTGCCAACCGGAACTGTATTGTAAGTCTCAGAGACCGATTTACCAACCCGTTGGTTCACGGCCGGCAAAGCGGTTATCATTGCATTGTGCCACACAACGTGCCAAAATTCGGACTTCTTCGAACCCAATCATTTAACAAAACCCTTACATGTCCAATATTTCGGTGACAGTGCCGACATTTGCCGAAGTCCGAGCGGCCCGGCTGCGACTCAATTCTCGAATTCATTTTACGCCTGTATTTACCTCGCAGGCCGTTGATGAAAGGGTGGGCCATTCTGTTTTCTTCAAATGTGAAAACCTTCAGAAGACCGGCTCGTTCAAAATTCGGGGTGCGATTAATGCCGTTTCGCAACTGACCGCGCTCGAATTGTCTCGGGGAGTAGTCACCCACAGCTCGGGAAATCATGCTGCCGCTTTGGCCTATGCCGCACGACTGTTCGGCACGACGGCTCATATTGTGATGCCAACCAATTCATCGGCGATCAAGATCGCGGCCGTCGAGAACTATGGGGGTCGAATTGTTAAATGCGAACCCAATCTCGCAGCGCGATTGTCGGTGGCGGCAGCCGTACAGTCTGAAACGGGCGGGACGATGATTCCGCCGTTCGATCATGCACAGATCATCGCGGGGCAAGGAACTTGCGCGATGGAATTTCTCGAGCAGGTTCCAGATCTGGATGTCATGATCGCACCGATCGGCGGTGGGGGGTTGATGTCGGGAACGTGCCTGGCAGCCAAATCGCTATCGCCAACGATTCGAGTCATTGGTGCCGAACCGGCTGGCGCAGATGATGCCTATCAATCCAAATTGCAGAACCGCTTGATTCCACAATCCAATCCTCAAACGATCGCGGACGGCTTGCGAACAAATCTCGGTGACCTGACGTGGCCATTCATTCGCGATCTCGTCGACGAGATCATCTGTGTTACGGAAGACGAGATCATTGCGGCTCGACGTTTTTTTTGTGAACGGACGAAGTTAATTATTGAACCAAGTTCCGCCGTCGCCCTGGCAGCGCAATTCAAAAGAAATCGAGACAGCGCCGCACGTCCGCAACGCATTGGGATTATCATCAGCGGCGGAAATGTCGAAATCTAACGAAATGCGACGTCGATTCCCTCAGCCGTTGGCCACGGGCAGTAAATTCAGTCGATCGTCGCAATGCATTTCAGCTCGATGGCAATCGCCGTGGGCAAGGCATTGACCTCGACCGTCGTCCGACACGGTTGATTGTCAGCGAAATGCTCGGCGTAAATTCGATTGTACGTTTTGAAATCATCTTTCATGTTGGTGAGAAAGACCGTTACATCGACGATGTTTTCCCATTTTGAACCAGCGCCTTCGACGATGGTTCTCACGTTGTGGAATACACTTCGGCATTGGGCTTCGATGTCGTAATTTACGATTTCGCCCGCGCCATTGATTTCAACGCCGGGGATTTGCGGGTTTCCTTTTTGACGCGGACCGATTCCCGATAAAAACAACAGGTTGCCGACGCGTCGTGCGTGCGGGTACAGCCCGACCGGATTGGGGGCGGACTCGACGTTGATTATTGATTTGGGCATCGGGATTCAATCCAGTCAATCAGTATTTGATGCAGATATTTTTAGTATGGGTAAAAAATCGCAACGACTCGTCTCCACCCTCACGTCCCATTCCGCTTTGTTTGACGCCGCCAAACGGCGTGCGCAAATCGCGGACCAGCCAGCAGTTGATCCAGACGACACCCGCTTCAATTTTCTCCGCCAGACGGTGGGCGCGCGTGATATCCTGCGTCCAAATGGACGCCGACAACCCATATTCGGTATCATTAGCCAGCCCAATCGCTTCTTCATCCGACTCAAACGATTGCAACGTGACGACGGGTCCGAAAATCTCCTGCTGATTCGTCTGACAAGAATTCGATAGCCCTTCAATGACAGTTGGTTCGATAAACCAGCCATTGGCGCAACGCGCGTTGGGATGAACCGCATTGCCGCCGGTCAGAATTTGGCCCCCTTCGGTCTTCGCGGTCTCCAAACAACCCATGATTTTTTCGAAATGAGACTTGGATACGACAGCGCCCAGCTGCGTATTGGCATGCAGCGGATCGCCGACGGTTAGTTGGCGTGTTCGCTGAACAAAGTCCAGTTTGAATTTTTCGTAAATATTGCGTTCGACGAAGATGCGGGAACCACACAGACAAATCTGACCTTGATTGGAAAAGGATGATTTCAACGTCGTTTCCAGCATCGCTGGATAATCACAATCGGCAAACACGATATTCGGATTCTTGCCACCTAGTTCCAACGACAATTTTTTTAACTGCGGACTGACTACGCTCGCCACATGACGACCGGTCTTGGTTCCGCCAGTGAATGAAATCGCTTTGATGCCTGGGTGATTGATCAGTGCATTTCCTGTTTGGTTGCCACTGCCGTGAACAATATTGAGCACGCCGGGTGGCAACCCAGCATCGATGCAGATCTGCGAGAATCGAAACGACGACATCGGAGTCACCTCCGAGGGTTTCCCAATTACGCAGTTGCCGGTCGCCAAGGCGGGAGCGATTTTCCAGGTAAACAAATAGAGCGGCAAATTCCAAGGCGAAATTACGCCCACGACGCCCAAAGGTCGGCGCAATGTGTAGTTGATCGCGCCGGACATCGGATGGGATTCGCTCGACGCACCGATCACAGTCGCCGCGAAATGCCGTAGGTTTTGGGAACACCGAGGAATGTCGACGGCCCGGGCTAGCGATTCCGGTTTGCCATTATCGCGCGACTCGATCTGCACCAACGAGTCCAGATTTTGGTCAATCAGGTCGGCGATACGATTCAGGATCGCCGCCCGGTTTTCTACGCTCGTCGCCGCCCAGTTGCCGTGGGCCTGGTTGGCGGCAATTACAGCGGCATCGATATCCGACTCATTCGAATCTGGAACCTGGCTGTACAGATCACCCGTCGCCGGATCGAAATTATCCAGCCATTGATTTGAAAGTGGATCCTGGAGCGTTCCACCAATGTAGTTCTGAATCTTGATCAGAGACATTTTGTGCGTCCCCCATCGACTGGCAAATTGATGCCATTGATATAGCTCGCGGCCGGGCTGGCCAAAAAAGCCGCGGCCGCCGCGATCTCGGAGGTCGTTCCAAAACGCCGAGCCGGCGTTTCCAATTCCATTTCTTGAGTTACCGCTTCGATCGATATGCCAAGTTTTTCCGCCCGCCGCAGGATAATCAGGTCCAATCGCTGGGTATGGGTCATACCGGGCAAAATGTTGTTAACGGTAATGCCAAACGGCCCCAATTCACCGGCCAGCGTCTTGGCCCAGCTGGCGACGGCGCCACGAATCGTGTTCGACACGCCCAATCCATCGAGCGGCTGTTTCACGGACGTCGAGATGACGTTCACGATCCGTCCAAACTTTTTCGCCTTCATGCCAGGAACAAGCGCGGCAGTCAAAATCTGATTGCAAATCAAATGGGACTCAAACGCCGCCACATATTCGTTGATCTTCGATTCCAAGGCCGGTCCGGGAGGCGGGCCGCCGGTGTTGTTGATCAAGATATCAGCCGTTTTACCGGCTGACACGAACTGATCGATCGCCAATTTGACTTGGGAGTAATCCGAAAAATCAGCCACCAGAATCGAATGCTGTTGATTTGCGGAATCGTCCAGTTGCAGGCGCACCTGTTCGAGCAATTCGGGATTTCGCGCCATTAAGGTTACTGTGCAACCCATCGCAGCCAGCTCCAGCGCAATAGCGCGACCGATCCCTTGACTGCTGCCGCAGACAATCGCGTGTCGTTGATTCAAATCCAGGTTCATGTGGTATCAGCTTTCAGCGCAGGTTTTTTATGCGGACAATTTGTACTCGGGCGACCAGTTGGCCGCGATTATTATCGTTGTTTATCTTGCAACAATGTAGCAAAGTAAACGTTCTCTTCGGATGTGTGATCTTCCACTCGATCCCAATTTTTCAACATAAAGAAACCAATTTGCCAAATGTAGGCAATCACGTAGCCGAACCAGATCAGGCCGCAACACACCACGAAGATATGCAACAATTGGTGACTGGTGACTTGCGCTCGAAGAAGCACGACCAACATCGCGATGACCATCAACAAACTCGCCGAAAGAAACCCAATCCCGACATATTCGCTACGCGAGACGGCAAAGAAAAAACTGATGGTCATGTACAGCATGGGAAACATCCAAATCGCCAGCGACACGTAATGCAAGATAAACTCTCGTTCCACCGTGAAGACACCCATGCCGATCAACCCGGCTCCGGATATAGTCCCAAGAATCGACGTGGCCATCAGTGACCAGAGTCGCTTGAGATTCGTCAACCACAGCAACACAAAACTGGGTATGATCGAGAGTCCCAAAAAAATCAGGGAGCCGTTGTAGGTCGTATGATACTCCAGCGACTGGATTCCCAGTTCGCTCAGGAAATTCTCGCTGAACGAAAATCCCTCGGGAAAGTTGGCCATGGCGATCCAGGTACAGCCGAGAAATTGCAAAACCCCGATCACAGCAACCGTTAAAACGCTGATCAACATTAGTTTGAATTTCTGTCGCATCGTACGTCTTTCAGCGTTTCACAATCCCGTGTTGCTCAGTCTCCGCTATTTTACTGGATTAAAGTCGGCGATGAGAGGGCGATGATCACTGGTTTTTTCATTGTCCGGAAAGTCTTCGTCGCGCACCACGACCGTCGATTTGCCGTGCCAGCCTTTGGCTTGGTTGGCAACAAAGATGAAGTCTAAAATGGAATCGGGATATCGATCGACGTTCCGGTCCTGAATGCGAAAGTCGCTTGACCAGTTGGAGTCGATCAGCGGATCCGGTTTCAGCCATTCCCAAACGCCGCCTTCGACCATCGCGTTGAAACCGGGGTTCCCTTGTTGTGATTTGAACTCAAAATCAAAATTGTGATCACCGGCGGAAATAATCGGCTCGGAATGGGCCGCCGCCCATTTTACAAGCATTCGCGCTTGATCGGTTCGCAATTCCGCTTCGCCGCGGGCCAGATGATTGACAATGACCCAAAACGTTTTTTGGTCGGATTTGTCCCGGAGTTTTACCGCCAACGGAGATCGCGCACGCAAGGTTCCGAATTCGGGGGACGATTCTTCCGTGACATTAAAATTCGCCGAAACGCCGGCAAACCGATGTAGCTCCATCGCGTCTTCGATCAGAAAGCGGGATTTGTCAACGACCAGCATCAGCGAATCCGTATCCTGAAATCCTCCGCTGGCCGAGGTTACAAAATCGATTTCCGATTTCAGACCGGCAGCGGCAGCTTTGGCGAAAACTTGAAACGATTTCGGATCAACTTCGCTCAAGGCAATAATCTGCGAACGCGTGGCGGTTGCGGTCAGCAATTCCGTCAGTTCTTTGCCCAGCACCACCGGATCACTCACCGGTGGCGATGAGGGTCGATTGCTTTCCACATTCCAGGCCAACAATCGAAAATCTTGACCAAGTGCTGCTTCCGTTGCGAAAGCGACAATACAAACGACAATCAACGCGGCGACATCAGTCCTCATGAACGACTCCCAGGATTTTTCCGGAATGACTCTTGGGATCATGCTAATTGATCGCGCTGTCGGTAACAACCATCGGCTAGGCAAGTTCTCGATTCGACTCCCGACAGCAAAAATCGTCATGGAGGCTAATTAGTTGCCGGGCGGCTGGATCGAACAATTCAGGTCCCATCGATTCCAGCAGCTGACACACGCCAAAAGATCTGGATTGCTGCAAGTATCGTCCGAACCAGTTTGCATATTCCTCCTCGGCGGCGATCGACTCAAACGGAAATCGCCCGTTGGCGGGTTTCACACCAATTCGCCAAGGCTTCGGCATAAGTCGAGCTCGGAAGCACTTTTGAGACCGGCAGTCCGGCAATCATTTTCCAAGTCGGGGATCGAATCGCGAACCGAACTTCGGTAGGATTCTTACCCATGGCACACCGATTTTTTATTGAACAAAAGATTCTTGATGGAACGGTCTTGATTGACGGCGACCAAGCGCATCATGCCATGCATGTCATGCGATTTTCGATTGGCGATGAAGTCACCCTGTTCGACGGAACTGGTTATGAGTATGCCGCGACGATTGCAACCATTAGTAAAAAGAATTTGCAGTTGGCCATCACATCGACCGTGTTAACACCACTTCTCGATGTCCCCATCGTTAACATCGCTGCGGCAATTCCCAAGGGAGACCGGCAAAAATTCCTGGTGGAAAAACTGGTGGAACTGGGGGTCGCACGGTTGATTCCACTCAAGACGTCCCGATCCGTTTCGGTGGCGAACCCGAATGTGATCGAACGGTTCCAAAAAGGGGTAATCGAGGCGAGCAAGCAATGTGGTCGCAATTACTTAATGCAGGTCGCGCCACAACATTCGATCCCCGAGTTATTGGCCTTGGTCACCAACGAGACTGACACCGCCTGTTTTCTGGCTGATCCTGCCGCGACTGCGGACTTGATTTCCGTCAGTCCGCAATCGGCTCGGAAACGCGTTATCGCCATCGGCCCGGAAGGCGGATTCGATCCATCAGAGATAGCGCAGTTTGAATCGGCGCACTGGAACCCGGTCAGGCTCGGTCCGACAATTCTTCGGATAGAAACTGCCGCAATGATGTCAGCCGTATTGTTGGCAATGCAAGACCAGGATTGAGCCAATCAAGGAAATCCAATTGACAGCACCCAACAAAGTCTATCCCGGAGTCAGGGCAGAATTGAGATCCTGGGAGCACTCCATTGTGGACCGTCCAATTTTCAGTCGCCGACTCAACTCATCGGCCTGATTTCGGTATCGCCTCGAAAACAGCAGTCGTCCCGCAGGATTTCCATCAACTTCGATACTGTTGACCAACAGTCCTTCCCGCAGCGTAAGATTCACCTGTTCGGATTCGAGAGACTGGTACTTGGGCGAGCGACAAAAACGCTGTTCCTTTAATTGCCAACCGCTTTCCTTGGCACTCAACACCAACTTTGATTTGGCTGGGAAACCAAACTGGCTTCCCTGCGGAAAAACGGTTAACTCTTCCGAACGGCAAACGCCGTAGCGTGGGGCGAACAAGACCAAAACTGGATCGCCGATCATTGACCGCAGAAAGCCGACTCGCCGGTTGATCCAGCGAAAAACAATCAAGCAAACCCCAAACAGTAACAAATTCAAAAACGTGGCCAATGTTGGACTAAACGCGTAGATCGACATCAATCC
This sequence comes from Mariniblastus sp., assembly GCA_031400405.1. Classification (GTDB taxonomy): domain Bacteria; phylum Planctomycetota; class Planctomycetia; order Pirellulales; family Pirellulaceae; genus Mariniblastus. Next base: position 10,125 of record JANNPW010000101.1, read on the forward strand.
GGCACACGCGGACTTGTTGGCGACCTCCAATAACGCGTCCACCATTGGCACTGGAATTAGCCAAACCATAATTTCAAAAAAGAATTTGACGGAATTGATGACGACAATATTGATAACTGCGGCGACGGACAGCAACAGATTGCTGGAGAAAGAAACAAATCCCATTTGCACCACCAGTGCTGTTGCCGGCACCACTTCCGATGGGGCCATCAGGTCTGGGAGAAATCGGATGACCAAAATCGAGATGATGCCGGCATAGGCTTCCAGTTGGTCAATCGCTTGAGCAACCGGTTTGCTGACTTTGGTAAACCGTGGCAATGAGGTAACTACAGTCAGGCTCAAGAAAACCCAAAAGATGGTTGGGTTGTTGAGGATGGGATTGGTGCTGAGAAAGCGATTGAAAGCCACCCAGTCGCCTCCGAACTGTGAGATCGCCGCCAGGCACGTGATACCGAAAAACGGAGAGATCGCGATCGGCGCCAACGGTCCGAGCCATTCACTTGCCTGCGCCCAAGTCGAAATCTGATCGGCAGCGGACTGATCCGAAAATGGCAAGGCTGGACCACCTAGTTTTTCGGCCCAAGTGTTTGTTTCGTCAACACGGATTGTTTGAGACGAGAGCAGCGACGTGATCCCGATGACAACAACAATCAATCGAAGCAAATGCGGTGTCACGTTCGTTTCCGTTTTCCAATAGCGGACAGATAAAATAGCGGGGCGGCAGCTAACCGGCGGAGTCTTTACGCCGAGGCAATACACTCATCGGTTGCGTGGTAGTGCCGTCACCGCCCTCGACTTTGGGACGATCTGTGATTGGTTCGGTGGTCCATTCGATCCGAAAAGTCAAGGCGCCGATTCGAACCATGCTACCAGGGCGCAGGACCGATTTGTTGACCCGCAACTCATCCACATACGTCCCGTTCATCGATTCGAGATCGCGAACTACCAAGGCTCCATCCGTGTCGTTACTGAATTGACAATGTCGCCGACTGATCGACGGATCGCCAATCGAAACTTGCGCATCGGGACTGCGACCAATGATGACAGGCAAACGTAGAACCCACGACATGGTGTCGTTGCCAGTGGCGCTATCAATCAGGACAAATTTGTAATTCATCATTTATCCAACACAAGAACCGATTTCAATGCCACATTCGCGTGAGTTTTTACTGACCCGATTAGCCAATTTTCATGACCGGCCACGTGTAACAGGCGTCGAACATTTTCGGCGTAATAGGGACTAACGATCATCACCAGGCCGATTCCCATATTGAACACCCGGAACATTTCTTCCGTGTCCACCTGGCCCATTTTTTGCAGCCACTCAAAAACCGGTGGACGTATCCAGGATTGTCCATCGATTTCGATTGCCAGTCCATTGGGAGTGATGCGGGAAATGTTCTCTTCCAATCCCCCGCCGGTAATGTGCGCGATGCCATGCACCACGCTCTTGATCTTGTAGTGGCTGAGCACTTGCCGAACTGCTTTCGCATAAATCAGCGTCGGGGTCAGCAACGTTTCGCCGATCGTTTTACCGGTCGTTCCGAATTCGTCGTGGGGCTGTTTCTGGCCCACATCAAAGACAATTTTTCGAACGAGACTAAAACCGTTGGAGTGAATGCCACTCGACGCAATGCCGATCAAAACGTCATCATTGGCAATCGAGTGACCGTCGATGAGATGTTTGCGTTCCGCCACTCCGACACAGAATCCGGCGAGATCATAATCGCCGCGTTGATACATGTCAGGCATGATCGCCGTTTCGCCGCCCAACAGCGCGCAACCGGATTGAATACAGCCGTCACTAATCCCTTGAACAATGCTCTCCAGTCGCGCTGGATCGTCGTGTGACATCGCCACATAATCCAGAAAAAATAATGGCTCAGCCCCGCAACAAATGGCATCGTTGACGCACATCGCGACCAGATCAACACCCACCGTGTCGTGTGAATCCAGCAATTGCGCCAGTTTTAGTTTTGTGCCGACGCCATCGGTACAAGCTACGAGGACCGGGTCCTGATAGTTTCGCCGAAACAACTGGCTGTCGAAATCGAGTTCGAACAGTCCCGCGAATCCACCATCGAGCTGTCGCACGCGCGGTGAAAAAGTGCGGTGCATCAGCCGAGGAAGTCGTTTCATCGCCGCGTTGTAAACGTCGAGATCAACTCCAGCATCTTTGTAGGAAACGCCTGCCATAGGAATTAGTTTGGAAGAAATGGGTGGTGCGATGAACGCGCTCGAAAACACGATTTGACAGACCCCAGTTTGCCTGATTGCTGCGGTTCGAGCAACCGTCCGACGGAAAACCTTGAACGTGGCTCCCTGAAGCCATAATGTTCGCCCGCCGGCGACTCTGACGATTCCGGTGACCTAACCGAACACGCAATTCGAGACGATCAGGTGCCTCGCTTCGAGGTTGCCTGCTGTAACGCATTGAGGTCCGGAAAATCCCAGTGTTTTCTCCCGTTCAGCCAGCAAGCTCTAAATATTGAGTGCTAAGATTCAACCGATTCGCAGCGGAATTCGCTTCCGGGATTGTCAACTAAAGGGAAATCGACCAATGTTAATGGAAATGAAAAATAACTACCACAAACTGCAATTTACGCACATGTTGCCTTATGGCGCGGTGATCCACGAACATGGTGTGCAGTTTGTCGTCTTCAGTCGAAATGCAACCGAAATGCGGTTGCTGCTGTACGACAATGTGCTCGATCGTGAGCCCGCCGAAGTGATCGCGTTCAATCCACGAAATGATCGGTGGGGAGATATTTGGAGTATTTTTGTGCCCGGCCTCGGACCGGGACAACTATATCATTTTCAGTGTTCCGGCGCCAACGATCCCAGCCGTGGCATGCGCTTTGATTCCAAGGCGCGATTGATTGATCCGTACGCTAAGGCGCTCGCCGGTGAATTTCAAACCAATACCGATGGAGTCATTCGGCCACCCAAATGCGTCGTCGTAGATGATTTTTTTGATTGGGAGGAAGATCGACATATCCGGCACGATGTTTCGGAATCGATCATCTATGAAATGCATGTCAAGGGTTTTACGAAACATGATTCCAGTGGCGTGAAGAATCCCGGTACCTATCTGGGAGTCATCGAGAAAATTCCGTATCTGAAGTCGTTGGGAGTAACGGCGGTTGAGTTGATGCCTGTGCACGAATTTCCAATACTGGGATTTGATGGCAAGACTCCCGAGCGACCGAATTATTGGGGCTACGATTCGCTGGCGTTTTTTGCGCCGCACCGAGGGTATGCCGCGTCGACCGAACCGGGTGGGCAGGTCGACGAATTCAAGACGATGGTGAAAGCGCTGCATCGAGCTGGCATCGAGGTCATTCTGGATGTCGTGTTCAACCACACCTGCGAAGGCAACGAGCGCGGTCCGACGCTCAGTTTCAAGGGACTCGAAAACTCGGTTTATTACATGCTGGAGAACGACAAACGCCATTACAAGAATTATTCTGGTTGCGGCAATGCTGTCAATGGTAATCACCCGATCGTCCGCGAGATGATTTTTCATTGCTTGCGGCATTGGGTGCATAACTATCATATCGATGGATTTCGATTTGATCTGGCGTCGATTCTCAGCCGCGATCGCAGCGGCATGTTGGTTCCCAATCCGCCGCTAGTGGAAGCAATCGGAGAAGATCCGTTGCTCGCCGACACAAAAATCATTGCCGAGGCTTGGGACGCGGCAGGAGCCTATCAAGTCGGCTCGTTCGGCGATGATCGCTGGGCCGAATGGAATGGACGCTACCGCGATGATGTGCGCAGCTATTGGCGCGGGGACACCGGAACGCGAGGGGCGTTGGCTACGCGTTTGGCGGGTTCGGCGGATCTGTATCAACCCGGAGGCCGGCCGCCGTGTAGCAGCATCAATTTTATTACCTCTCACGATGGGTTTACGCTTGACGATTTGGTCAGCTATCGGGACAAACATAATCTGGCCAACGGCGAAGACAACCGCGATGGAGACAACCATAATTTCAGCGAGAATTTTGGAGTCGAGGGTCCCACCAATCAGTTGGCAATCGATCAGCTCAGGATTCGACAAATTAAGAATATGATCGCGACGTTGATGCTGTCTCAAGGAGTGCCCATGTTGGTGGCCGGGGATGAGTTTCGGCGGACCCAAAGAGGTAATAACAATGCCTACTGTCAAGACAACGAAATCTCGTGGCTGGACTGGGACTTGATGGAGAAGAACACGGAACTCGTGCGGTTCTGTCGCAGCCTGATCGAGTTCCGGCGCAACCAACCGACAGTGCGCCGTCGACAGTTTTTGACGGGTGTGCCCAATAGCAAGAGTGGTTGGTCCGATGTCAGCTGGTACAGCCCCCTGGGAACAGCGGTCGACTGGCATGCTGGCGATAATCCGATCATTTGCCTGTTGGCTGCTCCGCCCATTGCCGATGATCCGGAAGGTGTTGCTCGCGATGTTCTGTTGATGTTCAATTCGAGTGGCAGCAGTTGTCGGTTTTTGATTCCGACAATCGCCAAATCGAAGAGTTGGCATTTGTTTGCCGACACTTCGTTGCCGACTCCGCATGACGTCTATCCCAACTTGAACGGGCCATTGATGTCAGCCACTGGCAGTCATACCTTGCCGCACAAGTCTTTGGCGATGTATGTTGCCGATCGTTAGACGGTTTCATCAAATCAAATCGGGTTTAATTGGGCATCGAGAAAACGATGCCCTTTTTTTTGAGTTGCGCCCAATGACTGGCGTGGATTCTGACGCCTGGGGTTGGTGTGACTCGAGATTGGCAACGATTCCTGAACGCCGATATCCAAAACTATTCAAGAAATTACGGCCCGGCCATCCCATCAAAACGACTTTCAGTCCATTGTCAGTCGCAGCGAATACCAAGGACTTACCAATCAAGGGCAGGGCCAAAATCTTTCGCAACTTTTCCGGTTAGGGGTTCGATAGGGTTGAGAGAGGCTATTCGGCGCTTTGCCTGACGGTCGGATGGTAATTGTAGTGCCCCCTTTTCTGGAGAATTCCGTGGTGTCGAACTCAGTTGAGTTTCGCGTTTTGATTGTTGACGATAATCCGGCGATTCATCGAGACTTCCGTAAGATATTGACGCGTCTTGATGACTGCGGTGAACTTGATCAACTCGAACAGCAGCTCTATGGCGGACCAGCCAACGAAAATTCAGGATTGCCAAACTTCGAAGTCGATTCGGCCTATCAGGGGTTGGAAGGGGTGGCAAAAGTTGCAGCCGCCGACCAGGCAAAACGACCCTATTCGTTGGCGTTTGTCGACATGCGCATCCCGCCAGGAATTTCCGGCATCGAAACAATTGAACGCATGTGGGCGATCGCCCCGGATCTTCAGATCGTCGTTTGTACGGCCTTTGCCGACATGTCCTGGGGTGAAATAGTCACTCGATTAGGTTGGTCCGATCGATTGTTGATTCTGAAGAAGCCGTTCGACAAAATCGAAGTCTGCCAAATGGCTTTGTCTTTGTCCGTCAAACATCAACTGGAGAAAATGGCCCGGCTGAAGACGGAAGAGCTGCGCTCGATGGTGGCCCAGCGAACGATCGAACTGGAAAAAGAGATCCAGCAACGTCGGCAAATTGAAGCCATGTTGCGCGAGAATCCGAATCAATTCTATGAAGATTCGGAGGTCGATCGAACGACTGGATTGTTGAACCGGCACGCGATCCTGGATCGAATCAATTTCATCGCCAGCGATGCGGAACAACACGACGATGTGTATTCAATTCTGTATGTCGACGTCGATGGGATGCAAGATGTCAACGCCGCATTTGGGCATTTGGCCGGGGACCTGGCGTTGAAAAACGTGGCGCAGCGACTGCGGGAAACACTGCGGCCAAATGATGTCATCGGGCGATACGGAGGAGAAGAATTTATCATCTGTCTCCGTCATTGCTCGCAAGACCGCGCCGTGATGGTTGCTGAGCGTCTGCGGGCACGAGTGGCCGAGTCAACTGTGATGGTGGACGGGTCGCCGTTGAAAATTACGGTGAGTGTGGGTGTGGCGACCCAGGTTGCCGCCCACCACACGGTCGCCGAACGGGTTCTCGAGTGTGCCGATGAAGCACTTGGTCTGGCAAAAATCAGGGGTCGCAATCGAGTTGAAACGAAAGAACTGGTGAAATTTTAGGACAACGATAGCGCGAACTACACAAGCGACAACGGCACTCTTTCCCCTTTCCCTCCCTCCTCCTTTTTTGACTAATCCATAAACTGAAAATAACCTGTTATCAGAAACTAGCTCCATGAAATCACTATGCCCAACCGATTGGCTCAGCGATCGAGTAGCCCTGTTGATTTCGGAGAATCGACTGCACGCGATTCGAAGTGCCAACCGAATGTTTAAGGCGCTGATTCCTGCGCAGTGGGTCGGGATGATCGGATTCTTGTTACTGACGCAATCGAATGCTCGGCTGGGCTCGACGGCACTTTCCAATGGACTCGCGTCGGACATTGGATTGGTTACTGGCGGAGGTCTGTTGGCGGCCGTGGTGGCTCTGGTATTGTTGTGGCGCAATTCCGAGTCGGTCCTGACAAGAGTCATTGTGACGGTTGCTCAATTACTTTCCTGGATCTGGTTGGTGGTCTGGACCAATGGGGGACCGGGAGCCTACTTTTATGGGTTCGCCTCGTTGATCGCGTTGTCGCTGTATCAGGATCCGAAAATACTGAGTTTGGCCGCCTCAATTACGACCGTAACCGTTGCGCTCGATGTGTTTGGGTGGGGAGATTGGATCGCGATTTCCTTGGAAAACGGTCGGGAGCGTGTCCTGGAATTTGCGTGTTGTTATGCTGCAACGGTCGGATTTTTATTACTCCGGCAACATCGCCATGATCAACATGAAATTCGGGTTTGTCGGGGACAAGCCCGACTGCAGCAGTCCCGACTTGATGATGAACAATTACTGTGGACTCGCACCAAGGAATTGAAGACTGTCAATCGGCAACTGCATGACGAAGTGCAGATGCGGGTCCGGGCGGAGACGGATCGTGAGCGTTTGACTCGAAAGCTACTGCAGGCTTCGAGACAAGCCGGCCTGTCTGAGGTGGCGACCGGCGTACTGCACACCGTTGGAAATGTGATCAATAGTATCAACGTATCGGCTGATACAATCATTGACCGATTGACCGACGCACGATTGGACCGCCTTGATGAGACAATTTCCCAACTGGGACTTGCCAGTCCAGACTTGGGCGAGTCGCCATCGAAGAGCCCACGAACTCGACAGTTGTTGCAATATTTGAGCCTGGTTTCCGAAAACTTGAAAGACCAACATCTGGAAATTGCCTGCGAAGTGCAATTAATGCGCAAGAGTGTCACCCATATTTCGGAAGTCGTTTCAATGCAACAGTCCTACGCCCGCGTGTCCGGCGCTGCGGAACGGTTCTCGGTAACGGAAGTCTGTGATCGGGCAATTCGCATTCAACAAGCCGACTTGGACAAGCATGAAATTGAAGTCGTGCGCGACTATCAGGATTTACCAGACGTCTGCAGTGAACCGCACAAAATTCTGCAGATCATCGTGGATTTGATTAGCAATGCCAAATTTGCGGTTCAGCATTCCCGCTCGATAGGAGGGAAAATCGTAATTTCAATCAGCCTGAACGAAAAGAACTCTCTGACGATCACAGTGCAAGACAACGGAATGGGAATCTCACCCGAAAATCAGAAACAGATTTTTCAGCACGGTTTTACAACCCGTCCCGGCGGCAACGGATTCGGTTTGCACAATAGTATCCTCGCCGCTCACGAACTAAATGGCGCGCTGGAATGTTTTAGCAACGGAGCGGGGCAGGGGGCCAGATTCGAGTTGACATTGCCGCTTGACGATTCACCCGCGACAGTAATCAGCGCTGCGCAGTTTTTCAATCCAGTGGTGTCAGTGGAAATTCCGACATTTTCAAAATGATGTTGGAATCGATAGCAACATCAAATGGAGACATTGGATCGGACTTGTTCTTTGGTTTGCACAAAGGGCCGGTAGTTCAACATTTTGACGCTCGAGTTTCCCGATATCTCATAAGTGATTTCGCGCCACATGACTCGTTGGGAAAACAGACTTCGCAAACACGAAACCCCATAGATCACTTGGGCAATCGGAACCGTCAATAGCAATTTGATAAATCGAATTGCGCCCATCGGCGGCAATTGCTCGTTTCTGAGCAGGCAACTTTGGGAAACTGCAGAGCGCACGACGACGTAGGCGAAAACAGACAGCAATCCGCTAATCAACAATCCGCCACCGGCAATCGACGCGGATCGGATATCGCTGCCCAACAAGCCTCCGATTAGCGCCGCAAACACGGCGACCATCACGACGTTACTGAACACGGCGTGTAACACGGATAGAAAAAATGTGGGTTCGTAGATTCGTGACCACGTGAGCATTCGCGTGACCCAGCGATTGACATAAGCAAAGGTGCAATTTTCATGATTGATCATGATCAGGGACGGAGCAAAATGGATTTTCAGTCCCAACTTTCGCATGACCGATCGCAGCGGCCCATCGTCCACCACCGATTTTTGCCAAATGAGGGCCAGTTCTGCCGCTCGGACATCTTTCATTCGCATGGCGAATGTACCCGCCCAGGGATTGCCAAAAATAATTGTCGGAACTAGCGCGCCGGCATTCCAGCTGCTGCGGACGAGTGCCCCCCAAGTGGAACCACCCGGCGGTTCAAACCACTGATTGCCCGTCACCAGTCCGATCGTGGGGTCATGTTCCAGCGGTCCAATCAATTCGGCGATCCAGGTCGGGTGAGTTTCGACGTCGGAATCCAGTAGAACGAGAAATTTTGTAGCCTCGGAAATTTGCTCCAACCCTTGGAGCAAGGAGCTGCATTTCAAACCGCAGGAATCCCGCGGCGCCATCAACTCGTGAATGGAGAGCCGATTTTGATCATCAAACTCCCTCTTAACTTCGTGTACTACCTCCCAGGCGGCATCGGACCGGTGATCAACGACGACATGAACTTCATAGTGAGCAAACTCCTGTCGTAGGACAGAAATCAACGCCAGTCGCAGAGATGGATCGCAACCTCGAACACACATGAGTACTGCGACGCCGGATTGACGGTCCGCTGGTAATCGCCGGACTTGCTTGCGGCCGAATTCGCCCAGGAAATAGCGCGCCACAATCAGCTGAATGATCGCTGCCGAGATCAAAATGATGGAAGTAGTTGTGGCGAACAGGAAATGCATCACAGGACCTGCGACAGCGTGTCCGCTGGCGGTAAATTCGGGTTAAGATTAATCAAAAACAGGCTTGGCTCTATTCTACTTTGCAAAACCCTGTTTCGATGCACGGATCTGAGTCAATCAACGACCAAACACCAATTCCTTCGTCAACTTGACGAATCGCAGCCCATCCAACCAGAACTTAAGATTTAACCCGCTCAATCGGACCTTGCGAACGCCGTCTTCGTCAAGGCTCCACGTCGGCGTGGATCCGGAAATTACATGTCGGCCGCCAGCGAGACGCTGATTTTCGCGCGCTTCATTCCCCGAAACATAGCACTGCCAACGGCTTTTACCAAAATGCGAATAATCATGTGATTGATGGATCGCCGTCACACAGGATGTTACATCGACCACGGGCAGCCGTTGTTGTTTGGCGAAATGGATCATCCAATTGTCCCAATTGCCGCGGCCGACCGCAAAATCGGGAATCGGATCATACAGCTGGCGATTGAACACAAAGTATTCCTTGCAAACAATCGAACTCTGTTCGCCCTGCTGTCGGCACTCGACCAACAGTTTTTCTATTTCGGCCGGGTTGTCAAAATCCAGTTCACGTTCCACGCGCAGGTCCGTTCGCTGACCAAACGCCACAAATCTATCCAGATCAGAGTTTAACAATCGCTCGACCATCCGCGTAAAGTTCGGCAGCAATATCACATCACAATTGCAGTACACCAAAATCGGCGCAGCGGACAGCTCATGGGCAGTCTGAAACGCTGAACTCAATAGTGGCGTTCCCCACTCGTTGGTGCGGAGATTGCGTGTATGGCGAACGCCCAATTCCTCCGCGGCCTCAGCAATTCCTGGCTCGTCGCCGATCAATAGAACGTCGACGAGCGGTCTCAGTTGCTGCCAGGAGCGAATCGCATTTTTCTGGATGACGGATGTTGATTCGGTAAAAGGCTTGGGGATGGCAAAGATCGTAACCCAGGGCGCCGCAGTTGGTGTCGCCATCGGTTCTGCCGACGGCAACGCACTGCCGTCAACAACCGTTGGTTGTAACTCCGGCGTTGAATGGGCCAGGTCGGGAATCATGGGAGATCGGACTGAGAATGTGAAAAAATAGTGACGCGTTATTGCCGAAACCAGGCGTTAACAAGGCGGTAATTGATCGTGGACTTGCGAATCCAATACACGGCTTGACGGTTCCACCAGTCCTTCAGCGAGAACCTGGACTTCGTTGGCCGCCAGTTTGTCCATGCCGTTTGATCCAAGCTTCTAAACCAGGTATCCCGCCAAGGATGAATGAGTCGATAGTGCCACGGTTTAAATTCCGTTGTGAAATGGATCAGGGCGGGATCGTCGCGCATTTGCGCAAACTCCAACGCGTCGATCGGGCTGCAGGATTCATTCGGGTATTCAAATAGGTGCGCTCCCTGATTCCATCGCGGAGGCAACGGTCTCCATTGACCGGCAAACACGACATTTAGGGCATATTGATCCCAACACCATACGAAGCGCGAATTTTCACGCAAACAGGCCAACAGCTGTTCCTCAATCCGCTCTTCACGCCAACGTTTGAGGTTGATCACCATCACGCCGCTATTGAAGTAGGAAGCTGAACCGTCCAAGCCCAATTCACGCCAATTGCGGACAGGCGACAGCTCCGCCAGATAGGGAATTGAACCGCGGAATCGAGGATCGGATTTGCGCGCGTCAATGAAGGGACAGGCAATATCAACAGCCGCCAGGCAATACTGATCCCCGACATCGTAATTCCATAACTCGGTCAAATCACCGCGCACCAGCACATCGGAATCGAGGTAGATTATTTTATCAATCGATGCTGGTAATAATCTTGCCGCCAACAATCGAAAGTAAGCCGTGTGGGTGATATGGTGCGAGATACCCAGGTCGGCGATTTCACTTCGATCGGGACGCACAACATGAATCGAGATCGGCAATCCGGCCAGTGTTTCCTTCAATCCGATCCAATTGACTTCACTGATTCCACCATCCATCAGCAATACGTGCAAATGTTTCCCAAGTTTTAGCGAGGAAGCAGCGGAATGCAGGGTCACCGCCAACGGCTGAACATAGTTGTCGTCGGCAGCGCATAGCACGACCGGCTCATCGGTTTTAAGCGACGTAATCGGCCGTTCGAGTAGTTGGAGTTGTTGGATCAAGGAATCAGTCAGGAACTTTTCCGGTTTGGCAAATCAGAGGCCGGTTCAGGAAACTGGGAAACCGGTTGTCATCGTTCAATAAATGTTTTTTCGTTTCGCGCAAACCAATCGAGAAATTTTTGTCGCAGTCGAACAATGGGTCCAGCGATTGGATGTTGTTGAATCTGGTCAAATATCGTGTGGGCTAAATCCAATTCGGATTGCACCTGGGCCAACTCTCGCTGGACGTGTTGTATCTCGCGGCGGGCGTGAGCAAGTTCCACTTGCAATTCCACCAAATTGCGGTTGGCAAATTCTGTCGTCAGTGGATAAATCCTGGCATGGTCAAACTCGTCGGACGACGACAAATTGATCGGAGCCAGTATTCGGTCCGGGAAACTCAAAGGTTGGTCAGCGTTGACTTGCGAACCCATGCTGCGCAACATCTCTTGGACCAAGGTCTCCAACCGATCTGTCGCTGTTGGGCCAAGTGGTGTCTGCAAATCAGCATGCAACACTGGCATATAAAGCACATCGGTCAACTGAGAACGTTGATAAAATAATTTCGATTCGGGTGGGTTGATCAATTCTCGTAGGGTAGTGCCAATCGAATCGGTGTTATGGATTGTCCAAGCCAACGTCAGATAATTGGGGCAATGGTAGTAATCCAGTGCGGCAACTGGCAGACCCATCAACATCGCTTCCAACATTGCGGTTGAGGGAGTTGAAATCACCGCATCGACCTGGGTCAATTGCGTCGGCAACTCCCGGCCGGTCAAATCGGATAGTTCATTTGCGACGCCAATCTCTCGATCCAAGCCTGCCGTGAGTCGCCAGACGACTTGAATTTCTCGACCAGCAACGCGGTAATCCGCTTGTTCAAACCATTTTTTTAGATCGACGAGACTCTGTTTCGTGCGTTGAAGTTGATCATCGGTAAATCCTGGGGTTTTTGCGGTCATCACCAACACACGAAAAACACCCGTAGAACTTGGAATTCGTTGTTTTGCTTTGAGGTTGTCGAAACGGGGGATGCCGACAATTTCCGTCTTTCCCAAATTGCCCCAACTGTCAAGTATTCGAGCTTGCGAGGGACCGATACAGGCGGCCTTATGAGCCAAAACGGGACGCATGGTAAACGGGCAGGCCGGCTCATCGGACCGATTTTCCCAAGCATTTCGCCATTCGAGGATTCCATCCAGGAGGTAGAGAGTCCCCACGCGTTGTTGCTTCAATTGCTGGATGGCAACGCGAAACCGATCAAAATGTTCGGAATAGAAAATCGCCAGATCACCAGGCAGCGCAATTTGAACAACTTGTTCGGGACCCACGATCTGAACTGCAAATCGTTCGGCCAGCGGCGCTGCGTGATGTTGCACCTCGTGAGGTTGGCCGACGAAAAACAGAGAAGGGGCGCGCATGGAGTCCAGAGCTCGTAAAGGCGTACGCGAGACAGAAATTTCTATTTGATTTCGACAGTCAAACCATCTTCGCGGGATAACAAGCGATACAACGTCTCGTGGCTGATGCCGGCCTCCAGCGAATGAACGCTGCCATCACCCATGGTGAAATTGACCGAAGAGTAATGCGAGCTGCCAAAAATCGGATATTCGCCCGGCGTCCAATTCAAATGATCGTTGCGAGCCAACCCCATTCCATAGCCACCGATACGCATGAATGTCTCGGGTTCATCTCCATGATAAATCGAACCATCGCCCCAGCCCTGCGGCTCTTGGGGACCATACGTGCTGACGTATTTCTCACCCAGAAAAATGGTTGTGGAAGTACCATCGTACACGTCTGCCAGTCGGTATCGACCCTTGCCGCCACCGGGTAACGTATCGCCAACCACCGGATTTTGATCCGAGTATCCCGAATTAAAAATTCCGTCGACAGGATCCTCAAACTTGGCCCAGCGATCATACGGAAAATATTGGGACGTGCCGGCGTTGCCTGCATAATCTCCACAAGCGCCGATTTGCTCGCCCCGGGTTTCACGATTGCTGAGAAATCCGCTGCGAAAACTTCGGGTCGGGCAGAACATTGTGGAGACGGGTTGTTGAACCGCAATCGGATCCTGAACAGAATATTTTCGACGTATGTCCAATCGGTCCGACAGATTTTGCATCTCCATGAACGGCATCAAATAAACTGGCCAGGTCAAAAACCTGTCGGCTCCGCGCGCCGGTGGTATTTCCAGTTTGGCTCCCTCAAAATTCAGGATTGCCAATCCAAGTTGTCGGAGATTATTTTTGCAGGTCGTTTGGCGCGCGGCTTCGCGGACCATTTGTACGGCGGGCATCAACATCCCGATCAGAATACCAATTATCGAGATCACAACTAACAACTCAACCAGTGTAAATCCGCGGGAGTGTTGCACTTTGGTGTTCATCTGGTAAACCACGCAAACAACGGTGAGGAAAAAAAAGTTGGGGAAGATCCTTCCCAACCGTTAAGGTTACTCGGAAAACCCCAGAGTGACAAGTTTATCAACCCAATTCGACTCGGGAAACCAGTTATTTATGCAGAATCTGGTAGTTGTTCCACATTCAATGGCTCCGAACAATTTGTTAAAGTCGGAAGCAGCAGGTTCATTCCCAGCTGGAAACGGCACTGTTTTGGCCATGCTCTGCATACTTTTGGCCATGCTCTGCATGCAAAACGTTACCAAATCACCCAAGCGGAACGATCCTGCAACCAAGCGGGCATGGTTTGGAGTTCTTCGTCCGAAGGGGGGCCTGTCAATCGAACTGGACCGACATCTGTAATTGCGATGGTATGTTCGAAATGAGCACTCGGTTTCCGATCTAAACTAACCATCGTCCAACGATCGTCCAGTTCGTCCAATTCAGCAACACCTGCGTTCACCATCGGTTCAACCGCCAACACGACTCCCGGTCGCAAATCGAAGTCATCATTTTCGGTCCAATCTGGTGGCAGATAATTTGGGACTTGCGGTGGTTCGTGTAAATGCTTGCCAATCCCATGACCAACCATTTCATCGACAACGGAAAAACCAGCGTCGAGAACATAGCGCTCCATCTCCCCACAGATTTGGCTCCACCGCGTTCGCTGACCCATCAGTTCGATTGCCAGATTGAGTACGCCATTGGTAGTTTTTAGTAGTCGTCGGTTGGCGGAACTGATATTGCCCACACCATGTGTGATGGCGGCATCGCCACACCATCCGTGCAGTCGACATCCGGTATCCAGACTGACAATATCGCCATCGCTGATTTTTCGTGATCCGGGAATGCCATGGACAACTTCTTCGTTGATCGAGATGCAAGTCTCAGCAGGAAACGGTGGTCGTTCTCCCGCGATCGCGCCGTAGTTCAAAAATAATGGCTCGGCTCCGTAAGCCACGAACGTATCGCGAATCGCCCGATTCAATTCGGCGGTCGTGATGCCGGGCTTAAGTATTCGCGCCGCGGCCTGATGA